>NZ_NPBR01000056.1:0-201 GCF_002276415.1 Paenibacillus sp. 7523-1 | reverse complement strand
CCCTTTTGGGTGTATTTAAACTACATAATGTGGCGGCGTAGCTCAGCTGGCTAGAGCGTACGGTTCATACCCGTGAGGTCGGGGGTTCGATCCCCTCTGCCGCTACCATTTAACGCCGGTGTAGCTCAACTGGTAGAGCAACTGACTTGTAATCAGTAGGTTGGGGGTTCAAGTCCTCTCGCCGGCACCATAAAACGACAT
>NZ_NPBR01000055.1:0-206 GCF_002276415.1 Paenibacillus sp. 7523-1 | reverse complement strand
TTCCAGGCAACAGGTGCACCGGATGACGGTGAATATTATATCAACCCGGAAACGTATGAAGCGATGCTGCACTACAAACGTCCGGAAGAAAAAGAATATTTCCGTTGGTTGAACAAAATGTATAATGAAGGACTGCTCGACAAAGATACCTTTGTTCAAAAAGACGACCAATACAAATCCAAAATTGCCAGCGGCCGTGTACTCGG
>NZ_NPBR01000054.1:0-217 GCF_002276415.1 Paenibacillus sp. 7523-1 | reverse complement strand
TCTTGATTATGCTTCAGGGATGAGAATCCGTTTTTGGGTTCGTCGGAGCATACACTTCGAGAGCATTAGCTTCGCAGTCTCGAACGAAGTGAGAGTATCCCGTCGGTTCCGCCATTTAATATTTAATACCGCATGCGGACGTGGCTCAGCGGTAGAGCATCGCCTTGCCAAGGCGAGGGTCGCGGGTTCGATTCCCGTCGTCCGCTCCAATTATTTT
>NZ_NPBR01000053.1:0-254 GCF_002276415.1 Paenibacillus sp. 7523-1 | reverse complement strand
TATGGAGAGGTGTCCGAGTTGGCCGAAGGAGCACGATTGGAAATCGTGTAGGCGCCACAAGCGTCTCGAGGGTTCGAATCCCTCTCTCTCCGCCAGAAGATTTTTTAGTGAGGCCCGTTGGTCAAGGGGTTAAGACACCTCCCTTTCACGGAGGTAACAGGGGTTCGAATCCCCTACGGGTCATTATTTTCACCTCAAAAAAGAGGTTGATTTTAACAACAGTTTTATGTTAAGATCATAAATGTGTTGTTCGG
>NZ_NPBR01000052.1:0-256 GCF_002276415.1 Paenibacillus sp. 7523-1 | reverse complement strand
AGCAATCCTTGTTATATTGTTTGATTGACTGTTTGGAGAGATACCCAAGTGGCTATAAGGGGACCCTCTGCTAAGGGGTTAGACTGCGTAAGCGGTGCGAGGGTTCGAATCCCTCTCTCTCCGCCATTTTTATTCTAAGATGGACAAGCAATCAGCGTTTATTAATATGGCGGTGTAGCTCAGCTGGCTAGAGCGTACGGTTCATACCCGTGAGGTCGGGGGTTCGATCCCCTCCGCCGCTACCATATTACCCAGG
>NZ_NPBR01000051.1:0-264 GCF_002276415.1 Paenibacillus sp. 7523-1 | reverse complement strand
ACGCCGCACGCATTTGGGCAAAGCCTTGTGCATAGGATACGATTTTACTTGCGAACAAAGCTTTGCGTACACTCTCGATGAACGCTTTTTTATCGCCGGAGAATGCTTCAGTCTTCGGACCATTCAGGATTTTGCTCGCAGCTACACGCTCGTCCTTCATGGCGGACAGGAAACGGGAGAATACGGATTCCGTAATCATGGACAATGGTACGCCGAGATCCAGCGCGCTTTGGCTTGTCCATTTACCTGTTCCTTTTTGTCCTG
>NZ_NPBR01000050.1:0-264 GCF_002276415.1 Paenibacillus sp. 7523-1 | reverse complement strand
AAGCCGCACGCATTTGGGCAAAGCCTTGTGCATAAGATACGATTTTACTTGCGAACAATGCTTTGCGTACACTCTCGATGAATGCTTTTTTATCACCGGAGAACGCTTCGGCTTTCGGTCCGTTCAGGATTTTGCTCGCAGCTACACGCTCGTCCTTCATGGCGGACAGGAAACGGGAGAATACGGACTCCGTAATCATGGACAACGGTACGCCTAGATCCAGCGCGCTTTGGCTTGTCCATTTGCCTGTTCCTTTTTGTCCGG
>NZ_NPBR01000049.1:0-273 GCF_002276415.1 Paenibacillus sp. 7523-1 | reverse complement strand
AAAATCATGGGGCGATCGAGGGGAATTGAACCCCCGAATGCCGGATCCACAAACCGGTGCGTTAACCACTTCGCCACGATCGCCATAATTCAACCTGAGAGTATCTCAGTATTCCCATCCTTGTCTATAATATACATTCTACTATAGATTAAGATGTGAAAGTAATAAATGGTGCCGGCGAGAGGACTTGAACCCCCAACCTACTGATTACAAGTCAGTTGCTCTACCAGTTGAGCTACACCGGCACGGTGTAAAGTGTGGAATTGATTAAAA
>NZ_NPBR01000048.1:0-292 GCF_002276415.1 Paenibacillus sp. 7523-1 | reverse complement strand
AGCTAGTTGGTGAGCCGTTACCTCACCAACTAGCTAATGCGCCGCAGGCCCATCCTCAAGTGACAGATTGCTCCGTCTTTCCAGCTCCCTTCAGGCGAAGGAAGCAAGTATTCGGTATTAGCTACCGTTTCCGGTAGTTGTCCCAAGCTTGAGGGCAGGTTGCCTACGTGTTACTCACCCGTCCGCCGCTAACCATCAGAGAAGCAAGCTTCTCTTCAAGTCCGCTCGACTTGCATGTATTAGGCATGCCGCCAGCGTTCGTCCTGAGCCAGGATCAAACTCTCCAATAAAG
>NZ_NPBR01000047.1:0-337 GCF_002276415.1 Paenibacillus sp. 7523-1 | reverse complement strand
CAAGCCATAGCTTCGGTGGTGTGTTTAGCCCCGTTACATTTTCGGCGCAGAGTCACTCGACCAGTGAGCTATTACGCACTCTTTCAATGGTGGCTGCTTCTAAGCCAACATCCTGGTTGTCTGTGCAACTCCACATCCTTTCCCACTTAACACACACTTGGGGACCTTAGCTGATGGTCTGGGCTGTTTCCCTTTTGACAATGGATCTTAGCACTCACTGTCTGACTCCCGGAAGTAAGTCTATGGCATTCGGAGTTTGACTGAGCTTGGTAACCCTTGCGGGCCCCGCACCCAATCAGTGCTCTACCTCCACGACCCTGTTTTCCGAGGCTAGCCC
>NZ_NPBR01000046.1:0-373 GCF_002276415.1 Paenibacillus sp. 7523-1 | reverse complement strand
CCTCCACCATATACGCCGGTGTAGCTCAACTGGTAGAGCAACTGACTTGTAATCAGTAGGTTGGGGGTTCAAGTCCTCTCGCCGGCACCATTAATGCCTGGAACCGTGGTGTAGTTGGCCTAACATGCCTGCCTGTCACGCAGGAGATCGCGGGTTCGAATCCCGTCGGTTCCGCCATTAATCTAAAAATTAAATAAGGCTCGGTAGCTCAGTCGGTAGAGCAGAGGACTGAAAATCCTCGTGTCGGCGGTTCGATTCCGTCCCGAGCCACCTTTTAATCCTGGAGGATTAGCGAAGTGGCCAAACGCATCAGACTGTAAATCTGCTCCCGTACGGGTTCGGTGGTTCGAATCCATCATCCTCCACCAGTTTT
>NZ_NPBR01000045.1:0-375 GCF_002276415.1 Paenibacillus sp. 7523-1 | reverse complement strand
AACGGGAACACCAGGGACATCTCCAGACTACACGTTGTTGGCGGGTGCAGGGGCGACAGGAGTAACTGGTGCAACGGGCTTGAGTGTCACAGGCAGTACTGGGGCAACGGGTATAACTGGAGCTACAGGAGTAGGTTTGGGTGGAGTGGTACCATTTGATCCGGCTGTGGCTCCGACATACCCAGCGGGTCAGGTAGTTACATTTAACGGCGGTACGTATATTGCGAATGTCGCTGCACCAACGGGAACACCGGGAAGTTCTCCGGACTACACATTACTGGCGGGAGCAGGGGCTACCGGCGTTACTGGAGTTACTGGGGTTAGCGGTGTTACCGGAGACACGGGTATAACTGGGGCAACAGGAATTACAGGTAT
>NZ_NPBR01000044.1:0-376 GCF_002276415.1 Paenibacillus sp. 7523-1 | reverse complement strand
GACTTCTTCCACTGCTGCTTTGTCAGCAAGCTCTACGTCCTCTTTTACAGGCAAGCCTTCGATTGCTGCCTTCACCTGATTGGCATCTTCCAGATCCGCGGCTGCTTGAGCTTCCAGTCCAGCAATTGCTGCTTCCGCTTCCGTCAATCGCGTGATATCTCCTACCAACGTCTTTTGAGTCGTAGTTAACGCTTCATAAGCCGAGCGTGCTTCAACCACGACCGTTTTATTGGCTAGTGTTATCTCACTTTTTTCAGGTAAATCTGCAATTTTAGCTTTCACCCGGTTGGCGGCTTCCAGATCTGCTGCCGCTTGAGCTTCCAGTCCAGCAATTGCTGCTTCCGCTTCTGTCAATCGTGTGATATCCCCTACCAGT
>NZ_NPBR01000043.1:0-378 GCF_002276415.1 Paenibacillus sp. 7523-1 | reverse complement strand
CTTTCAGGATTACGCAATTTGGAAAGTTTATTGATTAGCGATAACCAAATAAGAAGTCTAGAACCTTTGAAAAATTTACGCAATCTTACAAGTTTGCTTGCCAGCGGTAATCAGGTATCGGACTTAAGACCACTTCAGAAGACGAATCTTGAATGGATCATTATGGACCATAATCGGATTCAGGATTTGACACCATTAAAGAACCATCCAACTTTACAATATCTATATCTACAAAATAACCTCATTCAGGATATTGCTGTGCTTGAAACCATGCCTCATTTAACCGAGGTATATCTGGGCAATAACCCGCTGAATGAGCATGCGGAGCAGGTCGTAAAAAATTTAGAGAAGAACGGAGTCATTGTAAGCCTGGAGATC
>NZ_NPBR01000042.1:0-405 GCF_002276415.1 Paenibacillus sp. 7523-1 | reverse complement strand
CTCTTTCATCATACATAGAAAACAGGCTCTGCATGTTAGCGTTGTACGATGAATTGCATTTGCCCTGCAAATGCATATTATTCCCTGATAGCTCAGTTGGTAGAGCACTCGACTGTTAATCGAGTTGTCACAGGTTCGAGTCCTGTTCGGGGAGCCATTTGCTCTCATAGCTCAGTAGGTAGAGTGCATCCATGGTAAGGATGAGGTCACCGGTTCGATCCCGGTTGAGAGCTTTGGAAATGGGGCCCGTTGGTCAAGGGGTTAAGACACCTCCCTTTCACGGAGGTAACAGGGGTTCGAATCCCCTACGGGTCATAGGATGGAGGCTTAGCTCAGCTGGGAGAGCATCTGCCTTACAAGCAGAGGGTCGGGGGTTCGAGCCCCTCAGCCTCCACCATCTTGATT
>NZ_NPBR01000041.1:0-420 GCF_002276415.1 Paenibacillus sp. 7523-1 | reverse complement strand
GGTTAAGCTACTAAGAGCACACGGAGGATGCCTAGGCGCTAGGAGCCGATGAAGGACGTGGCGAACAACGATACTGCCTCGGGGAGCTGTAAGCAAGCTTTGATCCGGGGATGTCCGAATGGGGAAACCCAGCTGGGGTAATATCCAGTTACTCATAACTGAATACATAGGTTATGTAGAGGCATACCAGGGGAACTGAAACATCTAAGTACCTTGAGGAAGAGAAAACAATAGTGATTCCGTCAGTAGCGGCGAGCGAACGCGGAACAGCCCAAACCAGAGAGCTTGCTCTCTGGGGTTGTGGGACGTCTCACATGGAGTTACAAAGGAGCCGGTTAAACGAAGAGGTCTGGAAAGGCCCGCCAAAGAAGGTAAAAGCCCTGTAATTGAAAGTCTGCTCTCTCCGAGACGGATCCCGAG
>NZ_NPBR01000040.1:0-422 GCF_002276415.1 Paenibacillus sp. 7523-1 | reverse complement strand
AACAGGAACACCAGGAACCTCCCCAGACTACACATTACTGGCAGGAGCAGGGGCAACGGGGGTTACCGGATCAACTGGAGTAACGGGTGGTACAGGTGAAACTGGAGTAACCGGAATTACCGGCGCAACAGGCATCACAGGTTTAACAGGTGAAACTGGTGCGACAGGTGTAACAGGAGCTACTGGTGTAGGTGTAACCGGAAGTACTGGAGCGACAGGAACAACTGGAGTAACAGGAGAAATCGGTATAACGGGAGCCACTGGAGTTGGCATAACGGGAAGTACTGGTGCAACAGGAGCTACTGGGGTAGGCATAACCGGAAGTACCGGAGCGACAGGAACAACCGGTGTAACAGGAGAAACCGGTATAACGGGAGCCACTGGAGTTGGCATAACGGGAAGTAGTGGTGCAACAGGAGCTA
>NZ_NPBR01000039.1:0-434 GCF_002276415.1 Paenibacillus sp. 7523-1 | reverse complement strand
TCCGAGAAACGAACTGCATCATTTACGCTGCCGACCGACTCAATGGCCACAAGTGGATTCCAGAAATCCCGGTAGCGTGTAATCAGCCCATCTTTGGTCTCCACCACGCTGACATAGGTCTGGTTGTACGGGTTGCCCGTTTCCCGGTGCTTGCCAACAGACTTGAACTCAGCCACAACTAGCTCCGGGTCCAGGGTTAGATGGAACTGAAGATCAGTGAACTGGACTTCAAAATGTTTCGGGAAGTTCTGCATGTAATCGTACAGTTCCACTTTGCCTTCCTTGCGATCTGGGAATCCGGCAGGCCCATAAGGGAATTCAAGCACGCCGTTCTCTTCCCACAGGTCAACCCATGCCTTAATGTCTCCGCCGGACAGGTGCTTCAGGTGGTTGCGGAAGGCTTGCTGCGCTCTTTCACGTACGATCTCTACTTC
>NZ_NPBR01000038.1:0-535 GCF_002276415.1 Paenibacillus sp. 7523-1 | reverse complement strand
CTCCTTGCGGTTACCCCACCGACTTCGGGTGTTATAAACTCTCGTGGTGTGACGGGCGGTGTGTACAAGACCCGGGAACGTATTCACCGCGGCATGCTGATCCGCGATTACTAGCAATTCCGACTTCATGCAGGCGAGTTGCAGCCTGCAATCCGAACTGAGACCGGCTTTTTAGGATTCGTTCCACCTCGCGGCTTCACAGCCCGTTGTACCGGCCATTGTAGTACGTGTGTAGCCCAGGTCATAAGGGGCATGATGATTTGACGTCATCCCCACCTTCCTCCGGTTTGTCACCGGCAGTCACCTTAGAGTGCCCACCCGAAGTGCTGGCAACTAAGATCAAGGGTTGCGCTCGTTGCGGGACTTAACCCAACATCTCACGACACGAGCTGACGACAACCATGCACCACCTGTCTCCTCTGTCCCGAAGGAAAGCCCTATCTCTAGGACGGTCAGAGGGATGTCAAGACCTGGTAAGGTTCTTCGCGTTGCTTCGAATTAAACCACATACTCCACTGCTTGTGCGGGTCCCCGT
>NZ_NPBR01000037.1:0-978 GCF_002276415.1 Paenibacillus sp. 7523-1 | reverse complement strand
TTGGTGTAGGGGCAACGGGGGTTACCGGATCAACTGGAGTCTCTGGTACAACTGGTGGAACAGGAGCCACAGGGATAACCGGAGAGTCGGGAGTTACAGGGGCTACCGGACTTACAGGGGCAACAGGTGTCACAGGCAACACAGGTTTTACAGGTGAGACCGGGGCGACAGGAAATACAGGTATCACGGGTGCAACAGGGGTTGGTTTGAGTGGGGTGGTACCATTCGATCCAGCTGTGGCACCAACATACCCATTGGGTCAGGTAGTTACGTTCAACGGTAGTACGTATATTGCCAATGTCGCTGGACCAACTGGGACACCGGGGACATCCCCAGACTACACGTTGTTAGCAGGTTCAGGAGCAACGGGTGTCACAGGCATTACAGGTTTTACAGGTGAAACCGGGGCGACAGGAATTACAGGTATCACGGGTGCGACGGGTATCGGTTTGAGCGGAGTGGTACCATTCGATCCGGCAGTGGCTCCAACATATCCGGCAGGTCAAGTGATTACGTTTAACGGCAGTACGTATATTGCCAATGTTGCAGGACCAACTGGGACACCGGGGATATCCCCAGACTACACGTTGTTGGCAGGTGCAGGAGCAACGGGTGTTACCGGGTCAACTGGAGTCTCCGGTGTAACTGGTGGAACCGGACTTACGGGTGCAACAGGTGTTACAGGTATAGCGGGTGTTACAGGTGAAACCGGGGCGACAGGAATTACAGGCACCACGGGAGCGACGGGTATCGGATTGAGTGGAGTGGTCCCTTTCGATCCAGCCGTGGCTCCAACATATCCAGCAGGTCAGGTAGTTACGTTTAACGGCAGCACGTATATTGCCAATGTTGCAGCTCCAACAGGAACACCAGGAACCTCCCCAGACTACACATTACTGGCAGGCGCAGGGGCAACAGGTGTTACCGGATTAACTGGAGTAACGGGTGGTACAGGCGAAACTGGAGTTACCGGATTAA
>NZ_NPBR01000036.1:0-1071 GCF_002276415.1 Paenibacillus sp. 7523-1 | reverse complement strand
GGAGGCGACCGCCCCAGTCAAACTGCCCACCTGACACTGTCCCCGTACCCGCTTAGGGCACCAGGTTAGAACCTAGATACGATCAGGGTGGTATCCCAACGGTGCCTCCACACAAGCTGGCGCTCATGCTTCAAAGGCTCCCACCTATCCTGTACAGATCGTACCCAAATTCAATATCAAGCTGCAGTAAAGCTCCATGGGGTCTTTCCGTCTTGTCGCGGGTAACCTGCATCTTCACAGGTATTAAAATTTCACCGGATCTCTCGTTGAGACAGCGCCCAAGTCGTTACGCCATTCGTGCGGGTCAGAATTTACCTGACAAGGAATTTCGCTACCTTAGGACCGTTATAGTTACGGCCGCCGTTTACTGGGGCTTCGGTTCACAGCTTCGGATTACTCCTAACCGCTCCCCTTAACCTTCCAGCACCGGGCAGGCGTCAGCCCGTATACTTCGCCTTACGGCTTCGCACAGACCTGTGTTTTTGCTAAACAGTCGCTTGGGCCTTTTCACTGCGGCCCCCTCGTGCTATTCACACTACCGGGGCACCCCTTCTCCCGAAGTTACGGGGTCATTTTGCCGAGTTCCTTAACGAGAGTTCTTCCGCGCGCCTTAGAATTCTCTTCTCGCCTACCTGTGTCGGTTTGCGGTACGGGCACCTTCATCTGGCTAGAGGCTTTTCTTGGCAGTGTGAGATCATGACCTTCGCTACTGTAATTTTCACTCCCCATCACAGCTCAGCCTTAGATGTGCGGATTTGCCTACACATCAGCCTTACTGCTTGGACAGGCATCCATCAGCCTGCGTCACTACCCTACTGCGTCCCCCCATCGCTCGTAACGATTTACGGTGGTACAGGAATTTCGACCTGTTGTCCTTCGACTACGCCTTTCGGCCTCGCCTTAGGTCCCGACTTACCCTGAGCGGACGAGCCTTCCTCAGGAACCCTTAGGCTTTCGGCGGATCAGATTCTCACTGATCTTTTCGTTACTCATACCGGCATTCTCACTTGTATAATGTCCAGCGCTCCTTACGGTACACCTTCAACCCTTATACAACGCTCCCCTACCCCT
>NZ_NPBR01000035.1:0-29881 GCF_002276415.1 Paenibacillus sp. 7523-1 | reverse complement strand
GAGTTTAATTATGCAAGTACTTTTTTCGAAAAAAGTTAAAACCATATTTCTAACCTTCTAACCCTGTCTTCCACGGCACACTCAATTCATTTATAAGAGAATAACAAAAAGCCAGAAAAGCCTCTCTCCCTCCTTCAAGGAAGGCACGTTCGAGACTCGGTTCCGGCTTTTCATAAAACTTCTTCCTTCTATATAAGAGACTTCTTAGGACCATGCGATCTTTCCACTCCATTGTAACTCATTACAATATGCGTTTCCCCAGCAGCGACGCAATGAGTTCTACCCCCAACCTCGCAGTGTGTCTATTATGATCGAATAACGGATTGACCTCCACAAGTTCCATAGAGGTAATACGATTCGTGGAAGCCAGTAACTCCAGTGCAAAATGCGCTTCACGGTAGTTCAACCCTCCCGGGACCGGTGTACCCACCCCTGGTGCTTCACGAGGATCGAGGCAATCCATATCGAAGCTAAGATGAATCCCGTCACTTCCCTTTCCTGCCACAGCCACCGCTTGTTCGACAACCCACTGGATTCCCATTCGGTCTATATCATGCATTGTGAAGCTTTTGATTCCATGTGCTCTAATCTGCTCTTTCTCATACTCATCAATATCCCGCAACCCGACGTACACCAGATTGGAAGGATTAATAAATGGACCAACCCCAGGGATATGGGATAAATTAAACACCGAATGTCCCAGTGCAGCAGCCAGACTCATCCCATGCATGTTACCGGACAAACTGCGCTCCTCGGTATTCAGGTCAGCATGAGCATCGAACCAGATTACACCCAAGTTTGAATAATGAGAAGTTAACCCCGCCATAGTACCGATTGCCACACTGTGGTCTCCTCCGAGAACAAGCGGGAACACACCCCCTGCTACCACACGCGACACTTCGGCGCACACCCGTTCACTCACTTGGCGTACTTCACGCAAATACTTAGCACGATTACGGTCAATTGGTGCATCAGCTACCAACGGACATTCCACACGCACTTCCTCCGTCAGAACCAATCCGAGTCTCGCAATCTCCCGCTTCAGCCCAGCTGTAATCAGCTCATCCGGACCTAACTCTGCACCCCCGCGAGCACCCCCGAGGCCAAAAGGAACTTTAATAACAGCCACCTGGCGCTGCTCCTTAGAACTTAACCCCATTTCAATAGCAGTCTCCAGCTTGCCTGCAGTTTCCGTATTATGATTCCCCATACAGATCAGCCCCTTCGCGGCTTATTTCTAAAGCAATGTGTTATAATTAGAACCGATTTCTCATCCACCTATCCAGACTCCCATCCCTTAATCCTTTAAGACCTCCTTAATTCTTTCTAATGCCCAATTGATTTCATCTTCCGTTATGGTAAGAGGGGGTGCAAAGCGAATCGTTGTCTCATGCGTTTCCTTGCACAGCAATCCTGCTGTCATTAGTTGCTCGCAATATGGACGGGCAGGCACTTGAAGTTCGACACCTATAAACAACCCTTTTCCTCGTACCTCTTTTACCGCAGCGCTCCTAATCCCCTTGAGATGTTGCATAAAATAATTCCCCAGACGCTCCGATCGCTCCGCCAGTCGTTCATCTTCCAATACCTGCAGCGCTGCAACAGCCACCGCACAAGCAAGCGGATTGCCTCCAAATGTGGAGCCATGAGAGCCAGGCTCGAACAAATCAAGGATCTCTGCATCTGCTGCCACAGCCGAGATCGGCATAATTCCTCCACCAAGTGCTTTACCCATGATCCAGAGATCAGGTATTGCCCCTTCCCAATCAGAAGCAAAACGGCGTCCCGTTCGACCAAAACCCGTCTGGATCTCATCCGCCACCGTTAACACCTGCATTTTCTTACATAGTTCAAAAGCTTCCGCAAGGTATCCATCCGGCGGGATGATTATACCTGCCTCACCCTGAATCGGTTCCACCAGAAACGCCGCAGTATTTGGAGTGATCGCTTGCCTCAATGCATCGATGTCTCCATAAGGAATAATGCGAAATCCGGGCGTGAATGGACCAAAGTCCTTTTGGTACGCAGCAGAAGAGGAGAAAGACGTGACTGTCAACGTTCTTCCATGGAAGTTACCGGAGCAGACGATAATTTCAGCTTGATTTTCAGGGACACCTTTACAACGATAGGCCCATCTGCGCACAGCCTTAACTGCCGTTTCCACTGCTTCAGCACCCGTATTCATCGCAAGAATCTTCGTTTTGCCAGTAAATTGCGAGAGTTTCTGATAAAAAAGGGAGGCTGCACTGCTGTGAAACGCCCGCGAAGTCAACGTAACCCGGTCAGCCTGATCCTTCAGCGCCTGAATAATCACAGGATGCCTATGTCCATGGTTCAACGCCGAATATGCACTTAGCATATCCATGTATCGACGACCTTCAGGGTCTTGAACCCAAACCCCCTCGGCTGTTTCAATGACAATCGGGAGCGGATGATAGTTAGGCGCAGCATATTGTTCCGACCATTCCAACCATTTTTGAGAGTCTGACATTACTCCTCAGCACCTCCTGCCGATCTGTATACAAAATACAATATCAATGTATGCTCAGCCTTCTCTATTTACGACCCCTTCACCACCAATTCCACCATAGCCCTGGTACAGCGGGTAAATCTCAATTAACGGGAAGCAGAGAGCCTCCGTTCTACCCAGGCAAGCAGATTAGCCAGCGTAAATGTGATCACAAAATAGAGTGCAGCAGCCACGAGGAGCGGTGCGAGTGGTTGAAAGGTAACACCTTGAACAGCTCTGGCCGTGTAGATAATCTCGGCAATCCCAATCATGGAGACAAGGGAAGAATCTTTAATAATGATAATGAATTCATTACCGATTGCCGGCAGCATGTTGCGAAACGCCTGAGGCAGTATAATGTAGCGAAGCGTCATGCCATGGGTGAAACCAAGTGAACGAGCAGCTTCTGTCTGCCCTTTGTCAATTGCCTGGATTCCTGCCCGAAACACTTCCGCCATATAAGCAGAACTATTAATGGTTAGTGCCACAACCCCTGACATAAATGCCGGCAAATTGATGCCGATCACCGTCAGACCATAGTGAATGATAAGAATTTGCACCAACATCGGTGTACCCCGAATGAGTTCAATATAGGCTGATGCCAAAAATTTGAATGGCCACACACATGATATACGCAGTAGTGCAACCAAAACCCCAAGGATGGTGCCCAGCAGGACGCCAAAGAAAGACAATTCCAACGTCACCCACGCACTTCTTGCGTAATCCTGCCAATGATCCGATAAAAACGAAAAATCTAAATTCACGGCATATCCCTCACTCGCCAGGCTTAGTCCCCAACCAACTCATTAGCTTCAATGACGAAACGTTCGATGTCACCGTTACTTTTGAGCTTCTGGAGTGTAGCGTTAATTTGTTTCACCAACTCCTCATTTCCTTTTTTGACGGCAATTGCCGATCCAGCTTCATCTTCGGCTTGTTCAATCTTTACGTCCGACAAGGCAAGTCCCTGCTGATTCTTCACATACTGTTCCGCTACCGGCTTCTCCAAAATGAGCGCATCCACGCGGCCAGTCTGCAATTCCAGAATTAACTCAGGTATTTTCGCTAGGGATGTGAGTTTGGCACCATCTATCCCTTGAGCAATCCCTTCTTGAATGGAGCTTTTCTGCACACCGACCTGCTTGCCTGACAGATCATTCAGCGAACCTAACGCTCCACCCTCACCCTCCCGGACAAGCACTGCCTGTTCTGCATAGTAATAGATATCCGTGAAATCCACGTTCTCCTTCCGCTCTTCGGTTGGGGTTAGGCCCGAGATCACAAAATCCACCTTTTCTGTGTCCAGCGCCATGAGGAGACCATCAAAATCCATGTCTTCAATCTTCAACTCGGCCCCCATATCCGCCGCAATAGCTTTGGCAATCTCGATATCGAAACCAACTATTGTGTCTTTGCCATCGATGCTCTTATGAAACTCATAGGGCGCGTAATCTGCGCTGGTACCAAGGACAATGACTTCCTTCTCTGTTGCGTCACCTTCAGTGGTCGAAGCCGGAGCCGAAGGATTGCCTGCTGTCTGTTCCTGCCCACAAGCCGACATGATCACAACCATCAACGATAACAACACCTGTAAAAGAATTCTTTTCACAGAGCATACCCCTATTCTTTTTTTTGGAATGATACACATCTGAATCTGTATACAATATACAACATACTATATAAGGAACTTTATGTAAGTTATACTAACAAACATTTGCATTTTCGGCAATAACTTTCAACCATTTATGGACTTATATTCCATTATACGTAACATATCTAACACTTAAATAACATTAAATAGGCATTTAAGTTAGCTTGCCCAACTTCCCCCTCGGTGTTAAGATGATAAAAACTTATAACACCTGAACGGCGCACCACACTTGGGCCTAGCTCGCACATCCTATCATTACTATATACAGAAGGAGGAATTCGGTATGGAATTACCTAAATACCGTTCCTTGAAAGATCACGTTTACGACTATATCGCCCAGAAGATTCAGGACGGAACACTGCTCCCCAATCAGAAGATCAACGAAGCAGAGATATGCAAAAAGCTGGACATCAGTCGCACTCCGACAAGAGAGGCGCTGTTTCAGCTTGCATCAGACAATCTGCTGCAATATATTCCGCGCCGGGGTTTTATTGTTGCTCCTTTTGATTCTGGCAAAAAGCTTGAATTCTCCCAGGCCATCGGGGTACTGGAAGCTCTCGCCGCCACACTGGCAGCTGATCATTTGAGATCATCCGACCTACTTGAGATGGAAGCACTTATCGCAAGAATGGATGAAGACATTGCTCAGCTCGATCTTACCGCCTATAGTAAAGACCAATATCAATTTCACAACTTGTACATCCAACGATGTGGCAATTCAACCGTTATTGAAATGTTGGATACATTGAAAAACAGCTTCATTCGCCAGTCCTATGTAAGTGACAACAAATCGAAGTTATCCGGGGTTCTTCAGCAGGTTAACGAGGAACATCGCCAGATTCTTAACGCCTTCCGTACCAACGACAAACCGCAATTGGAGTCCCTCCTCAAACATCACTGGCGAATTATCGACAACGATATGCTGTAATCACTTCCCGGGCCGGCATTCAAACTGCAGTACAAAAAGGCAACTCACCCTGTGAGTTGCCTTATCCTTTTCTCACACCAATACCTTACGCTTAAGTTCACCTTCATCAGCATTCATCTCTCGTCAGGCGGGACCTTTGCATCAAAAACGGCATAACCCAACCTTTTACCGTATCTCGCCAGCAATTGGTCATTGGTTTCACTCATGCGCTGGACCTGTTCGTCCTCAAACATAGCCATGTCCAGTTCCCGGTACGGATCATGATCCACTCCCCATTTCCCCATGGAGCGAGAGTGCTCACGAACCAACACGCTGGTAAATCCGCACTGTTTGAGCCGCTTCTTCCATACCGTCATGGTGGCCAGTGTCCTCATTCCATAAAAACGCTTCAACCTGCGGCTCATCAGTTCAGTTTTCCGTCCGCACAAAACCATCTCCCTGTCAATCAAACGCCCTCCTGGTTTCAAAACCCGCTTATATTCGGAGAGCGCAGCGCGCCAGCGAGTAAATATCGTAACCGACTCTACAAACACCACATCAAATCGATGATCCGCAAAAGGTAACGCAGTGACATCTGCCTGAATAAAACGAATATCCAGCCGTTCACGTCTTGCTCTTCTGACCGCTTTCTCCAGCATCTGACGGTGAAGATCAATCGCCGTCACCCGATACCCATTCCGAGCGAGATAACATGCCGTCCTCCCTGTACCACATCCTACTTCCAATACTTGCCCCCGTTCAGGAAGAGACAAGGAATCGATTAATTGCACTGTCGCCATGAATCCGCCAGGATGCGCACTTCCTTCACCGAGTTTAGCCAATAAATCATGATAATCCAAAGTTTCCAGCCCCCTTCCCTCCTCCAGTGTATGGAGCAATGACAAAAGCGGCACATCCCTATACATTTTCCGGGTACTCGTCCATACCAATTCACTCTTTTTTTACTATGATATACAAACCGTTGATTCCAAGCGGCAAACCGCAAAATCTGAGGAGGATATGCATGCACAGAATTCATCCGGTATGTGAAGAGACGGTGTCTCCGCACGTTGGACGCCCGGTATGTATGATTATGAAAGATGGCAAGCACATATACGGTACACTTGGAGGCTGCCGGGATGGCAAGATTTATGTCAGCGGAAGTTTCGAAGGCCCACGCTTGTGCTCTGTAAAATCCAAACAGCAGCTGCGCAGAAAAGGGAAAAACAACGCAGTTACCGCAAAAAGAGTAAAGTCTTCCGCTTATGGCCCTTACGGATACGGGTACGGCGGGGGTTACGGATACGGGGCCGGATATGATTTGGCGCTGGTAACCACATTATTCTTGCTTCCATTCCTTTTCATCTAAGCAAGCATACTCACTAGCTATTTTAAAATAAAAACGCCCCTCATGATGGTACTGCCATGAGGGGTGTTTGTTATATTTCAATATTTCAAAACGTATAAAAAAGGCATTCGCCAAAACGAATGCCGGGAATTTCATATTTCATTACCCGTACCTTTGCACAAGATGTCAGATCTGAGTTAAAAAAAAACACCTCGTTAGAGGCGGGTAAGCTATGTTAAATCCGAGTTCCTTTAGACATCGTCTTCATGTTACTGTTCGAATTTTCAAGCAATGGCAGCATCCTAGTCGTGCTAACCATCTCAGAAGCACATATCGGACAAGTAGGCACGCTATCAAACGCAAAATTGTCCCGCATCCATCCTTTGCACGTTTCACTCGTACACTCCCAGATTGCCGCATCCGCTTGTGGAATTTCTTCCAATGGCTTTTTGCGATTATACATGACTTCTACCCCCTTGTTATGGAAAGACATCTAACCGACGTTATTTCACAGAAGCCTATACTTAGCGGAAGTCTTGAACCCGCTGGGCTACTGCTTCGACAACTTATTGGGCCGACTTACATCTATCTGCTCAAAAAAAAGAAGCTGCCTTTACCATTATAACATGTTAAAGGCAGCTATGCTTTAATTACAGTTTTACAACTTCTTCTGCTTGAGGACCACGGTTTCCTTGTACAATTTTAAATTGCACGCGTTGACCTTCGTCCAGCGTTTTGAAGCCTTCGCCTGTAATAGCGCTGAAGTGTACGAATACATCTTCTCCGCCTTCAACTTCGATGAAACCGAAGCCTTTATCAGCGTTGAACCATTTTACTGTTCCGTTTTGCATGTGAATTACACCTCCAAATAAAGATTAACATGTTCCTTTGTTCTTTGCAGCAAGCAAATAAAAATTCACACATTGAAAAAGGTACCAGTCATAACCTATAAGTGATCGCCCTTTACAATATGTGAATTAGGTTTTCCACTCTCTCTACAACTTGTTCTTATTATAACTCTAATTCTGCCAAAAAGCAAATCTTTGTATTTTCTTTTCAAACAGCTTTGGAAATACATGTTATTCGTGCTGCCGTGGACAAGTCTTGTTCAAAAGCACATCCCCTGCTGTGCGGTCTTATGAAAGGATATGCAGATCTGAACCAACTTATACACTTTTTATAAAATATTTTGGCATGCATATCCATTTCAATTAGATTCACTCATCCTATACATCCAAATGAACCTACGTCCAAGCCCACATAAAGGCATCCCGATCCCAGGCGATCTGCCCGCCATGGAGCTTTCGGAATGCTTTTTTCACTTCTTTGGATAAAGAAGCATTCCCGTTCTCATTAACAAAAACAAATTCATCACCAAAATGAGTCTTCACGTATTCAATTGCAGCTTCCTGCTTCAATGTTCCGGTAAACTTAATCTCCTGAACCATCCATTCGGCAACTTCTTGTGCTGTTTTTTCCATCCTTACTCACCTGCTGTCTATTCTAATGTGCGAAAGGGGCTGACACAGGAAACCGTATCCCATGTCACCCCTACCGCCAGACTGAAGTATAACACGAGTACACCACAAGTGCTAAATGCGGTTACCAAGTCGCCTTAGGAACATTTAATGTGTAACTTCATGTCCAGCAGCTCCACCACTGGCAGAGATCCTTTTTTCTTTTCGAGCACCATAGATCAACCATAAACAGTGAACAGCAAGAACGATTAACAAGAAAAGATCATAAGGAAGAGTATTCGTATCCTGGAGGTCATCACTTAGGAATTGGATCAAATTATGTATGAAGTGAAACAGAATCAAGGGAATGATGTTCCCGTTTTTCAGCATTAACAGCGCCAGTACAGCTCCGAGCAGTAATGCATAGATCAGCTGCAGCATCGTATCAGCCATACTTTGACCTGAGAGTGCATTCAACATATGTGTAATGGAAAATAAAATGCTTGAGGTCACTACCGCTGCCACTGCACTCTTGCGAAGTAATGTTTTGAATATTAGTCCGCGGTATACGGTTTCTTCCACAAAGGCGACGAGCAGCGTAAAAAAGATAAAAAAGGCTACTTTCGCTAAAGTCAGCTCCGCAAAACCCTTCAGGGCGATTGTACCCAGTACAAGGAGTAGCGGAATATAATACTTTGCGTGCTGAACCGGGATGGTTCTTAGGGAACGAAACCCCGTCTCGGCCCATCTGCGCCGCAGGGTCAGATAAATGATGAGCACAACAGCCATCGGCGTAAAGGACATAAGCACTGGAGACGTGTAATCCAACTGTTTCACCGTCGCGACAGCCCCTGCTGCAAATACAGCGAGCAAGAGCAGCAGTTCAATGATGATCACAGCCAGTACCGGTCTGCGTACGGAGAACGATGGTTTTTTTCCGATTTGCGGGGTTGCCATGGATAAATCAGCCTCATTTCATTGTCATCTGTCGTTGTCATGCGAATTTAATATGACAATTTAGTTGTATCACATCAGCGGACATTCGAATATCCTTTTTTGGATAAAATTATAAAAGTAACAAAATAGAGACTTTCTCCACCCTCTTTTCCCCTAAAATCAGGTATGGCTTGTGTTCGAAATTGTCATCATAGTAGTACGCAAGTTGTTGGCTGCAGGGTTAACCATACTCTGCAGCGTCTTATATTAAAGAGAAAAGAGTAAAATATTGAACGTGCACGATGCATAACAAATCAGGGGGTCAATATGAAAGAACTATTTCTGCGCTGGGGGCATCTGCTGGCTATACTCTGCATACCACTTCAAGGCACCATATATGTTTTTCTAGGCAGTAATCCGGGTGACAATGTCTTCTACAATTACGCTTGGATTGATACACAAATTCCATTTATCAAAGAATTTATCTACCCATACATCAGTTGGATGCCCATTCTATACCTTGGCTTTATCTATCTGGGCCTGACTAATAAATCGTTATTCTGGCGTACACTACTGACCTATAATGTCGGGGTCATCGCGGCCAACATCTGTTTTGCAGTCTTTCCAACGCATGTCCCGCGGCCAATGGTTGGCGGAACCGATCTGAGCAGTACGCTAGTTCAGTTCATCTATGCCAATGATGCTCCATTCAACTGTTTTCCAAGCGTTCACTGCCTCACAAGTTATCTGCTCTTTATAATCATTAATCGACACTTGAATTTCCGACCACTCGCCCGAATCTCTTGGTCAGTGTGGCTCTGGCTGATCATTGCCTCAACGGTGTTTGTAAAACAGCACTCCCTGCTGGATGTTGCAGGCGGAATTCTGTTTGCGGAAGCAGCGTATTGGGCCGTCCGGGCAGTCTTGGCCCGCAGCAGCCTTGCCCGCAAAAAAACAAAGCAGCATGTAGGTGCCACCAATACAAGCAGCAATGCTTAATCACTCCTTACAAGCAGCAAGGATATATGCTGCATGACATCAAAAGAGGGCCAGCGGCCCTCTTTTTTTGCACATCTATATAGAAGAAACCAAAAACCGACCTACCTTCAGGGTTAAAGTTCCGTCTTAAATCACAGGAGGACGCTCATGGAGCCAGTCGGAAGGCTGGGTTCCGGTTATGCGCTTGAATATGCGGTAAAAGTACGACAAGTCCCGATAACCAAGAAATTCGGCAATCTCCTGAATGGACAACTGTGATTCGGTGAGGAGATATAATGCTCGTTTCATCCGCTGGTCATGCACATACTGGCTGATCGTTTGATTCGTCATGCTTTTGAACAACGCTGCTGCATAATTGGGCGTCTTGCCAATCACATCTCCGAGATCATCCTTCGTTAACTTTTCCCGGTAATGGCGCTCAATGTATCGTTTCATCCGCTCTGCGTGCATATGTTTCTCTGGTGGAATAACTCCTCGGTCCAGTTCCCGATTCACATAAATCAACACTTCCATCAATAACGCCTGACTCATCATGACATAATAAGAAGGACGCTCCTGCCACTGCTGGTGAATCGCCTTCATGCGTTCATGAATCAGCTCGTAACATCCGGGTCTATGCAGTAACGCTTCTGCCCGTTCCAATGCAGGCAATCCATCGGCATGATCTCCTTGCAAATGGACAACAATTTGAGTGTGCGTTACCGTAGGAATGCTTTTGCCATAATAGGAGACATCACCGGGAATCAACAACAATTCACCCTTCTCCATAATCAGTTTCTCGCCGTTCACCCAATATACACATTTTCCATATGTAACCAAGCTGAGCCGCCAGGTTCCTTCGGTTTGCACCGCTTCTTCGTACCAACCGACGCCATTAATATGCCTTACTTCTAACGGAATGACCATAACTCACCTCCATACTGGACTATACTCCAATGATTGTACTATAGTTCATACCCTGATTCGACAGAAAACGCTACAATACACATATAAGCAAAATATGAGGAGGAAATCAGCATGTTGAAAACAAAGATTATTTGTACTATGGGACCTGCTTGTGACTCGATCGAAACATTGAAAGTAATGATTCAGGAAGGCATGACGGTGGCCCGTCTGAATATGGCTCACGGTGAGCTGGAAGACCACGTTACCCGGATTAACAACATCCGCCAAGCAGCTTCCGAACTGAACAAATATATACCTATTATGATGGACATCAAAGGACCGGAAGTTCGGATCGGTAAACTGAAAGAAGCATCCTGCCACTTGCAAGCAGGCAAAGAGCTCATTCTGACAACAGAAGAAATCCTGGGTGACGCAGAGCGCATCTCCGTAAACTATCCTGAATTGAATCTCGTTGTGAAGCCTGGCGATCGCATCCTGATTGACGATGGTCTGGTAGATCTGACTGTACTCTCTGTAGAAGGTTCGGATATTCATTGCAAAATCATCAGCGGTGGCATTCTTAAACCACGTAAAGGCGTTAACTTGCCAGGAATCAAAACGACTCTGCCGGGTGTAACCGAGCGTGACGTTATGCACATCGGATTCGGGATCGAAAACGATATCGAAATCATTGCCGCTTCTTTTGTTCGCAAAGGCGATGACATTCGTGAAATTCGCAGCATCCTGAAAGAACGCGGTGCAGAACACGTGCAGATTATCTCCAAAATTGAAAATCAGGAAGGTATGACCAACCTGAACGATATTATTGAGGCTTCTGACGGTATCATGGTAGCTCGTGGTGACCTCGGGGTTGAAGTGCCGATTGAAGATGTACCTATGATGCAAAAAGAAATGATCGACAAATGTAACCGTGCAGGTAAACCGGTTATCGTTGCTACGCACATGCTGGAATCCATGCAAGTTAACCCGCGTCCAACCCGTTCCGAAGTCAGCGACGTAGCGAATGCCGTTCTTCAAGGCGCAGACGTAGTCATGCTGTCCGGTGAATCGGCTGCAGGTAAATATCCTGTCCAATCTGTTCGCACAATGGCTGCTGTTGCACGTCGTGCTGAAACGATGATTGATTACAAAGAGCAATTCGGTCAAAAATCAGCTGCACAAGTAGCCGACATTACGGAAGTTATCAGTCAGGGAGCTGTAAGTTCCTCTCTTGTACTGAATGCCAAAGCGATTATCACTTCCACAGAAAGTGGCTTCACAGCACGCATGATCTCCAAGTACCGTCCGAAAGCACCGATTATCGCCGTGACTCAGCATGAAGAAGTACTCGCTAAAATTTGCTTGCTCTCCGGCGTTATCCCGGTTATGGGCGACAAAGTAACGACGACGGATGAAATGTTCGAATCTGCTACACGTAACGCAATCAAAACAGGTTATATCGAAAAAGGCGACATTATCGTGTTGTCCGCAGGTGTACCTATCGGTCAATCCGGTAATACCAACCTGATCAAGGTTCAACAAGTATAATTCAATCGATACTGTTAAAATATAGACAAATAAAATCCACCGAAGGCTCGGCTGCCTTTCGGTGGATTTTTTTATGTGACGACTCAGGTATATTTTTTTTACCAGCCGAAGTCCAACGTTTTTCCCGTTTCTACCCAGGTTTTGATACTGCTTAAAATCATCCACCAGCTGTTCTGCGCGCTTGCATAGGAAGGATGATTCTCCGTAAACTGATCATTGATCAAAGTCAGTTTGGTACACTCGCCCACGGTTTCGAGCTGGAAGACCACTCTGGATTCAAGATCCGTATGATTCGCATGATACGAGGGTCCGGGATGCTCCCGATAACTGAGTCTGGATAAAGATTCGAACTCTAAAATGTCACCGTACACATGGACGGTTTCAGCACCATCATTGCCTGGTCCTACATAAGCAAACGGCTGGCCTGGTTGAAAATTGGAACGAAGTTCACTGCCAAAGAAACTGCTTCGTGTGCCGTCAGGTGAAATCAGGGCATTCCACACGTCTTCCAGCCCGGCGTTGATATAAAATTCATATTTTAATTCCATGAACTCACTCCCCTATGCAATGGATATGCGATCTACCAACTCGCACTCCTATCCTATCGTTATACCCTTAACTTCGTATTGTAAAAACACGACAACCGGAAAAATAAGAGCAGGATTAGTCACCGGACAATCCTATCGATATATATCTAAATGATAAGGAAAGTCCGTGCTTTGCTTTAAGCCAGCCGCCTGTTTCACAACTGATAACTGAACCTGAACCATATAGTTCTTTGCCAGAAGATCAGATATACTAAAATGGAATGAAATAACAGCATTTGGTACCATGAGTTTGCCCCTATTCATTGGTGGGGCGTTCATCAGAAAGGAAGCAAAGCATGAGCCAAACTACGAATATTATGGGTATTCCTTTTCCCAACCTCACCATGGAGCAGACCCTCACCATTCTAAGCGATGTTGTAGATCGGCGTAGCACTGAACTCTTTCATGTCATTACGGGAAATCCGGAAATCGTCATGTCGTGTCAAAAGAACCAAACACTCCGGGCGATCGTGGATCAAGCCGGATTGGTAACCGCGGATGGGGCAGGCATTGTGATGGTCTCACGCTTCCGAGGCGGTCAATTGACTGAACGGGTAACCGGCTGTGATCTGTTATTCCGCTTATTAGAAGAGGGAAACCGAAAACAGTGGTCCTTCTATATGCTTGGAGCAGAAGAGAAGGTTAGTCAACGGGCAGTGGAAGTCATCGAGGAGAATTATCCGGGTGTAATCGTTAGCGGCAGGCACCATGGTTTTTTCTCAACGGATGAGGAAGAGCACATTGTGGAGGAAATTCGCAATGCACAACCAGACTTTCTTATTGTCGCACTCGGAGCACCGAATGCCGAGCACTGGATCGACAAGCACCGTCATCTGCTAAATGCTCGTATAGCCATTGGCGTCGGAGGAAGTCTGGATATCGTTGCAGGCAAGACCAAACGTGCCCCAGCCTTGTGGCAAAAGCTAAATCTGGAATGGTTGTACCGGCTGCTCAGCCAGCCCTCCAGATGGCGAAGACAGCTTATATTGCCGCGTTTTGCTGTTCGAGCACTGCTGTTCCGAGAGCAGAAGTGACCGGACAACACCCATGTTTTTCTGTACCTGCGAACACAGGGATAGCCACATTAAATACAGAGGAGATGAACAAGATGGAATCCTCAACCCATATCAGCATACCCAGCATGGGCCTGCTTCAACTGAACGAAGGAAACAAAAGATATGAGCTGACACGGCATGCTCCTGCGGAAGCGCTCAGTCCTTTTGTTAAACATTACTGGATGGTATCGTGGGATCTTACAGATCTTGAATCCTATCCACAGCATGTGGTGCCCAATCCCTGTGTTAATCTGGTCGTAGAGCGGGGCAACACATTTTTCTTCGGTCCTTCCGGACGCACATTCTCCTATCTCATTCGCGGAAAGGGGCAGGTGTTTGGCGTAAAGTTCCGACCGGGTGGATTCTATCCCTTTGTTCGCCTCCCTATCTCATCATTGTGTGAACAACCGTTGGAAGTTTCCCGTGTGCTTAACGTCAGCGCAGCATCATTGGAAGAACAACTGCTCACCGATGGCAGTGATGTCGATAAAATCAGTTACATGGATCAACTTCTATGTGCACACCTTCCAGCTGAGGATACCCAAGCGAGACTGGTTCACGATATCGTACAGCAGATTGAACTGAACCGGGAATTGTTGAGAGTGGATGATCTGTCGTCTTTCTGGAACATTCATACAAGAAAACTCCAGCGCCTGTTCAATCAGTATGTAGGAATCGGCCCCAAAACGGCAATCAAGCTCTACCGACTGCAAAATGCAGCCGAACTGATCGACCGTGGTCTTCATTGCGATCTGGTTAAGCTATCTCAGGAGCTTGGATACCATGATCAGCCTCACTTCATCAAGGATTTTAAATCCATTATCGGGAGCACACCCGAGGAATACATTCATTCACGCAAAAACCTGCCCCCAAATATCAGGACAGGCGTATAACTTCAATCGTATCACCAGTGCGAATTGCACCTTCCCGTTCAACCGAGCAGACAATACCACGTTTTTTGCGAGCGGCAGGCACGAATTTTTTGCGCAAACCATCCTGTTCATAGACTTGCTCAATCACTTTCCCTGGATGAACACAAGGGAGATTCTCTCCTTCGCATATCAAACCTGTCCCGTCAGGAAACAGAAGCCGCGTTCCGGCAGGCAGCTCAGTTAAGCAGTCAATGCCACGAACCATCATATTTGCACCAAGCCATTCCGGACGAATTTCGGGAATGTTCATTTTCTCAGCAATGAGTGCACATTCCTCCTCCGACACAATACTAATCTGCCGACGATTGGCAATCATCGTGCCCCGCTTATATATCTTCTGTCTGGAGTCCGCGGGACGCAGCAGGCCATAATGACGGTCTCCCGGAATTCCAGCAAGCTCAATATCGATTAACGGTACAGTCCGCGTAACAAACGTCGATGGATCGTCAGCAAGCAGCACGTATTGAACGGTTCCCATGCCAGTCCCCTCTTTTCCATGAGCAATTCATCTCTTCAAATATATTATTACCCAACAGGCAGACTTCAGCAATCGGCATTTGTTGATCCTGCAAATGAATTACTCCGAGTTCCTCATCACGTGAGATCCGCTAACTCCCTTCCCCTTAGGTAACATCAGCAACAAAATGAACGCACCTGCCAGAAAGAGTACACCACTCACGGTAACTACCGTCGTTAGGTTCAATTGATTCATTAGATAACCTGCGGACGACATGCTAATGACCATCATGCCCATAAACACCGGAGTAACTGCCCCTCCCACTCGGCCAATATAGTTCGTATCCGTATTGCGCATAATCATCGTCTGAATGCCTACATGAATCCAAGGATAAAAGAAACCGTTAATCACCTGAGCGATCATGGTCAGCAAAATGTTGGTGGACCAGCCCATCATGATTGTTCCGAGCGCACTGATCAGCAAACCTGCAGCGAGCAGCACTTGAGGCTGAAGTTTTTTGGCTGCACTCATGATGATTGCGCCCCCGACCAGCATGGCTGCACCATTAACCATGAGTAGCCACTGTAGAAAAGTTTTGTCCTGCCCCAGATTATCGATGACAACAAACAGCATCAACGGTTGTATCAACCCAGCAGCCAGCCCGGCTACCGCAAAAGTCATGACCAGTGCCCGAAGAGCAACATTAGCATACACATATCGAAATCCCTCAGCCAGCTCTTGATGGAAGGAGCCCCTAATGCCTGTAGCCACAGTACCCCCTTCATCTTTAGGTAACCGCGAAAGAACCAGCCCGGATAGCAGAAACATCACAGATGTAAGAAAAAGAGATACTTCGATCCCGTAGTTCTGATAGATGACCGTTCCGATCATGGGACCAACCACCATAAAGACAGCAACCAACGTTTGAAACATGGCCATTACTCCCTGCAACCCCTCACTTGGGACGTGCTGCTTGAACAGCTTCATTGCAGAGGGCTGTGAGAATTGAGAAAAAACTGCTGAAACCAAGGTACCCAACAACACTGAATACCAGGGACCAAACATTAAGGCAACCAGCACAACTACCGCAGAAAGTGAGGAAAGCAGATCACACCACACCATGGTATGTTTGGGCCTCCAGCGATCAGCGAAGGTTCCTCCGATTATTGCAAAAATAAAGATGGGTGCATACTCGGCCACAGAGATCCATGATACGGCCTGCGGATCATTGTTGGTCAGATCAGTCACATACAAGAGTATGGCAAAATTGCGTACCCAGATCCCCAATTGCAGAAGTAATCGGGAAATGACTATGGTCCGTACATATGGATTACGAAACACTTTAACTCCTCCTTCGGATTTTTTAAACAACTATTTATATTATTGTTTGTTTATTTATAGATAATATAATATATAGTTTGTAAATAAACAATCATTTGTTTTCTCGGTCGTCCTATCATATTTATTTTACACAATTTATTTGTGCGAAATTTAATTAATACTTTAAGTTGTGGATGCAAACATTTATACTGAGAAGATAATGAAATAAACTACATAAAAAGAAAGCAAGGTGTTCGTATTGATCGGTTCAGTTTTTGTGGCTCTGGTAGCCATTGAACACATTTACATCATGATCATGGAGATGTTTATGTGGACTCGTCCACGTACAATGAAAACCTTTGGTCTCACACCAGAATTCGCAGAATCAACCAAGTCTCTGGCAGCTAACCAGGGGCTTTACAACGGTTTTCTCGCAGCGGGGCTGATCTGGGGATTGGTGTATCCAGACTCGGTGATTGGTCAGCACATTCAGATCTTCTTCCTGGCTTGTGTCATCATCGCAGCCTTATACGGAGGAGCAACTGCTTCCCGGTCTATTATCGTCAAACAAGGATTGCCAGCATTGATCGCATTGCTCCTGGTACTTTTCCTCTAATCAGCTCTTGAGTGGTAACTTACTTCCCTTATTCATTACAGACCAAAGTATGGTATGGTAAGGTAATAATGGAATCAGTTATACCCCATTACCGTGATGGATTTGGAAAGGAGAATGTCTCATGGGACTGTTTGACAAGCTTCGGCGTCGCAAAAAGGAACCTGTATCTGTAGGCGGAGCCGTCGAATCTTCTTCACATAGTGAAACCATTGTTGGTTTTGTCCTTTTGGAACAGGATGACTGTGATTTTGATCAATTCATCCACACGATGAAGAAGGATTGGGATATTAATATCGAAGAGAGTTCGGAAGAGGGTAACCTTTTCTTTGAGGTAGATGGGATGCAGGTGGTATGTGCTTATATTGGTGCCCCTGTTCCTGACCGGGAAGTAGAGGAGAACGCCAAATTAAATATATTGTGGCGTGAAGCCGAACAAGTTACTTCCAGACATCAATCACAAATTATCGTCTCTGTTCTGAACGCACCGGATGCGATCCAGGGACATATCCTGTTTACCAAGACAGCAAGTGCACTGTTACAGCTTGACCATGCACTCGCCATATATTTGGCACCACTTGTTGTCGAGGCACGTCAGTATGTTGAGACTAGTTATATCCTCAAGCAGGACGAGCTGCCTGTTTCCCTATGGATTTTTATCGGTATGTATCAGAATGCGGAAGGCGCTTCAGCCTATACGTATGGATTGCGTAACTTCGGAAAAGAAGAGATCGAGATTATACATTCAGCCAACCCATTAAGTGATGTATTTGAAATGATGTTTATGACGATGACCTACGTGGTTGAAAATGACGTCACGTTGCACGATGGGGAAACCCTCGGGTTTACAGCTGAGCATAAGCTCCCGATTATCAGTTCCAAGGGAGTAGCTACAGAAGGCAGCAGTCTAAAGATCGGATATTAATTAACATGAAGTCATATAGGAAGCAACAACCCACAGGGGCAAGCTCAGCATCCCCCTATTTGTCTCCTGAAATAAATAGAGCCATCCAGAGCATTAATCTGGGCGGCTCTATTATTTTTGAAGCGGCTATTTCACTCTCATCCGAGATTCCCTAAAATTAACTCTTCTAGTATGAAAATAGTTCATAAGTATTACATAATCTCGAAAATTTGTTTCATAGCCCGATTATCGGGTATAATTAATAGGTCAATAGACTTATATATTACATAATTTTTTCGAGGGAGTTGCCTGTATGTCTGTACGACGTTTGGATTCAAAGGAACCTATTATTGAAATAATCTGGGATGGCATGGTTTCCCCTGAAGAAGTAGAACAAACGAATCGGGAAATTCAAAATATTGCGCAGCAATTGGATAATTCGTTTGATGTACTGGTGGACATGCGAAACATGAAAGCTTTCTCCCAGGAAACGAAAGAGAAAATTGTGGAGCATCAAAAGCTGCTCACACAATGGGGTATGAAACGTGCTAGTGTAGCGGTCGGCAGTGCCATTGCGAAGATGCAGCTGAATCGGATCTCCAAGGAATCGGAGCATCAGACGGAATTCCAATGGGAAACATATGATGAAGCACTAGCATTTTTGACGAAATAGAAGAAGCGTTCCCTTGTGGGAACGCTTCTTCTATGTTCAGATCCATTTAGACTCCCATCCCGTAGTACTCAAAGAGCTGGATGAAGCCGACATAACATGGTGACCGATGTACCACACATCCCAATCTCCTCGAATCCAAAACGCCGGTAAAGTCGGATGGCTGCATTATTCGGATCTACGCTCAGCGACACGGCCTGAGTCCCCCTCTGCCGAGCTTCATCCAATGCCGCCTGCATCAGAAGAGTGCCCAATCCTTTTCCCCGTGCTTCCTCAATGACTGCCATGCCCATCTCTGGTGTAGCAACGTTCACGTAACCGTATCCGGCATTGTGCTCATCATACAAACGTAAAGTGATCGAACCCAGTTTCCTGCCTAATGTATCTACCGCGATATATCCAAAATCCCCTGCTCTTCCCCAGCCTTCCACGTACTTGGACAGTTCTGGAGAATGGACAATCCCAGGTTCCAAAGGTTCATCACCCGCCTGGGTATGCAGTGAAGCGTATAACATCTCCCACAGGAACGGAACATCTTCCGTCTCTACAGGACGAACGTAGTACTCGGTCATGATTCTTCCTCCTTTATTCCCTCAAAGAGGCGCTCCATCTTGTACCAATTCATATCTTGCGACACCTTATAGTCCTGTAGTTTATCTCGCGTATCATTACCGTTATAGATCGTCATTGAATGTTTGTTATATAAGGTGATTCCAAAACCATTGATTTCACGTTCCTCTTTGTTAATCATCAGACGCCACTCATAATAATAGGGAGATTCCCGTTCTGTATCCCTCTGATTGATCTTCTTCAATTCAATGTCTTTATAGTCCTTCAGAAAGTCCTGAATTTCCGCCGCATCCTTGATGATCACTTCCTCCCTGTCCCCCGATGTACTTGAAAATCTCGTGATTTCTAACCGGTCGAATTTGTCCAGCATGGTCATGTGATCCGTAACCTCTGCCCGAAACGTGGTATGCTGTTGAGATATGTACACGGGTATCGCTGTAGCTACTAAGGCAAGTAAAATAACGATACCCAGAATCAGCTTTCTTTTTCTATTCATAAATCAACCTCCTCTCGTTAACCTATATGCGCCTGAATTAATCTATAGTTGGAAAAATCCTGATCCGCTAAAATGTTGTGGATCCTTTGCCCTTTGATTCCGGGCTTCCCATTCTCCTTGTCTCTGTAGGTGTGCTACGTATCCACTAAAACTGAGCTGTAATCGAGAGCGATCCTGCAGCGTACCCAAGACATAATTTTTCACAAGTTCTATTGAGCTGGAATCATGAGAGGAGAGATAACCGGTGTTCTCATACACTTTGCGGAACTCTTTTCGTATCATGTTACCATTTCTGACCTCTCTTACTTGTACCAAAACTCCTGCCTGTGCTGAAATTCCTTCTTCCAGGGCTATATTGGCCGCGTACTCTGCGTCGTAGCACTCCATGATTATTGAAGGTGTTTGTTCCTCTGTGGTGTCGGCCTTCTGGCACTCGTGCTCCTGGTTGATGGGTTCCTTCGATGTTCTCTCACCCGTAAGTTCGGTATATCTCTCTTGAAACTGTTCAGGAGATAGTTTCGTAACTTCCCAGTCCATCACATTAGTTTGAGAAGGATCCTGTGTGAGGGATTCAACTGCTGATTCCGTAGTGATCTCCTTCTGACCAGAAGAAAAATCCAGTAGCAATAAGCCCACAATGAAACATATGGATGCAGCAAGTCCCCACCTTTTGATAAAATCACCCATCTTTCTCATCCTAATATCGTATAAAAATTGGATATCGTATGCTATTTTTAGTATACCATTTCATCCATATATTGTTCTATATTAATACATCCATCCAAACCAACCTATCGACCATTATAGCTACCCTATGTGACAAATAGCTTACCTCCTCCTATCAAGGAGAAACGGGATTACATCATACTAATTGGATTCCATCATGCCATCTGATCCCGTAGTCTACACGGAATAAGCCGAATCCATCCTCCTAGGAGGTTGAATTCGGCTTTTTTGTCTATCTCACTGAGCTGATGTGATGCTGGATCCCTGAATCAAGAATGAGTGGAGACCTCCCCCGTTGACTCTCTGATCACCAGCTCGGGTTTCAGAACCAATTTCTGTGGCCGTTTATGCTCATCCTTCAACTCATCGATTAGCAGATCCACAGCACGATGCCCCAAATCCTCAATAGGCTGGGCAACCGTCGTGAGCGGTGGATTGGTCACGGATGCGAGAATGGTATTGTCGAATCCGATGATGGAGACATCTTCAGGGACTCGCAGACCGTGCTCTTTTGCTGCCTGCAACGCTCCAATAGCCTGCATATCATTACAACAGAATATGCCGGTTGGCCGGTTGGTTTGCTCGAGCAGCACAAGCACCTCCTGTTTGGCTGCTTTTATGTCTGCGGTTGATTCCCTGACCTGGGAAAATTCAAGAGCAAGACCTGCTTCCTCCACTGCTTCGCGGAATCCGCGTACACGTTCCTTACTGCTGCTGACCTTGAGTGGCTCTGACACCACCGCAAGGCGGGTATGACCGAGCTGAAGCAAATGCTGCGCAGCCAGTGCACCTCCGAGCCTGTCATCGATCGCAACGGTGTGCACCGAGAGGGACGGCAGTTGACGAGCAATTAAGGCAACAGGTATGGATTGCTGCAGAAGGGGTGACAAAATCTCGGCATTATCAATACCCGTTCCGATCATCATGCCATCGACTCTTTTTTGCTGAAGCAGGTTTAAATACCGCTCTACCCGCTCGTCCTTATTGTCCGTGCTGCAGATCACGACGCTGTACCCCAGCTGACGGCTCCGGTCTTCTACTGCTCTGGCAAGCTCGGCAAAATACGGATTGGATATATCGGGTACAAGCAGACCGAGCGTATAGGTTTGCTTGCCTGTAAGTGCAGCTGCGATCGCGCTAGGTTGATAGTTAAGGCGCTCCATGATCCCCATAACCTCAGCGCGCCGCTTCTCACTGATCTTCCCTTTGCCGTTAATGACCTGGGAGACTGTGGCAATGGATACGCCCGCCTCACGCGCAATATCATAAATGGTTGCTTTCATTGTTAATTCCCCATCTGTGCTATATACAAGATTCTTATATATAGGTAATCGTTTTCTTCTCATTATGCAGGGGGAAGTCTGCATTCGCAACTCGAAACCACACTATAAGATACTGATGAGACCGAATTACCTTTTCATCAGCCAATCATGGTCAGGGTCATTATAAAATTTCCAGGTTCGAGTCGGGCCCGCCATCACATTAAGGTAATACACCTCATATCCCGGTGGAGCACCTACTGGGTGATATCCGCGAGGGACAAGCACGACCTCACCATTGTTCACTGCCAGTGTTTCATCCACAGATCGATCGTCTGTGTAAATGCGTTGAATGGCAAACCCCTGCTCGGGCTGCACCCGGAAGTAATAGGTCTCCTCCAGTAGTGATTCTTCAGGCAAGGCATCCCGGTCATGTTTATGCGGCGGATAACTCGACCAATGTCCATCAGGCGTAAATACTTCAACGACGAGCAGACTGTCCGCTTCCTTCTGTTCCGGTAATATGTTATGAATCTGGCGTTCCAGATTGCCATACCCGCGGGTCTCTACTCCAACGTCTTCCGGTGTGATGAGACGAGCCGGATATGTTCCTTTGCCCGGTGCCGCACATATGGCTATTTCCAATTCGGAAAGAGCTTTGATCTCCACCTGATCGGAGCTAGAGACATAGACGGAATAAGGAGGTATTTTCTCAAATATGCTCATTCTCTTCCCAACGTTCTCCCACGCATGCGCCCGCGTACTTATATTGGCCAGTCCGCTGAGCAGTACGACACAGAGTTCCTGATCACCGCTCTCACGGGTGAAGGATTGCCCTTCTGCAAGCTGTACTACCTGAAACCCAACATATTGCCAACCAGCAGACTCTGGAGTTACGTGTATAAGCGTGCCGTCCCCCTTCGAATGTGCTGCCGGTTTCACGATACGTTCTGACATGCTGCAGCCTCTCCTTTCTTTGCGCCCTGGCAATCTCGTATTCCTATCCATAGAGAAACACCATCTGCAATAGCTTGAACGCTGAATTGAATTTTTAGGGCGATGCAGTTTGAGATTCCATTGTCACCCCAGTGACTTCTCGCAGCTTGACAGGTCTGCCCTGTTCCATGGACATCCTTGCAGCCAGTGCGATCCGTTCAGCCTGAACCGCATCATGACCATCTACAATAACGGGTGTATCCTTCAGGATCGCTTCAATAAAAAGGGCCGTCTCCTGCACATAAGCCTCATTGTATCTTTCCAGAAAAAAGTGAAGCGGTTTATCCCGCATAAGCCCTGCCGCTGTACTAATCTCTGCCGTATTGGGATGATCGTTTGCAGCAGCTGCACTGCCCAATGAGCCAAACACCTCGACACGCTGATCATATCCATATAACGCTTGGCGGCTGTTATCAATGACCCCGATGGCTCCATTTTCAAAACTCATCGTCACAATGGCTGTGTCCACATCTCCATGCTCTGCAAAAACAGGGTGGATCAGCACATTCCCTTGGGCATATACTTCCTCTACTTCACTTCCCGACAGATAACGTGCCATATCAAAATCGTGAATCATCATATCCATGAAAATTCCGCCAGATACCCGGATATACTCCGCGGGCGGCGGGCTCGGGTCCCGTGAAGTGATTTTGATAATATGCGGAACGCCAATCGTCCCGTCCTGTACGTGGTCGCGCACCCGTTTGAAGTTGTGATCGAAGCGGCGGTTGAATCCGATTTGCAGCTTCACGCCAGCCTTTTGCACAGCCGCCACAGCCGCTTGGGTCTGAGCCAAATCCATACTGACCGGCTTCTCGCAGAAAATATGCTTGCCCGCTTGCGCCGCTTGTTCAATTAAGGGTACATGCGTATCCGTCGAGGAGCAGATCAGCACAGCATCCACGTTCGGCATCGAGATCAGCTGACTGCTGTCTGCCGTTACGACCGAAATTCCCCGTGCTGAGGCCCAAGCCTCCAGCTCAGGCCCCGCAAACAAATCACTGATTGCTACAATCTCGGCATGCGGGTTGCGCAGGAGATTGTCTGCATGAATTTTACCGATCCGCCCGGCACCAATAATGCCAATTCTCACTTTGTCCTTGCCCATTTACGTTATCCTCCCTGTCCCTATGTTCACTCGCTATAGGATGAGGTCTCCCCTTGGTCTGGTTTATGCCTAGGGTTGTTACCAGCGGGCCGTCACCATCTTTTTGCGAGTATAGAATTCAACACCATCCGTACCGTTGGCGTGCAGGTCACCGTAGAAGGATTTCTTCCAGCCGGAAAAAGGGAAAAAGGCCATTGGTGCAGGTACGCCCAGGTTAATGCCAAGCATGCCTGCATCAATCGTTTCACGGAATTGTCGCATGCTCGCTCCGCTACGAGTGAACAGGCACGCCCCATTGGCAAAGTCGGAATGATTCGCCAGCTGGACTGCTTCCTCGAGCGTATCTACTCTAGCTATGGAGAGCACAGGGGCGAAGATCTCATCCTTCCAGATTTTCATGCTGCTCTGAACCTCGTCGAATATGGTGGGTCCAACAAAATATCCGGGCGTGCTTGCCGCTTCATCCTTGCGGCCATCGCGGATCAAGGCTGCGCCTTCCTGTTCTCCGGATTCAATGTAGCTGAGCGTACGTTCTTTATGCGGGCCTCGAATGACCGGACCGAGGAACACACCCTCATCTAAACCATTGCCGATCGTGATGCGGTCCGCTGCTTCCACCAGCTTTTGTACCAACGCATCTGCAATATCACCAACGGCCACGACAACCGAACAGGCCATGCAGCGTTCTCCGGCTGAGCCAAAAGCTGCACTGGTGATCTCCTTCACCGTCAGGTCAAGGTCGGCATCCGGCATGACGATCGAGTGGTTTTTGGCACCTGCGAGGGCCTGCACCCGTTTTCCGTGCGCAGATGCAGTAGTGTAGACGTATTCAGCCACAGGTTGTGAGCCGACAAAAGAGATGGCTTGAACATCCTGATGTTCAAGCAGTCCATTCACGACGTCATGTGCACCGTGTACGATGTTAAGTACACCGTCCGGAAGCCCAGCTTCCTTGAACAGCTCAGCCAGGCGCCCTGCGAGCAGCGGTGTTCGCTCGGAGGGCTTCAGCACAAAGGTATTCCCGCACGCAATCGCCAGCGGGAACATCCAGCACGGTACCATCATGGGGAAGTTGAAAGGGGTGATCCCCCCTATAACGCCGATCGGGTACCGATACATGCCTGATTCCAGCCCTGTGGCAATATCAGGCAGCTGCTTGCCCATCATCAGATTCGGGGCACCTGCCGCGAATTCGACGCATTCAATGCCCCGCTGTACTTCCCCGTAGGCTTCGGCATAGCTTTTGCCGTTCTCCAATGTGACCAGCCGGGCCAGTTCTTCCCAGTGTTCCACCAGCAACTGCTGGTAGCGGAACAAAACACGCGCACGGCGAGGAACTGGCGTGCTGCTCCAGGATGGGAATGCCTCTCTTGCCGTTTGGACAGCGAGATCCACGTCTGCCTGTTCTGACAGCGGGACGTGTGCAATGACTTCCTCCGTAGCCGGATTCATGACCGGCTCGGTTCGGGTTGCCGCCGGGGCTACCCAGGCACCCCCGATCCAGTTTTGTACCATCGTCACGGTTGTGGACGCTTCCGAAATCCCATTTCCCATAGTCTTTTCTCCCTTCGCTTATATAAGTTGCAGCCATTCCTTAGTGATTCAGGACACTATAATCTCGCCCCGATTGCAGCGATCAATATAGTCATTCACCTGTTCTACCGTTGGCATCGCATCCGAGCAGCTGTGACTAGAAATGACGATACTTGCTGCTGCGCTGCCATACGCCATACTGCGTTCAATCGTCCAGTTCTGCATTAATCCGTACAGGAACCCTGCTGCATAGGAGTCGCCAGCTCCAAATGTCTTCACCACACGTGCTGGGTAGCTGTCTGCACGATGGGATAGCCCCTCGCGGGTATAGGCAATGGAGCCCTCCTTGCCATGCTTGATAACAACAATTTTTGCTGAGTAGTCAAACCACTTTTGCGAGGTCACCTGATCGCTGCGCTGTGTATTATGGTCAAATGTCTCCATCATGTCGAATTCCTCACGGGTGCCCAGGATGATATCACATTTTTCAGCTGCAAGGTTGTAATACACTGCTGTTTCTTCCGCCGATGTCCAGGTGTAGGGACGATAATCGAGATCAAATACAATGACCGTTCCATGTTTTTTTGCATACGTTAGTGCCTGAAATACTGCTTCACGAGATGGGCTCTGGGCAAGGGCCGTTCCGGAAATTAGCAGCACTTTGGAATCCTCGATCAGCTGCTCCTGCACTTCACGGGCTTGTAACAGCAGATCAGCTACATGGTCGCGGTACATCAGTATGCTGCAGTCAGTTGGACTTTTGATCTCGGTAAAAGCAAGCCCTGTCACTGCTCCTGTGTCATCGGTTACCACATTGGACGTATCAATTCCGTTGCGTTCCAGATAACTATGGATGAACCTTCCCATCTGGTCATTGGCGATTTTCCCGATAAAGGCCGTTTCCATGCCGAGCCTGGACATGCCAATCGTAATATTGGCCGGAGATCCACCTACATACTTCGTAAACGTCATCGTCTCTTCCATCGGACGGTTAATCTCATTGGCGTTCAAGTCAATGCACAGTCTTCCGATTGCGGTAAAATCCGTCTTCCTGGAAGCAGGAAAGGAAACGTAAGCCATGGCTTAGAACCCCTTTCGTAAATGGAATAGTGTTCTAATTTTGATATGCACATATGAAAAACACCTTCGTTACCTAACCCTATGGAAATCATATTAAACTCATGCCGAATTAGATGGGCTACTTAATTAATGAATTCATGTACAAGAGGGAACGTTTCGCATACTCATATGGATTATGAATGGCAGGATCCTGCTCGCCTTCAAGCATCGCCCACCCATCGTATCCCCGATCAACCAATTCCAGCAGAATCGGTGCAAAGTCAATGCATCCATCCCCGGGTACAGTAAATACACCTTTGCGAATACAGCCGACAAAATCAGATTGTGCTTCCCGTGCCTCATCCAGTACATCCGGACGGATATCTTTCAAGTGGATATAGGCAATCCGGTCATAATGCTTACGCAGCAGAGCAAGTGGATCGGCTCCCCCGTAGTAGGCATGACCCGTGTCATAAAGCAAGTAAACGAGAGTAGGATCGGTCAATTCCATCAACCGGTCGATCTCCTCCGGCCGTTCCACTACGGTGCCGCCATGGTGATGGTATGTCAGTTTCAATCCATGTTCTCGTGCAATGGCACCAGCCTCGTTCAACCCTTCAGCAAGGATGTGCCACTCGGTTTCACTGAGTCTTAACACTTCCTTCTCATGCGGAGTCCGCCGTGGATCAAAATGCAGGGAACCCCCGATCTCTGCTGTACTAATCACCGTACTACCCATCGATTGCAGAAACTCCGTGTGTCTGCGATAGCTGTCCAGCTCTGATTTCCGGTATGCCGGGTCGGAGAGCAATACCGACTTCCACTGGGAAACGAGACGGATATTGCGCTTATCTAATTCCTCACGCAGTGCGGCTGGATCCGTTGGATATTTGCGCCCCATCTCCGTACCAGTCAGTCCGAGTCGCTGAATATCATCCAAAATCTGCTCACACGTCGTGTTGTCTCCATGCTCCTTCACATCTTCGCCGACCCAGTTGATCGGATGAATCCCGAGCTGAAATGGCAGCTTGTTCATGGCTCCACATCTCCTTTATTAGAGTTCAGCATCTTGTCCGTTCAGATATACGGTGCTGAATTAAATGAGCTTTGCTTTGGCACGGCTGGCTTGCATTGCATGATGAGCACTTACCACCTTTTCTTCTGTTGATACCTCCGGCACGCCAACATTCCACCAGGACTCATATCCTCCTGCATTTGTCCCTGGTACAACCGGAATCTCGATAAGTGTAGTCACGCTCTCATTCCTTGCATCCCTGAGCGCCTGCTCCAGCTGTTCTGCTGTTTCTGCTCGATATGCTTGTGCTCCCAGACTGCGAGCATGTGCTGCAAAATCCATCGGCAGGTAATCCCCTGTCAGTCGTCCACTCTCCGATTCCCTATAACGAAACTCGTTGCCGAATCCGTCACTGCCGTGCTCACGCTGCAAATTATGAATGCATTGGAATCCATTGTTATTGAATAGCAAAATGGTGAACTTTTTCTGTTCCTGCAGGCTGGTCACCAACTCGGAATGCAGCATCAGGTAACTGCCGTCACCAACCATGGCGTATACTTCCCGATTCGGCTCGGCAAGCGCTGCTCCAAACGCACCACTCACCTCATAGCCCATACAGGAGAAGCCGTATTCCATGTGATACGTCTTCGGTGCTGCCGCTCGCCACAGGCGATGCAAATCTCCGGGCAGGCTACCCGCTGCACAAACAATGATGGAAGATGGATCAATATTCCGATTAATAATTCCAACGGCGGTGGTCTGTGCCAAGCCGGCTTCGTGCTCTAGTTCATACAACCGATCTACTTCTCGGTTCCATTCACCCCGCAGATCAGCAACCTCGGATGGGCCGTAGCCGCTACGATATCCTCGTTTCTGCATTGCCTTTTGCAAGGCTTGCAGACCTTCTCGTGCATCTGCAAGAATGGCTTCCCCGCCCAGTTTGGCAGCATCCATACCGTTCAGGTTTAGGTTGATAAATGTCACTTCTGGATGCTGAAAAGCGGATCGGGACGCCGTCGTGAAATCCGAGAACCGGGTGCCGACGCCGATCACAACATCTGCTTCTCTTGCAAGCCGGTTTGCTGCCAGAGAGCCTGTAACCCCGATGGCCCCCACGTTGAGTGGATGGTCCCAGGACAGTGCACTCTTGCCAGCCTGGGTCTCGGCAACCGGAATGCCGAATGCCTCGGCGAAGGCAGCGAGCTGAACAGACGCCTCGGAATACAACACACCGCCGCCAGCAACCAGCAGCGGCTTCCTGCCACGGGCCAGCTGTTCCGCGGCCCGTTCAATGGCTGCCTGGACCGGAGGCCGGCGGTCCAGGTAATGCACCTTGCGGGCGAAGAACGCTTCCGGGTAATCGTACGCCTCTGCCTGCACATCCTGCGGCAGTGCCAGCGTTACCGCTCCCGTCTCCGCTGGATCCGTGAGAACACGCATCGCCTGTGTTACAGCGATCATTAGCTGTTCAGGACGTACAATGCGATCCCAATACTTGCTGACTGCTTTAAATGGGTCTGTAGCCGAGACGGTATAATCACTGCTCACTTCGAGCTGTTGCAGAACCGGGTCCGGTTCACGTGTGGCAAAGTTATCTCCGGGAAGCAGAAGTACAGGAATCCGGTTCACGGTCGCTGTTGCAGCAGCGGTAATCATATTCAACGCACCTGGGCCGATCGATGTGGTACACGCGTATATTTGCCTGCGATTCTTCTGCTTGGCATAAGCCGCTGCAGTGTGTACCATACCCTGTTCATTTTTGCCTTGCATGTACGTCAGACTTCCTGGGCTGCGTTCCAGTGCCTCTCCTATTCCTGTAACATTACCGTGTCCGAAAATACCGATAACACCCTTCACGAATTTGGTCTCCACACCATCTACGGAAATATACTGCTGGTCCAGATAGCGGAGCAGTGCCTGGGCCATGGTCAGCCGGATCGTTGTCATGGATTTCGTCTCCTTTCCCTTTATGGGTAAAGCGCTTAATCTACGTTAAGTTTAAGCGCCTTACCCATAAAGGTTAAGCGCTTAATTGGTATAGTATTACATCATGGCTAAATAGGCAAGATATTTTTGTAAGCGTTTTATTAAAATGAAGTCTAATTCGATCTATATGCTGCTAATCAACATTCCACAGGGTGAATTGTATTTGTTCAAGTTCAAAAGGATGTAATTGCAGTGAGTACGTAGTCTTGTGGGTACCCTAAAAGCACAAAAAAAGAGATGATCATGATCATCTCTTTTTTCTCTATATCCGTAAGCGGGTGATGGGAATCGAACCCACGCTATTAGCTTGGAAGGCTAAAGTTCTACCATTGAACTACACCCGCGTAAAATAATA
>NZ_NPBR01000034.1:0-48876 GCF_002276415.1 Paenibacillus sp. 7523-1 | reverse complement strand
GTTTTTAAAGGTAAATATATGGAAGCTATGTAGTTTTACTTGAAACAAAGTTAAAAAATTTGAGGACAAACGCCATTTAAAAACGGATGGTGTTTTTGGCATATTCGGCAGTTGTCCGCTCAAGAAACACAGTTGTATGCATCAGACAGTACACCTGATATAACCAGGCACTTTTCCTTGACAGTCTAAATATCGCTTTGCTAAGATGGCAATAATAAATTTTTCAGAAAACGTATTTTCGGCATAAATACTGCCTGAGATCTTCGGGTTTTGGACCGTAAAGCTGAGCAAACATAAGGAGGAACACCTGCGTGTGGGAAGATAAGTTTGGTAAGGAAGGTTTGACCTTTGATGATGTATTGCTAGTGCCACGGAAATCCGAGACACTGCCTAAAGAAGTGGATGTATCGGTTCGTTTGAGCGATAGTGTAAAACTGAATATCCCTCTGATCAGTGCTGGTATGGATACCGTTACTGAAGCGACTCTGGCCATTGCCATCGCACGTGAGGGTGGTATTGGAATTATCCACAAAAACATGTCAGTTGAACAGCAAGCGGAAGAAGTAGATCGGGTTAAACGTTCGGAGAGCGGCGTTATTACCAATCCGTTCTCACTGACAGCTGAGCACCTGGTATCGGATGCGGAAGAAGTTATGGCGAAATATCGCATCTCCGGTGTACCGATTGTCGAAGGTGATCAGAAGCTGGTTGGGATTCTGACTAACCGTGACTTGCGTTTCATCCATGACTACGGTATTAAAATCAGTGAAGTCATGACTCGTGAGAATCTGGTTACTGCTCCTGTAGGTACAACCTTGCAAGAAGCAGAAGGAATTCTCCAAAAGCACAAAATTGAGAAACTTCCTTTGGTGGATGAGTCCAATACACTGAAAGGTCTCATTACGATTAAAGATATCGAAAAAGCTATTCAGTTCCCTAATGCAGCCAAGGATGCGCAAGGTCGTCTCCTGGTTGGTGCCGCAATTGGTATCTCCAAAGATACTTTTGAACGCGCAGATGCATTGGTACAAGCTGGTGTAGACTTGATCACTGTAGACTCTGCACATGGACATCACATCAACATTATCGAAGCTGTTCGTCAATTGCGTGAGCGTTTCCCGAACTTGACTATTATTGCAGGTAATGTAGCAACTGGTGAAGCTACTCGTGATCTGATCGAGGCAGGTGCATCGGTTGTCAAAGTGGGTATTGGTCCAGGTTCCATTTGTACAACACGTGTTATTGCTGGTATTGGTGTACCTCAAGTAACTGCTGTTTACGATTGTGCAACTGTCGCACGCGAGTATGGAGTTCCAATCATCGCAGACGGCGGGATCAAATATTCAGGTGAGATTACAAAGGCACTGGCTGCAGGCGCACATGCAGTTATGTTGGGAAGCTTGTTTGCGGGAACTGCAGAGAGCCCGGGAGAAACTGAAATCTTTCAAGGACGTAGCTACAAAGTATACCGCGGTATGGGCTCAATGGCTGCAATGAAACAAGGAAGTAAAGATCGTTACTTCCAGGATGATGACAAAAAACTCGTTCCGGAAGGCATCGAGGGACGTGTAGCTTATAAAGGTCCATTGTCCGATACCATTCATCAGTTAATTGGTGGTCTGCGTTCGGGTATGGGTTATTGCGGAACAAGCAACCTTGAGCAGCTCCGCAATGATACAGGCTTTATCCGTATTACTGGCGCGGGACTTCGTGAAAGTCATCCGCATGATGTTCAAATTACAAAAGAAGCACCTAACTACTCGTTGTAATCTGAAGAGAGTTAATCATTTCCAGGACAGGCTTGGCGATTTTCGCCGGGCCTGTCTTTTTTTGCGGATACCCCTGTGATAGAATAGAAAAAGCGGTGACGATCCTTTATCGGATTAGGGCGTTGCGGCGGCTTTTTGACGTGAATCTATGAATCTTGTTTCACATGGAACAAATGCCACGAAAGGTTGCCCAGCTATATAGAAGCGCGGACGTCCTTTTACATAAGCATTGGATAATGCTAACTAAGTGACAATCGATAATGAAACTTATGGAGCAATGATATTGCTCTTTCGATACAGCGCATAAAAAGCTACTTTTCACAACATCTTCTACGATCGTTAAGGACCAAGAAAAACGCAGCTCAAGCTGCACTGAAGCATCAATTAAGCGAAGCTTCGGAACGAAGGGAGTATTATCATTGAAAGCTAAACAAATGAACAAAAAGAAGCGCCAAATGCTCAAAAAAAGCGTAGCCTCGGTTATGCTGGTCAATATGCTCTGCATGTCTGCAGTAATGCCGGTGATGGCTGCTGCGAATGATTCGGGTCAGGTATTGACTGCTGCTGCGACAACAACGAAGACCGAGAAAGCCGTGCAGGTTCCTTCCGTTGACTCACTTGGACTTGAAGTTAGATCTGCCGTACTCATGGAGGCTTCGACAGGCCAGATTCTGCTTAATGTGAATGCGGACAAAGCCATGCCGCCTGCCAGCATGACGAAGATGATGACCGAGTACATTGTGGCTGAGCAGGTCAAGCAAGGGAAGTTTGGCTGGGATGATGTAGTTCCGGTTAAAAGAAATGCAGCGGAGAGCATAGGCTCACGTATTTTCCTGGCTGAAGGCGATCAACATACGGTCAAAGAGCTGTATATTGCTATGGCCGTTGGATCTGCAAATGACGCAACAGTGGCATTGGCAGAATATGTTGCCGGTTCCGAAGAAGCTTTTGTGAAAATGATGAATGATGAAGCAAAGCGAATGGGCATGAAGGATACGTTCTTTATTAACTCCACAGGTCTTGACCGTGCGGATATGCCTAAGGACTTCCAACCAGCCGAAGACAAAGAGACAGTTATGTCTGCATTGGATGCAGCAATTCTGTGCAGATATATCATTCAGGATCACCCTGATTACACAGACTTTACAACAATTCAATCTTATAAATTCCGTCCCAATGACAAAGCTCCAATTATCAACTACAACTGGATGTTGGAAGCGAATAAAGATATAACCAATTTCAAAAGCTACGCCTATGAAGGCTTAGATGGAATGAAAACGGGCCATACCACAAATGCAGGGAATAACTTCACAGGAACGGCTGAACGTGATGGTATGCGCCTGATCAGTGTCGTTATGGGTACCGATTCCGAGCCTGCACGTTTCAGAGAGACGAAAAAAGTACTGGATTATGGTTATAACAACTTCGAAGTGAAGCAAGCTGTCGCTGGCAAAACCAAAGTAACTGGCTGGGAAGCTGTTCCGCTGAAAAAAGGTAAAGAAACGAATGTGCCCGTAGTGACCGACAATGCAGTTAGCTTTGTTGTTCCCAAAGGCACTCAAAACCTGGATGTTACCTTTAAGGCAAACGTAACGGAAGCAGACAAGCTGGTTGCTCCAATTAAAGCAGGTACGAAAGTCGGAACGGTGACCTACACCTATAAGGCTGATGGTATTGAACCACAAGAGAAAACAGTGAACCTGATCACAGCAGAAGAGGCTGAAAAAGGCGGCTGGTTCCGTTTGTTCTTCCGCGCGGTAAAGGACTTCTTCGTTGATCTGTTTGATGGTATCAAAAACCTGTTCTAATTGATGCTATAGGGCATGACTGCAGATCATAGAAGTTTCCGATCTACCTCACCTGAATAAGGACAATAAGCACCAAATTGCGACTGGATGCATTGTGTATTTACAATTTTTCCGGTAAAATATCAAGTTAGAATTCTACGTATAAATCAGTTCAAAAGTCTAAGGAGAACCTTGTTAGTTGCACATGTTATAGTGGGAGCAACAACGCATTACATGGACGGTAAATGGATTGCTGGAGTGTCCATAAACCTCGGGGCACGGATCTCCTAACTTACGGCTTTTGACGTATAACAGGATCGCGGCTGGTAGAAGAGGAGAACGCAAATGAAGATAGGTGTATTAGCACTTCAAGGTGCGGTTACAGAGCATATTCGCAGTGTTGAGCGGGCTGGTGCAGAGGGACTGGCTGTGAAACAGGTTGAGCAGTTGGATGAACTGGATGGTCTGATCCTTCCTGGCGGTGAGAGCACCACTATTGGTAAATTGATGCGCAAATATGGTTTCATGCAACCTATTCGGGACTTTGCTGCCAAGGGTAAACCGGTATTCGGCACCTGTGCAGGCCTGATTGTAATGGCTGAGCGTATTTCAGGACAGGAAGAAGCCCATTTGGAATTGATGGATATGACTGTCTCCAGAAATGCATTCGGGCGGCAGCGGGAAAGCTTTGAAACAGACCTGCCTGTCAAAGGAATCGATGAAACGGTAAGAGCAGTGTTTATTCGCGCACCTCTAATTGAGAGTGTTGGGGAACAGGTTGAGGTTCTGTCCACTTATAAGGGTGAGATTGTTACCGCGCGCCAAGGAAACTTGCTGGCCTGCTCATATCATCCTGAATTGACCGATGACTACCGTTTGCATTCTTATTTTGTAGATATGGCCCAATCCTATAAGCAGTCGTTATAGAACCAATAGTGCATATTAGACAACTTATGATACCCTGGTGGATTGGAACACTCCTTCTGCAATCTGTAAGACTGCTGGAGGAGCTGAATCTGGTCAAATGCCTGATGTTGCCCGTATCTGCTTTACACAGCGGGAATCGCAGCGTAGGGTGTCACAGGGGTTCATAGGTTGTTTTTTTATTGTTGAAAATGATTAAGATGAAGTTATACGCGACTCCACAAAGGCTATGTGATAGGCTTAGGTTTATTGATATGTTTTCTGTGAGGTCATTTAGGAGGAGTATATAATGCTTGATGTAAAGATATTGCGGAATGAATACGCCCGTGTAGAAGAAGCGTTAACGAACCGTGGCAAGTCACTCGATCTCATTGCTGGATTTTCCGAGATGGACGCAAAGCGCCGGGAACTGCTGCAAGAGAGCGAGACATTGAAGAACCGCCGGAATACAGTATCCGGTGAAGTTGCTAAGCTGAAAAAGAATCGCGAGAACGCGGATGATTTAATTGTTGAGATGCGTGAAGTGTCTGATCGTATCAAAGCGATGGATGAAGAGGTCCGGGAACTGGAAGCGAAGATCAATGATCTGACGATGGCCATCCCTAACATTCCAAATGAGAGTGTACCTGTGGGTGCCTCTGAGGATGATAATGTAGAGATTCGCCGCTGGTCTGAACCGAAGTCGTTCGGTTTTACTCCAAAAGCACATTGGGAGATTGCGCAGGATCTGGATATCCTTGATTTTGAGGCTGCTGCGAAAGTAACAGGTTCCCGTTTTACGTTCTACAAAGGACTTGGCGCACGTCTTGAGCGAGCTCTGATTAACTTCATGATGGATCTGCACAGTGATCAGCATGGATATGAGGAGATTTTGCCTCCATATATCGTCAACCGCGACAGCCTCTTCGGAACAGGCCAATTGCCGAAGTTCGAAGAAGATCTGTTCAAGCTTAAGGATACGGAGTATTATCTAATCCCTACCGCAGAAGTTCCAGTAACGAACTATCATCGCGAAGAGATTTTGAATGCAGAGGATCTGCCGAAGCATTTCGTGGCATACAGCTCATGTTTCCGATCTGAAGCCGGCTCTGCTGGACGGGATACACGTGGATTAATCCGTCAGCATCAGTTCAATAAGGTTGAGTTGTTGAAATTGTCTTCTCCTGAAACGTCTTACGAGGAATTGGAGAAAATGACGCAAAATGCAGAACGTGTGCTTCAACTGCTGGAGTTGCCATACCGTGTTTTAGCGCTGTGTACAGCGGACATGGGCTTCACTTCCGCGAAAACCTATGATCTCGAGGTATGGTTGCCAGAAAGCAATACATATCGTGAAATCTCTTCCTGCTCGAACTGTGAAGACTTCCAGGCGCGCCGTGCCAACATTCGTTTCCGTAGAGAGCCGAAGGCTAAGCCTGAGTTCGTCCACACACTGAACGGATCCGGACTGGCTGTTGGACGTACAGTGGCAGCTATTCTCGAGAACTATCAGCAAGAAGATGGGACTGTAGTTATTCCTGAAGCATTGCGTCCTTACATGGGTGGAATCAGTGTGATTGCACGTCGTTCCTAACATAGCGAATAGGGTTTTATTATGATAAAGCCAACCAAAAAAGCCCGTCAATTATTTATGACGGGTTTTTTTTATTCTAAAGCTTGCTTTTTTAATTGTATATGTGGTATGATCTATTTCGTGGCAAGTTTATAAAACTTCAAATTTTGGAGAGGTACCGAAGCGGTCATAACGGGGCGGTCTTGAAAACCGTTAGGGGGCAACTCCACGTGGGTTCGAATCCCACCCTCTCCGCCATAACAACACTTATAACAGGGACTCGAGCGATAAGCTCGGGTCCTTTTTTGCATACAACATTTTCCTCAATCGAGCTATCTGCCATGGTTCATTTATTAAAGACATCAGCAGGCTCTAATTGACTCCATATGCATGTATAAAATCATCTTGTTCGCCGCACTTTATAGGAGTGGAGGTGGTTAGATGAACCGCGAGTTAAATATAGATCAGACAGAGCTTGTAGGCGCATGGCAGGAGCGTTTGCCGGAAGTACTGAATGTCGGCGATCAGGCACAGGTAATGGCAGATGAAGCCGATCAGAAGGCTATTCGTATTCATATCGCGACTGCAGGACACCAAATGTACTCATTCGATTTCAAATGCGCGTATGTGGACTCCCGTGAGGTCAGTGTACAACTGATTGATGTAGAACGGGATGGACAAACGACAGATGAGCGCACAGAACCCATTCAGGAGCTGGCTCAGGATTATACACGGCATATTCATGAATGTGCCCAGTCGTTACAGTCCAAGACAAGAACATAGCCCCAATTGAAGGAGTGATTCGAGTGAGCAAAGCCAAGGCAGGGATCGATAAAAACTTGCAGAATGTTGTTGCTGATCTGGAGCAGCCAGCCGTGAACAGCCATCATGCACAGCAAATTCAGCAAGATACCAATGATCGTCGTCATCAGGATTCGTTGAATCATGACAAAACGGAAGATATGAACCCATCCCATTCCTAAAATCATGAAGAGGGGGTATTGGCATGAGCAAACCAAAAGCGATACCTGTACCGGAAGTTCAAGCTGCTGAGCAGCATCGCCGTCCGGAAAAGCATTCATCTGGACAGGAACCGTTGTCGGGGTCCAAAAAAGTGAAAAATCAAAATCATGTGGATCATAACAACCCACAAGGGTAAGATAATACCCATCCATTTCAGTATTGTATTATGAGATATATATTGATGCATAACGAGACCTCCTGTTACCTAACAGGGGGTTTTTGCGTATTCATACATATTAATGACCGATAAAGATAGAATTGAAAAGCTAACATAGGTCTTTGTAGCCATTTTAGTGTGGGAAGATCACAAATTTCCCAAATCGTGTTTCCGTTTCAGAATAAATGGTATATCATTGATGTTGAATTACTTTTTTGGGGTTATCACGAGAGGAGAGAAACAAATGACTAAACGTATGGGGGCGTTGCTTCTAACGTTGCTGTTGACGGTATCGTTGGCTTTGACAGCATGTAGCAGCAAACAAGAACCAAAAGAAGCACTGAAGACGGCTGCGGCCAATGCTTCTAAACTGACTTCGTATGAGATGAGTTCCAATTTCACAATTAATGAATTGAGCTATAAACCTGCAGACGAGTCACAACAAGATCCAACGATGACTCAGTTTATGAGCATGTTGAAGGATGCTCAGTTTAACGTAACTGGCGTATATCAAAGCGAGCCAATGCAAACAGAAATGACAGTTAGCCTTGAGCTCAAAGGTGATATGGGCATGACATTCACCATTCCAATGGTGATGACAGCTGAGAAGCTTTACGTTAAAGTGCCAAGCATTCCGTTCTTCCCAATTCCGGAGACGGTGGTTGGCAAGTTCCTGGAACTGGATCTGAAAGAATTGGCTGAGCAAGAGGGTACGGAATGGAACCCTGATGCTATGGACGCAGCCAAAACACAAAAACTGAGCAATGAAGTTATGGATGCTGTTCTTAGTGAATATGACCAAGACAAATTCTTCAAAAACGTAGATGTTAAGGATGCACAGCTGCCAGAAGGTGTAGATGCCAAGCAGGTAGTGCAATTCTCCGTTACTAACGACAACGTTAAAGAAGCAGTTACTGTACTGGTGACTAAAGCACTGCCTAAAGTGCTGGACATCTTGTCCAAAGAAGAATACCGCGATATGCTGCAACTGGATCAAGCTGATATTGATCAAGCCAAAGAAGATCTGAACATCACAGAAGCTGATCAGACTGAAATGTCTAAGGATCTGGATCAGTTGAAAGAGACGTTGACCATCAACAAATTCAACATCGATTTCGCACTGGATAAGCAGGATTTCCCGGTTTACCAAAAGATTGCAGCTGATCTGCTGATCAAACCAGTGGATACCAAAGATGAAGTGAAGTTGGCCTTTACTGGATCCAACACCTACACTAAAATCAATGAGAAAGCTGCCTTCAAAATCAACATCCCTACAGGTGAAAATGTAATTACGATGCAAGAGTTCGAAGAACTGATGAATTCTTCTTACGGATACTAAGCTCATTCCAAGCAATGAGTGAAAAAAGCCGCCTCGACTTTATGTCGGGCGGCTTTTTGTTGTTTTATAGGTTAAATTTGTTGTTGGGACTCCGATAAATCTTCAGCAAGAACGGCATAAATTCGGTGATCCTGATAGCTTCCGTTGATCTTCAGATATTTACGGGCAATGCCTTCTGCCTGAAAGCCGTTCTTCTCCAGTACACGCTGGGAGCCGGCATTAGTGGGTAGGATTGCGGCCTGAACACGATTCAACTTCAAGGCGCGGAAGGCATAGGCAACAGCCAGTTTAACAGCTGCTGTCATACGTCCACCACCCTGATAGTCTGGATGGATAAAGTAACCCATATCGGCATAATTGGCAACGCCATAGGAGACGTTGTTCAGGCTGATTTGTCCAATGAGCAGGTCGTCCTTGATAGTGTAGATGCCAAACTGATAACCTGTACCTTCTTCAGCGGCTTTTAGACGGTCCTGAATCCGCCTTGTTTGAGCATCCAATGTGTAAAACTCATCATCTCGAAGAGGCTCTACAGCTTGGTAGGGAACGCGAGTAACCTGGATCAGATCAAGATAGGCTTGCGTATCGTCGGTGGTGAGTAATCGGAGGCTAATTCCGTTGGGGGTATCATACAGGGTTAATGCCATAGCAGTACACTTCCTCTCAAGATCAAAAGTATAAGTATTACTTCTTGCGTAACCGACGGAAGAATTGGGTCAGCATCGTGGAGCATTCGGGTTGAAGGACATCTGGAATCACCTCAGTACGATGATTGAACCGTGGCTCCTGCAGCAAGTTCATCAAAGTTCCTGCACATCCGGCTTTGGGGTCAGCAGTACCATATATAACGCGGGGCACTCGGGACTGTACAATGGCACCTGCGCACATAGGGCAAGGTTCTAGTGTCACATACAGGCTGCAATCAAGCAGGCGCCAGGCTCCCATCGTTTCGCTTGCCTGACGAATAGCGACCATCTCCGCATGTGCAGTGGAATCAAGAGTGGTCTCACGCAAATTATATCCTCGTCCGACAATCTGATTATGCTGCACAATGACCGCTCCGATAGGGACTTCCCCAAGTGCCTCAGCTTTTAGCGCCTCAGCAATGGCTTCACGCATCCAGAATTCGTGCTGCTGTTCCTCCGTAAGATGTGAAAGATCAACCGAGATTGGGTGTTCATTCATTACAGTTAAAGCTCCTTCCAAAGCATTTATTCGGCGAACAAATATTCGTTTGTTAACATGATGTGCATAAGTCTGTGGATAACTACCGAGTTGCTCACATAGTTATGAACAGGATATCCACAAGCCTGTGGATTTGTGGATAGTTTTAGTGATTAATCTCATTGTAGGCACGAAAAAGACAAAAAACAATGAAATTCGAGCTTTTTAGCCAAGCGGTAACTTTTGGACGAGGGGCATTTATCCTTTTCAAAATCACACACAACCGTTATGATGGAGATAGGTTTTGCCATATATCGCCAAAGGGTACAAGCCGAGAGGTGAACTAAAAAAGTTGTCTATTAAAACGAAATTATCCATGATTATGTCGTGCTCGGTGCTTGTTATTTTGATTCTGAATATCGCGCTGAGTTATTATACTACCGAGGAAAATCTTAGGCAGGACAGTGAAACCAAGATGGTCCTGACGGCCAAACAGATTGCAATTTCTGTCGAACAGAATCAGAATAGTTTGGATTATGTAAAACGCCAGATTGGTAATAATCTATGGCTTGCTTCAGTCATGGCTGCAGAAGAACTCGACCCGGATATTAATAATATCACAAATGAGGAACTTGTACGTTTAAGCAAAAAAGTGGGGGTATCGCATATCTCTCTCATGGAACAAACCGAGGATGATATCGTTGTAACCCGCTCTTCCGATCCGCGCGAAGTTGGTTTATCCACAAAGAAAATGACCTATTGGTATCAAGCCTTTAAGCAATTGTTCGAAAAACATCAGGTTACCATCACTCAAGGACAGAAATTGGATCATTTTTGGTCCGATGGTTTCGAGTACTCGACGTCCAGTCCATCGGATATTGATATCTGGGGTTATTATCATGATGGCAAGAGGAACTACATAATCAATCCCTTCTATAATAATGCTGAAGTTGATGACTATGTGAAGATCTCTGGTCCAGATGAGATATTGAACAAAATTCGTGAAGTGAATCCTTCCATCTTGGAGATTACGGGTATCAATCCATTGACTTTTGGCAGTCCCAATATGAGTGACGATGGAAGGGATAGCAACTACAGCAAGTTGAATAGTAGACCGATTCGTTTTGGTACGTATCAGTATGGTACCGCAGATGAGGACCACCGGGCAGTCGTGAGGGCGATCCGAACCGGGCAAAATGTATCGTTTGTCAGTGAAACGCATGAGCAGAAGGTGTTAAAAAGCTTCATCCCAATCTTTACTCCGAATGAAGCATCATATGTCATCAGTATTGTCATGGACTATAAACAAATATCCTCCATGGTATCGGAACAATTGGTCAGTCATGCTTCCATATCGCTGGTGCTGCTGGAAATCGTGATCTTTGGCAGCTATTTGTTAGCAGGATATATTACACGTCCTATTCAATCCATCCTGGGCAAAGTGAATGATGTAGCGGATGGACATTTCGACTTCCGTCTGAAAGTAAGAAGGAAGGACGAGCTGGGTCAGCTGGCCAATCGGATTAATGCCATGATTCGCAATCTGGGTCACTATACCAACCGGTTGAAACAGATGTATGAGGAGAACAGGGCGGTTAAAGAGCATCTGGAATCCATCATTAATCAAACCGCCGATGCCATTCATATTACCGATCTAGATGGTAAGGTCTTGCGTGTAAACCGGGCATTTGAACAACTATATGGCTGGCGAAGCCGAGAGGTCGAAAACCGCAGGCTGAAGATCATCCCGCCTGAAGCGGAAGAGGAAATGAAGCAGCAGCATGCCCAGCTTATTGAAGGGCTATCCATTACCTCGAATGAAACCATATGGATGAAAAAAGATGGTACACGGGTTGAAGTTAGTGTCAGTACAGCGCCTGTGCGCGATGAATTGGGTGAAATTACAGCACTGATTAGTGTGTCGAGGGACATCACGAGCCGCAATCGAATGGAAGAGCTGCTCAGACGCTCAGAGAAGCTCACAACAGTAGGCCAACTGGCTGCGGGTGTTGCGCATGAAATCCGCAACCCGCTTACAACGCTGCGTGGCTTCCTCCAGCTGCAGCAGGAGACTAACAAACTGAATCATCGTCATCTCGACTTGATGCTGTCGGAACTTGACCGCATCAATCTGATCGTAGGCGAATTCCTGATCTTGGCCAAACCACAGGCTGTTCACTTCCAGGAGCGGGATATCCGCTTTATTCTCGGCGATGTGATCTCGCTGCTGGATAGCCAGGCACATCTGCATGGAGTTGAATTTGTATTAAATGCATCATCCGATTCAGCTATGGTACACTGTGAAGAGAATCAGTTGAAGCAAGTGTTCATCAATCTGCTTAAGAATGGTATGGAAGCCATGCCGGACGGAGGCAGCATACGGATTCGCCTTGATCATGATGAGGAATTAAACCGGGTGCGGATTGAAATTAAGGATGAGGGTATCGGGATTCCGGAAGAGATGATGCCGAAGCTTGGCGAGCCGTTCTTTACCAACAAGGAGTCTGGAACAGGACTTGGTTTAATGGTCAGTCAGCGCATCATTCAATCACATAAGGGCATGATGGATATTAAAAGCGTCATGAACAAGGGTACGACCGTTATCATTGATCTTCCCGCTACCAAACAGCTCCCGGAGAGCGTGGAAGAGGAAGATCAGGCGGAAGATGCACTTACAGACGAAGAGAACTAGATGAGGTGAGATTACCTTTTGCGTATTAATAAATTTATAAGTGAAACAGGCTATTGTTCCCGGCGTGAAGCGGACAAATTAGTGGAGAGCGGGAAAGTGACCATTAATGGCGTAACCGCCGAACTGGGAAGTCAGGCGGAAGAAGGCGACGACGTACGGATCAACGGTCAGCCTATCAAGGAAAAAAGAAAACATGTATACATTGCACTGAATAAACCTGTCGGTATTACGAGTACAACCGAGCAGCATATCAAGGGGAATATCGTTGACTTTGTAGGGCATAAGGAGCGCATTTTTCCAATTGGCCGATTGGATAAGGATTCCGAAGGGCTCATTCTGATGACCAATGATGGAGATATCGTCAACCGGATACTTAGAGCAGAGGGACGCCATGAGAAAGAGTACATCGTAACGGTTGACCGCCCTGTCACGCCAAGTTTTCTGAAGGGGATGAGCACGGGCGTCAAAATTCTCGGTGAAATGACTCTGCCCTGCACCGTCACTCGAATCTCTGAGCGAGTATTCCGGATTATACTGACCGAGGGGAAGAATCGGCAGATTCGCAGAATGTGCAGTGCCTTTGGTTACGAGGTGCGTAAATTGAAGCGTGTACGTATCATGAATATTCATCTGGGTGAACAGGCTACAGGGAAGTGGAGAGAGCTGACAGCTGCGGAGAAGTCGGAATTGGGCAGCCTGCTGAACTACTCTCTGGAATAAATAGTTCGATTCATGTAAGCTCTGCATATCTTTTCTGAAGAAAAGAAGGCAGAGCTTTTTTTAATATCACGCTGGTTAAATTATTACACATATCAAAAAGACGTTTTCCTCTACCGGAGAGAAAAACGTCCTTTTGAACTTGCGTTTGCTTCTAATTTGCTTGATTAACTGCTTTTACAGTTGGGTTATTGCTTTGATACTTCCGGATAATAGAAACCTCTACACGGCGATTCTGAGCTCGTCCAACGTTGGTCTGGTTACTGGCAACCGGGTGATACTCACCATACCCGCTAGGTGTGAACTTCGCAGGGTCCAGCGCGTCGTTCAATAAGAGGATTTTAAGGAAGTTCAGTGCGCGATCCGCACTTAGATCCCAGTTATCCTTATATTGGCTGTTCGAGATGGGAATATTATCAGTATGTCCAGATACAACCACTTCATATTGCGGGAACTCCTGAAGCATGTTGGATATGGCTTTTGCCAGTGATCGCGATTCAGGCTTCACATCTGCACGCCCTGAAGAGAACAGAGCGTTATCACTGATGGTGATCTTCAGTTCAGATTGATTCAGCTTGGTGTTGAGTTGGTCGGATAGCCCGTTTTTGCTAATATATTGGTCCAGTTGTTTCTTGAGTTTTTCCAGATCTTCCTGTTCTTTTTGTGCCATCTGTGCATCTGTAATCTGAGCAGACTTGTTCTTGGTGATCTCTTCAGGCACCTGTTTGTTTTTGCCCAGGTCGGTTGTGGCTTCCGTAGGATTCATGGATGTATGATCCAATACACCTGCGCCGCCATTCAGTGCACTGCTTAGTGCCGAGGCCATCTGTTCGAACTTGGCTGCATCGAGAGAACTCATGGAGAACAACGTAATAAACAGGGCAAGCAACAGTGTCATCAAGTCAGAATACGGGAGCAACCAGCTCTCGTCTATATGTTCTTCATGCGGCTCATGTTTTTTAGCCTTTTTCACCTGATGATCCCTCCTTCTCTTCCAGCTGTCTACGTTCGGAAGGTGTCAGGAATACAGATAATTTTTGGTTGATGGCAATGGTGGAAACACCAGATTGAATGGATAACAATCCTTCAACCATCATCAGCTTGATCTCCATCTCTTTCTTGGACATCCGCTTCAACTTGTTGGACATCGGGTGCCACAACACGTAACCACTAAAAATACCGAGGAGTGTCGCGATGAACGCAGCCGCAATCGCGTGAGATAGCTTTTCCATATCACTAAGGTCGGCCAGGGCTGCAATCAGACCTACAACGGCCCCGAGAACCCCGAGTGTTGGAGCGTACATCCCCGCTTGTGCGAAGATCAATGCGCCTCCGCGGTGACGCTCTTCGGTGGCATGGATATCTTCCATCAAAACATCACTAACAAATTCCTGGTCGTTGCCGTCAATAATCATGCGCATACCGCTGCGAAGGAATTGATCGTCAATCTCTTCGACTTTTGATTCCAGTGCCAGCAAACCTTCACGACGGGTAGTGGAAGCCCAATCCATAAATGTGCCGATCAGTGAAACACGGTCAATCAGTTGCTGCTTTTTGAAGAGTACCCCGAAAAGCTTGGGGATTTTTTTAACTTCAGACATTGGAAATGCCATGAAGATTGTTGCTGCTGTACCAACAAAGATAATAACGTAGGCTGCCGGGTTGTTAACCAGATTAATCAGGGGAGCACCCTTCAGGAACATCCCGAGAACAAGTGAAACCAGCCCTAAAACTAGTCCGATAATCGTTGAAATTTCCATCATACACCTCATCCATGAGATAAAATTGAATCCTTTCAAGCGGCTGTATTCGGGCTTCCGGGCGAATGTTTGGCCGCAATCCGTTTAACCTATGGCATTTTTTAGAAATGCTGTAACAGCTGAAACGGTCATGTATAGTATTTATCGACCAGAAGGCCTTTTTTTTTAAGGGTTATTTTCAGGTATAATAAGAACAAATCAGCTCTTTAGGGGCCAAACAGGAGTGAAAAAGCCAATGGGCGTAAAGCATGGACGGGATTATGAAGGAATATTGACAGATTTGACACAGGCGATCGGCCGCATTCCGGACCGATACGTTTTTTTTGAAATGGATGCAGAGGATTGGTCCCGTTTGGGTGAAAACGAGCAGCTCGAAGTAGACGAAGCTCTGGCAGAGGACTTGTTCTATGCGCTGGGCACAGAGTCGGTCATTCCTGTAGGGAGTGGTGTGGTTATCCATGACAAGGAGCAGCATCGCATTCATATTTTGATTGGGGAAGAAGAATTGACATTTGTACCCCTAATCTAGGGCTGAATATAAGACGAATTCTAGCGAGGAAGCCGGGAGGGTAAACGCCTGGAAGCCTTACCGCTATTGGCTCTAACGCCATTTACAGTATTGGATTTTGATTTCCGTACGTGGTAAGATGAGAGTCATGAAACGGGCGAGCCGCAGAGCGGCTAACCTATGACGGTTGGGGTTACTGTGGTAGCACCAAGGTTTCGGATGGCATGAGGGACAGGGTTAGAGACTACCCTTGTGCCGTCTTTATGGGGAGGAAGATAACGTATGGTTTTTACGCAAGAAGAAGTCGAAGCTCATCTGGGAAGGCTGGAAGGCTGGGAACTAGAAGAGGGACGGTGGATTGTCCGCAAGTTCGTATTTTCCAACTACATGAAAGGGATTGCATTCGTGGATGAGGTCGCCGCGATCTCGGAAGCATTTAATCATCACCCTTTTATTACGATTGATTATACAACGGTTACGCTGCGTCTCACGTCGTGGGATGAGGGTGGAATTACATCTGTAGATATTAAGGAAGCAGAGCAGTTTAACGAAACGTTTGAGAAAATGAGGACGACATAGCCGGAATCGGTTATCGTTGTGCTGCCAAGAAATGAGGAAGCATACATGTCAGACATGAATCAGAATAAGCCTCTGATCGCGGTTGTAGGCAGTCTCAATATGGACCTCGTGGTGAAGACCGATATCATCCCGGAAGAGGGAGAAACGGTAAGCGGTGAGAAGCTTCACTATCTGGCTGGCGGCAAAGGGGCTAACCAAGCCGTTGCTGCTGCACGTCTGGGTGGACAGACCAAGATGATTGGAGCAGTGGGTTCGGACGGTTTTGGGGAACGCTTGCTGCACAGTCTGACGGATAGTGGGGCAGATGCCTCGCAGGTTCGTGTATTGGAAGACACTGTAACAGGTACAGCATCCATCTGGCTCTCCAAGGGAGACAACCGGATTATCGTTATTCCTGGAGCGAATGGACAAGTGGTGCCGGAGATGCTGGAAGAGGCGGATACGGTAAAAAGCCTGACTGCAGCCGCAGCGGTGCTGCTGCAGCTGGAGATCCCGCTGCCAGCGGTCACCCGCGCCGCCGAACTGGCGGCAGAAGGCAGCGCACTGGTGGTGCTCAACCCGGCTCCAGCGGTGCCGGGTCTGCCCCAGGAGCTCCTGCGGTGCGTCGACGTGGTCACGCCGAACCGCAGCGAGCTTGCCGTGCTTACCGGCCGGGATGATCTCCGGCCGGAAGACGTGGATGCGGCGGTCGCAGAGCTCGCCGCATCGCTCGGGGCCGCTGTCGTCACGACGCTCGGCCCCGAGGGGGCTGTGTACGCGGCAGCGCCTGGCGGCCGCGTACAGGCTGGGCGTGCCGGCGCTTGCCGTGCGCCGGGCTACCCCGTAAGCGCCGTCGATACGACCGGCGCTGGCGATTGTTTCAACGGCGCGCTGGCGGTAGCCCTTGCGCGCGGGGAAACCCTGGACGCGGCAGTAGGCTATGCCATGGGAGCGGCCGCGTTATCCGTAACGAAGCTCGGCGCCCAGTCGGGGATGCCGTATGCACGTGAAGTGGAAGCCTTTTTGGCAGAACACTCAGCCAGAGGCTGAACGATATGACGAAGAGGCCCGTACCATTCCCGAGAGGGAAGGCAGGGGCCTCTTTGCTGCGTATCTCGTTATCCTTATTTCTTCTCGGCCAGCCACATCGCGATATTGGCAATTTCCTCGTCCTTCAGTTTGTCCTTGAAGGAAGGCATGCCTCCGCCTTTACCTTTGACAATGGTAGAGTAGATCTTCTCCACATCATCCTTGCTGCCGATGTTAGCTAGAGCAGGTCCTACGCCACCTTGAAGCTGATCCCCGTGACACGTGATACAATTGGCTTTGACCAGTGCTTCAGCCTGTCCGGCATCCATTGCGACTTCCGGCATGGTTGGTTTCGCTTCTTCAGCCACTTCCTCTTTCCCTGGAAGCGTAAACATTAATACAATAGCCAATGCGCATGCTGCAAAAAATACCCCGCTCATGATCCATTTGTGCATCCGTTATGTCCCCTCCAGAATGAAAGATCATCTAAACTGAAACTGTCCATATCATTATAACGGAACCTGTTAAGACATCATAGCATTTTGTGGTAATTTTTTGAACTAATCACATAAACGGGCATGAATTTCTTTTGGTTATGCGGTTTAAGGGTTAACGAGGTCCTTCATAGACCATGCAATAAAAAGGCATCAAACCACTTGGTGTCTGTCGTTCATACGTATCCTGGGTGACAAATCCAGCCTTGTGATAAACCCGAATAGCCCGCGTATTCCAGGTGAGCACTTCGAGATCGATCTCATGACTAGGGTTCCGCCGAATGGCTTCCTTCACGATCGCAGAGACGAAGGCAGTACCGCGACCTTGTCCACACTGTTCAGGGTGCATACCAAGTCCAATGCGCGTCACGCCTTCAAGAGGAAAGAATTGAACGAATCCGCAAAGTTGGTCCTGCTCTCCGAGTACAACAGCATATTGCTCTTTTCGAAGCTGCTCGTCCCCGAATTCAACCTCCAGCGCCTTCATCTGTTCCCAGGGCAGCCAGGTATAGATGTTATAGGGTGGTTCATATGTCCAGCTGCAGATCAATGCTGCATGTTCTTCTTGCATCGGCACAACGTGAAACGTTACAGAAGCTTCATCCACACCACTGCACGCTCCTTTCATTGTGAACAAGCTACTTCTAGTCATACGCTAATCGTTTATAACATATGTCATTTCATATTTAATCCTGATTTTACTCTACAAAAGAGGAGGGCATTTGGCAAGGTTTTGCTTCCTTGAAAAAAAGTGAAACAAAAGTTCCGGGAATTTCGTTTATATTATAGTAGGATGGGTAAAAACATCATAAGGGCATGGACGAACAAGCACAAAAAAACCGCCGGATACATTCCTGCGGAGAATGTACCGGGCGGTTGATTTATGCTTCGTTACAGTATGATGTTGCTCAGCTTGTCCCTAGTCGAGGGCCAGTGACTCATATGCGTCCGTGCTCATAATCCGTTTAGCGCCAACATAGCGGTTGGCCCAGTAGTTCTCACTCAAAGAACTAATGGTAACTCCTTTGGAAGACGAGGAGTGTGCAAACTTACCTTCACCCACGAAAATCCCTACGTGTGAAACCCCTTTACCCGTTGTATTGAAGAATACCAGATCGCCTGGTCTCATTTCCATGCGGGATACCGAGTCACCCATGTCGAATTGGGAACTGGATTGACGAGCCAAATCGATGCCCAGCTTTTCGAATACATACCGTGTGAATCCAGAGCAGTCAAAGCCGTTAAGCGTTGTTCCACCACTTTTGTATGTAGTTCCCATTGCTGAATCAATTACTTTATCCATTTTTGAATCTGCGAATGCGCTGCCTGCTCCAAGCGATAGTGCGAATGTTAAGCTAAGGACAGCTGCTGTTAATTTCTTTTTGAACAAGAGATATACCCCTTCCAACGCCTGCGAGGTTAGCTTAAGGATTCGGTTGAAGGTCCCCTATGATCCCTCTGTAGCAAGATCAATTCACCCATAACTGGTTCCCCCGCTTCCCAGGTGCCAGGAATTTGGCTATGCTAGTTGTGCACCTGCGAAATCAAGAAATGACGATTTAATTTTAAGTAGTTACAATTCATAAGGTAAAGATTACAAAGTTGTTACTAAAAACTCACTGCGATTATTGTAACAGAGGAGTAAAGCTTTGGCAACGTTTAACAAGAAAATTAGCAAAAAAAACCTCGACCTTTGACGGGGAAAGGTTGAGGTTTGCTTTTTTGAAGCGTAAACATTGACACAAGTTTACATGAAGATGGTAACAATTTTTGAGCGGTTCATTACACTTTTTAACCTTTGGAGGACTTGGACTGCCAAAGGCGGAAATGAGCACATATCTTCCATATATCCAACAAACATCTGGCGAGCGGATAGGTTTGTTGCAGGATCAGACCGATGAGACCTGTCAGGAACCACGACGCAGATGTGAAGGCACCGAAGATGAGCAGATGAATTCCTCCCAGAACCACTGCGATACCAATGAGAGAAATGATATGACGCAAGGCGAGCAATAGACCGAGAAATGTACCTTTTACCCCGCCCTGACTCTCGGGTGCTGTGACGCCAAACTGCATATATAACAAAGCATGATGTACGATCCATCCATACACGATCCATCCAGCTACATATGGAATGCCTGGCAGCAGCAGCTGCAGCGAGTGGAATCCATCCAGAAAGATACTATACAGCTTGGGGATCAGCCAGTACGCAGGCAGCAGTAATAATAGCGTTTTAATGAAATGAAGCAGCATCATCGGTTTCCACAGTGCCTTGATCCCACGTATAAAAGGAATACGTTCTTCTGTATGATTGAAGTGTTGTAATGAATAGAGTAGCCCTGCCTTAATGAGAGGGGTAATCAGCATGCGGAGCAGGAGCATGGCCCCAAGTATCCATAAATAACGATGTACCTCGGGATGGGTAGACAGACTGAGCTGGCTTTCCATTTTGAATAAAATGGTACTCAGCTCCCCAGCGTCAGGGTCCGGATAGCGCAGCAGCAAGGGAATGACTGCCGATTGCACCATTTTATAGATGAAGTAACCCCATACTAGCTGATAGAGAAACAAAAGTGCCACAATGAACATATGCTGACGGACGAGAAACCAGCCCTCACGTATTTTTGCTTTCACTGTCTCCACCTCACCATGACAGACCTCCGAATATAGCTTCAATGAGCTTGGTTACACTCATGCTCCAGCGGAACTTGGATGGTTCATCCAGACCGGCTTTCAAAAAGTTATTCATATGACGGTTCTCCAGCACAACGGTATATAACGGATCGGTCATGGCCCAGGATACAGGCGAGCTGTACGTTAACTTGTACGTAATTCGACCGTTACTGCCATCCCATTCCTTGGCGACGATGTGTCCATCTTCAAAAACGATGCGAACGGGGATTTTCTCGTAGTCGCTGCCTTTCTTTACTAATGTTACCGATGATTCGTACAACGTTTGACCGTCTTTCTCAACAGGCTTGACCTGGATATTCTCCACGGCGAAGTCGGCCATTCCGTCCCCATATACGTATTGATTAAAATAATCAGACCAGGACTTATGAGTCACTTGCTCCACGACCTTTTGGAAATCGGCCGAAGTAGGATGTTTGAACCGATATTTTTTAACATAAGTTGAAAGAATGCGTTCCATCGTTTTGGCGCCTACTTGTTGTTCGATGCCCAGCAGCACAAGCTTGCCCCTTGTGTAAACATTGGCTGCGTAATGATTCTGGGAATCAAACTTCCAGGACTCCTGCGTGAGTGAGGCAGGTGAAGTAATTAAGCCGGATTGAACGGGCAGATTCGGAATAAGTCCGTATTCCTGTTCCATCAGTTTGTCTTCTGCGTAAGAGGTGAACCCCTCATCCAGCCAAGCTTCTTCAAATTCATTGCTGGCAACCATACCATAGAAGTACTGATGGCCTATCTCGTGTACAACCGTGCGTTCCAGATCGTAGCCTGGTGTAGTATCGTCCGCACCGAAGGCTGTAACTAAGGTAGGATACTCCATGCCGCCTGCTCCATTGCCTGTCTTCGGGGGAACAACGATAGAGAGCGTGGAATACGGATACGGACCAAACCACTTGCTGTAATTCGAAAGAGCTGCTTTGGCTGCATAGAAGTAACGTTCCTTCAGATCCTGGTGGGCCGGGTCCAGATAGAGCTTGATTCGTACACCTGGCACGTTGGGAGCGGAGAAGGGTTCTTCTGCATAAACAAAGTCAGGTGAGGCTGCCCAGGCAAAGTCGTGTACATCGTCAGCATAGAATTGATAGATCTTTTCGCCATTTTTTATAACAGCCTGCTTCGTTGGAAACCCGGTCGCGGCAACCTTGTATGTTTCCGGTACCCGAATACGCACACTATAGATGCCAAAATCCGCATAAAACTCGGAATTCCCGTGGTACTGATGCAGATTCCAGCCCTCGGCCGTACGTCCTCGCGTGCCTGCAGGCTCGTATACACTGAGTTTGGGGAACCATTGGCCCGCCATAACGAAGTTTTCAGCAGTCCCCATGCGGGCAAAGATTTTGGGCAGCTTGACCTCAAACCGGGTATGCAGTGTAATGGTTTCCCCGCCCTTGACCGGCTTGGGTAATCTCACTTTTATGAGCGTTTTGTCTTTCATGTTTCCGTCATCCGGCTGTACATACTGCATCCGGTGCAGCAGAGAAAGCCCGTCCTCTGTTTTCATCTCTGTAATATTCATGGAGCCGTAACCGTCCGTTGGCATCACATCACCGCGAAGCTTTCCTCCGGATTCCTTCATAAATGTTGTGTCAGTAGAAGAGAATGCATTGGGGTATAAGTGGAAATAAAGTTCGCTGACTGTTTTTTTACCCGGATGAGTCCAGGTCAGCGTCTGCGTTCCCTCCAAAACATTGCCGTCTACCAGCTTCACATCCATGTGATATTCCACCACGCGGTTGCTGAACACCTCAGCAGTAGGTGTCTGTACACTTTCTGGAGGTGCCGGAGTTTGGACTTTTGCCGGAGGCTTGCCCAATTCCGGGGCGAGCGTTGGCAAGTCGGATGTCGTAGAACGAGTGTGATCCAGAGTGATCCATATGGCTCCGGTAAACACACACAGGGCCAGAATTGCAGTAAGCCAGCTCTTGGCGCGTAGTGGAATCATCGTTAAATACCTCCCGTTGACAAGCATCTACAGCATGTATATGTTTGCAATGGGGCGATTATTAGTTAAAATATTTGTATCAACCCTTGGAGGCTATAACTATGGATCAAAACGAGCAAAACGGCAAAAAACAGATTGCCTTGAATATCGTAAGTGCCAAGAGCAAACATAAAGGTTTCGGTGCAGGCTCCATTGATCTGAACAACCTGTCGCCGGTTATTATTGATAATGGCGAGGCGAAGATTGATATTGGTGCCATGCATGCAAAGAGCAAGGTAGAACGTGGAATCAAGTTTTCAACGAATCGGGAAGATGTACCTAACGGTCGCCAGGTATGGTTGGTTTGGGTAGCTGTGGACCGTACAGAACAGGGACAATTGTACGGTGGAGCAACAGCGTGCGAGATGTGGATCGATACCGAGGCAAAACGAGGATGGAAGCTGCTGGCTGACCATGTAAACCGGATGGATTATGCAATGAAACGCCGCTTTATGCTGGATGAGCTTGGACCAGAGGATCGTGCTGCTCTCAAGAAGCTGTTGATTACACACAATGAAGAGTGGTGGAACGCTTCTCCGGATGAACTAAAAGAAGCACTTTCCTGATAAAAGATTTCTGATAAACGCCTTATAAGCTGTTTTCTAGAAAAAGAACATGAAAAGCCCCGCAACCGAAATGATCGGTTCGGGGCTTTTGCTTCACAAGTGGGAAGAGGTATTGAAATAGTTGAACAAGACTGACCTTCAGAAAGAACCTGAAGCCGGCCAATCACAGTGACGCAAATAAGTCATTACGTAGTTGCGTCATTCTACCCACCAACGTTTAAAGTCTCTCCACCACGAATGCTTTTCTTCCTGGATTCCTTCTTGATTCTGTACCTCATGACTTCCTTCATTCTTTTTCGGATCAGTATCGTCGGTTTTTCCGCTACAGGTTTCTGTCGGTTCTGTACCGTCAATGAAGACCTCAAGCCGTTTCTCTTCACAGCCATTACCCGCCAGTTTTCCGGACTCGGGATCAATATACACACTGACCACATGATCGGGAACAGGGAAGATCTTAGGCGGCACACTCGCAAGAGCCTGTTCAGTAAATTGGGCAAACATCGGTGCTGCACGGCGTCCATCCGACGTGGAGATGGATTTTCCCTGATCATAACCTACCCATACTGCGGTGGAGAGTTCGGGGGTGAAGCCAACCATCCAGGCATCCGTATTGGTCGTACCGGTTTTGCCTGCTACGGGGCGCTTAATCGTTGTAGCAACCCTATTCCCTGTACCACCATTTTCGAACACACTTTCCATTAAACGTGTCAGTACATATGCTGCTGCGGGTTCTACCACATTCTCGGCCTTGGTTTGTGGTGCTTCATAGATGACACGTCCTGCTGCATCCGTCACCTGCAGAATGGCGACAGGAGGCATCCGTTGTCCGCCTGCAGCAATGACGGAGAAGGCAGAAGCCATTTCCAGTGGGCTCACGGGCGAGGTGCCCAAGGCGAGAGAAGGGACAGCGCTCAGATTGCTTGTAATCCCCAGACTTTTGGCCATATCTACAACCTGCTCAGGCCCGATCTGCATAATTGTATTGACTGCATAGATATTGTCCGAAGCGGCAATGGCCTGCCTTAGATCAATTTCCCCCAGATACTTGTCGCCGAAATTTCCAGGTTTATAGGTCTTGCGATCATTGTCATAGTGAAACAGGGTTGGTTCGCTATTGAAGATAGAGGCACTCGTCAGCTCTTTGGATTCCAGTGCAGCCAGATACATAATAGGCTTAAATGCAGATCCCGGCTGGCGTGTCGTCGCCAGGACATGGTTGATCTGATTGTTACGGTAGTTTTTGCCGCCTACCATAGCCTTGATATAGCCTGTACGAGGGTCTATGGACACGAGAGCTGTCTCCAGTTCACTGCTCGGATCCATGCCTTTGGCTACAGCGTCTTCAGCTGCCTTTTGCACACGCAGATCCAGAGTGGTGTATATATTTAATCCTCCATGGTCCAGCATTGCTTCACTAATGCCCAGCTCCTTGACCGCAAGGCTGCGAATGTAATCCCTGAAATAAGGCGCGCTTTCTACTGTTTTCCGTTCGCTTTCCGGTTTAAAAGACAGCATCTCTTCATAAGCCTTGTCCGCTTCTGCTTTTGTTATCTTGCCGATATCGACCATGGCGGCCAGCACGATCTTCTGCCGATCCTTCGCGTTCTTCATATGGTTATATGGAGAATAGTAGGTGGGGCCTTTTGGAATGCCTGCGAGCATGGCGCTTTCCGCCAAATCGAGCTGTTTGGCTGATTTGCCGAAATACATGCGCGAAGCTGCTTCAATTCCGTAGGCGCCATGACCATAATAGATTTCATTGAGATACATTTGTAGAATTTCATCTTTGCTGTACTTCATTTCAAGCTGTGCCGTGTACATGGCCTCTTTGGCCTTGCGAGTCCAGGTTTTCTCATGGGAAAGATATAGATTTCGCGCAAGCTGTTGTGTGAGTGTGCTGGCACCTTGGGACATTTCCATATGCTGCAGGTTAACGAGGACGGCCCGTCCCACCCCTTGAATGTCAAAACCATAATGGTCATAGAATTTGCGATCCTCTACAGCCAGAGTGGCATTGACCAGGTCTTTTGAGATGTCTTGAAGCTGCACAGGTACAGAATCCTTGCCGCCTGCAGAGAAGGTGGCAATGACTTCGCCTTGGCTATCAAGTAGCCTTGAGTTGCGATCCGAATCAGCTAAAGGTAGGCTGGTCGCATATAGATAGACCAATCCTGCAATCGTTGCAATAACGCCGAGAACAGCGAGCAGAGAGAGGCTTTTGATCCATTTCAATAAACGGAACCCGCGTTTGCGGGTTTTCTGGCGATGTTGAGTCATGGAACGGGCTCCTTTCTTCTTTTCTTCCCAGTATGGGATTTCATGGACAGGGATATTCAGTCTGCCGCTGAACAGTTTAAAATGTAGCATTTCTGCAGAAAAAACCGTTTTGCAGGATAAACATCTATCGCGTATAATGCAAAAGGGTAATGAAAAGTAGCAGTTCGGCACAACATACACAAAGGCACAGAAAGACGAACAGCACCAATTGTCATTGATTCGTTGATCGGTCAGACGCTTAGCACGCTGTGGTCAATTTAATCTATATAATGAAGTGAACGCGGACCTTTCCCGCAGCCAGCAACCCTAATGCTTTGGCGCCGAACGCTGGGCGTGCTTGTGCGAACCGGGCGGCGTGCAGCGCCATGCTTGATATGGCTGATCAATAACTTTACGGAAAGAAGGTAGAGATCATGGAATTGTGGTTCACGGAGAAGCAGACCCCGGCATTCGGGATCACCGCGAAGATTAAGCAGACATATGTAAGCGAGAAGACAGATTTTCAGGACTTGGCCATGGTAGAAACCGAGGAATTCGGTAACATGCTGCTGCTTGACGGTATGGTGATGACAACTGTGAAAGACGAATTCGTATATCACGAAATGGCTGCTCACCCTGCGCTGAACACTCACCCGAATCCAAAAAAAGTTTTGGTTGTAGGTGGTGGTGACGGCGGCGTTATTCGTGAAGTCATCAAACACGCTGCAGTAGAAAAAGCAGTTCTCGTCGAAATCGACGGTAAAGTTATTGAGTATTCCAAAAAATATTTGCCTGAAATTGCCGGTAAACTGGACGAGCCTAATGTTGAAGTGCTCGTTAATGACGGCTATATGCATATTATTGAACATAAAAATGAGTACGATGTAATCATCGTGGATTCCACGGAGCCTGTAGGTCCGGCTGCACCACTGTTTGAGCGTGGTTTTTACCAAGGGATCCATGAAGCACTGAAAGAAGATGGCATCTTTGTTGCACAAACCGACAACCCTTGGTTCAAAGCAGACCTGATTCAAAAGGTAAACAAGGATGTGAAAGAAATCTTCCCCATTGTACATGTATACGGCTGTAACATTCCAACGTATCCAAGCGGTCTGTGGACATTCACAATGGGCAGCAAGAAACATGATCCACTTCAAGTGGATGAGAATCAAATTCCAGAGATGGACACCAAATATTACTCACCACGTTTGCATAAGGCAGCCTTTGTACTTCCTAAATTCGTGGAAGACTTAACGGAATAAAGGGGAAATCATTAATGAAATTGGATCAAGCTTATTCTGGTAACGTATTTATTTGCAGTTCCGAGGATTATGAGAATTCCAAAGCGGTCATCTACGGGATGCCCATGGACTATACTGTCAGCTTCCGTCCGGGTTCCCGGTTCGGTCCTTCTCATATCCGTCAGGCTTCGGTAGGACTTGAAGAATACAGCCCGTACCTCGACAAGAGTATTGTCGATATGACCTACTTTGACGCTGGAGATCTGCTCTTGCCTTTCGGTAACGCAGGACGCAGCCTTGAAGTGATCAACGAGTATATCGGCAGCCTGCTGGCTGATGACAAATTCCCGATCGGTCTTGGCGGGGAGCATCTGGTCACTTGGCCAGTGATCCAACAAATGTACAAGAAATACCCGGATCTCATCCTGATTCATATTGATGCACATGCAGACCTTCGTGAAAGCTATGAAGGTGAGCCGTTGTCCCACTCGACGCCAGTACGCAAAGCAGCTGAGCTGATGGGCGGCAAAAATATTTATCAATTCGGAATCCGTTCCGGCTCCCGTGAAGAGTTCCAGTATGGCCGGGAGAACATTAACTTCTACCCATTTGAAGTCGCAGCTCCAATGAAGGAAGCTCTTCCGAAAATGGGCAATCGTCCAGTGTATGTGACCATTGATATCGATGTGCTTGATCCATCGGCTGCTCCAGGAACAGGTACAGCGGAAGCGGGCGGTATCACGTCCAAAGAACTGCTTGAAGCCGTCCACATGATTGCCGGATCGGATGTAAATGTAGTTGGCTGTGACCTGGTTGAGGTAGCGCCAATCTATGATCCAACACAACAGACACAGATTGTAGCGGCAAAGCTGATCCGTGAGATGCTGCTTGGCTTCGTGAAGTAATAACCCGAATACTGGTTAGAACATAACACTCTCTTTCTGCGCGGGTCCAATATTGCGTAGGGGAGGGTGTTTTCGTTATCAGGACACTTGTAAAGGATGCTCCACCATCCTGTTTTAGCGAGTGGAATATTTGATTGGGTGGGGTTCACTTCATTGAACCTCGGCTCACGACTATGTTATACTGGCTACAACGTAATAGGTAATATATCAAATTACTGATGTATTACATCAGGGAAGTATATGGTGGTCTGGTTCGGCCATACACTATAAAAAGAGCCCTTGTCGTTGGTAGCGACAAAGACTCTGAGGACCAGAAAGGCTGTGGACTGCCACGGCGTGCATTAAACTTGATAGCTTAGTTCAAGCGAAACCCACCGTCAGGCTCCAACCTATGAGGTGGGTTTTCGCTTGTTACGAAACTTTTTACGCAACCAACGGTATAGCCTTCGTACACTCAGTACCAGACTGAGAATCGCAGCAATCCACCGGATCATATCAAGCAACGCCACAAGTTTGACCATCGACGTCACCCCCTCTCGGGAAGCTGCGCCGTGGTCATGAAAACATCCACCATATTCAGAGTCCTTAATACCAATTATAGCACGTATGTTCGCATGTCTCTACCATTTACTGCATACCATGAATGAATCGTTCTATACGTTTACGAACGACCACCCTTATCTACAAGATATCAATCGTAGGTGAAGGTGGCTTTTTTATTGCAGTAATGTCATTGCTGATAGACCAATTGTTACTTTAGAACATGCAAATTCGGGTAAAACATAGAAGGAGGTGTCGCGATGACAACAAAGAGTACGATCACATGGGAACGGATTGGGACATTGGCATTATCCTTAACGCTGGCGTGGGGATTGGGGCCAGTATATGCACAGGCCGATGTAAGTGCTGTTGCAGCTTCATCCACTTGTGGAAGTGGAGATCACGGATTGTCTGCTACATTGAAGAAAGGCAGCGGTGTAGAAGATCAGCATCTGCAGTTTACAGACATTGATTTCCTGAACAACACAACGGGTCGTGCTGCTGGGGAGGGGTTCCTGATTGGCACCTCGAATGCGGGCTGTACATGGCAATCCATTTATACTGGACAATGGCAGTTCATGCAGATTGATTTTCCGAATAACGTAAATGGATTTGCCTTAGCGCAAATGAAGGATTCTGCCAAGACGTATCTTATTCGCACGACAGATGGGGGATCACACTGGAACCGACTTGATACCCCTGGTATGCAGTTCAAGCGAATTGATTTTAAAAATAAAAATGAAGGTTACGGCTACACCTATAATGGCGCGTATCGGACACAGGACGGCGGATTAAGCTGGATTAAAATCCATACCCCCGCAAATACAAGATCGGTGGCTTTCACCACAAATAAACAAGGCTATGCTGTACAAGTTGTACCTGGCTCGGGATATCAGTTGCTCCGGACTGCAGATGGGGGTAAGAACTGGACAACCTCTCTCAAAGTCGCTTCGACCACATGGAATGGGGCAGATCTATATGCAAACGGAAAGCAGGTATGGGCTGTCCTGTATGGTGATGCAGGCATGTCTCAACAATCGTATTCCCTATATGCAAGCGGGAATGAAGGCAGAAGCTGGAGGCAGGTTTTTGCTCAGTCGACAGCAGGTGGAGGCCCTGCGCCGGGTGGCAGCAATGTAGGGAAAGGAAAAGGCCCGGCAGACCCGGGGGGCCATCCTGGGAACATGTCGCTAATTGGTGATCAGACTGCTTATCTCTCAGGTGGATCTCCTGCTGCTGGTAAAGTGGGTGTTGGACGTTCGTATGATACAGGTTCCACGTGGAAAAATATCGATCTGAAAGATCCAGGTTATAGCTCGCGCATCTCTTTCCCATCAGCCCAAACAGGCTGGCTCGTTGTAACGAGTGATAACTCACCTGCCATTTACCAAACGACAGATGGCGGAACTTCTTGGGCACAAAAAATGTTGTTACCTTCAGAGCGGGATTAAATGGCCCTTTAATTTGGAATAACAACCAGCCAAATTCACTAGTAGAGACGAAAACAAACCATTTCGTAGGTCTATGTTGAATCTGCCAAATAAACAAGCCCTTTCCAAAGAAATTACGCTGGCAAAGGGCTTGTTTTTGTAAAAATAAAAACGGTTGAAACCTGTTAAAAAACAAGTTATTGTAAGCGATAACAACACATTTTGGGAGGTTGAAATCATGGTTGATGTTACTTTAAAGGCGAATTCAGATCAAGGATTAATAAATCGCAATATATACGGTCACTTTTCTGAACATTTGGGACGTTGTATTTACGAAGGGATCTGGGTAGGGGAAGATTCACCCATTCCGAATACGGAAGGGATACGCAATGACGTGCTGGCGGCACTGCAGAAGCTGAATATTCCGGTACTTCGCTGGCCGGGCGGTTGTTTTGCTGATGAATATCACTGGAAGGATGGCGTAGGTCCAAAAAGTGAACGTGCACGCATGATTAATACGAACTGGGGCGGCGTGGAAGAGAATAACCATTTTGGAACACATGAATTCCTAAGATTATGTGAGCTGTTAGGAACAGAACCATATATCAGTGGTAATGTGGGTAGCGGAACCGTCCATGAAATGCAGCAGTGGGTCGAATACATTACGTTTGACGGGGAATCTCCTATGGCCAACTGGCGCAAGGGTAACGGTAGGGATAAACCATGGAAACTGACTTACTTTGGTGTAGGTAATGAAAACTGGGGATGTGGCGGTAACATGCGTGCCGAGTATTATGCGGATGAGTATCGTCGGTATGCTACATATGTACGTAATTATTCTGATAATCAGATCTATAAGATTGCCTGCGGACCCAACGAGGACAATTACCACTGGACAGAAGTATTGATGCGTGAAGCGGGACAGCACATGAACGGCTTAAGCCTTCATTATTATACATTGCCGACGGGAGTGTGGAATGATAAGGGCGAATCTACCGGATTTGATGATCAAGCCTGGTTCCAGACCCTGAAGCGTACATTGCGCATGGAAGAATTAATTGTGAAGCATTCCGAGATTATGGATAAATATGACCCAGATTACAAGGTGGGACTTATTATTGATGAATGGGGAACCTGGTACAACGTCGAGCCAGGGACGAATCCGGGATTCCTGTATCAGCAAAACACAATGCGGGATGCGCTGGTGGCAGGCATTAACCTGAACCTGTTCAATCGCTACAATAAACGGGTGCAAATGGCCAATTTGGCACAAATCGTTAACGTACTGCAGGCTCTGGTCCTGACAGAAGGCGAGCGTATGCTGCTCACCCCAACATATCATGTGTTTGATATGTATCAGGTTCATATGGATGCACAGCGGTTAGAGATGAACTATGAGAGCCCTGGATATACGCTTGGTGAAGATACCATTCCTCAGCTTAGCTTGTCCGCTTCCCGCAGTAAGGACGGCGTGATTCATGTAACGGCATGCAATCTCAGTCACACAGATGAGCTGGAAGTGGTATGCCAGATTGAAGCGGCAGAATCTTCTTCCGTATCTGGTCGAATTCTGCATCATGCCGATTTTGGTGCATTCAATACATTTGAAGATCCGAACCGGGTTGAGCCGACGGATTGGAAGGGTGTTACCCTGGTTAATCAGGAGTTGCGTTTTGTCCTGCCGCCTGCATCTGTAGGGGTACTTGCAATCCAGGAGTAATGCGATGAGCACATCTAATTCAAGTCATTTTGGGACTAAGCAGGAGTCATGTAAGGGATGCAGTGATCAACATGCTGTCAACATCAGTGAGTCCAAAATGGCCCGATTGGTGGAGATTGCATCGCGTTCGCGCCCTGTCGTTCAGGATGAGGAATATGAGAGGCGATTATCCTCATGTGCAGACTGCCCAGGACTTCAATATGGCACTACCTGCCGCTATTGCGGCTGTCTGGTCCAGGTTCGTGCCAAGCTGGTAGAATCGATCTGCCCGTTCCCCTATGAATCCAGGTGGTCGAGCATCTAACGTTTGATCTCATTATAATGTAACAAAGCAGGGCTGCACTTTTAGGGTGCCGCTCTGCTTTTTTTGATGATATGGGACAAAAACTCTGAATTTGGATTTGAATTGAGCGGGTGAACTGGATATAGTTATACAGTAGAGTGTAGGATAGCGAGCTATCTGGTCATATTAGCGCGTATAGCGGTACTCGAATTCGGGAAGGGCTGTTCTCACCGGTCCTGCCCGATTTTGCGCCGCCTCGAATATATTGGAGGTTAACATTCATGTCGAACATGCGACCGGTTCAGATCCGGCTGCACAGCCGTTATGAAGGCGAAGATGTGCTGCAGGAAATGAAGGGTGAAGCCGTTTTGAAGGGTTCTGTGCTCTACGTTCGTTACGAAGAGCCACAGGCTGGACCTGAGGGCGGCATTACCCGAACAACATTGAAGCTTGGTGGACAATCCCTCAAGATTATACGCCATGGTGAGGTGGAATCGGAGCAAACGTTTGAAATGAATCGCAAGCTCCCAGGTTTTTACCGATCACCTTACATGTCATTTACCCTGTCCACGCATACACATAAGCTGGACCTTTCCATACAGGGATTGAGCGCACGCGCAGCGTGGAGCTATGACTTTTACCGCTTTGACGAAGAAGCCGGACATTTTGAGATCAGTTTGCACATACAGGAGGAACCAATTTCATGACACGTAATCCACTAGATACGATTAACGAACGGGTAAGTACCGCGATCGGCAATGCTGTTGTTGCTGCCGGCCTCGTTACGCAAGAGGAACTGCCAGCCATCACACTTGAAGTGCCGCGTGACAAGTCGCACGGGGATTTGGCGACCAACGCAGCCATGCAGCTGACCAAGATTGCCAAGCGCAACCCACGCCAGATTGCAGAAGAGATCATTGCGAATCTGAACCTTGTGGAAGCTGGAATCGAGAAGGCAGAGATTGCCGGACCAGGATTTATCAACTTCAAATTGGACAAGAGCTACCTTTACCCGGTGCTTGGACTTGTTCATGAACAAGGTGAGAACTACGGACGGATCAATGTCGGCGAAGGGCGCAAGGTCGAGATGGAGTTTGTCAGTGCGAACCCGACAGGCAGCTTGCATCTGGGACATGCCCGTGGAGCGGCTGTGGGTGATGCGCTCTGCAACATCCTCGATTATGCCGGATATGACGTAACACGTGAATATTACATTAATGATGCGGGTAACCAGGTGTTTAACCTGGCACGTTCCATTGAAGCACGGTATTTGCAGGAGCTGGGCCAGGATGCCGAGATGCCTGAAGATGGTTACCACGGCGAGGATATCAAAGGATTTGCCAAGGAGCTGGTAGCCGAAAAGGGAGACAGCTTGCTGTCGATGCATCCAGGTGATCGTGCTGCCTATTTCCGTGACTATGGTTTGGAGAAAGAGCTAGATAAAATCAAGCGCGACCTGAATCGCTTCCGCGTTAACTTTGACATCTGGTTCAGCGAGACTTCTTTGTACGACAATGGGGAAGTGCTTCGTGTGCTTGACGAATTGCGTGATCGCGACGAAATTTACGAAAAAGACGGAGCAACTTGGCTGAAAACCATGCAATATGGTGACGACAAAGAACGTGTATTAATCAAAAACGATGGCACGTACACGTACCTGACACCGGATATTGCATATCACCGTGACAAGTATTCCCGTGGATATGACACAATGATCAACATTTGGGGAGCCGACCACCATGGATATATTCCACGGATGAAAGCAGCAATGCAGGCACTGGGTAATGACCCATCCAAGCTGGTGGTATTGATTGCACAGATGGTGAGCTTGTTCCAGAACGGTGAAAAAGTGAAGATGTCGAAGCGTACCGGTAAAGCGGTAACGATGGAAGACCTGATGGATGAAGTGGGTATTGATGCAATCCGTTACTTCTTCACGATGCGCAGCATGGATTCCCATCTGGACTTTGATATGGATCTCGCGATTTCGACGTCCAATGAGAACCCGGTATTCTACGTGCAATATGCACATGCCCGCGTATGCAGCGTATACCGTCAGGCTGAAGAGCAGGGTATTGAGCTGCTGCCGCTGGCACAGATTGACCTGTCCAAGCTGACGACGGAACATGAATTCGATCTTCTTCGCAAAATGGGTGAGCTGCCTGAAGAGATTGCCGCAGCAGCTACCGGATATGCGCCTCATCGCATGATCCGTTATGTCTATGAGCTGGCTTCATTGTTCCACAGCTACTATCGTGCTGAACGCGTCATTACCGAAGACGCGGGTCAAACCCAAGCGCGTCTGGCGCTGATCGGTGCTGTTCGCACCGTCATCGCGACAGCGCTCCGTCTGGTAGGCGTATCCGCACCAGACAAAATGTAAACCGTGAGGGCAAGCACCGCAGCAGCGGCTTGGCCGATCGCAAAAAGTCTCCATGCATCACGCCTGCAATGCAGCGTGGACATGGAGACTTTTTGTTGTGCCCGGTGCTTCATCCCGCCAAGGCTTGGCGGACCAGCCGGGCACCGAGCCAGCCAGACTGCCATAGGCTGCTGCTGGCAAGACCCCAAGAGCAGCAGCAATACGCAGCTGCCCCATTACCCGCCGCCCTCCTGCATCAGCCGGAGTGCGTCAATCTCGCCACCGCGCACTTTGCTCTTCGCGGTGGTGGACTTGCGTGCACGCAGCGGAACGGTTGCGCGCTTGACCAGCGTCTTGATCTCGCTGGGCGAGAGACCCGGATGCTTCGCGAGCAGCAGCGCAATAGCGCCGCTCACATGGGACGTAGCCATGGATGTGCCACTCATCTCATGGTGCTTGCCCTGCACCCAGGAAGAGATGATCTTGTCGCCAGGGGCATAGACATCCACATATGCACCGCGGTTGCTGAAGGACGCAATCCGCCGATTTTTGTCGGTGGCTCCCACCGAGATGGTCTGCGGATAGCGTGCAGGATAATCGATACTGCGGCGTTTGCCGTCATTTCCTGACGAAGCCACAATGACGATGCCAGCCTGATGTGCACGGTTAACCACATCAAGGAGTGCCTTGCTGCGGGTTTTCATACCGAAACTCATATTGATAATATCGACCCGGTTACGCACACACCAGTCGATGCCCAGTACAATATCAGAGACATAGGCGGAACCGTTATGGTCAAATGCCTTGACCGGATAGATCAGGGAACGTGGAGCTACGCCAATCATGCCTTCCGTGCTATTCGCTGCGGCGATCGTTCCGGCAATATGGGTACCATGACCGTTGTCGTCATGAGGAAGCAGACTGCGGTTTAACAGGTTGATCCCGCGAGCCAGGGAGTACCTGAGGTCAGGGTGGTGATAATCGGCACCTGTATCGATCACGCCGATTTTGATCCGGTGTCCTGTGGAGACGGACCATACTTTCGGTGCGCGAATCTGCTTCACTCCCCATGGAACCCCTTGAGCTGTGGCCGGCTTGTTGTGAAGTGCTGTTGCATGAAGGGAGATTTGCATATCTTCCTCTACGGTAATCTCATCACGGTATTGATCCAGAACCTCCGGACAATGGACCGGAGCGATAATGGAGCGGGCCAGCCGTGAGGATCGTACCATGCTAAGATGAGTATGCTCATTCCGCATCCGCGAGAGCTCAAGCAGACAGGCTTCATACTGTCCAGGTTTGGCGAACCGGATCAGGTACCGCCCTGCCTGTTCCGGTTCAGGACGTTGCATTCCTTCAACTAATTGATGCAAAAAACCAGTATAGTCCATTATGGGCTGCCCCCTTCGGGATGAACATGCTGAGGTATTCTATGAATGCGTTCATCCCGCCGCATGGGGAACTTGCCCTTTTTTTACAAAAAGGCGTTCTCTTCGTGTCAAAACGGGCGCAGGGACATATGATGGATGGAGAGCTAGAGGGCTCTTGCGGGGAACCTGGTGAGGAGCAATCCTACGAGGGTATACAGTCAGAAGGCGGAGGGGACTCCGTCTTTTTCATTTTTCGCTAACTTTTACAGAATCGACATATTTGCAAACGGGAAGCACGGCACCTTGAATTTATATCAAATGCCTACATAAAAACTTGCTTTTTACCGCTAAATAGGTTTTACTTAGGTTTGTTAATGGATATGTTATACGTAACGGTCCAGCTCGTAGGGATATAAAGTGAATTATGTGTGAGAGGAAGTGTCTGTCAGTGAGTACCTCGCTCAATTTGAAAATTGATAAAGAAAAGGTAAGAGAGATTCCTTTGGTTGACCTTGCCTTTATGGTGCTGAAAGCGGCCAATACGCCGTACTACTACCGTGATTTGATGAATGAGGTAGCGAAACAGCGCGGAATGACTGATGAAGAAATCAACGAGTTTATCGCCCAGCTATATACCGAGATCAATATCGATGGCCGTTTTGCCTGTGTCGGTACAAGTCTTTGGGGATTGAAACGCTGGTATCCAGTAGGTGGAACAGAAGACTCCATGACGGGTGCGAAGCGTCCGCGCATCATTAACGATGAAGACGATGATCTGGAAGATGAGGACTTTGGCGAAGAGGAAGACAGCTACAACAGCGACGAAGACTTCGACAATGCCGATGATGATCAAGATGATGATGACGACGATGACGACGACGATGACGACATCTTTGATGAAGATGACAGCGATGAAGAAGTCCTTGTTGAAGATGATGATTTGGAAGACGAAGACCTCGATGAAGACGATGAAGATGAGTCCGAAGACGAGGATGATTTTGACGACGATTCCGATAAGTAACCGTCATTTTTGACGTCGATAATTTACCCGTTTTCCCCAGATAGTCAGCCTTGACAGCGAACGGGGTAACGGGTAAACTATTGCATGGGCTTATGAATGAGCGAGAATATATTTATGTTTTTTATAAAAAGTGCCCCGTCCTGCGGGAGTACTTTTTTTTGTATTTTTAGAGGCTGAATATTGCAAAATGATTGATTTCCGCACGCTCCCGGCCAAACATCCGTGGCCCGTTTTTTGTATATAAAAAAAACGTCGATAAGAGATGGATTGATGCCAATTTGGGGACAGGCATGGATGTTTGGCTTTCGGAAAATTTGCACCATTCTTAGCTGTAGAGCAAGGTTTACACATGGTCTTCGCACAAAAGAGCAGTACGCAGATGCAGGGAATTTCTGCCATTGCTCTTTTTAACGATGATTACCTGGGAAACGGGTTACGATAACACCATATATCGCCTGAATTTCTGCATTTATATTAGGAGGGTAATAACAGTGACAAAGTATATTTTCGTGACGGGCGGAGTTGTGTCCTCCCTGGGTAAAGGGATCACGGCTGCCTCGTTGGGCAGACTGCTGAAAAACAGAGGTCTCAAGGTAACCATTCAAAAATTTGATCCATACATCAACATCGACCCGGGAACAATGAGTCCTTATCAGCACGGTGAGGTTTTTGTAACGGATGATGGCGCGGAAACGGATTTGGACCTTGGTCACTATGAACGTTTTATCGATATCAACCTCTCCAAAAACAGCAACGTCACGACGGGTAAAGTGTATTCCTCCGTTATTAGCAAAGAGCGCCGCGGAGAGTACCTCGGCGGCACGGTACAAGTTATTCCGCACATTACGAACGAGATCAAGGAGCGTGTATTCCGCGCTGGACGTGAAGCAGGTTCGGATGTTGTTATTACAGAGATCGGCGGAACTGTAGGCGACATCGAGAGCTTGCCTTTCCTGGAAGCTATTCGTCAGATCAAGAGTGATGTTGGCCGTGACAATGTAATGTATATCCATGTAACGCTGATTCCTTACATCAAGGCAGCTGGTGAAGTGAAAACCAAACCAACCCAGCACAGCGTAAAAGAATTGCGCAGTATCGGTATTCAGCCAAACGTGATTGTATGCCGTACAGAATATGAACTTTCCAAAGACATGAAAGCCAAAATCGCTCTCTTCTGCGACATTGATGAGAATGCCGTAGTTGAATGTCGCGATGCAAGCACGTTGTATGAAGTGCCTTTGAACCTGCGTGAAGAAGGTTTGGATGAAATCGTGGTAAATCACCTGAAGCTGACCACTCCTGCACCGGATATGAGCGAGTGGGAAGGGCTGGTTGACCGCATCAGCAAATTGCAGCGTACAGTTGAAATTGCCATTGTTGGTAAATATGTAGCACTGCACGATGCTTATTTGAGTGTTGTTGAATCCCTGTCTCATGCAGGATTTGCATCCAATGCAGATGTGAAGATTCGCTGGATCCATTCCGAAGATATCACAGACGAGAACGTTGGCGACCTGCTGCATGGTGTTGGCGGTATCCTTGTTCCTGGTGGTTTCGGAGATCGTGGTATCGAAGGTAAAGTGTCGGCAATCCGTTATGCCCGTGAGAAAAACATTCCATTCTTCGGTATTTGCCTGGGTATGCAGGTATCCGTAATCGAATATGCACGTTCCATTGTAGGTCTGAATGGTGCGAACAGCTCCGAGATTAACCCGGCTACCGAATTCCCGGTAATCGACCTGCTGCCAGAACAAAAAGATATCGAAAATCTGGGCGGTACAATGCGTCTGGGTCTATATCCTTGTAAGCTGCAAGAAGGTTCTTTGGCTATGGCATGTTATGATGATGAGTTGGTATATGAGAGACACCGTCACCGGTATGAGTTCAACAATGAGTACCGTGAAGCGATTGAAAAAGCAGGTCTGGTCATCTCCGGTACATCTCCGGATGGCCGTCTGGTTGAGATCGTGGAACTTCCGGGACACCCGTGGTTCCTGGCTGTACAATTCCATCCGGAATTTACATCCCGTCCGAACCGTCCACAGCCATTGTTCCGTGAATTCGTAAAAGCTTCATTGGAAAATGCAGAAAGATAATATTGAGTTTACCCTATAATGTAGAGGGGTGTTTGCCGAGTGGCCTGTGTTTGCAGGCTGGTGCGGTGAGCACCTCTTTTTTTGTTTCGGCAATAGCTTCCGTTCAAGTGTGACACGGATAAAATGTTTGCTGTAATTTGTGCGTGGGGCAGGATTTTAATGGGGAGGGTAGAATACTTATCATGACGACTATGGGATAGTTATCCAGATTCGGAGAAATACATGCTTTCCTAAAATCCAGGAGGTTACAGAGTGGAAAATAAAAAAGTGTTAATCGTTGATGACCAGAACGGGATTCGAATCCTCTTAATGGAAGTATTCAGCAGTGAAGGATATAACACATTCCAGGCTCCAAATGGCAAGATCGCTCTGGAAATTGTGAATACAGATAAACCTGATCTAGTGTTGCTCGATATGAAGATTCCGGGGATGGATGGCCTTGAAATTCTGAAGCATATTAAGGAGATTGACCCGGATATCAAAGTCATCATGATGACAGCTTATGGCGAACTGGACATGATTAAGGAAGCTACTGATCTCGGTGCTCTTATGCATTTCACGAAGCCGTTCGATATTGATGAAATGCGCGTGGCAGTCAACATGCAGCTTCGCAATGATACGGCGAATAGGTGCAGCTGAATCCTGTGAATGCAGGATTTTTTAGTCTGTGCTCTAGAGGTCATGTACTTCTTGGGGGTAAAGGGTATTTCGTCCAATTAACGAGGGAATATTGAAAATGGGAGCGGCTTCATGCGGTGTCTATGAAAACTGTGCTGCAAAGCACAGCATTTTTGCAAATGCTTGTTTAGTATTTGACATGGGATGTGGTATAATAAGCCCGTATGTGATTTCGGCTAAAAACCATAGACACAACCCAAACCCTAGGAGGATTGAAACCATGCCATTAGTTTCTATGACAAACATGTTGAACAAAGCACTTGAAGGAAAATATGCAGTTGGTCAATACAACATCAATAACCTTGAGTGGACTCAAGCGATTCTTGCAGCTGCAGAAGAAGAGAAATCTCCTGTAATCCTTGGTGTATCCGAAGGTGCAGCACGTCACATGGGTGGCTTCTACACAGTAGTTAAAATGGTAGAAGGACTTATTCATGACATGAAAATCACCGTTGAAGTTGCGATTCACCTGGACCACGGTTCCAGCTTTGATAAATGTAAAGAAGCAATCGATGCCGGATTCACTTCCGTTATGATCGACGGTTCCCACCACTCCATCGACGAGAACATTGAAATGACGAAAAAAGTCGTTGAATATGCACACGCTAAAGGCGTTTCCGTTGAAGCTGAAGTAGGTACTGTTGGCGGCCAGGAAGATGACGTTATCGGCGGCATCCAATACGCTGACCTGAACGAGTGTATCCGTATCGTCAAAGAAACAGGTATCGACACATTGGCACCAGCTCTGGGTTCCGTACACGGTCCTTACCAAGGCGAGCCAAACCTGGGCTTCAAAGAAATGGAAGAAGTTCGTGATGCGGTACAAGTTCCACTCGTATTGCACGGTGGTACAGGTATTCCTAAACATGATATCGATAAAGCCATTTCCCTGGGTACTTCCAAAATCAACGTAAACACTGAGAACCAAATTTCATTCACAAAAGCGGTTCGTGAAGTGCTTGCAGCTAAACCAAATGCTTACGATCCACGTACGTTCATCGTACCAGGCCGTGAAGCAATCAAAGAAACCGTTAAAGGTAAAATCCGCGAGTTTGGTTCCAACAACAAAGCGTAATTTATCTTTACCAGTTCCATACTGTGAAATGGAAAGAACACCGCCTAGCCGGTGTCTTTCCATTTTCACACCTTATTTCACGTAGGGAGCCATGAGCACGTTATGCCGTTCGTCGGCTGCAAAACACGTAGGGGGACATTAAGCTTTATGGAAAAATTGATGATTAGTGGCGGACGTCCGTTACAGGGGACTGTAACCATAAGCGGCGCCAAGAACAGCGCCATTGCGCTTATTCCTGCAGCATTGCTTGCCGAATCAGAGGTCGTGCTGGATAACCTGCCACTTTTGAGTGATGTGGCGGTTTATGCGGAAATTTTGGAGGAACTCGGAGCTCGTGTATTCTGGGAAGGCAGTCAGATGAAGATCGATCCTTCCGATATCAAATCTATACCTATGCCGAATGGTCCCGTGAAGAAGCTGCGTGCTTCGTATTATATGATGGGGGCATTGCTTGGCAGATTCAAAGAAGCAACAATTGGTTTGCCTGGAGGCTGTAACTTTGAGCCTCGTCCGATTGACCAACACATCAAAGGTTTTGAAGCGCTTGGCGCAACAGTAACGAACGAACATGGATCCATCCATCTGCATGCCAAAGAGCTGCGTGGAGCTAAGATTTATCTGGATGTAAGCAGTGTAGGTGCAACCATTAACATTATGCTGGCGGCCACACGTGCCAAAGGCTCTACAATTATCGAAAACGCGGCTAAAGAGCCTGAGATTATAGATGTAGCAACACTTTTGAATTCAATGGGTGCCAGCATCAAGGGTGCGGGTACTGAAACTATTCGTATTGAAGGCGTGTCGGAGCTCAAAGGCTGCCGTCATTCCATTATCCCGGACCGCATACAGGCGGGTACGTATATGATCGCCGCAGCGGCAACGCGCGGTAATGTTTTGATCGACAATGTCATTCCCAAACATCTGGAGGCGTTAACTGCCAAATTGCTGGAGATGGGTGTGGGCATTGAAGAGATGGATGAGAGTATTCGTGTCATTGGACAACCTTCCTATAGTCATGTGGATGTTAAGGCACTGGTGTACCCGGGGTTCCCAACCGATTTGCAGTCACCGATGACAAGTGTATTAACTCAAGCGACAGGCGTAAGTGTCCTGAGTGATTTTGTATACAGCAATCGATTTAAGCATGTGCCAGAGCTGGTGCGTATGGGCGCCAAAATTCGAGTGGAAGGTCGTTCAGCCATCATTGAAGGCGGTGCACTGAATGCGGCCAAAGTAAAAGCATCAGATCTTCGTGCCGGAGCAGCGCTGGTCATTGCCGGTCTGACGGTTAAAGAAGGTGTGACTGAAGTGACAGGTGTCGAGTTTATTGATCGTGGCTACGACCATCTCGTCACCAACCTGCGTCTTCTTGGTGCAGATGTGTGGCGTGAAACGGAATAGCGTAAGTTACCATATTGCAAGATTGGTGACTTGACGTTATTATTTTGACAGAACTGCATAACCTTACAACAATTGGGTAAACCTATTCTAATAGAGTTCTCAGCCTCTCCGGGATAAGACGAAATGGTTTTTATTTCCTTAACCGGAGGGTCTTTTTTTGGATCAAATATCATATGGCTGTATGAACTGACATCATTCCTTTTCCCCAAACCCCGATTTGTCTGTGCTCCATGACTGGGTACCCGGATCGAAAGCCTCGTGAATTATATGTTCACTTACAAGTGTGTAACACTGTATCATGGTCATCCCACCCGGAAACTTACACTCAACGACAAGTATTTGCATTATAACGGTTACATTCCGTACAATGGACAGAAGAGAACGCAGCTGATTTGTGTTGTTCTCCTATAGCCGATCATCAAGCGAAACTATCCATTTCACGGACTTATTAATTGAATAGGTGGTTATTATATGGATCTACAAATTTCCGATTTGGAAGAAATGAAACTAACGGACCTCTACAAACTGGCCAAAAAATATCAGATTCCCTACTATGGCACACTGAAGAAGAAAGAATTGATCTTTGCCATACTACGAGCTCAAGCTGAACAGAGTGGTTTGATGTTCATGCAAGGTGTGCTTGAGATCCTTCCGGAAGGTTACGGTTTTCTCCGCCCGATTAACTACCTGCCTAGCACCGAAGACATTTATATATCTGCCTCGCAGATTCGCAAGTTCGATCTTAGAACGGGTGACCTCGTATCTGGTAAATGTAGAACGCCGAAGGAAAACGAGAGATATTTCGGTTTGCTGCAAGTCAATGCGGTAAACGGTGAGAATCCTTCAGCTGCTGCGGAAAGACTTCACTTCCCGGCATTAACCCCACTGTATCCGCAGAAAAAGCTGGTTCTCGAAACATCCCCCAACCATTTGTCTACACGCATTATGGATGTGCTGGCTCCTGTAGGTTTGGGACAGCGCGGATTGATCGTAGCACCTCCCAAAGCAGGTAAGACGCTTCTCCTCAAAGAAATTGCCAACAGCATTTCAACCAACAATCCAGAAATTGAACTGTTTGTCCTGTTGATTGATGAACGTCCGGAGGAAGTAACGGATATGTCTCGTTCGGTAAAAGGGGAAGTTGTGGCTTCTACGTTCGATGAGCTGCCTGAGAATCATATCAAGGTTGCGGAACTGGTGCTGGAACGTGCTCTGCGTCTGGTTGAGGCGAAAAAAGATGTAGTTATTTTGCTGGACAGCATTACGCGTCTTGCTCGTGCATATAACCTGGTTATCCCACCATCCGGACGGACACTTAGTGGGGGTATTGACCCTGCAGCATTCCATCGCCCAAAACGTTTCTTCGGATCTGCGCGGAATGTGGAAGAGGGCGGCAGCCTGACTATTCTGGCAACAGCGTTAATCGATACGGGATCTCGTATGGATGATATTATCTATGAAGAGTTTAAAGGTACGGGCAATATGGAGCTTCATCTGGACCGCAAACTGGCAGAACGCCGTATCTTCCCGGCCATCGATATTCGCCGTTCGGGTACACGCCGAGAAGAAGTGTTGCTAAGCAAGGAAGAGCTGGATACCATCTGGACCATTCGTAAAAATATGAATGACTCCCATGATTTTGTGGAAAGCTTCCTGAAAAAACTGCGCAACAGCAAAACGAATGCTGAATTTTTGGCTGCGTTCGATGCAGCGGGCAACAATACAAGCAATTCGGGGACCACAACGACTCGGCGTTCGCCGAGACAGACGGCTACCTCAGCAACAACAACTTAAAAAGTAATACTTTTACGCATTCGAATTTGGCAGTTCTGCTGCTGGATTTACCATAAACTCGTCGTTCGGTTTAACCCATTAGATGTGAGGAGAACATCATGTATTTAGTATACGCAGATGAAAAAGGAAATGTATTTGATCACCCATCCCTGTATGGGCTTGCCCGTAGTGGAGATATGATCGTTGAAATTATGGAGGATGAACTCATTCCTCTACCAGAGGGAGCAACTCTGGTTGGATTACCAAGCACTCGTCCCATTGGGATGGATCCAGACACCGGCGAGATGATGCCTCTTCCGAGTGATACACAGGCGGTCGGAGCTTTGCTCCCGCAAGGGTTTACTCGGCTGTGTTTGCCGGGTTATGTGAAAACAGATAAAGAGTATAAGCTTCCTTTGTTCGGGTACTCCGCAGTGGTATGGAAAGATGACGCATTCTACGTTACAGCCCGGATGTCCGATCATCCGGATCAGTGGAATCCGCTGAACTGTGACCGTGATGACGTACGTGCTGGAGTTACGCGCATGACCGAAAAGTATCCTGAGAATCGTCTGTATACCCATTTGTCCAACTGTGCACTTGGATATGAATGTCTGACATCGTCAAATACGTTCCTGAATCGTTGGGAAGGTGGAGTTCCGGTATCGTATTCCTGTAACGCAGGCTGCTTCGGATGTATTTCGGAACAACCAGATGACAGTGGCTTTGTTTCCCCGCAGACCCGAATGAATTTCCGGCCTCGTGTGGACGAAATTGTTGAGGTTATGCTGGAACACCTGAAAACACCAGAGTCCATTATCAGCTTTGGGCAGGGATGTGAAGGTGAGCCGTCAACTCAGGCTAAGTTGATTATTGAGGCCATTCGTGAGGTGCGTTCCATTACGGATATGGGATATATCAATATTAACACCAATGCTGGTTTGAATGACCATATTCGGGGCATCGTGGATGCGGGGCTTGATTTGATGCGTGTGAGTACGATTAGTGCACTGGATGACCACTATAATGCGTACTACAAACCACGGGGTTATACACTTGCAAACGTTGAGAAGTCAATGAAGTATGCGGCTCAACAAGGTGTGTACACATCGATTAACTATTTGATCTTCCCAGGTGTCACGGATCGTGAAGAGGAGATTGAAGCAATGATTGAGTTTGCCCGGAGAACAGACCTGCGCTTAATTCAAATGCGGAATCTGAACATCGACCCGGAGAGTTATCTGGAACTTATCCCTCCAGCTCAAGGTGATATTCTCGGAATGAAGCAAATGATTGAGATCTTCGAAGAAGAGCTGCCTGATGTTGTTATTGGCTCGTATACACACGTTCCTCCAGCCGGGATGGCGCGTCCGAAACGACTCATCACCTCTTGATAATATTCGATTGCAACACGCATGAGGCCGTGTTATAATCTCTGAAGTTGTGCCATTTACTCTGGGTCCGCTTGAGGCTCAGGGCGGAAAGAGGTGAAAGGTAATGAAAGAAGCAATTCATCCTAAATACACGATCGGTCAAGTAACCTGCGCTTGCGGTAACACTTTTGAGACTGGTTCAGTTAAAGAAGGACTTCGTGTAGAGATTTGCTCCGCTTGCCACCCGTTCTTCACCGGTAAACAGAAGTTTATCGATGCTGGCGGCCGTGTCGATCGTTTCAAGAAAAAATACGGAATCTAATTCAGCAATTCCCTGGGGATTGTCTGCTAATTGCATCCAACCCACCCCTGCCTATTGGCAGGGGTTTTTATATAGGGATAAAGGTTCCAGTTCACACCTGGTTGCAATTTGGATAAGCTTACGTTATACTATTTCTTACCGTGCTAGATGGGGAGGTAGCGGTGCCCTGTAACTCGCAATCCGCTATAGCGAGGTTGAATTCCTGCTAGAGGTTTTGTCGATGTGAGGTTTGGTCCCTGAACGTGGTGTTGACGGTTGGGTCCTCCGCAATGAGTACTCATGAACCTGGTCAGGTCCGGAAGGAAGCAGCCATAAGTGAGATCACTCTTGTGCCGGAGGGTTGCCTAGCCTGAGCTGTTGTTCAGGGGTGCCACTTGGATCGCAATTATCGATAGCAGGTGCACGGCTTACCATTTGAAATGTAGAGACCTTTGCAGTTGTATGTATGCAGAGGTCTTTTTGATATGTACAAAAAAACTACGCATCATGGGTCAGATAAAGTTTGGAATCACCCCGGAATATAGTATAATGGGGGAACGACAAAGGACTCGAATGCGAAGTGGAAGGAAGGTAACGCATCATGGAGCATATCGCGTTATACCGGGCTTGGCGTCCCCAGTCGTTTCAAGATATGGTGGGACAACAGCATATTATTCAGACCTTGCAGAACGCGATTCGTGAACAGCGGACTTCCCATGCCTACTTGTTTAACGGGCCCAGAGGAACGGGGAAGACCAGTGCCGCCAAGATTTTGGCCAAAGCTGTAAACTGCGAGCGCGGACCTGCGCCTGAGCCTTGTAACGAATGTGAAACTTGCCGCAGGATCACGGCCGGTTCGGTAATGGATGTGCAGGAGATTGATGCTGCATCCAACCGGGGTGTTGAAGAGATCCGCGATCTTCGTGAAAAGGTTAAATATGCCCCGACGGAAGTCCGGCAGAAAGTCTATATTATTGATGAAGTGCACATGTTAACGACAGAGGCGTTTAACGCTTTGCTCAAAACATTGGAGGAACCTCCTCCACATGTAATGTTTATTTTGGCAACAACCGAACCACACCGCCTTCCGGCCACGATTATCTCCAGGTGTCAGCGATTCGATTTCCGCCGGGTTTCCCTAGAGGAGCAGACGGCCAGACTTACGTTGATCTGCGAACAGGAGGGTATGGAGGCTGATCAGGATGCGCTCCAATACATCGCTCGTCTGTCGGACGGGGGAATGCGAGATGCGCTCAGTGTTCTGGATCAGATCTCTTCTTTCACAGATGGAAGAGTAACATATCAGCAGGTTATGGATATGACCGGAGGAATTCCTTCAGAGCAATTTGCCAAGCTTGCCGCTTCACTGCTTAAAGGTGATGTCGGACATATTTTGCAGATGATCGAAGGGTTTATGCATGAAGGCAAGAGTGCAGATAAATGTATGGAAAACTTGCTGTATTACTTCCGTGATTTACTTATGATCAAGATGGTACCGGATGCTGATAAACTGACAGACCGGGTGCTTAACCCCGAGTCTTTCCGTGATATGGCAGAATCCTTCACGAAGGAACAGCTGTTCCAGATGATTGATACACTTAACCGATACCAGAGTGAGATGAAATATGCAGTACAGCCACAAACGTTATTTGAAGTGGCTCTGCTCAAGCTGTGCAGTATACCTGCGCAGGGAGGGGTACCGAATCAAGCCGCTGTGTCAGCAGGAGCGACGGCGTCCTCGCAAGCTGACAGCGGCGAAATTAACCGCTTAAAACAACAGCTTGCTGAGCTGGAGAAGAAGCTGGATCGTGCACTGAAAAGTGGTCTCTCTGGTGGAGAGGCTGCACCAAGCAGTCCTTCACGATCGGCAACTCGTGCTCCCGTATCCAGGGGGAATGCTCCGGCGAAGCTGCCTGCACAGCTGGATCAATACGTGGCGCGCAAGGGATCTCCAGAATTCGTGGAGATCAGCAGAAAGTGGAGTCAAATCTTGCAGCGTGTTAAAGAAGAGAAGGTTACGGTCCATGCCTGGTTTATGGATGGTGAGCCTGTATCCATGCTGGAAGACAATGTATTGGTTGCTTTCAAAAACAACATTCACCGTGAAACGACAGAGAAGCAGGCTAATCGTGAAGTGATCGAGCGTGTGCTGTCTGAACAGCTTGGGCGTTCAGCACGTCTGGTGACGATGATGCTTAAGGACTGGACGGGAGCTATGGAAGGAGCTGCTGAAGCGCCAAAGGAGGACTTTAAGCTTGAACCTGAGCATGAAGACGGCGGGTCAGGCAGCAAGCAACCTTGGATTGATGAAGCCATCCAGCTCTTCGGTGAGGATCTTGTAGTGATTAAGGAATAGATAGATGTATCTAGCGCTAGCGCGCATCATTAACTATAACAAAGGAGATGAACAATCATGAACAACATGAACCAAATGATGAAGCAAGTGAAGAAAATGCAGGAGCAAATGCTGAAGGCACAAGAGGAACTGGCTGACAAAACGGTTCAAGGTACTTCGGGTGGCGGTGTAGTTACAGCTGAGGTTAACGGACACAAGAAATTGCTGTCCATTACCATTAAACCTGAAGCGGTGGATCCGGAAGATGTAGAAATGCTGCAGGATCTCGTTATGACTGCTGTAAATGATGCGATGACCAAAGCTGATGAAATTGCTAACCAGGATATGGGCAAATTCACAGGCGGTATGAAAATTCCGGGATTGTTTTAATTAAAATTGATCCTGTCAAAGGAGACACAATCGATTGTATTATCCCGAACCGATAGCGAAACTTATTGATGCTTTTACCCGTTTGCCGGGTATTGGCCCCAAGACAGCTGCGCGACTAGCTTTTCATGTGCTCAACATGAAGGAAGATGACGTTATTGATTTTGCCAAGGCGCTTGTTAGTGTGAAGCGTAACCTTCATTATTGCTCGATATGCTGTAATATCACAGATACCGATCCATGCCGCATTTGTCAGGATAAATCCCGGGATGGTTCTGTCATTTGTGTGGTTCAAGATTCCAAGGACCTTGTTGCGATGGAGCGTACCAAAGAATTTGATGGGTACTATCATGTGCTGCAGGGTGCGATCTCTCCAATGGAGGGAATCGGCCCTGATGATATTCGGTTGAAGGAGCTGTTGACCCGGCTGAGTGATGAACGGGTGCAAGAATTAATTCTGGCAACGAATCCGAATATTGAGGGTGAGGCGACGGCGATGTATATTTCCCGTCTGGTTCGTCCGTTCGAGATTACAGTTACCCGGATAGCCCATGGACTGCCTGTGGGTGGAGACTTGGAGTATGCAGATGAAGTGACGCTATCCAAAGCGCTGGAAGGTCGCAGAGAGATCCGATGAGGTGTATGTGCGATTAAGAGGCAAATGGCTTTGCATAGAGTGAAATAGTTGAAGATTTGAATGAATTCATCCAGAGAGCCGAGAGGCTCTCTTTTTTTTGTTGGCGAGAACGAAGTATCACGGAGAAATTTGTGGCTCATAGTTCTAAGTTTGTCCTTCCCTTGATAAGTATGAGAATATGCTGTGCTGAATCAAAGGGGGGGAGCTTATGTTTTTCTGGAAAAATGCAGGACGGGCAGTGGAGAAACGCACCCAAATGCAGAAGGAGCTTGAAGAAGAACAGATCTACTTGGAGATTGAAAAGGCAAAAGCGGAGTGGGAGCGTGCTGTAAGGCAGTTTGAAGAAGCGCAGGGGGAAGATGAAATTGATTATGCTATATATGTTCTGGAAGCAGCAGAGCGTAAGTACCAGATTCATCTGAAGCGGGCGAAAAGGGCAGGAATGAAGAAGTCAGCTGTAATGGATCGGGGTATGAGTGTGTGACGAAAGAATAAGACAGGGAGGTGCTTATTATGAAAAGTGTGATTCTAGGAAGTGTGCTTGTGGTTTCATTACTGGCGCTAGTGATCATATTGTTCAGAAAGCGAATCGGATTGTCGTGGGTAACATCATTTGGGATACATCTGGCTTTGGCTGCGATAGGGATCTATGTTGTCAATTATTCCGGTTGGATTACGGGGGCCTACATACCGCTGAATCCTGCTACAATCGGTACAGTAAGTATTTTGGGCCTGCCAGGAGTAGGGCTTTTGCTGGGGTTGAAAATTTCTTTGTTTGGGTAGTTGACTCTGTGCAGAGATCTATGATACATTATATCTCGTTGCTTTGCTTGCTTGGTCGAGAAAATTTGGAGAATAAACAAAGATCACTAAGAGCTTTGAAAATAAACTTCAAAAAAGTGCTTGACGAAAACAAACAAAGTATGATATATTATAAAAGTCGCCGCTGAGAGAAAATAGTGACGACAACGAATGAAT
>NZ_NPBR01000033.1:0-62530 GCF_002276415.1 Paenibacillus sp. 7523-1 | reverse complement strand
GAACCACTGCCGAAGATTCTCGGTGGTGGTTTTTATTTGTTTATTTTTCTTTGTACTTTTGATTAACTATACATATATGAATCCCCGGGAGATGCGTTTGCATCTCTTATTTGACTTTGTACGACGCCTCTGACACACTCATAGAAGATACATACATCACATTTAAGGGCACAAATTGAGTCGCTTACAATTCTGAAGAATGGGGTGCAGGATGTTATGGATATTCGTAAACTAACGACTGATGATTTCGAAGCGTGTATGACGCTTTCGGAGTACGCTTTTCAGTTTGTATTAAACGAGGAACAGCTTGAAAAGCGCCGAGAGGAGTTCGCCTCTCACAATGTGTTGGGAGTGTATGAGGATGGCCAAGTTGGAGCCAAGCTTCAGATCATTCCTTTTCAAACTTATATTCAAGGTCGATCATTTGCGATGGGCGGTATTGCGGGTGTGGCAACATGGCCAGAATACAGACGCAAAGGTTGGGTAGCAGGGCTGCTTAAATTTGCACTTGAAGAGATGAATCGGAATAAACAAAGTATTTCCTTCCTGCATCCGTTCTCGTTTGCTTTTTATCGGAAATATGGATGGGAGACTTATGTAGAGTTTAAAAATTACAAGCTGTCTACCGATCAATTACCTGCGAAGAAGGCAACTCCAGGTACTCTCCGGCGGAGCATTCCAGAGCTATCGGTGCTGAAAGAGATATATGACACGTACGCAGAACGTTATAACGGAACCTTAAGCCGGAATGATTCCTGGTGGGAAAATTCAGTTTATGCTAAGAAAGGTAGCCAGCGGGCTGTTTACTATGATGAAGCAGGACTGCCTCAAGGCTACGTACTTTACGAAGTTAAGGAAAGAAAATTTACCATTGGTGAGATGGTGCATCTAAATGAAGAGGCAAGACAAGGGTTATGGACGTTTATCGCCAACCATGACTCGATGATTGATGAAGTGACGTTAAAAGCGCCTGCGAACGATACACTGGCCTTTCAACTGGATAATCCACGGATTCAGCAGGAGGTTACCCCATACTTTATGGCGAGAATCGTTAGTGTGGAGCAGTTCATTTCGCAGTACCCTTTTGCAAGCCAAGACTCTCCGGTACAGATACAGCTTGAGGTAGAAGATGCACATGCACCGTGGAATGAAGGGGTATGGGAATTGAACGTAGCTATGAACGGAACAGCTTCCATCTGGAAAAAGGGGGAGCTTACTAAGGAAGATCAGCCTGCTCAGCATATCAGACTTAACATCCAATCGCTCACGGCAGTGTTGATGGGGTATCGCAGACCCGCTGAGATGGCCCGAATCGATAGGATTCAAGGCTCGGAAGAGGATATTCAGGCTTTGGAAAAAGCGATACCTGTTCGCCAAACCTACCTGATGGATTTTTTCTGATTTTTCAAATGGTTTATGAGTATATCCAAAGTCAATTCATCTAGGAGCCTTCCCTTTTCATATTAATAGAAAAACAGTGCTACAGTGAGACAGATGAACTTCTCCGGCTTTTTTGGAGAGGTTTTTTTGTGTCCGGGGAATATTTCGTGTAAAATCGTAAAAAATGAATAGTGACCCCACTTGGCAAAACCACAAAATATGCTATAATGTATATAAAGTCAAAGAAAGTCAAAGTCAACTGAAGGTTAAATACTTACGTAGCTTTCTTTCTACATTCCGGTGATGAGACACATTTTATGAACGATGGGTATCATCGGAAAGAAGTAGTACCAAGAGGACCTTCGTGCGTCCTTGCTCTCCCGAATAAGCCAACGGAAATCAAGATTCGTCGTTTCCCCGTTTGGTTAAATGGGTTGAGAAGGTGTACTCTGTGGGGGCGTGTGGGTCCTTATTGACTTAACGTTTCAGACAGTGGAGGATGAGTGGATGCGTAATATCTCTGATATTATCGAACAATATCTGAAGAGTATTTTGCATGAAAGTCCCGAAGGAATGGTTGAAATTCAGCGCAATGATCTTGCAGATCAATTCTCATGCGTACCATCCCAGATCAACTACGTAATAAGCACACGCTTTACTCTTGAAAAGGGATATTTGGTCGAGAGTAAACGTGGTGGTGGCGGTTATGTCCGTATACAGCGGATCGAATTGCCGGCCCACTCAGCTTTGCATAATCATCTGCACCATAGCATCGGGGATGAGATTGGACAGACAGCTGCCGAAGGCTTGATTTATCAACTGGAAGAAGCACGTTTCCTAAGTAAAAGGGAAGCCGGGTTGATGCGTGCAGCTGTATCAAGAGAAATTTTATTGGTCAAACTTCCTTACCGGGATCAAATTCGTGCCAGAATGTTAAAGGCGATGTTAATATCTTTGCTCGGTAAATGAAAACCTATCGGGATCAAGGAGGTACATCCTAAATGCTGTGCCAAGAATGCGACAAACGTCCGGCAACTCTTCATTTCACCAAAATCGTGAATGGAGAAAAGACGGAATTCCATATTTGTGAGTCATGTGCCCGTGAAAAGGGAGAAATGATTCCGGGAACATCGAATGGATTTTCCATTCACAATCTGTTGTCCGGGTTGCTTGATTTCGAACCTAAGAATGGAAATGCCGGGGCTCCCCCTGCTCAGACTCTTCGCTGTGAAGAGTGCGGCATGACTTACTCACAGTTTAGCAAAATAGGCAGATTCGGCTGCAGTTCTTGTTATAAATATTTTGACAGTCGTCTGGATCCGCTCTTTAAAAGGGTCCATGGCAGTACAACTCATGTTGGCAAAGTGCCTGCACGAGCTGGTGGTCGCATTAAAGTGAAGCGGCAAATTGCCGACCTGAAACGCGATCTTCAGGAGAGTATCGCCCAGGAGGAATTTGAAGAGGCAGCTCAAATCCGTGACCAGATCAGGGAACTTGAAAAAGAAATAGCTCAGGAGTAGAGTTTGTCATGAGTAGGAGGGACGCGTAATGCCTAATCTGCGCTTTACAGAGAAGGCGCTCAGCGACTGGATGCGCAGTGAAGCGGCTGATTCCGAAATCGTCATTAGCAGCCGTGTCCGGATCGCACGTAATCTTCAGCATTACCCATTTCCAATGCTTGCTTCCCATGAGCAATCGGAAGAAGTGCTGAATAAGCTGAGCGAAGTACTTCAATATGATGACGTTCATGCCTTTGGAGATTTCCACACATTGGATCTGATGGATATCGATGATCTCGATAAACGGGTACTGGTGGAGAAGCATTTGATCAGCCCTAGTCTTGCCAATGAGTCCAGGAATGGTGCGGTGATTCTCAGCGAGGATGAATCCGTCAGTATCATGATTAACGAAGAAGATCACCTTCGTATCCAATGCCTCTATCCGGGGTTCCAGGTGAAAGAAGCCTGGGAGAAAGCTTCCGCCATAGACGATGCTTTTGAAGCGCATGTGGATTATGCTTTTGATGACCGCAGAGGATACCTGACCAGCTGTCCTACCAATGTAGGTACAGGTGTAAGAGCATCCGTGATGATGCATCTGCCGGCTCTGGTGATGACACAGCAGATTGGACGTATTCTGACGGCTGTATCCCAAGTGGGACTGACGGTACGAGGAATTTACGGCGAAGGCAGTGAGGCGATGGGTAACCTCTTCCAGATTTCCAATCAGATTACGCTTGGACAGACGGAACAAGAGGTCATCGATAACCTGCATAGCGTTGTGCTGCAGATGATTGGGCATGAACGCACTGCCAGAGAGCGGTTGATTTCCGACTCCAGACTACGGATTACCGATAGAGTGATGCGTTCATATGGGATTTTGTCCCACGCAGCCATTATGGATTCCAAGGAAGCCGCACAGCGTCTCTCGGATGTTCGCTTAGGTGTAGATCTGGGGCTGTTGAACGGATTGTCCATTACGGTAATGAACGAGTTAAACGTGATGACACAACCAGGCTTTTTGCAGAAAACATTCGGAGAAGATATGCGCACAGATGAGCGTGACATCTACCGGGCTCAGTTGATTCGTGATACGATCAATGCAGCCAATCAACCCTAGTAATTGTTTTCGTCAGATTTAATATTAAGGTTTCATGCCGCATCTGCGGCTTTATATAAAAGAGGCATTTACTTAAGTGCTGAATGACTTTATTCGCAGCATGGCTGCAAACAAAAATGATATGAATTATACGGCGGGATCATGATCAAGGCCCCCGTTTTATCCAAAACCATGGAGGTGCAGGAGATATGATGTTTGGAAGATTTACGGAACGGGCCCAAAAGGTGCTCGCACTCGCGCAGGAAGAAGCTGTCCGTCTCGGTCATAATAACATCGGTACAGAGCACATTTTGCTCGGCCTCATTCGTGAAGGCGAAGGCATCGCAGCCAAAGCGCTGATCGGCCTGGGACTCGGATTGGAAAAAATTCAAGATGAAGTAGAAACGCTGATTGGCCGTGGCCAAGAGCAACCTACGAACATTGCATATACGCCTCGTGCGAAAAAAGTAATTGAACTGTCCATGGATGAGGCTCGCAAATTGGGCCACACCTATGTAGGAACAGAGCATATCTTGCTCGGATTGATTCGTGAAGGCGAGGGCGTTGCAGCTCGCGTGCTGAACAACCTTGGTATTAGTTTGAACAAAGCACGTCAACAAGTGCTGCAGTTGCTTGGCAGCAGTGAGGCTGTATCCAGCCATAATGGAACCCCTGCTAATGTAAGCACACCAACACTGGACAGTCTGGCACGTGATCTTACCGCTTATGCGAGGGAGAACAACCTGGATCCGGTTATCGGCCGCAGCAAAGAAATCGAGCGTGTCATTCAAGTATTGAGCCGTCGTACCAAGAACAACCCGGTATTGATCGGTGAACCTGGTGTAGGTAAAACAGCAATTGCTGAAGGTCTTGCACAGAAAATCATCGCCAACGAAATTCCGGAAACATTGCGCGACAAACGTGTCATGACCCTGGATATGGGTTCTGTTGTTGCCGGAACGAAGTACCGTGGTGAGTTTGAGGATCGCTTGAAAAAAATCATGGATGAGATTCGTCAGGCAGGTAACATTGTCCTGTTCATCGACGAATTGCACACCCTGATCGGTGCAGGTGGAGCTGAGGGCGCCATCGATGCTTCGAACATTTTGAAACCGGCTCTGGCTCGTGGAGAATTGCAATGCATCGGTGCAACAACCCTGGATGAATACCGCAAATATATCGAGAAGGATGCAGCGCTTGAGCGTCGTTTCCAACCGATTACCGTAGATCAGCCTTCTCCGGAAGAAGCCATTCAAATTTTACACGGCCTGCGTGATCGTTATGAAGCTCACCACCGTGTGAAAATCACGGACGAAGCTATTGTACAGGCGGTTAAATTGTCTGATCGTTACATCACAGATCGTTTCCTGCCAGACAAAGCGATTGACCTGATTGATGAAGCGGGTTCCAAAGTAAGATTGAACTCATACACCATTCCGCCGAACCTGAAACAACTGGAAAGCCGTCTTGAAGATATCCGTAAGGAAAAAGACGCAGCGGTCCAAAGCCAGGAGTTCGAAAAAGCAGCTGCTCTGCGTGATACGGAACAAAAAATCCGTGAAGAGCTGGATGTAACGAAGAACCAATGGAAAGAAAAACAAGGTCGTACCGATTCCGAAGTAACGCCTGAGGATATCGCACAAGTGGTAGCCAACTGGACGGGAATTCCGGTAAACAAGCTGAAAGAAGAAGAGACTCAACGCCTGATGAATCTGGAATCCATCCTGCATGAACGTGTCATCGGTCAGGATGAAGCCGTGAAATCAGTCAGCCGTGCGGTTCGCCGTGCTCGTGCTGGATTGAAAGATCCAAAACGTCCAATGGGATCCTTCATCTTCCTCGGTCCTACTGGGGTAGGTAAAACCGAGCTGGCTCGTGCGCTTGCCGAAGCTATGTTCGGCGATGAAAATGCAGTGATCCGGATCGACATGTCCGAGTATGGTGAGAAGCACTCGACTTCAAGACTCGTTGGAGCGCCTCCAGGATATGTTGGTTACGAAGAAGGCGGTCAGTTGACAGAGAAAGTTCGTCGCAAACCTTATTCCGTAGTCCTGCTCGACGAGATTGAGAAAGCACATCCGGAAGTATTCAACATCTTGCTGCAAGTGCTTGAGGATGGTCGTCTGACAGATTCAAAAGGTCGTGTCGTGGACTTCCGCAACACACTGATCATTCTGACATCCAACGTGGGTGCCGAAGCGATTAAACGTAACTCTACACTCGGCTTCACAGCTGTTGTGGATGCAGGTGCGGATTACGATAACATGAAGGGTAAAGTCATGGATGAGCTGAAGAAAAGCTTCCGTCCAGAGTTCCTTAACCGGATTGATGAGATCATCGTATTCCACTCTCTTGAAGAGAAACACATTGCTGAGATTGTCTCCCTCATGAGCGAGGAGCTCCGGAAACGTCTGCGTGAATACGAAGTCGACTTCGAGCTTACAGACAACGCCAAGGCCTTCCTGGCCAAAGCTGGCTTCGATCCAGCTTACGGTGCGCGTCCGCTTCGCCGGGCAATCCAGAAGCATATCGAAGACAAATTGTCTGAAGAATTGCTTACAGGTACGGTAACCAAAGGCGATTCGTTGTTGATCGACGAAGAGAATGGTGCACTGTCCGTAACCAAAAAGGAAGCTGTTGTTCCTTCCAATGAAGAAATCGAAACCAAATAAGCAAATTTCAAACCTGAGAAATGGTTTATGATCCTTTCCGGCTTCGGCCGGAGAGGATTTTTTATTTTATTGTTGTTTTTGTTTAACAGGAACATCTGTAAAGTTTACGATAATCCTTTACGAAAAATCTCAAACAATGGTAAACTTTTATTAACCCTGTACGTCAGAAATTCAGGGCAAAATTCGTCGAAAAATGCAAAATGCTGTTATAAAATAAATCCTAGGAGTGCTGAAGTGGCCAAAGTTAAAACCAAGTTTCAATGTACGGAATGTGGTTATGAAGCCCCCAAATGGTACGGCAAATGTCCGGGGTGTCAGTCATGGAATTCCATGGTGGAAGAAACGGAAACGGTTGTCAAAACACAAGGGAGAAATTCCCCCCTCTTTGACAGTAAAGATAAACCGCTTCCCATCATAGATATAGATAGCGGTCAGGAACCGCGTGTGCAGACTGGAATCGGAGAGCTGAACCGGGTATTGGGTGGCGGAATTGTTCCGGGTTCTCTCGTGTTGGTAGGCGGAGATCCGGGAATCGGAAAATCAACGCTGATGCTGCAAACCTCGCACGCTCTAACGCATTCGGGATTGCGTGTGTTATATGTTTCGGGTGAGGAATCGGTCAAACAGACCAAATTGCGGGCTGATCGTCTGGATGCACTCTCTCCTGAACTGTATGTGCTGTGTGAAACGAATATGGAACGTGTAGAGGAAGCGGTGGAGCAGATCCAGCCGCATTTTCTTGTCATCGACTCCATTCAGACAGTATATCTTCCAGAAGTCACCAGTGCACCCGGTAGCGTAGCACAGGTAAGGGAATGTACTTCCCGGTTTATGCGGATTGCCAAAGGCCGAGGCATTGCAACCGTGCTTGTGGGGCATGTTACGAAAGAAGGGGCTATCGCTGGTCCGCGTATGCTGGAACATATGGTGGACTGTGTTCTTTACTTTGAAGGTGAACGTCATCATACGTATAGACTGTTACGTGCGGTTAAAAATCGTTTCGGTTCAACGAATGAGATCGGTATTTTCGAAATGGGCGAGAATGGCTTGCGTGAAGTGGGCAATCCTTCCGAACTCTTTTTGTCGGAACGACCACTCGGTGTAGCAGGTTCTACGGTAGTTGCAAGTATGGAAGGTACAAGACCGATGCTGGTTGAGCTGCAGGCGCTCATCTCTGCGACACATTTCCCGTCTCCCCGCCGTATGGCAACAGGAATAGATCATCATAGGCTGAACCTGATTATTGCGGTGCTTGAGAAGCGGATGGGTATGTTTTTGCAAACGCAGGATGCGTACCTGAATGTGGCCGGGGGAGTACGGCTCGATGAACCGGCGGTGGATTTGGCGGTTGCCGTCAGCATTGCATCCAGTTTGAGGGATGTGCCGACCAAGCCAGATGATGTAATATTTGGCGAAATTGGTTTGACAGGTGAAGTTCGGGCCGTATCACGGGCTGAACAACGTGTGAAGGAAGCCGAGAAACTGGGCTTCAAACGAGTCATTTTACCGGAGAAAAGCTTAAAGGGCTGGAAACATCCTCGCGGGATACAACTGATCGGTGTGAATACCGTGGCAGATGCACTAGCGGTTGCTTTAGATTAGGGGGCATAACAAGATGAAAGATTCGAGCCAACTGGATAAAATGAATGAATTGTTGAGGCTGATCGCACCAGGTACACCTTTCCGCGAAGGTCTGGAGAACGTGCTGCGCGCCAAGACGGGGGCACTGCTTGTTGTAGGATACAGCCCTGAAGTAATGGAAGTGGTCGACGGGGGTTTCTCGATCAATTGCGATTTTTCCCCCAACTATCTCTATGAACTCGCCAAGATGGACGGTGCCATCATTCTTAGCGAGGATTTAAAGCGTATTCTGTATGCCAACACCCAGCTTATTCCGGATTCCTCCATCTCTTCCTCTGAGACAGGGATTCGTCACCGGACAGCAGAACGTGTAGCCAAGCAAACAGGCAAATTGGTCGTATCCATCTCGCAGCGCCGGAATATTATTACCTTATATCAGGGAACGCTTAGATATTCGCTCAAGGAAATTGGAGTTATTTTGACGAAGGCCAACCAGGCGATTCAAACGTTGGAGAAGTACAAAGCTGTACTCACCCAATCCCTTACGAATCTAAGTGCCTCGGAGTTCGAAGAACTTGTCACCATCCCTGAAGTGGTAAATGTCATTCAGCGTACGGAAATGGTGATGCGCATCAAAACGGAAATCAAGCGCTACATCCATGAACTTGGAAATGAAGGACGACTGATCTCCATGCAAATGGAGGAATTGGTTGGGACAACGGAAGAAGAAGCGTGGTTGCTGTACAAGGACTATGCACGAGACGATAGTGACGAGAAGATCCGCGAAATTATCGTGGGCCTCAAGCGCCTGTCGGATGATGAGTTGCTGGATGCACATCACATCGTCCGTCTGCTCGGCTATCCTTCATCGGCTGCTACATCGGAAGATTCGGTTGCACCACGCGGATATCGGGTATTGAATAAGATACCACGCCTTCCGAATGTCATTATTCATAACCTTGTTGACCAATTTGAACAATTGCCGCATGTGATTATGGCAACGATTGAAGAGCTGGATGAAGTCGACGGTATTGGTGAGGTACGCGCCCGGACCATTAAGGAAGGGCTGAAGCGTCTGCAGGAGCAAATGTTTATCGACAGACAAATGTAATCCAGAGCTATCAGTATAGGTTTGCCTATAACGGCCCTGAAGATGATGAGGTGAAACAACAATGTTAACCAGATTCATTCCGAACCTCTTTACCTTGGGTAATCTGTTTCTTGGAATGATGGCGATACTGCTTGCAATTGATGGGAATTACAGCCTGGCTGCAATTATGGTGATCGTGGCGATGCTGCTGGATGGGTTGGATGGCCGGGTAGCGCGTGCACTCAATGCCCAAAGTGAATTTGGCAAGGAGCTAGACTCCCTGTCTGACATGGTTTCGTTTGGTGCAGCCCCGGCACTCATTATGTTTATGGTTTCCTTCCAGGATGCATCACCGGTTCTCGCCTGGATCGCTACGGCAAGCTTCCCCATTTGTGGAGCCATTCGGCTTGCGCGCTTTAATGTAAGACCGGGAATTCCCGGATACTTTACCGGCCTGCCCATTCCGGCAGCTGGAGGTGTGCTTGCAACGCTGACGTTGTTTAACAAGGATGTTGGTCCCGTGAGCATGATGATAGCTACATTGTTATTATCCTATCTGATGGTCAGCTCGCTTAAATATCCGAATTTCAAAAAGGTCGGTTTGCCGCGAAAAGCGATCTGGATCGCCCCTTGGGTGGTTGTATTCGCTGTAGCGGTTGCCGTCATTTTTCCGGAACAGTTGTCGAAGCTGATCTTTATACCATTGGTGCTGTACGCTCTATATGGAATGAAGCATAATATGCGGACGGCAGCCTCCCGCAATCGGGCGAAGAAGCGCAAGGAAGAGAAGTCTTCTCGTCCTTCCGATCGGTAATGGTTTACTGATTGGCATACTGCCTTGGATGAATAAGAAAAAGCACGCATTCTCCTTCAGGAGCGTACGTGCTTTTTTTGTTGATTCGAATCTATACGGTACCTACTTTTGTACGGCAACTTCGCCAATCATTTACGACAAATTGAACATCCCTAACGTCGAACACTTCTGTGACTCGTGATTCACGACTTCTTCCATGTTGATATCCAGCAGATTGCAGAGAGCTGACATATAAAACAGGTTCCGCCCCAGTTCGGAGCTGATGACCTCTTTGCAATTCTCACACAATTCACCTTCCACATGCGTTTCCAGCAGGCCCTTGGTTTGAGCAATACCGCTCTCGGGGGCATATTTCTGCTTGGTGGCGTGCAGCTCAATGCAGCCGCATTCGGTAATGGCCTTGGACACGGCACGATTGACAGAAGCTCCGGCTTGTCCTGTTTTGGACAGTACATCAATCAGACTGCGATGACGCAGCAACAGCTCGGAAACCTGATCCTGAAAAGCCTGTAAACTTAGCGTACTCATTTTGCTACTCACCTCGGGATATGAATTGAATTCATTATATGCCAATAATTTACCTTCTTTCAACTGACGATTGCAAACATTTCCAAAAAGTTCTTGCAACCGGGATTAGCAATCCAACAATTGGATCATACTGGATATGAAGATGAAGGACAATTAAAGGAGGTGCAGGGACATATGTGGAAAAAAGGCATTTTAACTTTTACAGGATTGTGCGGTGCATGGTTTGGCTACACGGCATATCATCTGGCAGGAAAATCCGTCCCGTGGATGGCTGAATGGATTCAGTCAGCAGGGCTGCTGGGGGCAGGAGTAGCAACGGCACTGGGCGCTGTATTGTTTATGGCTGTGTGTAATATTGGTGGAACCTTGCTGGCAAGCAGGCTGCAAAATGGGATTGATGCTTTGGCTAAAGTACCGATGAACGAACTGGCTGCTGGTGCAGCAGGTACCGTTGCAGGGTTACTGGTAGCTTTGCTGCTCTATCCATGTCTGACTTGGCTGGGAACAGCAGGAGAGGTGCTTCAGGTGGCGCTGACGGCCGTTAGCGGATATACAGGGTACATGCTAGCCATGGCGAAGAAAGAGGACCTCGCTGCATTCTGGATGTCTGGGCGATGGGGTCACCCCGAGCTGGATGAAGACAGACGGATGGAAGAACACAAGATTTTGGATACCAGTGTCATTATTGATGGCCGTATTGCAGATATATGCAAGACCGGGTTTATCGAAGGTACAATCGTGATTCCGGAATTCGTCCTGGAAGAACTTCAGCATATTGCAGATTCCTCGGATCTGCTGAAGCGAAACAGAGGACGGCGTGGACTCGACATTTTGAATAAAATCCAAAAAGAACTCGACGTGAAGGTGCTCATTTACGAAGGGGATTTTGAAGAAATATCAGAAGTGGACAGCAAGCTGGTCAAACTCGCCAAAGTGCTTCAGGGCAAGGTGGTTACCAATGACTTTAACCTGAACAAGGTTTGTGAGCTCCAGGGTGTATCTGTACTGAACATCAACGATCTGGCGAATGCGGTGAAGCCAGTGGTGCTGCCTGGTGAAGAGATCATGGTGCAAATCATCAAGGATGGCAAGGAGCATGGCCAAGGTGTAGCTTATCTGGATGACGGTACAATGATTGTCGTGGAAGGCGGACGCGAGTATATCGGCATGATGATGGAAGTGCTGGTGACCAGTGTGCTGCAGACTTCCGCGGGACGAATGATTTTTGCCAAGCCGAAACTGTTGGAAAAAGCCCAATAAAGGGGTATGATGGGTAGTGTATCGTTCACCGATATTTATATCGCTTGAAGATATTCAGTATCGTAGAACGATAAACTGACAGACAAGGCAGGGATTACGGCATGGATAAAGGGTGGGGTGTCGTCATTGTGGCAGCAGGTCGGGGAACCCGAATGGGAACAACCGAGAGCAAGCAGTTTCTGCTGCTGCAGGACAAGCCCGTTTTCATACATACGCTTGAAGTGTTTGCCGCTCTGGACGAGATCAGCGAGATCGTGCTGGTAACCGGAGCCGCAGATGTTGAACGCTGCCTGGATTGGGTAAAAGAATACCGACTGGAGTCGCGTGTCCGTGTCATCCCCGGAGGGAAAGAGAGACAGCATTCTGTTCAAGAAGGCCTGAAGGCCTTACAGACGGATTGGGTTCTCGTTCACGACGGGGTACGTCCTTTTGTTGACCGTAATCAGATTACAGGTTGCATGGAGGCCGCGATGTCGGGGGGAGCCGCTGTACTTGCCGTTCCCGTTAAAGATACGATTAAACAAGTGAATGCGGAAGGAATCGTTACGGCGACGCCTGACCGCAGCAGTCTGTGGAGTATTCAAACCCCGCAGGCTTTTCGTCTTTCTTCACTGCTGCTTGCTTACGAGTCGGCCGCAAGGGACGGATTTCTCGGGACGGATGATGCCATGCTGGCTGAGCGCCAGGGGATGTCCGTCCAGGTTGTGGAAGGAAGTTATACCAACATCAAATTAACGACGCCGGAAGATTTGGAATATGCCGCGTTTTTGCTTGGGGGAGAGAAGAAGCGATGATACGTGTAGGACAGGGATTTGATGTACACCAATTGGTGGAGGGACGTCCGTGCATCATTGGCGGGGTAACGATTCCTTATGAAAAAGGACTGCTTGGTCACTCGGATGCAGATGTGCTGCTGCATGCCATCAGTGATGCCATTCTGGGTGCACTTGCACTTGGGGACATCGGCAAACACTTTCCGGACACCGATCCGGAGTTCAAGGACGCGGATAGCCTCAAACTGCTGGAGCATGTATGGCAGCTCGTGAAAGATCGCGGATATCGTTTGGGCAACATCGATTCCACCATTATTGCGCAGAAACCGAAAATGGCACCTTACATTCCACAGATGGCCGAGGTTATTGCCAAGGCACTGGAAGCGGATGTTGATCAGGTCAATGTCAAAGCAACGACTACGGAGCAGCTCGGATTCCCCGGACGGGGAGAGGGGATTGCGGCCCAATCGGTTGTTTGCCTTGTTCGTGTGTGATATTATCAACCAACTAGTATACGGAGGGGATATTTTATGAGCACAGAAGTTCGTGTGCGTTACGCGCCGAGTCCAACGGGACACCTGCATATCGGGAATGCCCGTACGGCGCTCTTTAACTACTTGTATGCCAAGCATAATAACGGGAAATTTATCATTCGTATTGAGGATACTGACGTAAAACGGAACATTGCGGGTGGCGAGGAAAGCCAGCTTAAATATTTGAAATGGCTCGGAATCGAGTGGGATGAGAGCATTGATGTAGGTGGGGAATACGGACCTTACCGTCAGACGGAACGTCTGGATATTTACCGCAAATACACCCAGGAGCTGCTGGACAAAGGTCTGGCTTACCGCTGCTTCTGCACGGAAGAAGAGCTGGAGCAAGAGCGCGAGGAGCAAACGGCACGTGGAGAAACGCCGCGTTATTCGGGCAAACACCGGGACCTGACGCCAGAGCAGATCAGTGCTTTTGAAGCAGAAGGCCGCGTGGCGAGCATTCGTTTCCGTGTACCGGAAGAGCGCACGTATACGTTCGATGACATGGTTAAAGGCACCATTTCATTTAACAGCAAGGAGTCCGGGGACTTCGTCATTGTGAAAAAAGACGGCATTCCCACATACAACTATGCCGTTGCAGTGGATGATCACCTGATGAAAATCTCCCACGTTCTTCGCGGGGAAGATCACATCTCCAACACGCCGCGTCAGCTGATGATCTATGAAGCGCTTGGCTGGGAGCCGCCGCAATTCGGTCATATGACCCTGATTGTGAATGAAAATCACAAGAAGCTGAGTAAACGGGATGAGTCCGTCATTCAGTTTATCGAACAATATGATCAGCTCGGCTACTTGCCAGAGGCGATGTTCAACTTCATTTCCCTGCTTGGCTGGTCGCCGGAAGGGGAAGAAGAGATCTTCTCGCAGGAACAGTTGATCTCTATCTTTGATACCAAACGTTTGTCCAAGAGCCCGGCTGTATTTGATACGCATAAGCTGGCGCACTTGAACAATCACTATATTAAACATGCAGACCCGGATCGTATTGCTGAAATGGCGATTCCGCATCTGCAAAAGGCAGGACGCATCGCAGCTGAGCTGTCACCTGAGCAGAAGGAATGGGCGTATACACTTGTTCATCTGTACCAGGAGCAAATGACTGCAGCCTCCGAAATCGTGGAACTGTCAGAAGTATTCTTCCGCTCCCATCTGGAGCTGGATGCAGAAGCGACTGCCGTGCTTGGGGAAGAGCAGGTGCCAACTGTTCTGAAGGCCTTTGCCGACAAAGTTCAGGCTAGTGAAGAGTTTACCCCTGGTAAAATGGCCGCATTGATCAAGGAAGTACAGAAGGAAACCGGATTTAAAGGCAAGCAGCTCTTTATGCCTATCCGTGTAGCACTGACTGGACAGACCCATGGACGTGACCTAAATCAGACGATTGTACTGCTCGGCCGGGATACGGTTATTGAGCGTCTGCATGCACAGGTAAAAGGCGCGTAATCCAGGGACGCTGTATATCCTGATACTGCCGCCGATGAGGGTCAGTATCGCTCGGGATGAAGTTATTGCAAGGTTGTTGTCAGTCCAGTACCTTTTCGCTATAATAGCAACACAAAGGTTAAATGACATGTTTCAGCATTCATCATAGAACAGCAAAGACCGGGAGGAGTAAACCGAACCGGACAGTTCCAGAGAGGATGGTCCCGCAGCGAAGAATGAATTTCTTTGGCTGCGGTGGCTGTGAGCCATCCACTGTCCATCGGTCGAAATGCGCCCGTGAGCTGCATAGCCGAATCCGGCCCCGCCTCTTGTACGTGTGGGAGAGGAAAACGTCAGGATAGGTTGTGACGGTTGGTTTCCGTTACCGAACCGCTTGAGGGTTCATTCTTATTTGTCGAAACAGGTGGCAGCCATACGCTGACTGTCTAATTCTGATACGTAAGTCTGGGCCGAGCAGAGTGGGACCGCGATTAACGCCTCTGCAGCATAATGCTGCAGGGGCGTTTTTTGTTTGGGGCGAGTCAGCAGTACACTACCAAGAGGGCTGCGCCGTCCGGTATGCCGGAGGACGAAGACCTGAACAAGAGGGGAACGAGCATGTTCAAGAAGATCAGATCAGATATCCAGGCGGTGTTTGAAAACGATCCGGCTGCCCGGGGATGGTTCGAGGTTGTATTTACCTATTCGGGGCTGCATGCAATATGGGCTCATCGGATCGCGCACTTTTTCTATAAACGCAAATGGTTCTCGGTTGCCCGGTTCATCTCGCAGTTCAGCCGTTTTATGACAGGAATCGAGATTCACCCTGGAGCGACCATCGGGAATCGGCTGTTTATTGACCACGGAATGGGTGTAGTTATTGGTGAAACCTGTGAGATTGGCGATGATGTTGTTATTTACCAGGGGGTTACACTTGGCGGAACAGGGAAAGAAAAAGGAAAGAGGCACCCGACGATTGGCAATAATGTGGTTATCTCATCGGGAGCCAAAGTGCTCGGTTCATTCAGCGTTGGTGATCAAAGTAACATTGGAGCTAACTCGGTCGTATTGAAAGAAGTACCATCCAACAGTACAGTTGTAGGCATACCGGGAAGAATCGTCAAGCAGGACGGACGGCGGGTGGATCGTCTGAATCAGCAGCTGCCCGATCCGGTCATTGACTCTCTGCGCAGTATGCAGCAAGAGATCGAACGGTTGCGTGAAGAAGTGCGTACACTACAGGATAGCCGTAAGAATGAGACTTCGCGTGATACAATAAATAAATAGGGAAGTATGAATGAAAGGAAAGTGACCATGACGCTTCAAATTTACAATACGATGAGTCGTACCAAAGAGAATTTCGTTCCCCAAGAACCGGGGAAGGTAAAAATGTATGTGTGCGGACCGACAGTGTATGATTACATTCATATCGGGAATGCACGTCCGGTTATTTTTTTCGACACCGTTCGCGGCTACTTGGAACAGACAGGACATGAAGTGAACTACGTTGTAAACTTCACGGATGTTGATGATAAATTGATTCGCAAAGCCGAACAGCTGGGTACTGACGTTCCTCATGTTGCCGAGAAGTTTATTGCTGCTTACTACGAGGATCTTGAGGGATTGGGGATTCCCAAAGCCAGCAGCAACCCGAGAGTTACGGAGAATATGCCGCTCATTATCGATTTTATCCGTGAGTTGGTTGAAAAGGACGTTGCCTACGAAAATGGTGGCGACGTATATTACCGAACAGGCAAATTCGAGGAGTACGGCAAGCTGTCGAAGCAGAACCTGCAGGAACTTCAGTTCGGTATCCGGATTGGTGTAGATGAACGCAAAGAACATCCCGAAGACTTCGTGCTCTGGAAAGCGGCTAAACCGGGTGAAATCTACTGGTCCAGTCCTTGGGGCAATGGTCGTCCGGGCTGGCATATCGAATGCTCTGCTATGGCGCGTGAATACCTGGGAGATACGCTCGATATCCATGGAGGCGGACAGGATCTGCAGTTCCCTCACCATGAGTGCGAATGTGCACAATCCGAGGTGCTGACAGGCAAACCGCTCGCCAACTACTGGATGCATAACGGATTTATCCGTATTGATAACGAAAAAATGTCGAAATCACTCGGTAACGGAGTGCTTGTAAAAGACCTTCGAACCCAGTACAAACGTGAAGCCATTCGTTATTTTATGTTGTCGACACATTACCGCAATCCGCTTAACTTTACCGAAGATACAATGGAGCAAGCACAAAACAGTGTGGATCGGATTGCGAATGCCGTTGGCAATCTGAAGCATCGTTTGCAGGCGGTAACGGTAGATCAGGATATTACAGCGGAGTTCGCTGCTAAACTGGAGCAGATTCGCCAGCAGTATCACGAGAAAATGCAGGATGATTTCAATACTCCGGATGCCATTACAGCATTGTTCGAATGGGCTGCGGAAGCAAACCAGCTGCTGCAAAAGGAAGTCGTAAACGCTGCAGAAATTCGTGCATTGCTTGAGCTGTTTGGTGAGTTGAATGCGGTGCTTCGCATTTATACGGAAGCAGAGCCGGAGCTCCTGGATGAAGAGATTGAACGCCTGATTGAAGAGCGTACGGAAGCGCGCAAGTCCAAGAACTGGGCACGGGCTGATGAAATCAGAGACGAATTGTCAGCGCAGGGCATCCTGCTTGAAGATACGGCTCAAGGGATGAGATGGCGGCGCAAATGAACGAGGACGAATTGAAAAATCTGTCTGATTCTGTCGATCATTCGGAGCAGGGGGAACGGCCTACTGAAGAGCAGACAGAGGCTGTGGCACAGGGAGGGTGGTTTCCGTACCCGCCTTCCCGGCCTGCAAGATTGATTCCTCCGATTGCACTCGCCTATATCGGTGATGCAGTGTATGAGGTAGCGGTCAGGCAGTATCTGTTGTCGAAAGCCAATATGCGTCCGAATCACTTACACCGCAGTGCAACGGGGCTCGTATCAGCCAAGGCACAGAGTCGAATCCTTACAGGGATCGAGGAACAATTGACCGAAGAAGAGCGCGACGTTGTAAGACAGGGGCGGAATGCCAAGTCGGGCAGTATCCCCAAGAATGCCGATGTGCTGGAATACAGACATGCCACTGCTCTAGAATGCCTTGTGGGTTACCTGTACAGTAGTGGTCGGCATGAGCGCATGATCCAACTGATTACGCAGGGAATTGAGCATGCAGAGCAGCAGTCATCGTCACCAAACCAAAAATAAAAATAACAACTTAGTCGTTCCTGTGGTACAAGCCAATCAGGAGGTATATGCAGGACGTAATAGAGAGGACCGAAGCAATATGGAAGAAGAATGGATTGCTGGTAAGCACTCCGTGACGGAGGCGCTGCGTTCAGGACGTACCATCAACAAAATATGGATCGCTGATACAGCACAGAAACACTTGACCCAACCAATTATCGCGGAAGCCAAAAAACTCGGTATCGTAATTCAGCATGTGGACAAGCGCAAATTGGATCAAACCGTGCCGGGCATTCAGCATCAGGGTGTTGTCGCGCAAGCGGCCCCTTATGCTTATGCTGAGGTAGAGGATATTTTGGAAGCGGCAAAATCGAAGAATGAGCATCCGTTTTTGATTTTGCTGGACGAAATTGAAGATCCGCATAACCTGGGTTCCATTCTGCGGACAGCTGACTGCACGGGAGCTCACGGTGTCATTGTCCCTAAGCGGCGTTCAGCATCAGTGACTGCAACGGTATCAAAAACTTCAGCAGGCGCGGCTGAATATGTACCGGTTGCCAGAGTTAGCAACCTGGCTCAGACGATTGATCGTCTCAAGGAAGAGGGCGTGTGGGTTGTGGGTACAGATGTGACCGCACAAGAGGCGGTATTTGGCAATGGCGTATTCACAGGACCGGTAGCCCTGGTTATCGGGAACGAAAACAAAGGTATGGGCCGACTAATTCGTGAGAAGTGTGATGTACTGGTCAAATTGCCGATGCAGGGGCAGATTAACTCCCTGAATGCTTCCGTGGCGGCGGGTGTTGTCATGTACGAAGTGCTTCGTTCGCGCCAAGCACAGGGATAGATGGTATGGCAGATTCCCGGGATGTGCTTCTGGTGGACGGGTATAACATGATTGGTGACTGGCCAGAACTGTCCAGATTGGCAGAGAGTGGGCTTGAGGAGGCGCGGAATCGTCTTCTCTTCCGTCTTGCCGACTATCAGGCGTTCTCCGGTCGCAAGGTCATCGTTGTTTTTGATGCCTATCTCGTACCCGGACTTGGTAAAACATACACACAGAGCAAGGTACAGATCTATTTTACCAAGGAAAAAGAGACGGCTGACGAATGCATTGAGAGACTCGTACGGGAACTAACCTCGCGGAGACGCCAAATCTATGTAGCCACAAGCGATATGGTAGAACAGCATGTCATTTTTGGACAGGGAGCATTACGTGTGTCTGCCAGGGAACTGCTGATCGAAGTGGAGCAGAATGAGAAAGAGTTGCAGAAACGTCTGGAGGAGGATCAGGCCAAGTCCACACGCAATACACTCGGGGCCAAGCTTAGCCCGGATGTGTTGAAGCAATTCGAGCGCTGGCGACGTGGATAGGGAACTGTTTTACAAATATTTCAATCTTGAAAGTCTTGACAATTATGTTATTGATGTTCTTTTTTAGGGATAGCGTGGTTGACGGTGTGAGGTGCCATCATATATACTGTTCGTATATTTCATAGAGTAGAGTAACGGTGTACCTTGCGTTGCAGCCGGAGGGATTGTCTGTGAGTGTCGACCTCAAAGATATCATGTTATCAAAGTATGATTACCAAAGTGACGAAGACATTGTCGAAGCGGTCCGTGAAGGTGAGAGCGAAGCGCTGGAGTTTTTGATTAACAAATATCGCAACTTTGTACGCGCCAAGGCAAGATCTTATTTTCTGATTGGGGCAGACCGGGAAGATATCATTCAGGAAGGAATGATTGGTCTCTACAAATCCATTCGGGATTTCAAAGGAGACAAGCTGGCTTCGTTCAAAGCTTTTGCCGAGCTGTGTATCACCAGACAGATTATTACGGCAATTAAGACGGCAACACGTCAGAAACATATTCCGCTTAATTCCTATGTATCGTTGGACAAGCCAATCTATGATGAAGAATCCGATCGTACGTTACTCGATGTGATTTGTGGAACCCAGGTCAGTGATCCAGAAGAGCTTATCATTAACCAGGAAGAGTTTGTGGGTCTGGAAGATAAGATGTCGGAGATTCTAAGTGACTTGGAACGAAAAGTATTGATGTTGTATCTGGACGGGAGATCTTATCAAGAGATTGCAGTAGATTTGGACCGGCATGTGAAGTCCATTGATAATGCACTGCAGCGTGTTAAGCGCAAACTTGAAAAGTACCTGGAAGTACGAGATAATTGAACAATGTTGCTGTTGACGGAAAAGGCTCGGAGTTTGAGTCTTTTTTTGCTGCTTTAAGTTTATAAGTCAAAAGATTGATAATACTAGTAATCGCTTGGTCCCAGCAGGAGAAGAGAAAAAATCAGAGATGCCCGAACTGCCCTCCCATTTTGTACGGAACTTTTACCAGTGGTGAAAGGCTATTCTTTCATTGACATGGTTATACCCTTATGATAAAGTGTTTTAGGTAGGCCTAAATTCGCGGCTTTTTTTTAGGATCAATTTAGAGACTCTCCTTTAAAGTGGAAGTCTTCGGGAGGTGTACATCATGCGGGTAATTATTACTTTGGCTTGTACAAACTGCAAACAAAGAAATTACACTACGACAAAAAACAAGCGTAATCACCCCGACCGCATGGAGATGAAGAAATTTTGCAAGTTTTGTAACGAGCAGACTTCTCATCGCGAAACCAGATAGTTTTTGGGAGGTGTAGTCGGCGTGAAACGTAGTTTCAAATCTCTGATTTCCTTTTTCTCAGAAAGCTGGGCTGAACTTAAAAAAGTTCGCTGGCCTAATCGTAAAGAGCTGACCAACTACACATTGATCGTTCTTGGTACTGTTGTGGTTATGACGCTGTTTTTTTGGGTCGTTGATATCGGCATCTCCGCTGTGATCGAAGCGATTATTTAAGAAGGGTCCCAGGTGGCTTGATATGGAAAAAAGATGGTACGTCGTTCATACCTACTCAGGGTATGAGAATAAGGTCAAAGCCAATTTGGAAAAACGCGTAGAGTCCATGGGCATGGAAGACAAGATATTCCGCGTTCTTGTTCCTATGGAAGAAGAAGTGGTAAACAAGGACGGTAAGAAAAAGACCGTTATGCGTAAAGTTTACCCCGGCTATGTCTTGGTGGAAATGATCCAAACGGATGACTCTTGGTATGTTGTTCGCAATACACCGGGTGTTACGGGATTTGTCGGTTCGACAGGTTCCGGGTCCAAACCAACTGCTCTGTTGCCTGAAGAAGTGGAACAAATTCTGAAGCATATGGGCATGGTTGAGCCGAAGCCGAAAATTGAATTCGACATTAAGGAATCCGTACGAATTAAAGTTGGTCCTTTTGCGAATTTTGTGGGCTCCGTGGAAGAAATTTTGGTAGACAAAAGCAAGTTGAAAGTGCATGTGAACATGTTTGGACGGGAAACACCGCTTGAGTTGGAATATACACAAGTGGAGAAGATATAGTCTCTTCAAGTTTCTTGTGGGAGGACCGAAAGGTTCGTTAACCACTATTTTGCAAGGAGGTGTCAATCATGGCAAAAAAGGTAATCAAAATGGTAAAACTGCAAATTCCAGCAGGTAAAGCGAATCCAGCGCCTCCGGTAGGTCCAGCTTTGGGTCAAGCAGGTGTCAACATCATGGCATTCTGTAAAGAGTTCAACGCTCGTACAGCCGATCAAGCGGGATTGATTATTCCTGTTGAAATTACAGTATTCGAGGACCGTTCCTTTACTTTCATCACTAAAACTCCACCAGCAGCAGTTCTGTTGAAAGTGGCAGCTAAAGTGGAAAAAGGATCCGGCGAACCGAACAAGAAAAAAGTTGCTACTGTTAAACGTGATGCGGTACGTCAAATCGCAGAACAAAAAATGCCTGACCTGAATGCAGCGAACGTTGAGTCCGCAATGCGTATGGTCGAAGGTACTGCCCGTAGCATGGGTATCACCATCGAAGACTAATTTTTCATCTGAAACATGGCTTCGTAAAGCCGGCCGATTCGCGGCCGGTTGATGTGGGAGGTATATCCGCTAAAACCACAAAGGAGGAATATAACATGGCTAAACACGGTAAAAAATACCTGGAAGCTGCTAAGCTGATCGACAGCGAAGCAACTTACGAGCCTTCAGAAGCTGTAGAGCTTGTGAAAAAGGCAGCCACTGCAAAATTCGATGAAACTATCGAAGCAGCAGTACGCTTGGGCGTTGACCCACGTAAGCAAGACCAGGCTGTACGTGGTGTAGTTGTCTTGCCACACGGCACAGGTAAAACACAACGCGTATTGGTATTTGCAAAAGGTGACAAAGCGAAAGAAGCGGAAGCGGCTGGCGCGGACTATGTTGGTGATGCAGACATGATCAACAAAATCCAACAAGGCTGGTTCGAATTCGACGTCTGCGTAGCGACACCAGATATGATGAGTGAAGTAGGTAAATTGGGCCGACTGCTCGGCGGTAAAGGTCTGATGCCTAACCCTAAAGCCGGAACGGTAACTTTCGATGTATCCAAGGCTGTTCAAGAAATCAAAGCCGGTAAAATCGAATATCGTCTGGATCGTGCAGGTCAAATTCATGCACCGATCGGTAAAGCATCTTTCTCTGCAGAGCAACTGAACGAGAACTTGAAAGCTCTCATGGACGCTCTGAACCGTGCTAAACCGGCGGCAGCAAAAGGTGTTTATCTGAAGAATGTTTCTCTTTCTTCCACGATGGGCCCTGGCGCACGCGTGAACGCAGCATCTTTTAGATAATATCTGTTGACAGACTCGTTCTGTTTTGATATGATATAAAAGTTGTGAGTCCGAGTGACTGACCGTTGACATTTGAATATGCTTGCCGTAGACAGTAGGTGCCATCAGGCTTAATTTCCTACCGAGGTATGATTATAGAACTTAGAACGATGTAAATCGATTATGAGTATATATCAAGCCTTCGTGATTCTACGGAGGCTTTTCTTAATGGGATAAATTTGATCAGGAGGTGTACAGTTTGGCAAACGCAAAAGTGATTCAAGCAAAACAAGAGTCCGTTGATGCAGTAACAGCGAAATTGCGCGAGAGCGCTACGACAGTTGTTGTTGACTATCGCGGTCTGAACGTTGCCCAAGTAACTGAGCTGCGTAAGCAGCTTCGTGAAGCCGGAATCGAATTCCAAGTGCTGAAAAACACATTGCTTCGCCGTGCGACTGCTGCAGCAGAACTGACAGAACTCGATAGCGTTCTTACAGGTCCTACTGCAATTGCATTCAGCGCCGAAGATGCTGTGGCTCCAGCCAAAATTCTGAACGACTTCGCTAAAAAGAACGACGCACTGGAATTGAAAGGTGCAGTTGTTGAAGGTCGTGTAATCGGAGTAGAAGAAGTTAAGGCGTTGGCAGAACTGCCATCCCGCGAAGGTCTCCTCTCCATGCTCCTCAGCGTGCTTCAAGCGCCAGTGCGCAACTTCGCGCTTGCGGTTAAAGCTGTTGCGGAAAAAGAAGAACAAGGCGCGTAAGCTACTTGATCTGATAGCTACTTAGGCGGCATTGAATGACAAAAAAATAAAATTATATATGGAGGTTCAATCATGAGTAAAGAGCAAATCTTGGAAGCAATCAAAGGCATGACTGTACTGGAACTGAACGATCTTGTTAAAGCAATCGAAGAAGAATTCGGTGTAACTGCTGCAGCTCCAGTAGCTGTTGCAGGTGGCGCAGCTGCTTCTGCAGAAGCTGAGCAATCCGAGTTCGACGTAATCTTGGCAAGCGCTGGTGCTTCCAAAATCAACGTTATCAAAGCAGTTCGTGAAATCACAGGTCTTGGCCTGAAAGAAGCTAAAGAAGTAGTTGACAATGCTCCAAAAGCATTGAAAGAAAAAGTTAGCAAAGAAGAAGCTGAATCCATCAAAGCTAAATTGGAAGAAGCAGGCGCTACAATCGAAGTTAAATAATTTGGCTTTTACAAGCTAAATGAACAAAACAACAAACCCCTTGACTTATATCAAGGGGTTTGTTGCTGTAATTGTATATGGAAAGTGAGTGAGGACATGTCCAATCATTATTATTCGGACAAACCGCAGGTCGCACATGACAGACGGGCAACGGAAGCGGAGCTTCGTGGATGGAAATTGCGATTCGTTACCGATGCAGGTGTATTTTCCAAGAGCGGAATCGATTACGGCAGCAGAGTACTGATTGATGCTATAGAGTTAACTGCTGGGGCTCATGTTCTGGATGTGGGTTGCGGGTATGGACCGATTGGTCTTACGGCAGCCAAGCTTGTACCCGAAGGACATGTCACCATGATTGATATCAACGAGAGAGCGGTTGAGCTTTCCAGAGAAAATGCAAAAGCAAATGGAATCACGAATGTAACGGTAATGCAAAGTAATCTACTTTCTGAAGTGAACCAGAGGGACTTTGATGCAGTTCTAACCAACCCGCCCATTCGAGCAGGGAAGGAAACCGTTCATACCATTTTTGAGCAGGCGCATCAGCATCTGAAGGTAGGTGGTTCGTTGTGGATTGTCATTCAGAAAAAGCAAGGGGCTCCTTCGGCAAAAGCGAAGCTGGAATCCTTGTTTGGCAGAGTGGAAGAAGTAACGAAAGATAAAGGCTACCGGATTTTCAAAGCGGTGAAAACGGAGGACTCGTCCGAAGGCTAGTTTCCGATTTGTAAAGTAAGCAGGGGAGCATTTTTTTTGCAATAGGACTATTGACTTGAAATTCAGGTCGTGGTATTATTGTAAAATGTCAGTATTAAGATGCCCTACTTGGCTTTAGCTAACTAAAAATGTCAATCTTTTTTTACGCCGAACGGGCTTATTATGCCTACGTTTGGCGTATAATATGTACATTTTGGGCAAACTGGGGATAAGTATGATTTTGGAAGACATCCGCCGATCAAAGTTGCTCTTTTTTCGAACGACATTCGAGTAAGGGCTTTTCTTTATTTGTGGATGCATTGCTTTGCTCTGTATGTGTACCATTATAAGGTTACAAACAGAGGTTCGCAACGAAATTTTTAAAGTGAGTAGACATTGAGGGGTGAGTTTAAGTTGGCAGGACATCTTGTTCAATATGGTCGACGCACTCGGCGCAGTTATGCACGAATTAACGAGATACTCGAAGTTCCGAACCTGATTGAGATCCAACAAAAATCTTACGATTGGTTTTTGGAGGAAGGGTTGCGCGAAATGTTCCAGGATATCTCGCCGATCCAGGATTTTACAGGCAACTTGATTTTGGAATTTATCGATTACAGTCTCGGTGAACCGAAGTATACAGTAGACGACGCGAAAGAGCGTGACGTTACTTATGCAGCACCGCTTCGGGTCAAAGTCCGGCTCATTAATAAGGAAACCGGCGAAGTCAAAGAGCAGGAAGTATTCATGGGAGATTTCCCGCTGATGACCGAAACCGGCACATTTATTATTAATGGTGCGGAACGGGTTATTGTCAGCCAGTTGGTTCGCTCTCCTAGCGTTTACTTCAGTACAAAAGTAGATAAGAACGCCAAAAAAACGTATACCGCTACAGTTATTCCTAACCGCGGCGCTTGGCTCGAACTGGAGATGGACGCGAAGGATGTTGTATACGTCCGGATCGACCGTACACGTAAAATTCCAGTTACGGTTCTCCTGCGTGCTCTTGGTTTTGGCACAGACGCTGAGATTCTGGATCTGCTGGGTAATGACGAATATATTCGCAACACGCTGGACAAAGACAATACGGATTCCACGGAGAAAGCGCTGATTGAAATTTATGAGCGTCTTCGTCCGGGCGAGCCACCAACGCTGGATAACGCGAAAAGCTTGCTCGTAGCTCGTTTCTTTGATCCAAAACGCTATGACCTGGCTAACGTAGGTCGTTACAAAATCAACAAAAAGCTCCACATTAAAAACCGTTTGTTCAATCAACGTTTGGCTGAGTCTCTCGTTGATACTGAAACTGGCGAAATTATCGCCGAAGCAGGTCAAATGGTTGACCGTCGTTTGCTCGATGAAATCATGCCTTATCTGGAGAAAAGTGTTGGCTTCCGTACGTATCACGTAGCTAACGGAGTTCTGGATGCGAATGATATTCCAATGCAAACAATTGACGTATTCTCACCGATTGAAGATGGTAAAGTCGTTAAGCTGATTGCCAATGCTAACATTGATAAATCAGTGAAAAACGTAACACCGGCAGATATCATTTCTTCAATCAGTTATTTCATTAACCTTCTGCACGGCATCGGAAGTACAGATGATATCGATCACCTGGGTAACCGTCGTCTGCGTTCGGTTGGTGAACTCTTGCAGAACCAGTTCCGTATCGGTTTGTCCCGTATGGAACGTGTTGTTCGTGAGAGAATGTCCATTCAGGACGCTAACGTGATCACGCCACAGGCATTGATTAACATACGTCCTGTAATTGCATCCATTAAAGAGTTCTTCGGTAGCTCCCAATTGTCACAGTTTATGGATCAAACGAACCCTCTGGGTGAGTTGACGCATAAACGTCGTCTGTCCGCACTCGGACCAGGCGGTTTGACACGTGAGCGTGCAGGCATGGAAGTCCGTGACGTCCATCCATCCCACTATGGCCGGATGTGTCCAATCGAGACTCCAGAGGGACCAAACATTGGTTTGATCAACTCGTTGTCTACATTTGCCCGTGTGAACGAATATGGTTTCATCGAAGCTCCATATCGCTGGGTAGATCCGAAGACTGGTGTCGTAACCGAGCAAATCGATTATCTGACAGCAGACGAAGAGGACAACTACGTTGTCGCTCAAGCGAACGCGAAACTGAATGAAGATGGAACTTTTGCAGAAGAAGCGATCATTGTACGTTACAACAAACAATCGGATAACATCCTTACAATGCCGAGCGAGCGCGTTGACTACATGGACGTATCTCCTAAACAAGTTGTATCTGTCGCTACGGCGCTCATTCCGTTCCTTGAGAACGATGACTCCAACCGCGCACTGATGGGATCCAACATGCAGCGGCAGGCGGTTCCTCTCTTGATTCCTAAAGCTCCGCTCGTAGGAACAGGTATGGAACACAAAGCTGCAAAAGATTCCGGTGTATGTATTGTCTCCAAATATGACGGGATTATTGAACGTTCTTCTGCGAATGAAATCTGGCTCCGTCGTGTGGAAGAGGTAGATGGCCAAGAAGTTAAAGGCGATATCGTTAAATATAAATTACACAAATTTATGCGTTCGAACCAAGGAACATGCATTAACCAACGTCCGATTGTTAAACGTGGTGCTGTTGTCAAAGCTGGCGACATCCTCGCTGACGGTCCTTCGACGGAAATGGGCGAATTGGCTTTGGGACGCAACGTCGTTGTTGCCTTCATGACTTGGGAAGGTTACAACTACGAGGATGCGATTCTGCTTAGTGAAAAACTCGTGAAGGAAGATGTCTACACATCCATCCACATCGAGGAGTATGAGTCAGAAGCGCGCGATACCAAGCTCGGACCTGAAGAGATCACACGTGACATCCCTAACGTAGGGGAAGAAGCGCTGCGTAACCTCGATGAGCGTGGTATTATCCGGATCGGTGCTGAAATTGCTGCTGGCGATATCCTGGTGGGTAAAGTAACGCCTAAAGGTGTAACTGAACTGACTGCGGAAGAACGTCTCCTGCATGCAATCTTCGGTGAGAAAGCACGCGAAGTTCGTGATACGTCCTTGCGTGTGCCTCACGGTACTGACGGGATCGTCGTAGACGTGAAAGTATTTACCCGTGAAAACGGTGATGAACTGCCTCCGGGTGTTAACCAGCTCGTTCGTGTCTATATCGCTCAAAAACGGAAAATCTCCGAGGGTGATAAAATGGCCGGACGTCACGGTAACAAAGGGGTCGTGGCTCGTATCCTGCCGGAAGAAGATATGCCTTTCCTGCCGGACGGAACACCGGTTCAAATCGTTCTTAACCCGCTGGGCGTACCTTCCCGGATGAACATTGGTCAAGTGCTCGAAGTTCACTTAGGTATGGCTGCTATGCAGCTCGGTATCCACGTAGCTACCCCTGTATTCGACGGAGCGAAAGAGTATGACGTCTTCGATACGATGGAAGAAGCAGGCATGCAGCGTAATGGTAAAACCGTTCTGTACGATGGCCGTACGGGTGAAGAGTTTGAACGTGAAGTAACTGTCGGCGTCATGCATATGATCAAGCTGGCGCACATGGTTGATGATAAAATCCATGCCCGTTCCACAGGTCCTTACTCACTCGTTACGCAACAGCCGCTGGGTGGTAAAGCCCAATTCGGTGGACAGCGTTTCGGGGAGATGGAGGTTTGGGCGCTTGAAGCATACGGCGCTGCCTATACTCTACAAGAAATCTTGACTGTTAAGTCCGATGATGTTGTTGGTCGGGTGAAAACATATGAGTCCATTGTCAAAGGTGAGAATGTTCCGGAGCCGGGTGTTCCTGAATCGTTCAAAGTATTGATCAAAGAGCTGCAAAGCTTGGGTATGGACGTTAAGATTTTGAGTGAAGATGAACAAGAGATTGAAATGAAAGAAATGGACGATGAAGATGACGCTGCGAGCGATAAGCTCAGCCTCAACCTTGAGGGTTCAGAGGTCGGAGTGGAGTAACCGCTTCGGGCGCATGATGACCGGCGTTTTTCATCAGGCTCGCGTCTTGCTCCGGCTTCGGCCGGAGAAGGCGTAACCTAGAATACAGGAATTGGTTAAGGAGGGTTGCTCCTTGTTGGACGTCAACAATTTCGAATACATGAAGATCGGGCTTGCTTCCCCAGAAAAAATTCGTTCTTGGTCCCGCGGAGAAGTGAAAAAACCGGAAACGATCAACTATCGTACGTTGAAACCGGAAAAAGAAGGGCTGTTCTGCGAAAAGATTTTTGGCCCTACGAAAGACTGGGAATGTCACTGTGGTAAATACAAACGCGTTCGTTATAAAGGCGTTGTCTGTGACCGCTGTGGTGTTGAAGTAACACGTGCCAAAGTACGCCGTGAACGGATGGGCCATATTGAGCTCGCTGCTCCGGTATCGCACATCTGGTACTTCAAAGGTATTCCGAGCCGCATGGGTCTCGCTTTGGATATGTCTCCAAGATCACTTGAGGAGATTATCTATTTTGCATCTTATGTAGTAACTGATCCAGGAGAAACTCCACTGGAGAAAAAACAGCTGTTGTCCGAGAAAGAATACCGCAGCTACCGTGAAAAATACGGATATGGATTCCAAGCAGGCATGGGTGCAGAAGCGGTTAAGAAACTGCTTCAAGACCTTGATGTGGACAAAGAGCTTGAATTCCTGAAGGAAGAGCTCCGCACTGCACAAGGACAACGTCGTAACCGTGCCATCAAACGTCTGGAAGTTATTGAAGCTTTCCGCAACTCGGGTAACAAACCTGAGTGGATGATCATGGATGTACTTCCTGTTATCCCGCCGGAACTTCGTCCAATGGTACAATTGGATGGTGGACGTTTTGCAACGTCTGACCTGAATGATCTGTACCGCCGTGTAATTAACCGGAACAACCGTCTGAAACGCTTGCTTGATCTGGGCGCACCAGACATCATCGTGCAAAACGAAAAACGGATGCTGCAGGAAGCTGTTGACGCATTGATCGACAACGGCCGTCGCGGACGCCCGGTAACGGGTCCTGGTAACCGTCCATTGAAATCTCTCAGCCACATGCTGAAAGGTAAACAAGGACGTTTCCGTCAAAACTTGCTCGGTAAACGTGTTGACTATTCTGGTCGTTCCGTTATCGTTGTCGGACCTTACCTGAAGATGTATCAGTGTGGTCTGCCAAAAGATATGGCACTTGAACTGTTCAAGCCTTTCGTAATGAAAGAACTTGTGAATAAAGGGCTTGCCCACAATATCAAGAGCGCTAAACGTAAAGTTGAGCGTGTAAGTCCTGAAGTATGGGATGTTCTTGAGGAAGTAATCAAGGAGCATCCGGTTCTACTCAACCGTGCCCCTACGCTTCACCGTCTCGGTATTCAAGCATTTGAACCAATTCTGGTTGAAGGAAAAGCCATTCGTCTTCACCCACTCGTGTGTACGGCATACAATGCCGACTTTGACGGTGACCAAATGGCCGTGCACGTTCCGTTGTCTGCTGAGGCACAAGCGGAAGCACGTATCCTGATGCTTGCATCTGGTAACATTTTGAACCCGAAAGACGGTAAACCAGTTGTTACCCCTTCCCAGGATATGGTCCTAGGTTCATACTACCTGACTATGGACAACAAGGAAGAAAAGGGTACTGGCATGATCCTGCGTACAGTGAACGAGGCTGTATCTGCGTATCAACGCGGTACTGCCGGCTTGCATGCACGCGTAGCGATTCCGGTTAAAGCTCTGGGTAAAACTAGCTTTACTGAAAAACAACAGGATGCAATGTTGCTGACCACTGTCGGTAAAATCATCTTTAATGAAATCTTCCCAGCAAGTTTCCCTTACATCAACGATGCAACTCGTGCAAACCTTTATCAAGGTACTGCAGAGCATTTCTTTGTGTATGAAAAGGGGACTGACCTGAGAGAAGCAATCATGAACGCACCTCTAGCAGGTGGTGTTGGTAAGGAATATCTGGGTACAATCATCGCTCGTTGTTTTGAAATTTACCATACAACGGAAACAGCGGTTATCTTGGATAAAATCAAACAACTCGGATTCACGTACTCGACGCGTGCAGGTATTACTGTAGCCGTGTCTGATGTCGTCGTACCACCTGAGAAATTCGAAATTCTCAGACAATCCGAAGAAAAAGCACAAATCGTTACAAACCAGTACCGTCGTGGTCTGATTACGAACGAAGAGCGCTATGACCGCATCATTGATATCTGGTCTAAATCGAAAGATGATATCACCGAGATTCTGATGAAGTCGATGGATCGTTACAACTCTATCATGATGATGGTTGACTCCAAAGCACGGGGTAATAAATCGCAAATCACCCAATTGGGCGGTATGCGTGGTCTGATGGCCAACCCGTCCGGTCGTATCATCGAACTCCCAATCAAATCGAACTTCCGTGAAGGTCTGACGGTACTCGAGTACTTCATCTCGACACACGGTGCGCGTAAAGGTTTGGCCGATACAGCCTTGCGTACAGCCGACTCAGGTTACCTGACTCGTCGTCTCGTAGACGTGGCACAAGATGTAATCGTGCGTGAAGATGATTGTGGTACAGATAAAGGGTTCACGGTTAGCCGTATCCAGGATGGTAAAGAGGTTATTGAAGATCTCTACGACCGTATCGAAGGAAGATACTGCTTCGAAACTGTTCGTCATCCGGAAACAAAAGAAATTATTGCACACCGCAATGAATTGATTGACTCCGACAAAGCAGAGGCAATTATCAAAGCAGGTGTAACCAAATTGCAAATCCGCTCTGTACTCAGCTGCCGTGCTCGTCATGGTGTCTGCAAAAAATGTTACGGTCGCAACCTGGCGACTGGTAAACACGTGGAGATCGGTGAAGCGGTTGGTATTATCGCTGCGCAATCCATTGGTGAGCCAGGAACACAGCTGACAATGCGTACATTCCACACCGGTGGTGTAGCCGGAGACGATATCACGCAAGGTTTGCCGCGTATCCAGGAGTTGTTTGAGGCGCGTAATCCTAAGGGTCAAGCAACGATCAGTGAGATTGACGGTATTGTCAAAGAGATTCGTGAAGCGAAAGATCGTCGCGAAATCGAAATTCAAGGTGAAGCGGAATCCAAAGTTTACTCCGTTACTTACGGCTCCCGTGTTCGCGTAAGCGAAGGCATGGAGATCGAAGCAGGCGACGAGCTGACAGATGGTTCCATCGATCCAAAAGAAATGCTGCGCATCAAAGGCGTACGTGGTGTACAGAACTACATTCTGCAGGAAGTACAACGCGTATACCGTAACCAGGGCGTAGAAATTAATGATAAACACGTTGAAGTTATGATCCGTCAAATGCTGCGTAAAATCCGCATCGTCGATGCAGGAGATACAACGCTGCTTCCAGGATCGTTCGTAGATACGCATGAGTACGAAAGAGCTAACAAAACAGCGATTCTTAGTGATAAAGAGCCAGCGGTTGCGAAACCAATCCTGCTTGGTATCACAAAAGCATCTCTCGAAACAGACTCCTTCCTCTCTGCGGCATCGTTCCAAGAGACTACACGTGTACTGACAGATGCAGCGATCAAAGGTAAAGTCGATCAGTTGCTTGGTCTGAAGGAAAATGTAATCATCGGTAAACTGATCCCTGCAGGTACAGGTATGAACCGTTACCGCAGCATCAAGTTTGCTGAGCCGGAAGATGGCCAATCTTCAGTCGAAGAACTTGAGCCAGTCTCCGTTGATTAGATAGATTCCCCCTATTTAGGGTGAAGATAAAGTTTTGTATGTCAGGGGATGGACGTGTGTTTAATACAGACGGACATTTCCTGATGTGCGAAAACTTTGAATAAATCTTTCACGATTAGCATTGACATTGCTTGCGCTAGATGCTAATATATCAAAGGTGCGTGAGCAGCTGATTGTATATGTCCTATTCGGAGGAATGAACAATGTCTAATGAAAAAGGCCTGCAAGATGCTCATGTCAAAATAGGTACAAAACAGACCATGCGGATGGTCCAGTCAGGAATGGCTGCTGAGGTCTATGTGGCCGAAGATAGCGATCCGCAGCTCACTTCCAAAATCATTGCCTTGTGTGAACAACACAATGTGAAGTACACGAAAGTGGACACAATGAAAAATCTCGGCAAGGCTTGCGGGATTGGAGTGGGAGCAGCAATGGCTGCTGTCGCAAAATGATACGGTAAGGAACGTTTTTGTCCGAGAACTTTTTAGGGATTCTCTAAGGCAAAAACTTTTCATTTGTCTTTTTATGAACCGCCTGGGTCTGTGGACTTAGCGATAAGAGGTTTATAAAGAAACATGAACAATTGAGGAAGGGGGTGGCAATCACATGCCAACTATTAACCAACTGGTACGCAAAGGACGTCAAGCTAAAGTTGAAAAGTCCAAATCACCAGCATTGCAAAAAGGGTTCAACGCTTTGAAACGTGAATCTACTAACATCAGTGCCCCACAAAAACGTGGTGTCTGCACTCGTGTAGGTACAATGACTCCACGTAAACCGAACTCTGCACTTCGTAAATATGCCCGTGTTCGTTTGACGAACCGTCTCGAGGTAACTGCTTATATCCCGGGTATCGGACATAACTTGCAAGAGCACAGTGTTGTATTGATTCGCGGAGGTAAAGTTAAGGACCTTGCAGGGGTTCGTTACCACATCGTTCGTGGAGCACTCGATACTGCAGGCGTGAACAACCGTATGCAAGCTCGTTCTAAATACGGTGCTAAACGTCCTAAAGCTAAAAAAGCCTAACACATTATAAGAAGCGATCCTGAATATCTTCTGGCTTAATGTCCAGAGGACAAGGGTTAGCTTAACAAGAAAGAAAGGGGGATATCCATGCCACGCAAAGGTCCAGTTACGAAAAGAGACGTGTTGCCAGATCCGGTATACAACAGCAAGTTGGTTACTCGTTTGATCAACCGCATCATGCTCGACGGAAAACGCGGTGTTGCTCAAAGCATTCTGTATAATGCGTTCAAGTTGATCCAAGAACGCACGGGTAATGACCCGATGGAAGTATTTGAGACAGCAATCAAGAATATCATGCCAGTCCTGGAAGTTAAAGCTCGCCGTGTCGGCGGTGCCAACTACCAAGTACCAATCGAGGTAAAACCAGAGAGACGTACTGCTTTGGGTTTACGTTGGCTCGTGAACTACTCCCGCAACCGCGGTGAGAAAACAATGGAAGAGCGTTTGGCGGCTGAGATTATCGACGCTTCCAACAACACAGGCGCTTCCGTTAAGAAACGTGAAGATACGCACAAAATGGCTGAAGCGAACAAAGCGTTTGCTCACTACCGTTGGTAGGATTCAGTTCACAATAAAAACTTCAATTTTGAAGGGAGACCCATTTCATGGCAAGAGAGTTCTCCTTGAAAAATACACGTAATATCGGGATCATGGCTCATATTGATGCGGGTAAAACCACGACAACTGAGCGGATCTTGTTCTACACAGGCCGTACGCACAAAATCGGTGAAGTTCACGAAGGCGCTGCGACAATGGACTGGATGGAACAGGAACAGGAGCGCGGAATTACGATTACTTCCGCTGCGACTACCGCTGCTTGGAAAGGCCACCGCGTTAATATCATTGATACCCCGGGACACGTTGACTTCACTGTTGAAGTTGAACGTTCCCTTCGTGTATTGGACGGAGCAGTTGGTGTATTCAGTGCGAAAGAAGGCGTTGAGCCTCAGTCTGAAACTGTATGGAGACAGGCTGACAAGTACGGCGTACCTCGTATCGCTTACGTAAATAAAATGGATATCATCGGTGCTGACTTCTTGAATGTTGTTTCCGACATGCGTGATCGCCTTCAAGCGAACGCAGTTGCGATTCAACTGCCAATCGGCGCTGAAAATGATTTTAAAGGTATCATTGATATCGTTGCACAAAGAGCTCATATGTACAAAGATGACCTTGGTCAAGATATCGAAGAAACCGAAATTCCTGCGGAATTTGCAGATCAAGTTGAAGAACTCCGCAACGAATTGATTGAGCGGGTTGCAGAACTCGACGAAGAATTGACTATGAAATACCTGGAAGGCGAAGAGATCACTGTTGAAGAGATCAAATCCGCTCTCCGTAAAGGTGTAGTAGAAGTTAAGATCTTCCCAGTAATCTGTGGATCCTCTTATCGTAACAAAGGTGTTCAACTTATGTTGGACGCTGTTATCGACTACTTGCCAGCTCCAATTGACGTTCCAGCGATCAAGGGTCTCCTTGAAGATGGAACCGAAGCGGTTCGCAAGTCTTCTGATGAAGAGCCATTCTCCGCATTGGCCTTCAAAATCATGACTGACCCTTACGTTGGTAAATTGACATTCTTCCGCGTATACTCCGGTGTTCTTCAATCCGGTTCTTATGTATTGAATGCCACTAAAAACAAACGTGAGCGTATCGGTCGTATCCTTCAAATGCACGCGAACAGCCGTCAAGAGATCACTGAAGTTTACTCCGGTGACATTGCAGCTGCCGTAGGTTTGAAAGATACGGGTACAGGTGATACACTATGTGATGAGAAAAACCCGGTTATCTTGGAATCCATGAACTTCCCTGATCCGGTTATCGAAATCGCCGTTGAACCTAAAACCAAAGCTGACCAAGATAAAATGGGTGTTGCTCTCGGTAAGTTGACAGAAGAGGATCCAACTCTTCGTGCTCATACTGACGAAGAAACAGGCCAAACAATCTTGGCAGGTATGGGTGAGCTTCACCTTGATATCATCATCGACCGTATGCGTCGTGAGTTCAAGGTTGAAACTACTGTGGGTAAACCACAAGTAGCTTACCGTGAAACTTTCCGTGCTCCAGCGCGCGTTGAAGGTAAATTCGTACGTCAATCCGGTGGTCGTGGTCAATACGGTCACGTATGGGTTGAATTCGAACCTCTCGAGCCGGGTACAGGCAGCCAGTTTGAAAGTAAGGTTGTCGGTGGTTCCGTTCCTAGAGAATACATTCAACCAGCACTGTCAGGGATTGAAGAGCAAATGAAAAACGGCGTTATTGCAGGCTTCCCGCTTGTTGACGTTAAGGCTACAATTGTAGACGGATCTTACCATGATGTCGATTCCAACGAGATGGCATTTAAAATTGCCGGATCTATGGCGCTGAAAGCAGCGAAAGACAAATGTAGTCCAGTTCTGCTTGAGCCAATCATGAAAGTAGAAGTAACCGTTCCGGAAGAGTACATGGGTGACGTTATGGGTATGCTTAACTCCCGTCGTGGCCGCATCGAAGGTATGGATTCCCGTAGTGGAGCTCAAATCATTCGTGCTAAAGTACCTTTGTCCGAAATGTTCGGATACTCTACAACTCTTCGTTCCGGTACTCAAGGACGCGGCGTATTCTCCATGGAGCTTTCTCACTATGAAGAAGTTCCTAAGAGCATCGCTGAAGAGATCGTTGCCAAAACAAAAGGCACCGAGTAGTTTTCTCACACTGGACGCTAGTGCATAGGGAGTTAATCTTCTAGATGCTAGGGTCCAGTGAAAACATAAAATTTAACATTTTAAGGAGGCCACGTTCAAATGGCAAAGGCTAAATACGAACGTAATAAACCACACGTTAACATTGGTACTATCGGTCACGTCGACCATGGTAAAACAACTCTGACTGCTGCAATCACTACTGTATTGTCCAAAACTTACGGTGGCGCAGCAATCGCTTTCGATCAAATCGATAAAGCTCCAGAAGAGCGCGAACGCGGTATCACAATCTCCACAGCTCACGTTGAGTACGAAACTGACGCTCGTCACTACGCTCACGTTGACTGCCCAGGTCACGCCGACTATGTTAAAAACATGATCACTGGCGCGGCACAAATGGACGGAGCTATCTTGGTAGTATCCGCAGCTGACGGCCCAATGCCACAAACTCGTGAGCACATCTTGCTCTCCCGTCAAGTAGGCGTACCTTACATCGTTGTATTCTTGAACAAATGCGACATGGTTGAAGACGAAGAGTTGTTGGAACTGGTTGAAATGGAAGTTCGCGACTTGCTCAACGAATATGAGTTCCCAGGTGACGATACTCCAATCACTCGTGGTTCCGCTCGTGAAGCTCTGCAAAACCCTGATGGTGAGTGGGCTCAAAAAATCGTTGAGATGTTCAAAGAAATCGATACTTACATCCCAACTCCAGAGCGCGACACTGACAAACCTTTCTTGATGCCAGTTGAGGACGTATTCTCCATCACTGGTCGTGGTACAGTAGCTACAGGTCGTGTAGAGCGTGGTACTGTTAAAGTCGGTGAAGAGATCGAAATCGTGGGTATCCACGAAGAAACTAAAAAATCCGTAGTTACGGGCGTTGAAATGTTCCGTAAATTGCTGGATTCCGCTCAAGCGGGTGACAACATCGGCGCATTGCTGCGTGGTGTTGACCGTGAAAGCATCGAGCGTGGACAAGTACTGGCTAAACCAGGTTCTGTTAAGCCACACACAGAATTTACAGCTCAAGTATACGTTCTGACTAAAGAAGAGGGTGGACGTCACAAACCTTTCTTCACAGGATACCGTCCACAATTCTATTTCCGTACAACTGACGTAACAGGTATCATCAACCTGCCAGAAGGTACTGAAATGGTAATGCCAGGCGACAACATCACAGTAACTGTACAACTGATCAATCCAATTGCGATTGAAGAAGGTACACGCTTCGCGATCCGCGAAGGTGGACGTACAGTTGGTGCCGGTGCGGTAGCTTCCATCCAAAAATAATTCAGCTTTCCGCTGAGTAAGCATATGCAACAGTGTACTGGAACGAGTAACATTGTACTGTAACGAAGCTTCGGAAGAGTTCTTTATCCGACATCGGATAAAGAACTCTTTTATTATGTATAAGAGATTCGGAACCTGCGTCATAATGGTGAGGAACATTCAGATGTATAAAAAAGATCGGTTAAGGCAGCTTGCATAACGGTGAAATAACATATTAAACAACGTCATTTCGATATGAAAAGATTAGTTTAAATGTTTTTCTTAAATATGCTTGCAATACGCCCATTTTTTCTATATAATAATGAATGTTGTTCTGAGACGTTGCGATGATGTGAGAGGTTACTGGCACACCCGGCCCCTTTGCCATGGGAGGGTTGTTGGAAAATTTTCACGGAGTATGTCCGATAATAAATTGGGCGATAGAAGGAGGGACTAAAATGGCAAAGCAAAAAATTCGTATTCGTTTGAAAGCTTACGACCACAGAATTCTTGATCAATCCGCGGAGAAAATTGTTGAAACAGCAAAACGTTCGGGTGCTGGTGTATCCGGTCCGATTCCGCTTCCAACTGAAAAACAAATCATTACTATTCTTCGTGCGGTACACAAGTACAAGGATTCTCGGGAGCAATTCGAGCAACGCACACATAAGCGTTTGATCGATATCGTTAACCCGACTCCACAAACTGTGGATGCCTTGATGCGCTTGGATCTGCCGTCCGGTGTAGATATCGAAATCAAATTGTAATATAAATCAACAAGACCATGTATAAAGGAAAAGAGGTGTCAACATGAAAGGTATCTTAGGAAAAAAACTTGGAATGACTCAAGTGTTTACCGCTGAAGGTAACGTAGTACCAGTAACAGTTATCGAAGCAGGACCTTGTGTTGTTTTGCAAAAGAAAGATCTTGAGAACGATGGCTACGAAGCAGTTCAAATCGGTTATTCCGATAAGAAAGAGAAAAATGCCAACAAGCCAGAAGCAGGACACGCTAAAAAAGCGAATACTGCCCCTAAGCGCTACGTTCGTGAACTTCGCGGCATCAACATCGCGGAATATGAAGTTGGCCAAGAGTTGAAAGCTGACATTTTCGCAGAAGGCGAATTCGTTGACGTAACGGGTATTTCTAAAGGTAAAGGTTTTGCCGGCGTAATCAAACGTTGGGGACAAAGCACTGGACCTATGTCTCACGGTTCTCGTTATCACCGTGGCCCGGGTTCGATGGGTTCGATCCAAGCTAACCGCGTTCCTAAAGGCAAGCACTTGCCAGGACACATGGGTCATGAGACTGTTACAATCCAACGTCTTGAAGTTGTTAAAGTAGACGCTGAGCGTAACGTGTTGCTCGTGAAGGGTTCCATTCCTGGACCGAAAAACAGTCTTGTAAAAGTTAAAGAAACGGTGAAAAAATAACCACTGAAGAAAGGAGGAACACAAAATGCCAAAAGTATCAGTTTACAATGTAGATGGTAGCCAAGTGGGCGAAGTTGAACTGAACGATGCAGTATTCGGAGTAGAGCCGAACACTTCCGTTCTGTACGATGCAGTGCTTATGCAACGCGCTTCCCTTCGTCAAGGTACCCACAAAGTAAAAGGACGTTCTGAAGTACGTGGCGGTGGACGTAAGCCTTGGAAACAAAAAGGTACAGGTCGCGCTCGTCAAGGTTCGATTCGTTCTCCACAATGGAAAGGCGGCGGTATCGTATTTGGTCCGACACCACGGAGCTATGCGTACAAACTGCCTAAGAAAGTTCGCCGTTTGGCGATCAAATCAGCTCTTTCATCCAAAGTGCTCGACAACGACATTATCGTTTTGGACGCTCTTTCGCTGAGCACACCTAAAACAAAAGAATTTGCAGCCATCTTGAACAACTTGAAAGTTGGACGCAAAGCTTTGATCGTAGCTCCTAGCTATGATGATAATGTGGCTCTTTCCGCACGGAATATTCCTGGCGTGAAATTCGTAGCAGCTGACGGCATTAATGTTCTTGACGTGCTTGCGCACGACAAACTGATCATTACGAAAGAAGCAGTTCAGAAGGTAGAGGAGGTGCTCGCGTAATGAAGGATCCTCGTGATATTGTTAAACGTCCGATTATTACGGAACGTACTGCTGACATGATGAATGACTTGAAATATGTATTTGAAGTCGATATCCGTGCAAACAAAACCGAGATCAAAAAAGCCGTGGAAGCTATTTTCAACGTAAAAGTGAAAAACGTGAACACTCTTCGTGTTCCAGCTAAGCCTAAACGGTACGGACGTTATTCCGGATATACTAGCGAATGGAAAAAAGCGTTTGTAACACTGACACAAGACAGCAAAACGCTTGAGTTCTTTGAAACTGTATAATTGAAATTGTTGAAGTAAGGAGGGAAACCCAGTGCCAATCAAAAAGTATAAACCGACATCCCCGGCAAGACGGAACATGTCCGTATCTACATTTGAGGAAATCACCACAGATCAGCCGGAGAAATCGTTGTTGGCCCCACTGAGCAAAAAAGCAGGCCGCAACAACCAAGGTAAAATTACAGTTCGTCACCACGGTGGTGGACACAAACGTAAATACCGTATCATCGACTTCAAACGTACTAAAGATGGAATACCGGGCCGCGTTGCTACGATCGAGTATGACCCGAACCGTACATCGAACATCGCCCTGATCCACTATGCTGATGGTGAGAAACGTTACATCATCGCTCCTAAAGGATTGAAAGTTGGAGATCAAATTTTCTCCGGTCCTGAATCCGACATCAAAATCGGTAACGCACTGCCACTCGAAAACATTCCAGTAGGTACCGTTATCCACAACATCGAGTTGAAACCAGGTAAAGGCGGACAATTGGTTCGTGCTGCTGGTACAGAAGCTCAATTGCTTGGTAAAGAAGAAAAATACGTTTCCGTTCGTCTCTCTTCCGGAGAAGTTCGTCGTATTCTGAAAGTTTGCCGTGCAACAATCGGTTCTGTTGGTAACCAAGACCACGAGCTCATCAAAATCGGTAAAGCCGGTCGTAGCCGTTGGTTGGGACAACGTCCTGAAGTTCGTGGTGTAGTAATGAACCCTAACGATCACCCTCACGGTGGTGGTGAAGGTCGTGCTCCAATCGGACGTAAATCGCCAATGTCACCATGGGGTAAACCTACTCTTGGTTACAAAACGCGTAAGAAAAATAAAGCTTCTGATAAATACATCATTCGCCGCCGCACGAAGTAATACACACTGTGCATAACTTCGTGAGGCATCTGCGGATGCATAAACGCTACGTTTGAAGGGAGGATCTCCACATGGGTCGCAGTTTGAAAAAAGGGCCATTCATTGATGGCTACATGCTGAAAAAGGTAGAAGAGATGGACGCTTCCGGTAAAAAGAACGTTATCAAAACCTGGTCCCGTCGCTCTACAATTTTCCCACAATTCATCGGACACACATTCGGCGTATATGACGGACGTAAACACGTGCCAGTATACGTGACTGAGGACATGGTCGGACACAAATTGGGTGAGTTCGCTCCAACCCGTACGTACAAAGGCCATACTGATGATGACAAGAAAACAAGAAGATAAATGAACATCTTTAATGTTTGAGAGGAGGTTACACAATGGAAGCAAAAGCACATGCTAAGTTTATCCGGATTGCTCCTCGTAAAGTTCAACTCGTTGTTGACTTGATTCGCGGCAAGCAAGTTGGTGAGGCGGTTGCCATTCTCCGTCACACTCCGAAATCTGCTTCTCCAATCGTTGAGAAGTTGCTTAACTCCGCTATTGCGAATGCGGAACATAACTATTCTATGGATGTTAATAACTTGGTCATTTCGCAAGCTTACGTGAACCAAGGACCGACAATGAAACGTTTCCGCCCTCGTGCAATGGGACGTGCAAGTCGTATTAACAAACGTACTAGCCACATCACTTTGGTGGTATCTGAAAAGTAGAAGGAGGGAAAACGTGTGGGCCAAAAGGTAAATCCAGTCGGACTCCGTGTCGGAGTTATCCGTGACTGGGAATCTAAATGGTATGCAGGCAAAGACTTCGGTGATCTTTTGATGGAAGACGTGAAAATTCGTGAATTCCTGAAAAATAAATTGAAAGACTCCGCTATGTCTCGTGTTGAAATCGAGAGAGCGGCTAACCGCGTGAACGTAACGATTCACACAGCGAAACCAGGTATGGTAATCGGTAAAGGTGGATCTGAAGTTGAGAATCTTCGTAACCAAATTACGAAAATTGCTGGCGGTAAGAAAGTACACATCAACATCTCTGAAATTAAGAACCAAGACCTGGACGCAATCCTGGTAGCAGAAAGCATTGCACAACAACTGGAACGTCGCGTTTCTTTCCGTCGTGCTCTGAAACAAGCTATTCAAAGAACTATGCGCTCTGGTGCAAAAGGTATTAAAACTCAAGTGGGCGGACGTCTTGGCGGAGCTGAGATCGCACGTTCGGAAGGCTACAGCGAAGGAACTGTTCCACTGCACACGCTTCGTGCCGACATCGACTACGGTACAGCAGAGGCTCATACAACTTACGGCCGTATCGGTGTAAAAGTATGGATCTATCGTGGAGAGGTTCTTCCTACGGCTAAGAAACAAGCTGCTAAGGAAGGAGGCAACTAATCATGTTGGTACCAAAACGTGTAAAACACCGTAAGCAACAACGCGGACATATGAAAGGCCAAGCAAAAGGCGGAACTACGCTGAACTTTGGCGAATACGGTCTGCAAGCTACGGAACCGGCTTGGATTACGAACCGTCAAATTGAAGCGGCTCGTATTGCGATGACTCGTTACATCAAACGTGGTGGTAAAGTCTGGATCAAAATTTTCCCTGACAAACCAATCACTCAAAAGCCTCTCGAGGTTCGGATGGGTAGCGGTAAAGGTAACGTAGAAAAATGGGTTGCAGTTGTGAAACCAGGTAAGATCATGTTTGAACTTGCTGGTGTACCGGAGGAGATTGCACGCGAAGCAATGCGTCTTGCCGCTCACAAACTGCCAATCAAAACGAAGTTCGTGAAACGTGAAGAATTGGGTGGTGAAGCAAATGAAAGCTAGTGAATTTCGCAACCTAACCTCTGCTGAAATCGAGCAAAAGATTGCCGGATTTAAAGAAGAACTCTTTAACCTCCGCTTTCAACTCGCTACCGGTCAGCTGGATAACCCGACTCGAATCCGTGATGTGCGGAAAGAAATAGCTCGTGCTAAAACCATCATCCGTGAAAGAGAACTGGGTATCGGTTAATTAGAGGTCGGATATACATTCCGTCCGTAATCAGGAAGGAGGCCAACAATGAGCGAAGAACGTAACGCACGTAAAGTGCAAACTGGTAAAGTTGTTAGCGATAAAATGGATAAAACGATTGTTGTTGCTGTAGAAACTTACAAAAACCATAAGTTGTACCATAAACGCATCAAGGTTACTAAAAAGTTCAAAGCGCATGACGAAGAAAACACTGCGAAAATCGGTGACACGGTGAAAATCATGGAGACTCGTCCGCTTTCGAAAGATAAACGCTGGAGACTTACTGAAGTCGTAGAAAAAGCGGTTATCATCTAATGCATTATCAGCATAGCTGGAAGGAGGAATACTAAATGATTCAACCATTTACACGTTTGGCTGTAGCCGACAACTCCGGTGCGAAGGAACTGATGTGTATCCGCGTACTCGGCGGTACGGGACGTCGTACAGCACAAATCGGTGATCTGATCGTTTGTTCTGTAAAACAAGCAACACCAGGCGGCGTTGTCAAAAAAGGTGATGTAGTTAGAGCGGTTGTCGTTCGTACGAAACGTTCTGTGCGTCGTAAAGACGGTTCCTACATCGGTTTTGATGAAAATGCAGCTGTTGTTGTAAAAGACGACAGAAGCCCACGTGGAACACGTATTTTCGGACCTGTTGCTCGTGAACTTCGCGAGAAAGACTTCATGAAAATCGTTTCCTTGGCCCCAGAGGTTATCTAATAGATTAAGCTCGTGATGTTTAGAAACAGGAGGTGTACGAAATGCCAAGAGTGAAAAAAGTTCTGGAATCCCATAACAACAAACTTCACGTTAAAAAGGAAGATACGGTTATGGTGATCAGCGGTAAAGACAAAGGTAAAAAAGGCCGTGTCATCGCTGCTTATCCTCGTGAGAACCGCGTCCTTGTGGAAGGTGTTAACATGATTAAAAAACACCAGAAGCCTAACCAGCAAAATCCGCAAGGCGGCATTATCGAGAAGGAAGCTCCGATTCACGTTTCCAACGTGATGCACATCGATCCAAAGAGCGGAAAAGTAACCCGTGTTGGTTACAAAGTGTTGGATAACGGAAAGAAAGTGCGCGTTGCTAAACGTTCCGGAGAAATTATCGACTAATTGAACCGAATGAGAAAGGAGGGCTATGATTCATGGCATCAAGAATGAAAGAACGTTACCTGCAAGAAATCGCTCCTGGTTTGATGCAGAAGTTTAACTATACAACGGTAATGCAAGTGCCTAAAATCGAGAAAATCGTTATCAACATGGGTGTGGGCGACGCTGTCCAAAACTCCAAAGTGTTGGATTCCGCAGTAAACGATTTGCAACTGATCGCGGGTCAAAAACCTGTAATCACTCGTGCTAAGAAATCTATCGCAGGTTTCAAACTGCGTGAGAACATGCCTATCGGTGTGAAAGTTACATTGCGCGGCGAGCGTATGTACTACTTCCTCGATAAATTGTTCAACGTTACATTGCCTCGTGTCCGCGACTTCCGCGGTGTATCGAGCAAAGCGTTCGACGGACGTGGTAACTACACACTGGGTCTGAAAGAACAATTGATCTTCCCAGAGATCGAGTACGATAAAGTAGACAAAGTCCGCGGTATGGACATTGTTATTGTAACAACGGCGAAAACAGACGAAGAGTCCCGTGAGTTGCTCACGCAACTGGGAATGCCTTTCGTAAAATAAAGTTGGCATAACGTTTCCGGGTGTCTGGAAGGACTCCCTTTTCTCCGAAATTATTTAGGAGGTGTCAGGCTAAAGTGGCAAAAACTTCGATGAAAGTTAAACAACAACGTACACCAAAGTTTAAAGTGCGTTCTTATACACGCTGTGAGCGTTGCGGACGTCCACATTCGGTGCTGCAAAAGTTCAAAATTTGCAGAATTTGCTTCCGTGAATTAGCTTATAAAGGCCAGATTCCTGGCGTGAAAAAAGCAAGCTGGTAAAAAGTCCTGAACGGGAAGGAGGTTAACTCACAATGACTATGTCTGATCCAATTGCAGATATGCTTACTCGTATTCGTAACGCGAACACTGTTCGTCACGAAACAGTAGAAATGCCTGCTTCGACAATGAAAAAACAAATCGCCGATATCCTGAAGCGTGAAGGTTTCATCCGTGACGCTGAAGTTATCGATGATAACAAACAAGGGATTATCCGTGTTTTCCTGAAATACGGTCAAAATAACGAGCGCGTTATCACTGGTCTGAAAAGAATCAGTAAACCTGGTCTTCGTGTTTACACGAAAAGCAACGAAGTACCTCGTGTACTTGGTGGCCTGGGTATCGCGATCATCTCGACATCCAAAGGTGTTATGACGGACAAAGAAGCTCGTCAATCGAAATCCGGCGGAGAAGTCGTTTGCTACGTTTGGTAATATAACGTCACAAGATAGGAGGTGCAACATATGTCTCGTATTGGTCGCAAACCAATTACAGTACCAAGTGGTGTGGACATCACACTGGACAACACCGTTATTACGGTAAAAGGACCAAAAGGAACTCTGACTCGTGAACTTCATAAAGACATGAAGGTTACAGTTGAGAACAACGAAATTACAGTTGTGCGTCCTTCCGATAACAAAACTCACCGTTCTTTGCACGGCACAACGCGTAGCGTTGTAAACAACATGGTGAGTGGCGTTACTGAAGGATTCGCAAAATCTCTGGAGTTGGTTGGGGTCGGATATCGTGCAAGCAAATCCGGAGATAAAATCGTTCTGAACGTTGGATACTCTCACCCGGTTGAAATTACACCGGAAGCGGGAATTGAATTCGAAGTACCTTCGAATACAAAAATCATCGTTCGCGGGATCGACAAAGAGCGCGTAGGTGCTTACGCTGCTAAAATCCGTTCCGTTCGTGAACCTGAGCCGTACAAAGGTAAAGGTATTAAATATGAAGGCGAGCGTATCATCCGTAAGGAAGGTAAAGCCGGTAAGAAGAAATAAGATTTCTCTTACCGCCTTTGCGCGGCTTTCGGCTTGCTTGCTTCGTGTGTTTCTAATATACCCCGTGGCTTCCGGTTTGAAGCCAGCGAGGTAACCTGAAAGGAGTGAATCCCTGAGATGATTACGAAACAAGATAAAAACAAGGCTCGTCTGAAAAGACACCTGCGTGTTCGTAAGAAAATCCAAGGAACGGCAGCACGTCCTCGTTTGAACGTATTCCGTTCTGGTAAACATATGTACGCTCAAATTATCGATGACGTAGCTGGTGTAACGATCGCTTCCGCGTCTACTGTAGACAAAGAACTGAGCAGCGACATCAAAAACGGTGCTTCTGTTGAGTCAGCTCGTAAAGTTGGCGAACTCGTTGCAAAACGTGCGAAAGACAAAGGCGTTTCTAACATCGTATTTGACCGTAGCGGATATCTGTACCATGGTCGTATCGCAGCATTGGCTGAAGCGGCTCGTGAAGCAGGACTTGAGTTTTAAGATATTTTTCAAAAGGAGGTTAACGACTTGCGTGTAGATCCGAATACTTTGGAACTGACTGAAAGAGTTGTAAATATTAATCGCGTAGCTAAAGTAGTAAAAGGCGGACGCCGTTTCAGCTTTAGCGCACTGGTTGTAGTCGGCGACGGCAACGGCTGGGTTGGAGCTGGTATCGGTAAAGCGGGCGAAGTACCTGATGCAATTCGCAAAGGTATTGAAGATGCTAAGAAAAACCTTGTACACGTTCCACTCGTAGGAACATCGATTCCTCACTTGGTAACAGGTAAGTTCGGCGCAGGACGCGTTCTGTTGAAACCAGCATCTGAAGGTACTGGTGTTATCGCTGGTGGTCCTGTACGTGCGGTTCTTGAACTTGCTGGTGTAGGTGACATTTTGACAAAATCTCTGGGTTCTTCGAATTCCATGAACATGGTCAATGCGACTTTGGAAGGTTTGTCCCGTTTGAAGCGTGCTGAAGACGTGGCTAAACTGCGCGGAAAATCCGTCGAAGAGCTTCTGGGTTAAGGAGGGAATCTCATGGCTAAATTGGAAATTACCCTCGTCCGCAGCTTGATCGGACGTCCGGAGACGCAAAGAACAACTGTGAAAACATTGGGCTTGCGCAAAATCAACAGCAAAGTGGTTCAAAACGATAATCCAGCCATTCGTGGTATGATTAACAAAGTAAGTCACTTGGTTGCTGTTAAAGAAGTAGAAGCTTAATACGGGATATTCCCATAAATCTTTAAGGAGGTGCAACGAACGATGAAGTTACATGAGCTTTCCCCAGCTCCTGGATCCCGCAAAGAGCGTAAACGTCTTGGTCGCGGTCCAAGTAGTGGTACGGGTAAAACATCAGGTCGCGGTCACAAAGGACAAAACGCTCGTTCCGGCGGTGGTGTACGTCCGGGCTTCGAAGGTGGACAAAATCCATTGTATCGTCGCTTGCCAAAACGTGGTTTCGTAAACCCAACTCGCAAGGAATATGCGGTTGTGAATATTGAAGACCTGAACAGTTTTGCTGCGGGTACTGAAGTAACTCCAGAATTCTTGATGACGAACGGCGTAGTTAAAAACGCTAAATCCGGAATCAAGATCCTGGGTAACGGTGAAGTCACTGTGAAGCTGACTGTTAAAGCTAACAAGTTTTCTCAATCTGCGGTGGAGAAAATTGAAGCTGCCGGCGGTACAACCGAGGTGATTTAATGTTCAAGACCCTAAAGAATATCTGGCGGGTTGAAGATCTGCGCAAAAGGGTATTATTTACCCTTTTTGTACTGATCATTTACCGCATCGGATCCTTCGTTCCAGTACCTGGAGTAAACAAAGAGGTTTTCGAAGCGACAAATTCTGCGGGTAAAGAAGTTTTTGGACTTCTCAATACGTTCTCGGGTGGAGCACTGTTCCAGTTCTCGATCTTTGCACTCGGGATCGTACCTTACATCACTGCGTCTATCATAGTACAGTTGCTTTCCATGGACGTTATCCCTAAGTTAGCGGAATGGGCTAAGCAAGGTGAACAAGGTAAGAAAAAATCAGCTCAGCTGACTCGTTATTTAACGATCGGTCTGGCATTGATTCAAGCGTTTGGTACGTCGATCGGATTCAACCGCTTGTACAATACAGAGATGGTGCCTAACGCCACTTTTGCTGACTATATCTTGATCGCGATTGTACTTACGGCCGGTACTTCATTCCTGATGTGGCTTGGTGAGCAGATCACCGAGAAGGGCATAGGAAACGGAATTTCGATTTTGATCTTTGCGGGTATCCTCTCAACGGTGCCTAACATTATCAAACAGACAATCGAGTCCGACTTCATTCAACCTGATCAGTTGTTCATGAACATCCTTAAAGGTGTAATCGTCGCAATTGTTATTGTGTTGATTATCATCGGTGTCATTTACATTCAGCAGGCGATTCGGAAAATTCCTGTACAGTACGCGAAACGCGTCGTAGGTAACAAAATGTACGGTGGACAGAATACACATATCCCGCTGAAGATTAACGCAGCAGGTGTTATCCCTGTCATCTTTGCTTCATCTCTGTTGATGTTCCCAACGATTATCGCCAACTTCTGGGCTGATCGTTTATGGGCACAGTGGATCGGACAAAATCTGACTACTCACAAACCTCTGGGTATGTTATTGTATGTCGTGATGATCTTCGGTTTCACTTTCTTCTATACTTTCGTACAGATGAATCCACAGCAGATGGCTGATAATATGAAAAAGAACGGCGGTTACATCCCAGGCATTCGCCCGGGTAAAGCAACCGAGAAATATCTGACCCGTGTCATGACTCGTTTGACAATGGCCGGCGCCATCTTCTTGGCAGTCATTTCCGTTCTGCCTGTATTCTTAGGGGCACTTTCTGGTTTGCCTCAATCGGCGCAAATTGGAGGAACGTCTCTCCTGATCGTTATCGGTGTTGCGCTCGATACCATGAAGCAAATCGAAAGCCAATTGATCAAACGCCACTACAAAGGTTTTATCAATAAATAGGCAATAGGTACCGGTCAAGCTAAGATTTACTTGCCGGCACCTATTGTGCTGTTTGTTGATGTAGGGTAGTCTTGGAGGGAGTGACATAACGTGAACATCCTATTCATGGGCCCTCCGGGGGCAGGAAAAGGAACGCAAGCAGACGTCATCGTGAAAGAGTTCGGTATTCCCCACATTTCAACAGGCGATGCATTTCGTCTGGCGATTAAGCAGGGAACTCCCATTGGCCTGAAAGCCAAGGAATATATGGATCAAGGATTGCTTGTACCAGATGATGTAACCATCGGCATCGTTGAAGAACGGTTGCAGCAGCCTGACTGCAGAGAAGGATTCCTCTTGGATGGTTTTCCAAGAACCCTGTCTCAAGCAGAAGCGCTTGATGGCATCCTGGACCGACTGAACTCAGGTCTCGATCATGTAATCAACCTGAAAGTGGACCGCGACAAATTGCTGGCTCGTTTGACGGGTCGTCGCATTTGCAAAAACTGTGGCGCCACTTATCATGTCGTATTCAATCCGCCTAAGCAGGAAGGTATTTGTGATAAATGCGGCGGCGAGTTGTACCAACGTTCTGATGATAACGAAGAGAGCGTAGGAACCCGTCTTGACGAATATATCAACAAAACAGCACCACTCCTCACGTTTTATGAGAACAAAGGTCTTCTTCGTCAAATGAACGGAGAACAGGATATTGATCAAGTCTCTCAAGAGATCGTGTCCTTACTGCGAGGTTAATTGAATGATCATTGGTAAGTCCGAAACGGAACTGGGCTTGATGAGGGAAGCAGGGAGAATAGTTGCGGAAACGCATCGTCTCTTGGCAGAGCATATCGCTCCCGGTATTACGACTGGAGAACTTGACCATATGGCCGATCAATATATCCGCAGTCAAGGAGCTGTGCCGTCTTTCAAAGGTTATAACGGTTTTCCTGCCAGTGTGTGCGCTTCAGTAAATGAAGAGTTGGTGCATGGATTTCCCGGCAAACGCAAGTTGAACGAGGGCGATATCGTTACGTTTGACATTGGCGCGCAGTACCAGGGGTATCATGGGGATTCTGCCTGGACTTATCCGGTCGGCCGTATTTCCGAAGAAGCCCGTCGTCTTCTGGACGTTACCGAGGCTTCGTTATACGCAGGTCTGGCGCTGGTTAAACCGGACATTCGCTTGTTTACTATATCTCATGCGATTCAGAAATATATTGAGGATGCAGGTTTTTCGGTAGTTCGGGAATATGTCGGTCACGGCATAGGAGCGGATCTGCACGAAGAACCCCAAATTCCGAACTATGGTCTTCCTGATCGGGGACCACGGCTTAAAGCGGGCATGGTGCTGGCCATAGAGCCGATGGTTAACGTAGGTAGCCGGTATGTGAAAACGTTGGAAGATAACTGGACTGTCGTTACTGTTGACGGATCGTTATGTGCCCACTTTGAACACACCGTAGCAGTTACACCAGATGGCATGGAAATTTTCACAAAACTGAATGCGTAGGTGATGAGGCATGAATAATCAGTCTAATCCGCAGCTCGGTCAACTTGTGAAGATCCGTAAAGGCCGCAATGCGGACCAAGCCGCGGTAATTGTTGCTATAGCGGACAGTAGGTTCGTGTATATAGCGGATGGAGACAAACGTAAGTTTGATCAACCCAAGAAGAAGAATATTCTTCATCTGGAGCTCCAGCCGATGATCAGCAGCGAGGTTGTAAACAGTTTAAACGAGAGTGGTCGGGTGACAAACGGAAAGCTCCGCTATGCGGTTCATTCGTTTCTGGAATCCACCAACATTCAAACTGAAGAGAAAGGAGACTGACTAATGGCCAAGGAAGATGTCATTGAAGTGGAAGGCACGGTTCTTGAACCGCTGCCGAATGCAACATTCAAGGTTGAGCTTGAGAACGGTCATCAAATTCTCGCTCACGTTTCCGGAAAGCTGCGGATGCACTTTATCCGTATCCTGACTGGTGACAAAGTAGTTGTTCAGTTATCGCCTTATGATCTGACAAAAGGACGTATAACTTACCGTAAATAGTAGTAGACAGTTGCAATGAACTGTGAAGCTTGAAGCGGGTTTTGCCCGGCAAAACTTGCGAAAGCTTCGAAGCCGGTTTTACAATGGTAAAACGAGGTCAATGCTTACGAAGAGAGTTTTGCTAAGCAGAACTTTGAGGAGGTAATTCACATGAAGGTAAGACCTTCGGTCAAACCGATTTGCGAAAAATGCAAAGTCATTCGCCGCAAAGGGAATGTTATGGTTATCTGTGAAAATCCGAAACACAAACAAAAACAAGGTTAATGAAGGGGGTGTAGCGTAAAATGGCACGTATAGCTGGTGTGGATTTGCCACGTGATAAGCGCGTTGAGATCGCCTTGACTTATATTTTCGGAATCGGTAAAACGACTTCCCAGAAAATTCTGAGCTCTACAGGCATCAATCCGGACACTCGTGTTCGTGATTTGACGGAAGATGAAGTCAGCAAATTGCGTGAAAGTATCGACAAAGAGGTCAAAGTAGAAGGTGACCTGCGTCGTGAAATCTCTTTGAATATTAAACGTTTGACGGAGATCGGTTGTTACCGTGGAGTTCGTCATCGTCGTGGTCTGCCTGTTCGTGGACAACGTACGAAAACGAATGCTCGTACTCGTAAAGGTCCTCGTCGTACAGTAGCGAACAAGAAGAAATAATAAGGGGGGATAAGAGAAAATGGCTAAACCGAAAAAAGTCGTACGTACTAAACGTCGTGACCGTAAAAATATTGAATCTGGCGTGGCACATATCCGTTCCACTTTCAATAACACTATCGTTACCATTACGGATCCTCACGGAAACGCAATTTCGTGGGCAAGCTCCGGCGGCCTCGGATTCAGAGGTTCCCGTAAATCGACTCCGTTTGCTGCACAAATGGCTGCTGAGACTGCTGCCAAAGCTGCAATGGAACATGGGATGAAAGCCGTTGAGGTTATGGTTAAAGGACCAGGCGCAGGCCGTGAAGCAGCGATCCGCTCTTTGCAAGCTGCAGGTCTGGAAGTTAACCTGATCAAAGACGTAACTCCAGTCCCACACAACGGATGCCGTCCTCCAAAACGTCGTCGTGTCTAATGAGATTTGCCCCTGCGTGTGGTATAAATCCAGCACAATCTGCTAATAATGGTTGTTTAGGCATACTACTACATGTTTTCGCAAGAGAAGGTAAATGTTTCATAGAGGACCGACGTTTTGAAGGAGGGGTATTGCAGTGATTGAAATCGAAAAGCCGAAAATTGAGACGGTAGACGTCAACGATGATGGCACCTATGGGAAATTCGTAGTAGAACCGCTGGAGCGCGGATACGGAACGACGCTTGGAAACTCGCTTCGCCGAATCTTGCTCTCGTCACTGCCGGGTGCGGCAGTGTCTTCGGTTCAAATCGATGGCGTTCTGCATGAATTTGCTACAGTTCCTGGCGTAATGGAAGATGTAACGGAGGTTATTCTTAACCTGAAAGCTTTGTCGCTTAAAATTCATTCTGATGAGGAGAAAGTGCTCGAGATTGATGCTGAAGGCGAAGGAGCAATCACGGCTGGAGATATCCGTGCTGATTCCGATGTGGAAATCCTTAACCCGGATCTGCACATCGCTACGCTCGGACCAGGTTCGAGACTTCACATGCGTATTTTTGCCAATCGCGGTCGCGGCTACGTCCAGGCAGATCGGAATAAACGCGATGACCAGCCGATCGGCGTCATCCCAGTCGATTCCATCTTCACCCCGATCAGCCGCGTTAACTACGCTGTGGAAAATACGCGTGTTGGCCAAGTAACCAACTATGACAAGCTCACGTTGGAAGTTTGGACAGACGGAAGTATTCGTCCTGAAGAGGCTGTAAGCCTCGGCGCTAAAATTTTGACCGAGCATTTGATGCTCTTCGTGGGTCTTACAGACGAAGCGAAAGATGCTGAGATCATGGTCGAAAAAGAAGAAGACAAAAAAGAAAAAGTACTCGAAATGACGATTGAAGAGCTGGATCTCTCTGTTCGTTCCTACAACTGCCTGAAACGTGCCGGTATTAATACCGTGCAAGAGCTGACTACGAAAACGGAAGAAGACATGATGAAAGTCCGTAACCTTGGACGCAAGTCTTTGGAAGAAGTTCAAGAGAAGCTCGAAGAATTGGGTCTGGGACTCCGTACAGAAGAATAGACAGCTGAGTGCTTGAAGTGAAGGAGGGAAAACAATGGCATACCAAAAGTTGGGCCGTAATTCCAGCGCGCGTAAAGCTTTGTTCCGTGACCTGGTAACCGACCTGTTCTTGTACGAGCGCATTCAGACAACTGAAGCGAAAGCAAAAGAGGTTCGCTCTATTGCTGAAAAACTGATCACTAAAGCGAAAAAGGGAGATCTTCATGCCCGTCGCCAAGTGGCAGCTTATGTTCGCCGCGAAACTATCGATGGTGAGCAAGATGCAATCCAAAAACTGTTTAGCGAATTGTCCGGTCGTTACGCTGAGCGTCCAGGTGGATACACTCGTATCCTTAAACTGGGACCTCGTCGTGGTGACGCAGCGCCTATGGTTTACTTGGAACTGGTTGACCGCGCGTAAAACAGATGAGATGAGGAAAGGGGACAGAGTCGTTGATTCTGGATTAACCCTTTTTTTCACTTCATTTCGGAATTCGTGCTGTAATAGAAGCTCCGGAAGGGGCTTCTTTTGCTGTTCGGGGTAGGGTATGTATAGTATGGAACAAAGGTGTGGTAATGATGCGCAACTTGTGCATGACGCTTGCTTATGATGGCACTGCTTATTATGGCTTCCAGGTACAGCCGGGGGGGAATACCATTCAGGATCATCTTGAAGATGCCATTCGTGCATTGACAGGTGAGACGGTAAAGATAACGGGGTCAGGTAGAACTGACGCGGGTGTTCATGCTCGCAGGCAGATCTTCAACTTTGCTACCGAATCTCAAATCCCGATTGAACGATGGTGTATTGCACTTAATTCTAGATTACCCTCTGATATTGTTGTTATTGATGCGATAGAGGTATCGCTTGAGTTTCATTCTCGCTATGCAGCGAAAACGAAGACGTACCGCTATACGATCAATGCAAATCAATTTCCGGATGTATTCAACAGAAGACTGCAATATCATCATCATGCCAGGTTGGACATAACTGCAATGCAGGAGGGGCTTCGTCATTTTATTGGTACGTATGATTTCACCTCCTTTGCTTCTCGCAAGTCTCAGAAAGACAATCATATACGTTCGGTATACGACGCATGGATAGAGGTTGACCGTTCAATGTGCAGAGATCATCCGCGCGATCAGGGAGTCATTCATATTTATGTGAGCGGCAACGGCTTTTTGCAGCATATGGTTCGCATTATTGTAGGTACACTGCTGGAGATCGGAGAGGGCAAACGGAAAGCCTCTGATGTACCGAATATGATTGCCGCATGTAATCGCTCTGCTGCAGGACCAACTGCGGTAAGTTGTGGTTTAATGCTCTGGGATCTTGAATACAAAAAAGATTAAATTTGGTGAGTGAAAAGTTTAATTAACACTTGCGATTTAACCTCCTATCATGTAATATAAAAGTTGTGTTTTCTTAATGGCTTTCCCACAGCCCCAATTAAGAGGGTCACATCGCAACAACTATCCATCAACACCTAAAGTTATCACTTAATGAACGAAGATAAATGAAAATGAGATTTTGAACATTTTAAGGAGGAACTTTTCATGCGTACAACGTACATGGCGAAGCCTAACGAAGTTGAGCGCCAATGGCACATCATTGATGCCGAAGGCAAAACGCTCGGACGTTTGGCGAGCGAAGCAGCTGCTTTGATCCGCGGCAAACACAAGCCACAATTTACTCCACATGTGGACACTGGCGATTTCGTAGTTATCATCAATGCGGAGAAAATCGTATTGACTGGTAAAAAAATGCAAGATAAGAAATACTACCGTCACTCGATGCACCCAGGTGGTTTGAAAGTAACTACTGCAGAAGATATGGTTAAAAACAAACCGGAACGTATGTTGGAATTGGCTGTTCGCGGTATGCTTCCTAAAACTCGCATGGGCGAAAAAATGAAGCTGAGACTTAAAGCGTACAGAGGCACTGAGCATCCACATGCAGCACAAAAACCAGAAGTTTACGAACTTCGCGGTTAATTAAAAGGAGGACAGTTTCATGGCACAAGTACAATACTATGGGACAGGTCGTCGTAAACATTCGGTAGCTCGTGTTCGCCTTGTACCGGGTGAAGGACGCATTGTCATCAACAAACGTGATATTAATGAATACTTCGGTTTGGAAACACTCAAACTGATCGTAAAACAACCACTGACTTTGACAGAAACGCTTAGCAACTATGACGTTTTGGTTATCGCTCATGGTGGCGGAATCTCCGGTCAAGCTGGAGCAATCCGTCATGGTATCTCCCGCGCACTGCTCAAAGCAGATCCGGAATACCGTGCTTCCCTGAAAAAAGCAGGATTCCTGACTCGTGACCCACGGATGAAAGAACGTAAAAAATACGGTCTCAAAGCCGCTCGTCGCGCTCCTCAGTTCTCCAAACGTTAATATGTATTACAAGCCTCTGGCCTCGGCGCCAGAGGCTTTTTGTTTTCTATAAAACATGGATTAGTTATTCCAATAGGATGGCGCGGATAGATTGTCATATGTATGTGATCTAACATGGCTTATTTTTCATTTTAAAATTGGCTGAAGATAGATCATTCCGGACAGGTTAAACGAGATCACAATCATCAGTTTTCCTTATGAATTCAATAAAAGTCACTTACATATAAGCACGAAGAATTTAAAGATTTTTCATGCTCTGCTGATACTCTATGCATCTCATATTTGGTTTTTAGCTTGAGCATTATCATTACGAAGTGTAGTACAGTTTAATCCAAATAACCCAGTAGGGACAAAGGATTCCACGATTAGCATAGCGAATTGGACTCTAATACCTTCTAGCCTGCTTAAGTTAATTGCAATGGATTCATTTGAAGAGAATCTAAAGAGAATCTAAGTGTTCACAAAATGATAGGTAACCCACTCACAAAAATGGGCTGCAAATGAATCATTTTACCATGTGGCAGGCCATTGACATCCCCCCTGAAAGATTTATACTATACATAATTCATATTAGATTGGTCGGCATTAAAGTTTTCGGGAAAAGCAGAATGGGGGAAATTCAGAATGAACTTGTTGGAAAAAGAAGAACTTGCTCGGGTGAAAGCAGAAGAATTGGAAAACGCAAGCCCTGAGGATATTATCCGTTACGCTGTTGAGACATTTCCAAATATCACTTTTGCATGCAGTTTTGGTGCGGAAGATGTTGTACTTGTAGATATGCTGCAGAAGATCAGTCCATCTACGGATGTTTTTTATCTCGACACTGATTTTCATTTCAAGGAAACGTATGAGACTCGTGATCTTATGAAAGAGAAATACAATTTGGATTTTGTGCGTGTCTCTCCTAAAATTACACCAGAAGAGCAGGCGGCCCAACATGGAGAGGAATTGTGGAAATCGGATCCTAATGCTTGCTGTAATATTCGCAAGGTTGAGCCGCTGACACGTATTCTTTCCAAGTATGATGCATGGATCACAGGAATTCGCAGAGATCAAGCACCGACTCGTGCTAATGCGAAGAAGGTGGAATACGATACGAAGTTTGGACTTATGAAATTTAATCCGATCGCTCATTGGACTTCTGAGGACGTGTGGGACTATATTCGGGCGAATAACGTTGTATATAACCCTCTACATGATCAGAACTATCCGAGCATTGGTTGTGAACATTGCACCCGTCAAGTTATGCCAGGTGAAGATCCGCGTGCAGGACGATGGTCCGGTAATGATAAAACAGAATGCGGACTTCATAAATAAATTATTCAAAATAGCGGGAACATCCTTTAGACCTTACATCATAGCTTTGAGCATATCTCTATCGAACCACCACTATGAAGAGAAATTAGGGAGATGACAAAGTGATATCGCTTCTGCCTCTATGACGTTATTCGGTGCAAAAGTGTGTGGTCTGCTCCGTGATGGAGAGTGCCCGCGACCAGAATTTACTCGTCCTGAGGCAGCTGAAGTGCTTATTGAGGGAATGGCGGAGCAAGTCCGCTCCTAACGGTATATTTGTCCATCTTGTCCCATATAGATGATTAGAGTCATTTATAGGGACGAGGTGGTTTTTTTATGCGTAAAAATATGGGGAAGCATTTTGTGGTATGGATCCGGTTGCGTACAGTAAAGCGTGTGCTGCTAAGCCTCTGTCTACTTGCGATGTTGGTGGCTGTGGTGACGTATGAACTGCCTTCATCCAAGACGTCCGGATATTGGGGGCTGCCGCTAGCAGGCAAAGTCATTGCGATCGATGCAGGGCATGGTGGACCAGACGGGGGGGCTGTGAGCAAGCAGGGGGTCATCGAGAAGGATATCAATTTGTCGATTGCTTTGTATGTACGGGACTATCTGCAGCAAGCTGGAGCACTGGTGGTCATGACACGAGAGATTGACACAGATCTTGCTGAGGCAGATACCAGAGGATATTCCAAACGGAAGACAGAAGATCTCAAGCAGAGAGTAAGACGAATTGAAGACAAGCAGGCAGATCTGTTTATCAGCATTCACATGAACAGTGTCCCTTCGAACCGCTGGAGTGGTGCACAGGTCTTTTATACACCCAACCACCCGGACAATGAAGGATTAGCCAATCTGTTGCAGCAAGAAATGATCCGTAATCTTGAAAATACAGATCGAATTGCAAAAACGGTAAATACCGTATATCTGCTTCAAGCATTGAAAATCCCGTCTGCGCTTGTAGAAGTTGGTTTCTTATCTCATCCGGATGAGGCACGTCTTCTTGCGGATGAAGCATATCAGCGTAAAGTAGCCGCTTCCATCTATAATGGAATCTTGAGGTATTCCTCGGGGGAACGTCCCAAAAGTTAGTTACAAAGAGAAGGAGAATGTTATAATTAACCCAGCATACCTAATTACATGCCAATAGATAAAGCTGAGGTGCTGTCTGATGATATCAAAAGAACAGATACTTGAACTATTGCAACCTTTACAGGAACCACAATTGGGAGTGAGTCTGACCGAGCTTCAATGGATTCGTGATGTCATGGTAAAAGAAAATCATGTGGCACTGACCATTGTTACATTGGACAATCAGACTGAGGATACAACTGCTCTTAGTGACGCTGCACGTAACCTATTGTCTCAACATGGGATTCAGGATGTACATATACGCCTGCGTGCAGCATCAGAACATGAACGAGAGAGTGTGAATGCAGGGCAACCTGGGAATGAGCAGAATGACGAAGAAGTGCTTGTAAAAGGCCACGCAGCAGGTCTGGATGGTCATGAGTTATTAAGCCCTGAATCGGGTGTTCGCTATATTGCAGTAGCAAGTGGCAAAGGTGGGGTAGGTAAATCTACAGTCACAGTGAATCTGGCTGCTGCCCTCGCTCGGCAAGGTAAAAAGGTTGGATTAATTGATGCGGACATCTATGGTTTCAGTGTACCTGATATGATGGGGATTGAAGAATACCCTGTTGTGGAGGATGGAATCATTCAGCCGGTCGAGCGTTTTGGTGTAAAAGTGATGTCGATGGGATTTTTCATTCGTGAAAATAACCCTGTGATCTGGCGTGGTCCCATGTTGGGTCGCATGCTGCGTCAGTTCTTTACAGATGTAAATTGGGGAGAACTGGACTACATGCTGCTTGATTTGCCTCCAGGCACAGGTGACGTAGCCCTGGACGTGCATCAAATGCTGCCACAGAGCAAGGAGATCATCGTGACAACGCCGCATGCAACAGCAGCATTTGTAGCCGCGAGAGCGGGTGCAATGGCGATTCAGACCGAGCATGAGCTGCTGGGTGTGGTAGAGAACATGGCTTATTACGAATGTGGCAAATGTGGAGAGAAAGACTATGTCTTTGGTCGTGGGGGCGGTGGACGTCTTGCGGAAAGTCTGCACACAGAGCTGCTCGCACAGATTCCTCTCGGTTCACCGGACAATCATCCATCAGAGCCTGATTTCTCGCCATCTGTATATAAGGCTGATACACGCATCGGTGCCATATACGATGAAGTAGCGCAGGCAATTGAGACTAAGTTTTAGCATATTGAACAAAATCACCACAACATCAAAAAGCCTGCATCCATCGGATGCGGGCTTTTATAACGTATAACATGGTTCTGTTCCTGAAATCAGGATTAACTGTATATCAACTATATCCCTCGACAGGGATTATGATCCTCCGCCACTTCCGGAGTCACCACCACTACCCCCATCGCCGCTGTCGCCGCCGCCACTTCCACCTTCTTGGCCGCCGCCTTCTTGCTGTCCACCTTGTTCCTGCCCGCCACCGGATTCAACTTTGGGCTGTAGTTCTTCCTGTACTACTTTTTTGAGCAAAGTCAGTACTTCCATCCGAAACAGCGGATTCTGCATGACTTCCTGCATGACGGTCATGGTCTGTTTACGATACTCTGGGGTTTTGGTCATGTCCATAAACATTTTGGACACTTCCGGTGATTTCATGATATCCCCAACCGATTTCTGATAAGTGGGATCTTTGATTAACTGCATATGCAGCTGCTTGCTTTGCGAGTTAATGGCTTTGGCAAATTCACTTGCAAATTGTGGATCTGTCATGATTTTCTCGAATTCCTTTTGGTACTCGGGAGCCGTGATGGTATCTTTAACAGCAATACGTATTTGTTCTGAAGATTGCATGGGCATTAACATTTTCATACCGATGGTTCCAGACCCGCCACCCGATCCACCGCCACTTTGTTCGGAATCTCCACCTTCGCCGCCACCCCCGGAGGAACTTTGGCCAGTTAGAGCTTCTTCGACAGCCTTCTTGCCTTCATCACTTTTCAGAATATCCACGACCATCGTTTTCATCTCTTTATAACTGCCCTGAGGAGGCGAAGAATTCTGATCTGAACCGCAGCCGGCAAGCATGACGGATAGCCCCAATACAGCGCAGCTTAGCTGCCACAAAGGCCGTTTCATGTGCATAACCCCTCCTTGATTAGATACTGCATGTAGTATGTGATGGGCAAGCACTAAATATGTTGAATGGTGATGGTTTTTTGCTGAGAAGGTTGGTAAAATAAACTCTCGGGGGTGGAAAACATTTGAATTTACGTAAATGGTTTTTCCTATTTTGGACAGCCTTACTTATCGGAGCAGCCGGATCGCTAGTAACAGGTCTCATTATGATGCTGTTGAACGGGGAGAGAACGAACGGAATTATCGATTTTCTGCTGTATCTCCTGATTTTATTTGGATCAGGGGTGATGATTAGTGTGTATTCTCAGATGGGTTTTTTCGCTTACTTGATACTGAATTATATGGGTAAAGGTGTATTTCCGAAACGCGGATGGCAGATCGTTCAGCTTGTTTTGACCGTGCTCGCTTTACTTGACGTCATGTTTTTGCGTTTGTTTGTCGGAGGCGGACGAGAACGTTTATCCGACATCGTACTTGGAATCATCATTTTGGCAGCTGCAATTGTTACCGCTTACGTGAAAGTGAAAAAGACACATATTTCGGCAATGATCCCAACGCTCTTTTTCATGATTGCAGTAACCGTGGTGGAGACGATCGGTGTGCTCCGAATCGATGTAAATGCTGCTACCACCTTTATTGTGGTCCCGTTGCTGGCATGTAATGCATACCAAATGCTAATATTACATAAGCTGGTGGATGGATCTGCAGAGCAGGCAGTGAGTGGGAGAACGGAGCAAGCATAAGGAAGACCGCTATTGAGAATCTTTTGATAAAACGCGAAAAAAGAGCTAACCTGGTTAGCTCTTTTCATTTATGCTGTCAATGTGATGCCAAACCTTCAGAATGGAATATAAGGTATAGTTTAACGTAAATCTTGTGAGTGTTATTGAGCACTGGCTTGATCCCGGACTTCTGTACCTTTGGCACTGGAATGATTCAGCAGTTCGGAGACTGTTACGAATTCATACCCCTGATTTCTTAATTTATCGATAATGACTGGCAGTGCTTCATGAGTTTGTTTGGAAGAATCACTCGCATGTAGAAGTACGATATCTCCAGGGTGCGCTTTGCTGACTACCCGATCTACGATGGTTTGTACACCTGGATTCTTCCAATCCTGTGAGTCGGTATCCCATTGAACGACCTGGTAGTTAAGACTGCTGGCTACTTGAAGTACGCGTTTGTCAAAATCCCCATTGGGCAGACGAAGCAGATTCGGTTCTTTTCCCGTTAAATCGGTTAAAATGCTATGAGCTGTCGAAATTTCCTTGCGAATTTCTTCTTCGGTCATGCTGCTGTAATTATCGTGCTTATGTCCGTGGCTTCCAATTTCGTATCCCCCTTCCTTGATGGAGGTTACAATCTCGGGGTGTGTCTTGCTCCAAGGGGAGGATAAGAAGAAGGTAGCCTTCTCTACTTTGTTATCCTGCAGCACTTTAAGGATTGGTTCCGTACGCTTATCGCCCCAGCTAATATCAAATGTGAGTGCAATTACTTTTTTCTCTGTTGGTACGTTGTAGACAGCCGACGGTGCATCCTCCGAGAATACTGAAACATTGCCGCTTTCCAGATAAATAATCCCGATAGCAAAGACGGCAGCAGCCAGCACAATCAGGAAACGTTTAATCTTTTTACCGCTAAATACATAGAACGAGTTCATTTCAATAAGCGCCCCTCTCCCATAAGAAATGCTTGTTTACTCTCCAATGTATGCTCGTACAGCGCAGTTATTCGCATGAGAAATTTGTTTGTCCATCAACTTCAGTCATTAGGAGGTTACCATGTTAAAATTCAGTACATTTCTAAGGGATCTGGGATCCATTCGTAATGCATTAATCTGGTCAGTCATATTGTTTGTTGCAGGTATAGGAGCTGGCTGGGTAAGTACAGGACCACTGCAGGACATATTATTGAACCAGATAGGCGGACTACAAGAGGTAAGTAGACAGCTCGAACAGAGCGGAAATGTGCAATGGAATTTCTTTATCTTTATCTTTTTTAATAATGCCATCAAAAGTGTGCTCGTGATCTATGCAGGAATTTTCTTTGGAATATTGCCTGTTATATTTTTAGTAATTAACGGAATGGTTATCGGTTTTCTAGTACATATCACCACAGATAATGGAGCCGGCCTTTTTGATATCGTGGTAAAGGGACTTTTACCGCACGGAATTATAGAAATTCCCGTCATTATCATTGCCTGTGCTTTTGGTCTCAAGTTTGGGGGACTGGCGTCCAGAAGCCTCATTGAACTTGGAAGTGCCAAACGTCAGGGGTTAGGAAAACAGTGGGAAGCTTTTTTGAGGAGGACATTAACTGCATCGTGCTGGGTTATTATCCTGCTGTTTATTGCAGCCATTATCGAAAGTACGATTACTTTCAGTATTGTGCGTGGATAAATTTGTATGGAATGACATTCATAAATTTTCAGAAAGTTGACCATAACAATAAAACGGGTTTCAGCAATCTCTTAGGTAAGAGAATTTTATAACCCATAGGGGCTGAAATCGGCGCGTCTAATATAGCCCTGACTCTAGAGAGCGTGGGATTTAATATAGCAATATAAAGGCGCGCCTTATCCATATGCAGAAAAAGGAGAACTCTTAATGCTGGGTATGCTGTTTAACGAGAAGGAATGTAAGGAACTCGATTATGTGTTACGTAAAGAGCTCGATGAGATGTTGTTTGACCTCAGTGATAATCGCCTCGACCAGGAGATCAAATACGCTATAGCGAGTAGATACAAAACAGTATTCCGTATGTATGCTCGATTCGCTCCGCCGAAGGAGCTGTCCAAATACGCAAGAAGTGGCAAACTCAAAAAGTCTAAACCGTAAGAAGCATGGTACAGAGCTTCAAACATGCAGTATTAATTGATGAGCGAGGTGCGGCCCGCTGCAGCCAGCGCTGTACCTCTATAACTACCTAGGACGAATCTATGGATGGAATAAATGATGATATCAAATTGTCGAAAAAGGGTTGACCTATTGGGTTAGATATGATAAATTAATTTTCGTTCCTTTTTAGGACAAACCACTAAAACAAGTACCTGCAGTAAGATGAATGAAAAACATTCCTGAAAAAAAGTGCTTGCAAAGTGGAAGTGAACATGATATATTATAAAAGTCGCCGCTGAAAACGACGACGACATGAAAAACAGTAACAAATTGAAT
>NZ_NPBR01000032.1:0-67838 GCF_002276415.1 Paenibacillus sp. 7523-1 | reverse complement strand
GTTTATAAGGCTGTATTAAGTGAATGCAAGCGTCATCAGAAGGTAACAGTATTGTTACAGAATATAAGTAGGAAATCAGTATAATAGGACTATGTTAAATATGCTAAAAGTACCTGACCACAGAGCTGTGAAATGTGCAGCTGTGAAAAGGAGGGTGTGTGTGTTAAGTTGGCGGAGACTTGGGCTGTATTCATTTCTAATGATTGGTTTGTTGGGTGTGCTTACAGGATGCGGTGATGCAGGACCTTCCTGGACTTCATATGAAGGCGCAGTCAACGAGAAGAGTTTCCCTGTACCGAAAGTAGCGAATAAATCGGACCAATCCGGAAACAATTCGGAGATGGACTATGTTCGATATACATTGTCTGGTATTAGTGAGAGCACCAGCTTGCCTGAAGTATATCTAGACGAGATTAAAAGCTGGGGCTGGACGGAGACACAAGCCAAGAGTACATCAAATACCTCAAACTCTCTTCGTGTGTTTGCTAAAGAGGGGCATATTGTGCATCTAGCTGTACATGATGGATTCTTTACGCTAATGGTACCTCGGAATGATACTGCGACAACAACGGTGAAATCCCTTGCTGATGATGAAGAGTAAGAGTACGGTTTGTTTTGTAACATTGTAATGTTCAGACGATACAAGTTCCCGTAAGCCTACGGGGACTTTTTTTATTTTAGGGAAGAGGAGATACTGTACGTTGCTGTAGGAGTCTAATGGACTCCTTTCTAGAACCTGGCCTAAGATTAAGATGAACTGAGCTTATAAGGTGCCTAGTTACTGCACGTACTACCATGGGCTCCATGGAATTTGGTACTCCTATATTAGAAGGAGGCCCTAAAGCAGCATCTATGAGTGTGTAGGTATCTCAGTCATGGTAGTCCAAGACAATAGATAAGGCGTAGAGACATGAGCTGAAAATAGGTTTGAGGCGAAGAGCAGTAGGTATATAGCTGCTTAATGGGGTATAGTTTAAACGGCTGCAATGTCTGATCAATAGATAGAGGATGGGAACGGGAATAAAATAAATGGGGATAACCTGATTAGCTTGTACCCATGCTGTGGATAAAAGAAAGGTTAGTTTAGAATGAACAAAGGTTATCCACTGTGGATAACCTTTGTTCATCATTAAAGAATGAGAATGCTCGATTGCTTACGAAGATCATAGGTCATTTTTTAAGCCAAGTTGGGGGCATGTTTTATGTATTGCACTTGTACATATTGATTTTCATAAAAGAGGTAAAGGCGTTATTGCAGATAGTACGAAACGCCCTCTTCATTTAGTTTAATTAATCCGTCTTTGCGTTCACGTGATAGAATCATAACCACGTACAGACGAGGGATGAGCAGCCACAGATGCCAGAAAATCAGTGAAAGCGTGAAGGACAGCGGAGACCAGATCAGGCAAATGGTAATGATGCATAGGCCAATCCAGCTCATGTTCAAATGTACTCTGACAAACATGCGGTAGCTAAAGTGCTGGTCCGGAATGTAACCTAACCAAGGCATATGGAAGTTCCAGCGCCAGCGTTTGGCATAAGAGGCACGGACCAGAAGCAAAATAGTTCTGGCAATGACATAATGAATCCATAGGGTGATCGGCCCTGCCAGCAGAAAAAAGAAGAGGCCGGTCCAGGAGAATGCCAGTAAATTAAAGAAGAGCATAATGATAGGCAAGCACAGATAGCTGTAGATGACACTGCGGGCAATCGCCTTTTTTTTCAGAAGCCGGTATTGATAAAATGTAGCTTTATTCTCCGGTTCAGCGGTCATACGATTACAAATCCTCCTTCTGGGATCACGTTCGTGTGTGGACGTATGCTTGTACGTTGGTGTCATGCAAATGATCCATATGCATATAGGAACCATGGAAGCGCTGTAGGGATGATGTACAAGTTTAAGAGTAGGAGCCTCATACAAGTATATCCACGAACTTCTTGGCTGTCAGGTTCTGATGTATTATATATCGGCTGAAAATCAAAGTTTTTTTAAGATTATAGAATATAAGTTTTTAGTGGAGGCGAAGGTGAAAGTGTATATAGGAGGGAGGAGATATAACTGTATGGGAAGCATCAGTGCAGAAAAGTACGAGCGGTATGCGATTTGTTGAACTTTTGAATCGGTACAGACACCCAATGGGTGGTGGGCGAATATATATATTTTACAGAAAGAAAGCACTATGAAAAGGTTTAAAATAATAGAAACTGTGCAATACTGATAGTAAACGTAAAACAAGGTGGGATGGTTGATGGAAGAATATACCGAACACACATGTATTATCTGCGAACAGAAAAAAAGAGAAGGCATTTTTATTGTATCTGAATTTATATGCGATGCTTGCGAAGCAGAGATGGTTCATACTGATGCACAGGATGCCAAATACAATTATTTTATACACCAAATGAAACAGATTTGGGTGCAAAAAAACGCATAATGACCATAAGCCGAAACATCCATTGATGTAGGTGTATTCAGGGGCCCATAGGGCCTTTTTCTGTTTGATACGGAGGATTGTAGAACAGAGGATCATGTAGAGCCGCGGATTCGGCAAAAAGACTGATATAATAAAAGGGTAATGAGGAGCAGAATAAGAGTAATATTGTGCTCTTCACTTAATAGCTAATTGAGAGAGGCACAGTTCACAAAAGAGCCCTTATTATAATAGGAAGTTAAAGAGCAAATGTGAATCCAAATTTAATGATTATACAGGAAGGTAATTCTATGAAATACAAACCATATCAGGCTCCTTTGTACGAGGCTCTGCTTCATTACCAGAAGTCGGGGAATCGTTCTTTTCATGTGCCTGGGCATAAGAATGGACAAGCTTATCGAGTTTTGATGAATACAGGGAATAGGAAGCAGCACGGAAGTTCTGACTTTATGCCTGCGGCAGCCTTTCTGGACATGATGCAGATGGATGTAACGGAAATTACCGGTACGGATGATCTGCATCATCCAGAAGGGGTGATTCTGGGAGCACAACAGCTGGCGGCTGATTGTTTTGGTGCGGAGGAGAGCTTCTTCCTTGTGGGCGGAAGTACGGCTGGTAATCTGGCTATGCTGCTTACAGTGTGTGATGAGCCACAAAGTATCGTACTTGTCCAACGTAATGTACATAAGTCAGTCATTCATGGGCTGATGCTTGCTGGCGCCAGAGCTGTGTTTCTGGAGCCACATGTTGATCCATCCAGCGGACTTGCTGTTATGCCGTCGGTAGAGACGGTCGGGGCTGCTGTCCAGGCATATCCTGAGGCAAAGGGGGTACTTGTTACTTTGCCGAATTATTATGGCATGGGCGCTGATTTGAAGCCCATAGCCGACATATGTCACGGTGCTGGCATGCCACTGCTCGTGGACGAAGCGCATGGCGCGCATTATGGACAGCATCCAGAGCTGCCTGCTTCAGCCCTGTCATGCGGAGCGGACGGGGTGGTGCAGTCGACCCATAAGATGCTGTCTGCCTTTACCATGGGAGCCATGCTGCACATTCAGGGACCGTTGTTGAATCGGTCCCTGCTGAGGCAGCGCCTGGCCATGGTGCAGAGTTCAAGCCCATCATACCCGGTGATGGCTTCGCTTGATCTTGCGCGCCGGCTGCTGCATGTGCAGGGCGCAGACACCTTCACGGCGGGTCTTGCCGCCGTGGATGCCTTCAAGCGCGGTCTTGCAGAGCTGCCGCGCTTTCAGCTGCTGCAGCCTGTGCAGGCGCTGCAGCAAGAGCCGCCAGCCGAGGCAAAGCCGGCTGCTGGCGGTAACAAGGCCGCCGATGCATCGAGGCGGCCAACAGCACCTCCCGCGGCGGCGATGCCATCTGCCGCGGGCTACACCGCTCAGGACCCGTTTAAAGCCGTCATATATGACGGGGCGGGGGTACTGAGCGGTTATGGGCTGCAGCAGCAGCTGGAAGCATACGGCTGCGTGCCCGAGATGAGCGACGAACGGTACGTCGTCCTGCTCTTTAGCCTTGGCTCAACGCGAAGTGATGCTGAGCACTTGCTGCAGGCGTTAGAGCGCATTAGTCAAGCCAATGAGAATGAGCTAAGGCAAAGCCTGAACGAGTCATCAACGCAAGCTGCGAAGAAGGCAGTTCACTATATTTCCACGTGGAACAATTTACTAGATCCATCTGTGGATTCCTTTTCAGAGCCTATTGTGTTCTCACTACAACCTATATCAGAAAAAGATACAGCAAAAGTTGAACTCGAAGACTGTGCAGGCTATCGATCTGCTGAGATGATTATTCCGTATCCTCCTGGAATCCCCCTCCTATATGCAGGGGAACGAATAAGTCCTGCTGCAGTAAAACGTATACAGCTTCTGAGGGATGAAGGGGCGAGGTTTCATGGCGCAGCGGATGATACTCTTCGATCATTGAAGGTCATGAAGGAAGGGCAGAGTTAAGTTAAACCAAAAATGTGGGAACGATACTTACTACTCATTACGTACTCACTCTTTCATTCCTTATCCCTCAATCATCTATTATTTGTACCATCTAAGACATCATGTGCTGTCTGGACATAAGAAAGAAGGGAATTGTTTTGGATATTCCGATAAAGAAATATACAGGAATAGTCCTGCAAGTCATGTTAATGTATGGCTTTTATTGGATAGGAACCTGGATACAGTCTATATTGCATCTACCTTTAACAGGCAGCATTGTGGGCATGCTGCTTTTGTTCATTGTCATTCAAATGGGTTGGGTCAGGATCAGCTGGGGAAATGAAGGTTCATCCTGGCTCCAGTCCAATTTGCAGTTATTGTTTATCCCGCCTACGGTAGGCATCATTAATCACTTTGATTTTTTTACAGCGAATACACTCCTGCTTGTGTTGGGATTGATCCTCAGTACCCTAGTAACTTGCTTGCTATCTGCCAAAATTGGTGAGTGGCTCATGACATGGATAAGATCGCATCGAGACAAGAAGGAGGCGATCTCATGTCAACATTCATCATCGGAATAGCTATGATCGCTCTGACTGTGGTCTTATATATCCCGGCGACTCGTCTATATAAGAGGATAAAATGGCCTATTCTTATGCCAGTACTCACAACAACGGCAGTAATTGTAGTCATTCTGCTTATTACAGGAATTAAACTGGACACCTATATGCTGGGTGGCAAATGGATACAGGATCTTCTGGGGCCTGCGGTTGTTTCCTTAGCCTTCCCTTTATCCAAACACATGGATGTGCTGAAACGGAACATCATTCCCATTCTGGGTGGTACGCTTGGAGGAAGCATCGTAGGGATGTTTACCGGGGCATCGGTAGCTCTGCTGCTTGGTTATCCCAAAGATATCGTGATCGCCTTACTGCCAAAGTCAGTGACTACTCCAGTTGCCATCCAGTTGGCAGATCAGGCAGGAGGCAACGCTTCATTTACGTCCCTATTTGTAATGATTGCCGGTTTTTCGGGGATATTACTTGGGCCGCTGATGATGAAATGGATTCGAATAAAGGATAATAGTGCCTATGGCATTGGACTCGGCTCCGCTTCTCATGCACTTGGCATGGCCAGATCTTTTGAATATGGCGAGAATGCTGTAGCATTAAGTTCCGTCTCCATGATTGTCAGTGCGATAGCCGGATCATTGTTCCTTCCCTTATGGGTATCCATTATCTATAGTTGACCGGTCATCTCTATTGAAAAAATTGGCGGAATAGCTGACCGCTATTGCTTGATCATGTATAGTATTATAGTAAGAAGCTTGTACAATATGGCCCAAACGACAATACCATGATCATGAACATACACCTCTGGGCGTGTCATTTCATAATCTGAAGTAGAAAGATCAGGCCATATAACATTCACAGCAGAGTAAGATGCCATTATCGACATAGAAAGCAGGGAAGCATATGCAGGGCAGAGGTAAATTCATTACATTGGAGGGGGGAGAAGGGTCCGGTAAAACGACGATGATCAGCAGATTGGGTTCTTACTTCGAGGAACAGGGTATACCTTACGTAGTTACTCGTGAACCTGGCGGAATCGAGATCGCGGAGAAAATACGTGCTATTATCCTTGACCCTCTCCATACGGCAATGGATGCGCGTACCGAAGCACTGCTCTATGCAGCTGCACGCAGCCAGCACTTGGCTGAGAAGGTGGAACCGGCGCTGAAGGCAGGCAAGACGGTTATCTGTGATCGATTCGTCGATAGCAGTCTGGCATATCAAGGTCATGCACGTGGGCTCGGAATAGAGAATGTCTGGGCCATTAACCGGTTCGCAATAGGTGAGCTCATGCCGGATGTTACACTTTATCTGGACATCGAGCCGGAAGCAGGTCTTGCCCGGATTGATGCCCACGATGGACGTGAGGTAAACCGTCTGGATCTAGAGAGTCTGGAATTTCATCGTAAGGTTAGAGAAGGGTACTTCTTGTTAAAGGAACAATTCCCGGAACGAATCCAGGTTATTGATGCTTCCAAACAGCCTGATGAAGTCGCAGCAGCATTGATTTTGTCGCTGGAGACAGGGATTTTGAAGGATTTTGGCGAGTAATTGTCTAATATATAGACAGGGCATTTCAAAGGTGCTTATTCTGAAGGAGGTTATGCAGGATGAAACTGATTGTTGCGATTATACAGGATAAAGACAGCAACCGATTATCCAGCGCATTGGTCAAAGCTAATTTTCGGGCAACGAAATTGGCCAGTACCGGTGGATTTTTGAAGGCAGGCAACACGACGTTTATGATCGGTGTCGATGATGGTCAAGTCGAGTCCGTAATGAATGTCATTCGCAGCAGCTGTAAGGTTCGTGAACAGCTCGTGACTCCAGTCACACCGATGAGTGGAACAACCGACTCTTACCTGCCGCTGCCTGTTGAAGTCCAAGTGGGTGGAGCTACTGTGTTTGTTCTGCCAGTGGATCGTTTTGAACACTTCTAACAATGCGTTCTGTGTCTATGATGCAAAATGATTGCTAGTGTTCTTAGGCGACTTATATGCGTCCTTCCTGATATCAGGAATCGGCGCTTTCCGTCCGAAATTAGGCCATCTGATAAAGGGAATGCTTTCTTTCGGGCGGAAGTTGACTACCAAGCAGGTTAATGGTGAAAAGTTTTAACTACCATTATATATAGAGACTCATACAAGGGTATCTTCCACGCACAGGCGCAGCGCGCACTGTGCTGATGGTCGATGGTCTACTATAATAGAAAGCGGGCATATCGATGAAAATCAATCCTGGATTTAGACCGATGCAGAGTGGGATCAATTCTACCGACTCCAGTTCCAAACCGGTTCAATCCAAAAATTTCTCTGACATGATGAACCACCAGGGCGAACGAGCATCACAAGCCGAGCTTAACCGCCGACTTAGTGAAATTCAGATGCAGGGCGATCGCTTGGCTCGTTCCATGACGATTCGTGAATTGAAAGCATACAAGCAGCTTGTCAAAAGATTTCTGGAAGAAACGGTTCGCCGGGGTGTATCCATGAAAGAGACCAGAGGATGGGATCGGCGGGGCAGAGGTAAAAGATACAAGCTAATTGATGAAATCGACTCTGCGCTGTTATCCATGGCTGATGAATTGCTCGAAACAGAAGAAGGTAAGATCACATTATTACAACAAGTAGGAGAAATTCGGGGAATGCTTATTAATTTAAGCTTCTGAGGAGGAAGTATGTCCTTTCAACAAATTATGGGTCAGCAGGCAGCCAAGCAGATGTTGCAGAGCAGCTTGAGACGCCAGGCAATCAGCCATGCGTATTTGTTTAGCGGGCCAGCGGGCAGCGGGCAGCTGAAGACAGCTGTGACGTTTGCCAAAGCCATATTCTGTACAGAGCTTGAAGATGATGCCTGCGGACAATGTCTGGAGTGCCGTAAGGTCGAGCATGGTAATCATCCGGATTTAACGATGCTTGCACCAGATGGAAACAATATTAAAATTGATCAGATTCGGGATCTGCAGCGTATTTTCTCATACCGTTCAGAGGCTGGCCATCCCAAAGTTTATATTATAGAACAGGCAGAAAAAATGACCGTGCAAGCGGCAAATAGTCTGCTGAAGTTCCTGGAAGAGCCGCAGGTGCCTGCGGTAGGAATTTTGATTACGGACAATGGTCAAGCCATGCTTCCGACTATCCGTTCACGCTCACAACTTGTTCCTTTCAGTGCACTGAATCCTGAAGAAATGCTGCAAGCTTTGATTGCAGAGGGGCATCCGGCCAATCTTGCGCGTTCAGCGGTTCATTTGGCGTCAGGACTCGAATCATGTAGAGAAATTCTCCAGCAGAATTGGTTTGCAGAAATTAGAAACGTAATGTTACAATTAGGGAAGGAGTCCCTGGGCAGAGGCAGCACATCATTAATCTCTGCACAGCAGAAGCTTTTTAAAACCGGACTCTCAGAACATCTGGATATTATGCTTAGTCTATTCCATTTATGGTTTAGGGATATGCTGTATGTCCAGCACGGTAGGCATGAACATATCGTTTTTATAGATCAGTTGGACATGCTGTCTCAGTTGGCTAATACCCGCAGCACGGAGCAGTGGGTGTCCTATATGGATTTGGCCGCAGCATGCAGAAAAAAATTGCGTTTCAACGTCAATGGCCAGCTTTGTCTGGAGCAATTTTTGATCGGTTTGGCATAAGGCTGGGGAGAGGACAGTTTTTGTTCCATTCATATGCAAACGGTTATTACTTCGGAGGGTTCCCTAAGAAGACAGGGCTTCAGACGAAGCGGGATTGGCTTACAAGGGGGTTAATTTTTTGTATAGTGTAGTGGGTGTCCGTTTCAAAAAAGCGGGCAAAATTTATTACTTCGATCCCCTGGACCTTCCCATTGAGAAAGAAAACTGCGTTATCGTGGAGACAGCGCGGGGGGTAGAGTACGGTAAGGTAGTTGTTGGCAAGAAGGAAGTAAGCGAGTCCGATGTGGTGCTGCCACTCAAAAAGGTCATTCGGGTTGCGGGAGATACAGATGCCCGTGTGGTGGATGAGAACAAGCGGGCAGCCAAAGAAGCATTCGGTACTTGTTTAAATAAAATCAAAGACCATGGCCTCAAGATGAAGCTGGTCGATGTGGAATTTACGTTTGATCGCAACAAGATCATTTTTTATTTTACAGCTGAAGGAAGAGTGGATTTCCGGGAGTTGGTTAAGGATCTGGCAAGCATTTTTAGGACACGGATCGAGCTGCGGCAGATTGGTGTACGGGATGAGGCCAAGATGCTTGGAGGAATCGGACCTTGCGGCCGTGTATTATGCTGTTCTTCCTGGCTGGGAGACTTTGAGCCGGTATCCATCAAGATGGCCAAAGATCAGAGCCTGTCACTGAATCCGACGAAAATTTCAGGGTTGTGCGGAAGACTCATGTGCTGTCTGAAATTTGAGCATGATAACTATGAAAGTGTGAGAGAAGAACTGCCGGCTGTAGGCAAGTTGGTCGTCACCTCTATGGGTGAAGGGAAAGTTGTCGGCATCAATGCCGGTAATCGCACAGTCCATGTTCAACTGTTCGACATCAGTAAAGTCAAAGAACTTCCGCTGGATGACGTCGTTATCAAGTAAACCATAAAGGTTGCTTCGGGGTGGAAACTTGGAAAAGAAAAATCTGTTTACACACATTCATGAAATGGAAACCCAATTGGGTCAGTTGCACAGTGATTTAGGAGAGTTAAAAATGATTGTCAAAGAGCTGCTTGAAGATAATCAGCGGCTTACGATTGAGAATGAGCAGCTACGCAAACTGCTCAAGCGTGAGGCTCCGGTAGATCTGCCCGTTTCATCTGCACTGGCTCCAGCCGCTAGACCTGCAGGTCCGGCTACAGGTGAAGATGTGGTAGGTGAAGGATATGATAATCTGGCCCGGCTGTATCACGAAGGATTCCATATCTGCAATGTCTATTACGGACATTTGCGGACGGAAGGCGATTGTCTGTTCTGCCTGTCTTTTTTGAATAAATGAAGTGACCGTAGGGAAGAGCCCCTACGGTTTTTTTTCAAGGTTATAGACCTAAACTAAAGCTAAAATGCGATATAGAGTACCGGAGGATGAACGTATCATATGACAGCCAATGAAGCTAAAGAAGTAATTTTGCATGAATCAGAACGGATTGACGATCTGCTCTCTCATGATTTGAGAATCATTCAAAGTGATGAAGTATTCAGTTTTTCCATGGACGCCGTATTGCTTGCCCGGTTTGCTTCTGTTCCTAAACGAGGGCGTGTACTCGATTTATGTACGGGAAATGGGGTTGTTCCCATTCTGCTGACAACGCGTACGCAGGCCACCCTGGAAGGAATCGAGATTCAGCCAAGGCTGGCTGATATGGCACGGAGAAGCGTGAAGCTGAATGCTCTGGACCAAACGATCACAATTCATGAAGGCGACCTGCGGGAACTGGTGAAACAGACAGGACATGCTGTGTATGATGCGATTACCGTGAATCCGCCGTATATGCCGCTAAATGGAAGTGACCTTAAAATGAATACACACCAAGCCATGGCACGTCATGAGTTGGGGTGTACATTGGAGGAAGTTATTCAGGCATGCAATCGTCTCGTGCGTAATGGAGGAAAAGTATCCATGGTTCACCGCCCTCAACGGCTCGGGGAGATTATCTCTCTGATGAGGGAGTACAAGCTTGAGCCGAAGCGGATCCGAATGGTACATCCACGCGCTCACCTTGAAGCCAATATGGTGTTAATCGAAGCGCTGAAGGATGGCAAACCCGAAGTGCGCATGCTTCCGCCCCTCATTGTCTACAATGAAGAAGGAACCTACTGTGATGAAATTATGGATATTTATTACGGATCACAACATACAACGAGTACTACGGAAGGAGGAGTGTAAGTGACACTGCACATTCAAAAAAGTTATGCTGAAGCCCATGATGGTCGGGGTAAATTATATTTGGTTGGAACACCTATTGGGAATCTGGATGATATGACATTTCGAGCAATTAAGACACTGCAGAGTTGTGATATTATTGCGGCAGAAGATACAAGGCAAACCCGAAAGCTGCTCACTCATTTTGAGATCACCCCTTCCATGTTGTTTAGTTATCATGAACATAATAAGGCGGCAAGTGGTCCTGAACTGATACGCTATATAATAGAAGGAAAAAATTTGGCACTGGTCAGCGATGCTGGTTTGCCAGCCATTTCTGACCCTGGTTCTGATCTGGTACAACTAGCAATTGAGGCAGGAATTCATGTTATTCCGATTCCGGGTGCCAATGCAGCATTGTCTGCTCTAATAGTATCCGGACTACCGACGGAACGCTTCACGTTCGGCGGCTTTTTGCCGCGCGAGAAAAAGGATATGCGAAAAGTGCTGGAGGGTTTTGACGAATCTAACGGCACCTTGTTGTTTTATGAGTCACCGCATCGTATTCGCAAAACGTTGGTCAATCTAGAAGAGATTTTGGGGGATCGTTCAGTTGTGCTGGCTCGTGAGCTGACGAAGCGACATGAGGAATTTGCACGTGGCACGGTTCGCGAGTGCATAGACTGGCTGGAGGAGCATCCGCCGCTTGGAGAGTACTGTTTGCTTGTAGAAGGCATTAAGGAACAGGAGCGTAAAGCAGAGCGTGAAGCCTGGTGGCAGCCATTGTCCCTGGAGGACCACGTCAGCCACTATGAAGGTGAAGGACTTCACCGCAAAGATGCGATGAAAAAAACAGCAGCAGACCGAGGGTTAACGAAACGTGATGTATATAACGCGCTGATCTAATCCTCTGCATGCTCCAAACATACGGTTAAATAGGGGAACATAACCTGAAAAGTTTCTCATTGGAAACCTTAGCAAAATATTAAAAGTCCAAGGCGGTGTAAAAATATTTTTTTGATTTTTCACCGCTTTCCTAGTTATGAATGAGCTGATCAGGGTTTGCCCCGAATGGGGTAATAAAAAAAAAGACCTTCCAACGGTGGGGTTCACACCGGGAAGGCAAGTAAGGAATATAAAAAGGTTAGAATTAACAATTCAATAAGTCCATTATACCTGAAATTTCTTATTTTGTCACAGGTGCAGGAATTTCGGAAATACATTCGTTACAAACGATTTTACCTTTGAAGTATGTAACGTTCTCAGCGTTACCACAGAAGATACAAGCTGGCTCGTATTTTTTCAACATGATGCGCTCACCGTCAACATAGATTTCCAGAGCATCTTTTTCACCGATACCCAGTGTACGGCGCAATTCGATTGGAATAACTACCCGTCCCAGTTCGTCTACTTTTCTAACAATACCTGTTGATTTCATCATTATAATCAGTGCTCCTCTCAGCTACTTATCTTTGTCATTATTCGACATTATTTTATGTTTTATGATACTCATCATACCAACGATTCCCAAAACAGTCAACCTTAAAATTAGCTTAAAATTAAGGCTGTTTTTGATAAGATTACGGTTGGCAAGGGGTTAAGAGCGATTTTTCATATTTAAACATCAATGTCAGGTTTGTCGATTTGGAAAACATTAAAAGTGCATTATTCGACAAAATTCGTCATTGTATGTCGAATAATAGGGCTGGGCAAGGCTGAAAGCGACAAACACAACTCATAAACAAGGGAGCGAAGCGACATGGAACAGCGTTTAACCGAAGAGAAAGTGTTTAAAGATCCGGTACATAATTATATTCATGTGCAAGATCCGATTATATGGCAGTTGATCAATACTCCCGAGTTTCAGCGCTTACGACGGATTCGTCAGTTGGGAACATCTTATCTGACTTTTCACGGTGCGGAACACAGCCGGTTTTCACACTCATTGGGCGTTTACGAAATTACACGGAAGATTATCTCTCAATTTGAAAGAAGTCACTACTCCGATTGGCCTAAGGAAGAAAAAGCCGTTGCTCTCTGCGCTGCATTACTGCATGACTTGGGACATGGGCCATTCTCTCACTCCATTGAAGAAGCCTTCGACATGAATCATGAGGACTGGACCTGCCGAATTATCCTTGGGGATACCGAAGTGGGGGCAATCCTGAGACGGTATGCTCCCGATTTCCCGGAGAAGGTGGCATCTGTTATTCAGAAAACATATGAAAAGCCAATCGTCGTAAATTTGGTCACTAGCCCGCTTGATGCAGACCGGATGGACTATCTGCTTCGGGATGCATACTTTACAGGTGTAAACTACGGAACCATCGACCTTGACCGCATCCTGCGAATGCTTCGTCCCTATCACGGGAGAATTGTAGTCAAGGAATCCGGTATGCATGCCGTGGAAGACTATTTAATGTCACGTTACCAGATGTACTGGCAGATATACTTCCATCCGGTGACCCGAAGCTCCGAAATTATCCTGAGACAAATATTTAAGCGTGCAAAAGAGCTAGTAAAGCAGGGGTTCCAATTCCGTTTCATGCTGGAGCCACTGCCGCAGCTGTTTGACGGAGTGCTCTCTGTTGATGAATATCTGCAATTGGATGAGGCCCTAATACAGACCACATTCATGCAGTGGCGCAAAGAGAACGATTCTGTTCTGAGCGAGTTATGCGAACGTTTTATGGATCGCAGGTTGTATAAGTATGTAGAGGTTGAACAGATCGATGTGGAAACGATTGAAGAAATTCGGGTTGCCTTTGTCGAAGCAGGTCTTCATCCCGAATATGATCTGGAAATTGATTTTCCGACGGATCTTCCGTATGATGTTTTTCGTCCGGATGAATCGACAGACAAACAGATTCTGCTGCTGGATAGACAGGACAAGTTGCATGAATTGTCCGAGGTTTCGGACATCGTCCGTTCAATCAGCGGAATACATCGTGGTAAGCATCATCTGTACTATCCGCAAAACAAGGTGGACGCCATCATTCACGAGCTGCCATCTCATATTCGCCCATACTTCTCATGATCATGAAGTGAGCCGTGAGGAGCAAAATTATTACAAATTAGCTATGATAGAAAGAGTTTCTATTTCGAGATATTATCATGATACAGTAATCTGCTTTAATGGAGAGTATATGTAGATCGACATAATTTTGTAATGTATACTTTTTTTTGAACAAGTTGAGACCATAAGAGCTCCTATATATAGTAGAAATTAATTTTGGTAATTCCACATGTTGTACTCTGAAAAATCAATGATGATGATAAAATGGGTGCATTTTATAGGATTTTGATTGGGATAGAAAACAGTTATTCGACAGGAAGGGAGAAATACAAATGATGTTATTCGACACACATACACACCTGGATGCACCGCAATTCGACGAGGACCGCGAGGAGATGATTCAACGTGCTGTAGATGCCGGGGTTGGCCGTATGATCAATGTCGGTTTCAACCGGGAGACCATTCCATCCACGATGAAGCTTGCCGAAACGTATGATTTTATATATGCAGCTGTAGGCTGGCATCCTCAGGATGCCATTACGATGCAGGAGGGCGATCTCGAGTGGATTGCGTCTCTGTGCAAGCATGAAAAAGTCGTTGCCATAGGCGAGATTGGCCTGGATTATTATTGGGACACTTCACCCAAGGATGTGCAGCATCGTGTATTAAGACAACAGATCGGACTGGCTCGTGAACTTAACATGCCGATTGTCATTCATAATCGTGACGCTCATGAGGATATTGTCAAAATTTTGCGCGAGGAAAAGGCTGGAGAAGTCGGGGGTGTGATGCACTCATTCTCTGGAAGCTGGGAAACGGCAAAACTCTGTCTGGATCTAGGGTTCCATCTATCCTTCGGGGGACCAATCACGTTCAAAAACGCCAAGCAGCCAAAAGAGGTACTGGCGAAGGTGCCAATGGACCGTTTTTTCATTGAAACTGACTCCCCATATCTTACACCACATCCTTATCGTGGAAAACGAAACGAAACAGCGCATGTACGTCTGGTTGCAGAAGCAGCTGCGGAAATTAAAGGCATTTCGGTAGAGGAAATTGCTGCAATAACGACCAAAAATGCCATGGAACGATTTGGGATTCGTTAAAAAACGAAGCAAATGCGGTGAAAAAGAGAGGTAGACGGAGCGAATTTGCTTTTTGATCCAAATAAATGAAGAATATTACAATATTTTAACCAAATATTTAGAAAAACGTACTTGAACAACGCTTTACAACATGCATCGAAACAGGATATCATCTTTTCAGTGAATTGTTGTGCGGAAAATTGGACAGATGTTCGGGGGATGAACAAAGGGACACTTTCCGATGACACAACAATACTTTTCATGAACCGATCTCGCTGAGTCTCCGTTAACGGAGAGCGGGGGAACCAATAGGGCTTAAACATCAGTGTAAGCAGCTGATGCGCATCGTTTCGCTGACCCAAAAGCAGCGGATGCACTTGCGAAGCGCTATTTGATTTCTTCTTTGGGTCTCGGGGTGAATTCAAGGGCATCCGCCATGAGCGGGTGACCGGAGATAGGGCGGCTCTCTTTCGCCCGAACCCGACAGCTAACCTCGCAAGCGGAAAAAGAGAGGCAACCTCGTGCATGAATTTCCGATATTCAAAATCATTCGGAAGCCACGAAAGAGTTCCTCTTACACTCTTTCTTTGGCTTTTTTGTTTTTGAATAAAAGAAATAAGGTCATCATACGGTAAGAATTCAGGTGGTGACATCATGTTGCGAAGAGTGGTTCATGGTGCAGAGCCGGTCATTGAGATATCGATCAGTTCTGTAGAAAATTTGGTATAGTCGCGTCAAAGACATCATGCATTAACTTTAGACGGCGAGGCTATGAAGGAGGACGGAGAAGTGGGCACATTCCAACCAGAAGAGACCCATGAGTCACGATCATCCAGTAAGTCTTACGCGTTGCGGTGGAAGCATGAGAACATGCGTCAAATGGCACTGATCGCTATTTTCTCAATCGCGCTTACAATCATGATCTTGTTAGTCGTTTACGGTCAAGCCGGGAAACAAATTTCGCTGGTTATTGATGGCAAAGCTCAAGCGGTAGAGACTCGTACAGGAATGCTTCAAGAAATGCTGGAGGAGCAATCAATCACAGTCAGCCCCCATGATGAGGTATCCATGCCTTTGAACGGGGCAATCGCAGATGGAGACCGCATAGTTATTGAGCGGGCCGTTCCAGTCAACATTACGGCAGACGGAGACACCAAGACTCTGTATACAACCGATTCATCGGTAGAAGATGCAATTCAGAAATCTGGAATTGAAGTTGCCAGTGAGGATAAGGTTTATCCTGCGCTCGCAACACCAATCAAGGCAGATATGAAAATTCGCGTAGTGCGTGTAACAAAGCGTACAGTGGAAGTGGAACAGCCGATTGCGTACAAAGTAATCAAAACGGCTGACCCTAGCTTGTACAAAGGTGACAATCGCGTCATCGTAAACGGCAAAGAAGGTACACTTGTACAGCATATCGAAAAGGTGTTTCAGGATGGAGAGTTAGTCTCCAAAAAGATGGTGGGCAAATCGGTATCGACCAACCGTGTCGATAAAGTTATTGCTGTCGGAACCAAAGCAAAACCAGTTGTGAAGCAGCCGGAGATTCAGACGGTATCGGCCCAAACCTCCACAGCAAAGAAAGAAACGACAACGAACTCGAAGAAAACCGCTGCATCAGGCAGCAAAGTGATTACCGTCTCAGGCACTTCTTTTAAATATTCCAAAGTACTTAAAAATGTATCGATGACCGCGTACTCTTCTGAGGAGCCTGGCATTGGTACAAAAACAGCTTCCGGTACCCGGGTAACTGAAGGACGGACCATTGCGGTCGATCCAAAAGTGATTCCGATTGGCTGGTGGGTGTACATTGAGGGCCTCGGCTTCCGTCGTGCGGAAGATACCGGCGGCGCCATTAAAGGCAACAAAATCGATGTGTATTATGACAGTGTGAAGCATGCCCTGAATTTCGGACGTAAGAAAGGCAAGACGGTATATGTGATCGGTCCGGTGAAGCCGGAAGCGAACTAAAATCGTTTTACTTTGAAATGGGAATGCTATAAAATAGTTGCATGAATGAATCATGCGGAATATGCGGCGGTGGAGTCTGAATAGACTCGCCGCCGTTTGGCAGAGAAGAGGATATTCCTCTTCTTTTTGCGTTAGAAAGGAAGAAATGGAACATGATAAAAGAAGTCATTGTGGTAGAAGGACGCGACGATACCGTCGCCATCCGGCGGGCTGTTGAGGCAGACACCATAGAGACCGGCGGATCAGCCATCAATCAGCGAATCCTGAAGCGAATTGCACTGGCACAGGAGAGACGTGGTGTGATTGTTCTTACGGACCCGGATCATGCCGGAGAGCGCATTCGCAAAATCATTGCAAATAAGGTCCCAGGCTGTAAGCATGCTTTTATTCCGGAAGCGGATGCAACCCGCAAAGGGGATATCGGGGTCGAGAATGCCTCGCCTGAGGCAATCCGCCATGCGCTGGAGCGTGTACATACCTCTTATGAGGGTGTACCGAGCCTGATCGATTGGGAGGACTTGATTGCAGCAGGACTGATTGTGCACCCACAGGCAGCCGCAAGGCGTATGGAGATGGGGAATCTGCTGGGCATAGGTTATTGCAACGGAAAGCAGTTCCACAAGCGTCTGGGTGTATTCCAAATTAGCCGGGAAGAGTTTTCTGCAGCATTATCGCAAATTGAACGTGAAGGATTGTGAGCGTATGAATGGCATGGATGAGACTTTGGAAATTGCAACACCTAAGCGAACGAAAGAGATAATTCAGAGACACGGTTTCTCATTTAAAAAAAGTCTAGGTCAGAACTTTCTGATTGATCAGAATATATTGAACAAAATTGTAAATGCAGCGGATCTGGACGAGTCCAAGGGCGCACTCGAAATCGGCCCGGGGATTGGGGCACTTACGGAGAGACTGGCCCGAGCAGCCGGCCCTGTAACAGCTGTGGAAATCGATCAGCGTTTATTACCGATCCTTGGAGAAGTAATGGAGCCCTATCCCAACGTCCGGATACAGCACGGCGATGTGCTGAAGCTGGATTTGGCAGAGCTTTTCCGCACAGACTTTGCTAGTGTGGGCAAGGTGAGTGTTGTAGCCAATCTGCCGTATTATGTGACGACGCCTATTATGATGAAACTGCTGGAAGAGAAACTCCCGGTAGACAGCATTGTCGTTATGATTCAGAAGGAAGTAGCAGAACGTATGGCAGCTGCACCCGGCTCGAAGGACTACGGAAGTCTGAGCATTGCGGTCCAATACTACAGTGTGCCTGAATTGGTTTGTATTGTGCCGCCAACCGTATTTATTCCGCAGCCCAACGTGGAATCGGCTGTCATCAAGCTCAAGGTTCGTGAGCAGCCCCCTGTCGAAGTGCCGAGTGAAGCACACTTTTTCGAAGTGGTACAAGCCTCATTTGCCCAGCGCAGAAAAACCATCTCGAACAATCTGAAAGCTCGCTTCTTCACCAAGGAGAATCGGGAGCAGGCGGATCAGTTACTGGAGCAGGCTGGCATTCAGCCGTCCAGACGGGGTGAGACACTTAGTCTGCAGGAATATGCGACGTTAAGCACGGTAATGTGGGATGCAGGAGTTCGTGCCGGTCTGTAAATAAATTCGGATGAACCAAACCGGGTCTTTGCCCATACGATGGGGTAGAGGTGATTATGTTGATGAATATCGGTGACTTGGTCGTTCGAAAGTCATACGGCGGAGATGTGACTTTTCGGGTGGAAGGCCTCCAGTTGGATAGCGCGGTCATTAAAGGGACCGAATTCCGTCTGCTTGCCGACTCCCCGGTGGACGATTTGATACAGGTTCCTTATGAACCGCAGAGTGCCAAGACCAGGCAGGCACATGTAAAAGCGCATCAGACACTCTCCAGGCTGCAGCAGAACCGGATTGAACAGGCGGAACGCAACCTTGAAGGCTTGACGCAGGACTGGGCTGCACAGCGGGAGCCGGCTTATTTTGAAATGCCCGGCAAGGTGCTTCACTTGGATGGGGATCCAAATTATCTGAAGAAAAGTATGGCTCTCTATGAGCAGCTTCGTGTCCCGGCAGAGGGTCAATATGTCCATGAGTCAGCCATGGCTGATGCCCTGTATCGTCTTCTTCCCAAAGTCCAGCCTGACATTGTGGTAATTACCGGCCATGACGGAGTGCTGAAGACCCGTCAGCCTTACGACTTATACAGTCTTGGAAGTTACAAGAATTCGCAAAATTTTGTGGCAGCGATCCAGGTTGCAAGACAATATGAGCGTCATCTGGATGCACTAACGATCGTTGCAGGAGCATGTCAGTCCCATTTTGAAGCACTGCTGCGGGCAGGTGCGAACTTTGCCAGCTCACCAGGCCGAATTCTGATTCATGCCTTAGACCCGGTATATGTGGCAGCCAAGGCAGCCTTTACATCGGTTAGGGAAACGGTGAATATGAATGATATTCTGCATAACACGATTAGTGGTAGCCAGGGGGTAGGTGGTGTCGAAACACGCGGCAGTTACCGCGTTGGCCTCCCTGGTTTGAACGATTTATCCACACTTAAAGTTAACCCATCAGTCGTCTGATACAAGTCAATTAAAGTCCCAATTTGGGGCTTTTTTCATTTGCAAAAAAATTCATTGACAGCAACTTTTCCATGCTGATATAATATTTAGTTTTGATTTGACATTGACTGTAAATTCAGGTATAATGGACAAGAAAAGAGGTGGTCGTCGACAATGGCTAAAAATACGCTGTTGGATATCAAACGCAATCTCGACGCTCATATAGGTCAAAAAATTATGTTGCGGGCTAATGGTGGCCGCCGTAAGACTATCGAGCGTACGGGTGTATTGGAAGAAACGTACCCTTCTGTTTTTATCGTCAAGCTTGATGAGGAGCAAGAAACGTTCAAGCGAGTCTCTTACAGTTATGCAGATATACTTACGGAGTCGGTGGAAGTCATGGTATTTAACCCAGGCGACCAGACGCCTAACTCCTACATGGAGACGTAAGCATCGTTTTACAGGCAGTTTGCCCCTCGGGGCGAACTGCTTTTTTATTTGTATAGAAATACCGTCCAGGCAGGCATCTCAGGAATGAGGTTTAACCAGAAACGGCATACTACTTGAACAGGCACATATTGATATGCTGAACAGTTCATCGAAAATGGTGGCTCTGAAGCTGTCAGGAAGAATCCTGGTGTAAATGGACTAATCAGAACTGTACTTCAAGGAGGATGGTTTCATGAGCCGCAGAAGAAGAAGTGTGATGTCAGATGAGCTCAAGAATGAGCTGGCAAAAGACCTGGGATTTTATGATACTGTACAGCAGGAAGGCTGGGGTGGAATCAAAGCCAAGGATGCAGGCAATATGGTGAAGCGTGCCATTCAGCTTGCTGAAGAGGCAGCACGCAAATCGTAATTCGATCTAGACGGTTTGGAGAGCGGGGCCTTCCACGAGGTTGACCTCGCTTTTTCCCCATGAATTCGGAATAAAAATGACTTGACAGCCCCATTTTGATATAATATGTTAAGTTGTCTTAGGGAAAAGGTGAGGACGGGTGAACGCCTTGAAAATTTACGAAAAAGCGCCTGCTAAAATTAATTTGATGCTGGACGTTTTACATAAACGAAGTGACGGCTTCCACGAAGTCGAGATGATCATGACCATGGTCGATTTGGCAGACCGGCTGGAAATGTCAGAACTGCCTCGCGATACGATATTTATCTCCAGTCAGGCGGGGTATATTCCGCTGGATGAGAAGAATCTGGCATTCCAGGCGGCCAGATTAATCAAGGAGCGTTACGACGTGCGTACTGGAGTGCACATTCATCTGGACAAAAAGATACCGGTGGCTGCCGGTCTGGCAGGCGGCAGTAGTGACGCTGCAGCTACGCTGCGCGGCTTGAACCGCCTCTGGCGTCTGAATATCCCGGATCATGAGCTCCAGGAGCTCGGAGCAGAGCTTGGTTCGGATGTACCTTTTTGTATTACAGGGGGTACAGCGCTCGCTACAGGCCGCGGAGAGAAACTGAAACCAATGCCTAACCCACCGCAATGTTGGGTCATCTTGGCGAAGCCTCCAATCAATGTGTCGACAGCGGATGTGTACGGAAGATTCCGCAGCGACAAGATTGTGCGGCATCCAAGTGCGGCCAAAATGGAGCAGGCCATTCGTAATCATTCTTTTACAGAAGTGTGCGGACAGATGGGGAATGTGCTTGAGGATGTCACGCTTAAGCTGTATCCGGAAGTTCAGCATCTGAAGGATGCCATGATGAAGCTGGGTGCAGATGGGGTGCTCATGTCGGGTAGTGGCCCAACAGTATTCGGGCTGGTCTCCAAGGAAGCAAAGGTTGCACGGATCTATAATGGGCTGCGCGGCTTCTGCAAAGAAGTGTATGCAGTACGCATGTTGACTTAGAATTCGCTTTTATAATGTACAAACACGTATAAAGGTGGTATATTTTTAAATAATTATTCGGATTTGGATGTTTTCCGTGATCGTGAGGATGGATCTCTGTGAAGAAATTAAAACGAAGCGCTAGGCTGGTTGAAATGACGCAGTATTTATTGTCAAGACCGCATACGGTTATTCCGTTAACCACTTTTGCCGAACGTTATGGTGCCGCGAAGTCGTCAATAAGTGAGGATTTGGCGATTATCAAGGAAGTGTTCGAAGAAGGTGGGTCGGGAGAACTGCAAACACTGGCAGGGGCTGCCGGGGGAGTTAAATGGATTCCGAAGGTATCCAGAGAACATGCTCTGGCTTTTGCCGAACGACTAAGCAATCAGTTGGAGCAGCCTGACCGTATTTTGCCTGGCGGGTACCTCTATATGTCTGACCTGCTTGGACAGCCTGCATTGATGAATGAAGCAGGTAAAATATTTGCGACTGCTTTTGGCAACATGGATATCGATGTAGTCATGACGGTAGAAACGAAGGGCATTCCTCTGGCATATGCGACTGGAGCCCAGCTTAACCTGCCTGTAGTGCTCGTGCGCAGGGACCATCAGGCTACGGAAGGATCGGCCGTAAGTATCAATTATGTATCAGGGTCCCATAAAAGTCTCCATACCATGTCCCTATCCCGCAGGGCGATGCGTGAGCATTCGAGGGTTCTGATTGTGGATGATTTCATGAAAGCCGGTGGAACGGTACAGGGCATGATTGATTTGCTCGCCGAGTTTAATGCAACGGTAGCAGGTGTAGGGGTGCTGGTGGAATCTGGTTCAGTTGATTCGGAAGAGCGTTTGCTGACCGATTACGTATCTCTTGCGCAGCTGACAGCCGTGGATGCAAAAAGCAGACACATTTCGGTGAAACCTGGTAACTATTTTGACCTGTAGAAAGATGACGAATAACATGTCGGGAAAGGTTCTTTTCCATCGACCTGGCACTAACGTTGTCGAATTGTGTATTAAATAAAAAAATTCCTGAAATTAGGACATTTTTGTGGTTATAAAAAGAAGGAGTTCGTATAGGCTGTGTGGAATTATACACCAAGTTCTGATGGAAAAAGGTGGTGAACACACACATGCAAATTACGGATGTCAGACTCCGCCGTGTTAACTCGGAAGGGAGAATGAAGGCTATCGCATCCATTACCATCGATAACGAATTCGTCGTTCATGACATTCGCGTCATTGATGGGAACAACGGAATGTTTGTTGCTATGCCGAGCAAGCGGACTCCTGACGGAGAATTCCGTGATATCGCCCACCCGATCTCTTCCGGTACTCGTGAGAAGATTCAGGCTGCTGTTTTGACTGAGTATGATCGCGCTGCAACTGAGGAAGAAGTCATTGAAGAAGGTGCCTGAGAACATTATTGGGGTTCGAAGGAAAAGAGAGCCATGTCTTATGGCTCTCTTTTCTTTTTGACCGGAATAAGATATATTCAGTATTGAGTTTATTCAAACAGGAACATTTAACAGCTTTATTGCTGGAAAATTTTGAAGGAAACATTAGCGCAGCGTGCGCTTGGTGACAGGGCGGCATCTTAAGAGTCATTGGGATTCGGTTAAGGCTCGCAGGTACACGGCGTATACATATAGGTCACGATTTCCTCGTGTCCGCGTTGTTACGTGTGATAACAGAGACAGTAGGCGATGAACAAGACCGGCTTCAGGCCGGCTGAACGATACTTATCAGGGATGATCCATTAAGGTGGGTCTTCCGGATGGGGTTTTCAGAACAGGAGGTCGTGAAATTTGAAACGAATGGCAATTGTACTTGCTGCAGGGCAAGGCAAACGAATGAAATCTAAATTGTACAAAGTACTGCATCCCGTATGCGGTAAACCTATGGTAGCTCATGTGCTGGATGCAGCTCTACGCGCAGGCGTTGAGCGCAGTGTAGTCGTGGTCGGTCATGGTGCCGAAGCGGTGCAGTCATTTTTGGGTTCCAAAGCAGAGTATGCACTTCAGGCTGAACAATTGGGAACGGGTCACGCGGTGAAGCAAGTGAAGTCTTTGCTTGGAAGTGAGCAAGGCTCTACTATAGTCGTCTGTGGAGATACACCACTGGTAACTAGTGAAACGCTGGAAGGTCTGATGAAGCTTCATGAAAGTCGCGGAGCTGCTGCAACCGTGCTAACGGCTCAATTGGACAATCCAAAAGGCTACGGCCGCGTCATTCGCGGAGAAGACGGTTCTGTACAACGCATTGTGGAACAGAAGGACTGCAACGAGCAGGAAGATGCTGTGAAAGAAATTAACACAGGGACTTACTGTTTCGATAATGCGAAATTGTTTGCTGCACTGGAGAAAGTGACCAACCAGAACGCCCAAGGAGAGTATTACCTGACAGATGTTGTTGGGATTTTCCGTAACGATGGTGAAGTGGTTGAAGCTTATATGTCAGATGATATCGCGGAATCCATCGGAGTTAACGATCGACTTGCTCTGTCCCAAGCAGAAGCATATATGCGTGAACGTTTGGCTGTAAAACATATGTTGAACGGTGTTACGATCATTGATCCGTCATCGACATATATCGGAGCGGATGTTACGATTGGATCAGACACGGTATTGTACCCGGGAACCATTCTGAAAGGGACAACTTCCATTGGTGAAGCTTGCCATATTGGTCCTCAGGCTGATATTGAAGACAGTGTTATTCAGAACGGTGTAACGATTAAACATTCCGTGTTGTCCCAGGCTGAAGTAGGCGAAGAGACAACGGTAGGACCATTTGCTTACCTGCGTCCTGGCACCAAGCTGGGCCGGAAAGTAAAAATTGGTGACTTTGTCGAAGTGAAAAATGCTACAATTGATGAAGGATCCAAAGTATCACATCTCAGCTATATTGGGGATGCTAAAGTAGGGAAGAACGTAAATGTTGGATGCGGGGCAATAACGGTTAATTATGATGGATATAATAAAGCTGTAACGACAATCGAAGATGATGCGTTCGTAGGCAGCAATGTCAATCTGATTGCACCGATCACGGTAGGAAAAGGCGCTTATGTGGTTGCCGGTTCAACCGTTACACATTCCGTTCCGGAGAACGATCTGGCTATTGCTCGTCCTCGCCAGGAGAACAAACCTGGTTACGCGGAGAAAATTCGCGGACGTGCCAAAGCCAAGAAACAAAATGCCAAACCCGAATAAGGGGTATTGATATTCTGATTGCCTCCCGATCTTCGGGAGGTGCCGACATGTCGCAGACGCTTATAGATTCCAATGAACCAGCACGGAGGGTTTTTATTTTATGACTTATTTTGATTCGAAATTAAAAATATTTACTTGCAATTCTAACCCCAAGCTTGCCCATCAAATTGCTGATTATATCGGAATTCCTATGGGTGAATCTCACACAACCAGCTTCAGTGATGGTGAGATTCAAGTGAAGCTCTCCGAGAGCGTTCGGGGCTGTCATGTATACATTGTACAGTCCACTTGCTTGCCGGTTAATGACAACCTGATGGAGATGCTCGTCATGATTGATGCACTGAAACGGGCATCAGCCAAGACAATTAACGTTGTAATTCCGTATTACGGTTATGCACGACAGGATCGTAAGGCACGTTCGCGTGATCCAATTACGGCGAAACTGGTAGCCAATCTGATCGAAAAAGCAGGAGCTACCCGCGTAATTGCGATGGACTTGCATGCCATGCAAATCCAGGGCTTTTTTGATATTCCAGTGGATCATCTGCTTGGTGTGCCGATTCTGGCTCAATATTTCCGCTCCAAACAGATCGAAAATCCGGTCGTTGTATCTCCTGACCACGGTGGTGTAGTACGTGCACGGAAATTGGCTGATTTCCTGAATGCACCCCTGGCCATCATTGATAAACGTCGTCCGGAGCCGAATGTAAGTGAAGTTATGAACATTATCGGTAACATTGAAGGTAAAACAGCAATCCTGATCGATGACATCATCGATACGGCAGGTACCATTGTGCTGGGTGCAAACGCACTGATGGAAGGCGGCGTGAAGGAAGTATACGCATGCTGTACTCACCCGGTATTGTCCGGACCAGCGATGGAGCGTTTGGAGAATGCACCACTGAAAGAAGTTATCGTAACGGATACGATTCCAATCACGCATGCCAATCCGACAAGCAAACTTAAAGTGTTGTCTGTAGCACCTTTGCTCGGGGAAGCCATTATCCGGGTTCATGAGGAATTGTCAATCAGCAAGCTGTTTGAAATTGAATAAGGATGTCTGCACAAAGTAGTAGAGGGGTTACGTTTTCCGGTCGAACGGAAAATGTAACCCCTGTCGGCGTGCCATTATAACGATGCATAGAGAGGCTGGATGATTAATATCCTGGCCGTGAAATGAAGCGAAAACGCCGCCGATGAAAAAGAGTGTCGGCAATTTCGACAAATTGATTATCGAAACGTGTAATCAATCCGATCTCAATATGGGTGTCGCGATCATATACCTGTACGGGTACATGGTATTCGAGATGATAGATAAAATCACTATGTTGAGTCAGCTGTCCGTTATCTTCGCGCAAAACCCGCTCACCTTCCTGGGTTAATAAGATAATAATCGTGAAAATTACAGTAAATAGGAAGTTCACTTTCTTGATATTATATGAAATATAACATTCGAAGTCTATGCCTCACCTCATGTGATCCGAAGGAGGGAATAAGATGAAGTGGATTGTAGGCCTGGGTAACCCGGGCTCAAACTATGCCAAAACACGACATAATATTGGCTTTATGGCACTGGACCAACTGGCCAGTCGTCATGGGATTTCCATCACTCAGAGCAAATGCAAAGCGTTAATTGGAGAAGGAAATATTGGCGGTGTGAAAACCGTGTTGATCAAACCCATGACATTCATGAATCTGTCCGGTGAATCGGTACGGGCATATATGGACTTTTACAAAGTCAGCCTGGAAGATCTGATTGTCGTTTATGATGACATGGACACGGAGATTGGCAAAGTCAGACTGCGCTATCAAGGTAGTGCTGGCGGCCATAATGGAATCAAGTCCATTATTCAGCATACCGGCACACAGCAATTCAACCGTGTACGGATGGGCATTTCCCGCCCGGAACCTGGACACGCCATTGTTGATTATGTACTGTCTACATTTATGAAGAAAGAGAAGGAAGCACTCGAACATACCATTGAGCAAACCTGTGATGCTTTGGAGCATAGCCTGAATCATACATTCGAGCAGACAATGGCTAAGTTTAACGGGTAATACTTGCTTGGAAGACATGCTGGGAAAAATGATCAAAACCGGGTTCAATTCAGTCATAATGGGCATACTGGACGTATAAACCATGTTCAGGAGGCATAAACATGTCAGTGAATTATGTGTGCAGGCACTGCCGTACCTTTATTGGACGAATCGATTCTGCCCGAATATCAGAAGCACAGTTAGGCTTTCATTTCTTGACCCCCGACGAGCGGAGGGATATAATAGCGTATAATTCCGGTGGGGATATTACCGTTCGGATTACATGCGATTATTGCAAAGAAGCGCTTGAACTCAATCCTGAGCTCAGCCTGCTGGCGAGCCCGCTTCAATAATAAGTCTGGTTCGCAGCGAAGATGGATAACAGATGATGGGGGCCGCGGAATACCGCTCCACCTTTATAGCCTTGGCAGCCTGCTGAGGCTTCTTTTCAATTTGGGAATGAAAATGCTCATGACGGAATTTAGGTTATTGGTTGAACCTGATGTGGTAATGAAGCGAGTAATCCGATATGATGAAACAGGACAAAAAGGAATTTGTATCCAATTTAAAATGATAATACTGCGCTAAGGCGTGAACTAATCAAGTAAGTTATAAGAGAGGTGCCCCTTTTGTTACAAGCACTTATACAGGCTTTTTCCAAAGATCCCGATTTTGGATCCATTACTGCCGGTATTACGTCCGGTATGAAAGAGCAGCTGGTCTCAGGATTGTCCGGATCAGCGCGCCAGATCATGCTGGCAGCTCTGCACCAAGAGATGAACCGACCACTGCTCGTCGTTACACACAATATGTTTTCTGCACAAAAAATCGCAGAAGATTTACAGGAAGCGCTTTCACCTGATCAGGTGCTGCTCTATCCTGCGAATGAACTTGTAGCCGCTGAAGCCGCTGTTTCCAGTCCGGAAACACTGGGTCAGCGTATTGATGTGTTAGTTCGTTGCGCCCAAGGTTTTAGGGGCGTTGTTGTTATTCCATTTTCCGGCGTGCGGCGTTATGTGGCTCTTCCGGAAGTGATGGCGAATGCTCAGATTACCATCAAACAAGGGAATACACTCGATCTGGACTCGTTCCTTCTGGAGATGGTGAAGCTTGGATATGAACGTGTAGAACGGGTTGAATCTCGCGGCGAGATGAGCGTGCGTGGAGGGATTATCGACTTTTATCCAGTGACTTCGTCCATTGCCTATCGGGTGGAATTGTTTGACGATGAAATTGACTCCATACGAACATTCGACCCAGCGGATCAGCGTTCCATTGAACGTATCGATGAAGTTACGGTGCTGCCGTGCAAGGAATTGATTGCTGACCGCGAACGCATGGAGAAGGCTGCGGATGAAGCTGTCGTTTTACTGGAAAAACAGCTGGAGAAAATGACTGACCGTCAGGCCAAGCTGCGTCTCCGTGAAGAAATTCACCGGGAGATTGAGCTGCTGCGGGAGCATGTGTATTTCTCTGAAATGTATAAATATATTTCACCGCTCTATCCGGAGCATAAAACCATTTACGATTACATGCCAGAGGACACGCTGCTTGTTCTGGACGAACCTGCACGGCTGGCTGAAACGTCCAAGCAGCTCGACCGGGATGAATCAGAGTGGAACCTGCATTTGATGCAAAACGGAAAGACGCTGCCTGATCTTCATTTGTCGGCAGATGGGGATGATCTGTTATATGAACGCCCATTCCAGACGCTGTTCATGTCGATCTTCTTGCGTCAGGTTCCACATACACAGCCTCAAAACATTCTGAATTTTATCAGTCGGGGCATGCAGGATTTCCACGGACAGATGAATGTACTTAAGGCCGAGATGGAGCGCTGGCAGAAAGCCGGAGTGCATGTGCTTATGCTGGCGAGCGGGGAAGAAAGACTCGAACGTATGCGGCGCGTCCTTATGGACTACGATATACCGGAACCGGAAATGCTTATCGGTAACCTGCAGACCGGATTCGAACTGCCGTCCATTCATTTAGCCGTCGTAACCGAAGGTGAGATGTTCTCCCAAAAGCAGCGCAAGGCACGCAAACAAAGCCGTAATGTGGATAATGCAGAACGGATTAAATCGTATAGTGAGCTGAAAGTGGGCGATTATGTTGTCCACCAGAACCACGGGATTGGTAAATATCTGGGCATTGGTACACTTGAGGTCGGCGGTATTCATAAGGACTATATGCATATTCTCTATGCTGGTGGGGATAAACTGTCGGTACCGATCGAACAGATCGATCTGATCCAGAAATATGTCGGGTCAGAAGAGAAAGAGCCCAAGATCTACAAGCTGGGTGGTAACGAGTGGACACGGGTTAAAAATAAAGTTCGCTCGTCTGTACAGGATATCGCCGATGATCTGATCAAGCTCTATGCAGAGCGTCAGACCTCAAAGGGTTTCGGCTTCGAGAAGGACTCTGCCGAGCAGCAGGAATTTGAGGCCATGTTCCCTTATGATGAAACTCGTGATCAGGTCCGTGCGATTGAAGAAATCAAAAAGGACATGGAACAAAATCGTCCCATGGACCGTCTGCTATGTGGAGACGTCGGTTACGGAAAAACCGAGGTTGCCATTCGTGCTGCATTCAAAGCGGCTATTGAAGGCAAGCAGGTTGCGGTACTCGTTCCGACCACGATCTTGGCACAGCAGCATTATGAGACATTCCGTGAACGTTTCTCGGGGTATCCATTCAATATTCATGTCCTAAGCCGGTTCCGTTCCCGTAAGGAACAAAATGAGACCGCCAAAGGCATTAAAAGTGGAACAGTCGACATTGTTATCGGTACGCACCGGTTGTTATCGCAGGATCTGGTATTCAAGGATCTAGGACTGCTTATTGTTGATGAAGAGCAGCGCTTCGGTGTAACCCATAAGGAGAAACTGAAGAAGCTGAAAACAAACGTGGACGTGCTCACACTGACGGCTACACCAATTCCGCGTACCCTCCACATGTCCATGCTGGGAGTCCGTGATCTCTCGGTGATTGAAACACCACCAGAGAATCGTTTCCCGGTGCAGACCTATGTCGTGGAACATAGCCAGGCGCTGGTTCGGGAAGCCATTGAGCGGGAACTGGCACGTGGGGGTCAGGTTTATTATCTGTATAACCGTGTCCAAGGAATTCAGGAGATGGCTGCCGAAATTGCTGACCTGGTTCCTGGAGCCAAAGTGGGCGTGGGCCATGGTCAGATGTCGGAGACGGAGCTGGAGAAAACCATCCTGGACTTCCTGGATGGCGAATATGACGTACTCGTAAGCACAAGCATCATTGAGACGGGGGTAGATATCCCGAATGTAAATACCCTAATTGTTCATGATGCAGACAAAATGGGCCTTTCCCAGCTGTACCAGCTGCGTGGGCGCGTTGGACGGTCCAATCGAATTGCCTATGCGTACTTTACGTACCAACGGGATAAAGTGCTGACCGAGGTTGCAGAGAAACGTCTGCAGTCTATTAAGGAGTTTACTGAGCTGGGGTCGGGATTCAAAATTGCGATGCGAGATCTATCGATCCGCGGAGCAGGAAACCTGCTGGGTGCAGAGCAGCACGGCTTCATTGCCTCAGTCGGATTCGACTTGTATTCTCAGATGCTGGCCGAGGAAATTAATAAACGCAAAGTCACCATGCTCGGGGAAGAGCCGGTACCTTCCGATCAATGGAACACCACGCTCGATCTCAGCATCGATGCCTACTTGCCGGGTGATTATATCTATGACAGTATACAGAAGATTGAGATTTACAAAAAAGTGGCGGTTATTGCCTCTTTCGACGATGCAATGGAACTGGAAGACGAATTGGTTGACCGATTCGGTGACCTTCCAGAAGCTGTCATTAATCTTATGGCTGTAGCCAGATTAAAAGTGTATGGAAAAATGTATGGAATTGAGTCCATTACGCAGCGTGGTGACGACCTTACCGTGAAATTCTACGAAGGCCGTGAGCATGCGTTTGAACTCTCGAAAATTGCGCACATTGGAAATCAGTTCGAAAGACGTGTACAATTTGAACAAGGACCCCATATGCTTATTCATGTCAAAGGCAAAGGGCTTGGGGACAAGCAACTGATGGAGCTGGTAGAGAAATTTCTGGAGTCCATGAAGAGTGCTTTTAAATCAAAGGGGGAACCAAAGGATGTTACCAAAGTATAAAAAAGTAGGGAAAGTACTCTCCGTGAGTATGGTTGCAGTACTGTCCTTATCACTGCTTGCTGCATGCGGCAAGAAGGATGAAGCAGCTACACCAGAAACCAATGATACAAGCGCTGTTGTAGCGACATATGATGGCGGTACAATTACTGCCAATGAATTCGATATGGAGCAACGGGTCATGAAATTCCTCTATCCGGAATATGCACAAATGATGGAGATGGACGATTTCAAGGACTACCTGGTGCGCCAGGAAGTTGCTTATGAATATTTGAGTGGCAAGGCGACTGAAGAAGCCAAAACAGAAGGTGCCAAAGTGGCAACCGAGCAGTTCGACAAAATGAAGGCTTCTGTTCAAGCCGATCAATGGACTGAAATGTTGAAAGCTCAGAACCTGACAGATCAAAACATCAAGGATTACATGACTCGCATCATGACGGTAATTAAGGATAAAGAGACTGGTGTTACGGAAGATGCAATCAAAAAAGAATTTGAAACAAACAAGGATCAGTTCACAACCGCTTCGGTTCGTCACGTCCTGATCAACTTCACGGACCCAGATACACAAAAAGAGCGTAAAAAAGAAGATGCCTTGAAAATTGCGAAAGAAGTTAAAACCAAACTGGATGCCGGTGAAGACTTTGCAAAAGTGGCAAAAGAATACTCCGAAGATCCAGGCTCTGCAGATAATGGCGGATTGTACGAAAATACCCCTGTATCCAACTGGGTAGAAGCGTTCAAAGAAGCTGCCAAAACATTGCCACTCAACAAAATCAGTGATCCGGTTGAGACGGAATACGGCTATCACGTGATGAAAGTGGAATCCCGTACGGAAGCAGACTACAGCAAATTGACAGATGAGCAAAAAGAAACACTCAAAAGCCAATTGGCAGCTGCAGAGATCGATACGTTCATGACGAATGAACTGGATAAGATCGTGAAGGAAGTAAACCTGCCGAAGACAGACAAGGCTGAAGAAGGTACTACGGAAGGTACTGAAGGCACAACGGGTACTGGATCTGGAACCGAAGGTGACAAATCTACAGAAACCAAAACGGACGAGTCCACAGGTACTGATGCTAAGACAGATCAAGGTACTAAAACAGAGTCCGATGCAACAACAGGCGATAGCGCAGATACAAACAGCAAGTAAGAAACGAGCTGCAGCACACTTACTTTCTGGACAAGCTTAGAGAAGCAAGGGGAGGACTTATGGCCTGCCCCTTGCTTCTTTTTGTACAGACAGCAGGGTAATGGGTACATGGTCACCTTCTGTGAAGAGAACACAACTATATTCTTCAAAGTATGTATAAGGAAATGGGAACAGATGAATACTATGGTCAAGATATCACACTAAACGTTCTGGGACTTTCCTCTACCCATTAAGGAACAGTAGTTGAAAAATCTTCTCGAGAAAGTGGGGCAACATGTGAAATGAAAGCTACTGGTATTGTCCGCCGTATTGATGACCTCGGCCGTGTGGTCATTCCAAAAGAAATCCGTCGTACGTTACGAATTCGTGAAGGAGATCCGCTTGAGATTTTTGTGGATCGTGATGGAGAAGTCATTCTAAAAAAATATTCGCCGATCGGCGAACTGGGCGATTTCGCCAAAGAATATGCTGAATCGTTGTATGAGAGTACAGGTCACGTAACCATGATCTCTGACCGCGATACCATTATTACGGTAGCGGGCGGCTCCAAGAAGGAATATCTGGACAAGCAGGTAGGTCAGCTGGTAGAGAGCTGCATGGAAAATCGCAAGACCATTCTTGAGACAGGTAGTGGCTCCTATGAGATCAGCAAGGATCATGATGAAACATTATCCTCTTTCGTCATTGCACCCATCATTTCGGGTGGAGACCCTATTGGAACCGTCATTCTGTACAACAAGGATGAATCCGTGAAAATGTCCCAGATGGAAGTTAAAATGGCTGAGACGGCTGCTGGCTTCCTTGGCAAACAGATGGAACAATAAATAGCAGATCAACTCCTGGTGCCTTTCCGGCAGACAGGAGTTTTTTGCATTTAAAAAGGCATAATACGCAGGCTGAATTAAGAGCAGATGTAGGGGGCTTCAAAGGGAACTTTAACAGAAGGTTAGTCTGTGCGGCTTCGGGCAGGTATAATAGCAAAGTATGCTTACTGGATATAATCGCTTGGATAACTGTAGGAGGGACTTATGAAACAGCCGTCTACTACTGGCTCAAGATTGCTGCAGGGTGCATTTGTACTTGGCCTTGCTGCCATTATTTCTAAAATCATCGGTGCTTTTCAAAAGATTCCGTTACAGAATCTAGGGGGCGACGGTGTTTTTGGTATTTATAACACGGTATATCCGTTCTATATGCTTATTATTACGATCGCTGCCGCTGGACTGCCTGTTGCCGTATCCAAATTTGTTGCTGAACAGCATGCGCTGGGGAGGCCCGAGGAGGGCAAACGGATTATCCGTTTGTCATCGATACTTCTTGGAAGCATCGGATTAGTCCTGGCCATACTGATGTACATCGGTGCACCACTTATAGGTCAACTGATTGGTAATGGACATGTCATGCCTTCTATTCGGGCAGCGGCGCTCGCACTGCTATTTGTCCCGTTAATGACTGGACTTCGTGGCTATTTTCAGGGTTTACAGCAGATGGTTCCGACCGCTGTGTCACAGGTCGTAGAGCAGACGATTCGTGTGACGGTAATGATTGTACTGCTGCTATGGTTGATGAAGCGGGATGCATCACTGGAGACCATTGCTGCCGGAGCCATGCTGGGTTCCGTTGCCGGTGGATTCGTGGGGTTAATCACCATGCTCGCCTATGTGTACAGTAGGCGGCGAAAGAGCAGGAAAACTGAACTATCCCAAGAAGAGCTGGATGGCTTGCAGAGATCGGGAGCCAGGGAGGGACAACCGGAGCAATGGACAGGAGAAGGCCTTCAAGCGGAGAAGCTTCCCACCAATGGTCAATGGATTCGAACCTTGCTGGTATATGCCATTCCCGTCTGTCTGGGTTCGCTCGCTGTACCTCTGATGAACCTGGTGGATACCTTCACGGTGCCCCGGCTTCTAAAAAGTGAAGGGCTGGATGAGGTCGAATCCATGGTGTCGTTCGGAATTTACAATCGGGGCTTGCCGCTTGTACAGCTCGTGACGATGCTTGCTACGTCGCTATCCGTGCTGTTCATTCCGGCGATGGCCGAAGCTCGCCTGAAGGGCGGGCCAGAAGCCGTCAGGCAGCAGGCAAGCATCGCGCTGCGCTGGTTCTGGTTAATCGGTCTGGCTGCATCCGCCGGTCTGGCGGTACTGGCAGAACCGATCAACCGCATGCTGTACGGTGATGCCGCAGGCACCGAAGCTCTGCGGTATATGGCGCTGACGGCAGCAGGCAGTACCGTCAGCATCATTGCGGCGGCGCTGCTGCAGGGCCTCGGCGCCGTGCGCGCACCCGCGTTCAGCATGCTGGCCGCCGCAGGCGTCAAGGCGCTGCTGAACGTCATGCTTGTGCCTGCGCTGGGCATCAGCGGCGCGGCCCTGGCAGGCGCAGTCGCCTATATGCTGGCGGCTGGCCTGAATGTGGCGCTGCTGGCGCGGCGTACCGCGATGCGCCCTGCCCCTGGCGCCGTCCTGGTGAAGCCGGCGCTGGTGATCGCCGCCATGAGCGTGGCGGCGGCAGGCATGGCCTGGGCTGCCGGAGCGGTGCTCGGCGGCATGGGCGTCGCGACCGATCGCAGGCTGGCCGCGGTAGGCATAAGCCTGCTTGGCATAGCGGCAGGCGCAGCCGTGTTCTTGCTGGCGTCAGCCCGTACCGGGCTGCTGACCGCCACAGATCTGGCCGCGATCCCGAAGCTTGGACCGCGCCTGGCCAAATGGCTTCGCAGGCTGCATGTCCTGCGGTAGCCCTGTCTCACCCTTTTGCGTGTGAAATTATTGGATATCCACGGATTCTGTTATAATACGTGTAATTATAGAGCGCTGTTCTGCGTATGTTCCTCATTTCAGTGTAACAATGGGAGGCATTCTGCAGAATGGTTCGGATGGAGGCTTGAAAATGAGCGCAGCAGCTTTGACCGTCGTTGGTCTTGGATCAGGAGATGCAGATCAGCTGACAGTAGGTATTATCAAGAAAATGAAACAAGCGGCTACGCTGTATGTCCGCACATTGGATCATCCTGTGTTGAATGACCTGAAGCAGGAAGGGCTGGAGATGACATCGTTTGATGCAATCTACGAGGCGAAAGCATCATTCCCGGAGGTTTATGACGAGATTGCCAATCGCCTCATTGAGGCTGCCCGTCAGGGAGAGCCAGGAACCGAGATTGTCTACGCTGTGCCAGGCCATCCGATGGTGGCCGAGGCGAGTGTACGACTGCTTAAGGAACGCTGCCCGCAAATGGGTATCTCACTTCGTGTCATGGGGGGAGAGAGTTTTCTGGATGAAGCCTTTATCCGTCTCGGATTTGATCCCATTGAAGGCTTCCAACTTCTCGATGCGAGCAGCCTGAGCACGGAGCTAGTGCAGCCTCAGCTGCATACCTTGATTGGGCAGGTTTATGATGTGTTTACTGCGTCCGATGTGAAGCTATGCCTGATGGATGTATATCCAGATGACTATCCGGTATTTGTTGGACACGCCCTCGGTGTACAGGATCAGGAGATCATTCACAAGGTACCGCTTCATGAGCTGGACCGGATTGAAGGTTACGGAAACCTCTCCCTTATTTATGTGCCGAAAAACACGGATGATGCCCTGCGACGTCGCTCTTTTGCAAGGTTGCATGAAATCGTTAATATTCTTCGCAGCCCGGGTGGGTGCCCATGGGATCAGGAGCAGACCCATCAGTCGATTCGCAAGAACCTGATTGAAGAGACGTACGAGGTCATTGAAACGATCGATGAAGATGATCCTGACCACATGAAAGAGGAGCTTGGGGACTTATTGCTGCAGATTCTGCTGCATTCCCAGATGGAAGAGGAAGTGGGCACCTTCAATGTATATGATGTCATTGAAGGGCTTAATGACAAGCTCATTTTCCGTCATCCTCATGTATTTGGCGAGCATCAGGCCGAGAATGCGAATGAAGCACTGCAGAACTGGGAACAGATGAAGGCAGAGGAAAAGAAGCGCAAAGGGATCAATCAACAGACCGTTTCGGTGCTGGATGGTATTCCCCGCGATTTGCCTGCCTTGATGAAAGGCTACAAGCTCCAGAAGAAAGCAGCCAAGGTTGGGTTTGACTGGGATGATGTGAATGGTGTATTTGCCAAGATTGAAGAAGAACTGGCAGAACTGAAAGAAGCGGTGCAAAGCAATCAATCGGCTGAGGAGCGGAAGCTGGAACTGGGCGATTTGCTGTTTGCTACGGCCAATGTGGCTCGTTTCATTGATACGGATCCGGAGGAAGCTCTTGCCGCTACCAACCGCAAGTTCACTCAGCGCTTCCAATATATTGAGGAGCGGCTTCGTGAACTTGGACGGACACCTGCAGATAGCAACGTCGAAGAGATGGAGCAATTCTGGCAAGCGGCGAAGAAGGCTGGACTGTAACAGGGTAAACCAAGTAAACTGTTCAAATATCCTTGTTCCATGTTTTTCAATGGTATGATATGCTATACGAACATGTGTTCATGTTTGGATTAGGGTTAATCCTGATTGATCGGACAACATTCCGTGTATTGGACTTAGACTTTCCATAGGTACAGGTTCATCATCAGCCAAAAAAAGTCGCTGGCCGAGGCAGGAATTCAGAATCCAAGCCAGAATACATGTGTAGTAACCTTGCGCGAAAGCCGCGGCAATCAAGCGGATTGCCAGGATTCGCAGATACTTTCTTTTTAATTTGGGAGGCTTTTAAAAATGAACAAAACAGATCTGATTAACAACATTTCCACCAAAAGCGGTTTGACTAAAAAAGACGTTGAGTCCGTATTGAACGGCTTCTTGGGAGAAATTACAGATGCACTCGCAAGCGGAGACAAAGTACAACTGATCGGCTTTGGCACTTTTGAAACCCGCAAACGTTCCGGTCGTACCGGACGTAACCCACAAACAGGGAATGAAATCGTTATTCCTGAGTCCACTGTTCCTGCATTCAAAGCAGGCAACAAACTTAAAGAAGCCGTAAAATAATGCGTCTTGATAAATTCCTGAAGGTCTCCCGGCTGATCAAACGCCGTACTGTGGCCAAGGACGTCTCCGAACAGGGACGTGTTCTGATTAACGGACGTGAAGCAAAGCCAAGCGCTGCTGTTAAAGTGGGCGATGAGCTGACGGTTCAGTTCGGTCAGAAGCTGGTCACCGTGAAGGTGGAACGTCTTGCTGAGAGCACCAAGAAGGATGAGGCGAGCAGCCTCTATACCTTGGTTAAGGAAGAGCCGATCGCCAAGGATAACGGGCTGAACTGGTAATCATCTGCCCGATATGCTCTTTTGTGAATGAAAGTAAGTGAGATAGAAGCACCTTTCCTATATAGGAAGGGTGCTTTTGTACTTGGATAAGCGGAAGCATTTCCTTCATGATCCCTGGTTCTATTCCCGCCTTCGCCTCCATAAGCTAGGTGTAAGAAGGAGGGGTACATGCCATGGTTGAGCACGGTAAACCGAAACAGCATCATTTGAGCATGCAAAATCGCAAACTGCTGGATCTGACAGGTGTCTCCAATGTAGAGAGCTTCGACAGTGAGGAATTTTTGCTGCAGACTGAACTTGGGCATCTGACCATCCGGGGGCACAATTTACATATCAAAAACTTGAGCCTGGAGGAAGGTTTGCTATCTATTGAAGGCACAGTCAGTTCTCTGCAATATCTGGACCCCGGTTCCCAGAACAAGAATAGTAAAGGCCTGTTCGGCAAGATGTTCCGATGAGTCTGGACACGCAGTGGATCACATTAACATGGATGCTGTTGTCGGGAATCGTAATGGGTATGGCCTACGACAGTTACCGGGTACTGTCCGGTCAGCTGCGCTTCCCGAGATGGAGCATGCACACGCTTGACCTGTTGTACTGGGTTGCTTCCGCGCTGTTCGTTTTCCGGATGCTGTACGCCGGAAACCACGGACAGCTGCGGTTTTATGTCTTTTTGGGGCTAATTATAGGGGTTTGCTTCTATTTTTGGCTTTTAAGTGTTACAACCCAGCGTTTTGTGGTAATGTTAATTAAACTCGCAAGAACACTTATTCATTGGTGTGGACATATCCTTAACATCCTGTTCGTTATGCCAGCGAAGGGACTATACAAGCTAGTTCGCGTGATATTGGGTTTTGTGCTCGCGATACTGATATTCCTGGGCAAGCTGGTATTGCAATGTTTGGTACCTTTCGGTAAGTTGTTCCGCTGGATGTTTAGGCCGCTCCTGAAACATTGGGTAACGCCCCGTTGGATAATCCGTGCGGGTTCAAGTATTGCAGCGATATGGAAACGCTGGTTTTAAGGAGGTCCAAAAATGGGTAAAACACCTGTGGGGAGATCTACAGCCCCAACAGGCCAAGGGAAATCTGCCGGGGCAAAAAGACGCCTCATGCTCTGGATGACATTCGTCATTGTATTTGTTATTTGGGCAGGATATACGTTCCTCGTACAGAATGCACAGATTTCGGACAAGAGTTCAAACTTGGCCGCACAGCAGACTTCGAAGGAAGAGACGCAGAAGAAGCTGGATCAGTTGAAGTATGAAGTCAGTCGGTTGAAGGACCCTGAATACATAGGACAGCTGGCGCGGAAAAAAGGTTATTACCTGCCTGAAGAGACGCCAATTCAGGTTGAAGAGTCAGGGAACTGATGGAATTACGCTCATGACTGAGCAAGAATTATTATCCATATATCTGAAGCCGTTATACTGTAAAAAATAGGCTCCCCTGCGGGGTAGAGCTCTGTTGACCTTGGTTTGCGGCATAAGGTATAATTACATTTAGCACAGCATTGATTTTGGCATCTAAAAAATCGGGTTGTATATTTTTAAGGGAGGATCATTTTATTCTATGGCAATTGAAGTGGGCACCAAGTTAGAGGGCAAGGTGACAGGCATCACGCATTTTGGAGCATTTGTGGATCTGTCAGGAGGTGTCACGGGTCTCGTTCACATCTCGGAAATCGCCGACAATTATGTCAAAGATGTCAACGACCACCTGAAACTTAATGACGTCGTTACAGTGAAGGTCATCAACGTTGACAAGGATGGCAAAATCGGACTTTCCATTAAGCAAGCTGTTGACAAACCGGTTGAGCAACAAACACAATCTAGACCCCCAAGAGCTCCAAGACCGGAACGCAGTGGAGGAGATCGCGAACGATTCAGCGGTGGAGGCCCAAGTGGCGGCCAAGGCCGTGGCGGCGGCGGTGGATTTAACCGCGACCGTGGAGGCCGTTCTTTCAAGCCCGCAGCAGGCAAACCTTCATTTGAGGATAAAATGTCACGCTTCCTGAAAGATAGTGAAGAGCGGATCTCTTCGCTCAAGAAGAACACAGAGGGCAAACGCGGAGGCCGTGGAGCTAAGCGCGTGTAATCTGTATCAACCTGATTTAAAATATAAGAAAAGCCGTTAACCCGTAAGGGTCGACGGCTTTTTTGCGTTTTGTCCTTTTTTTTAGTCTGTTGCTACGCATACTTTTTGGGGTTTACCGTCGCCTATGCGCGTTCCACTGGATTCCTGGCTTTTCTTGTAAAGTAGTGCTCCACAGATGCACTTTTTTCGCACAAGGACCATAGGAAATAAGAACATTTGTCGTCTACCATTTTTTACCGACACGTTTCCATGCCATTCCGCAGGTATCCCGTTCAATTCAAGTTGAATGCAGAACAAATGCCATTCAAAATCAGACAACCCCGTCCGCGGTGGACCAGGCTGTGAAGGATGGAATGACAATAAGGCCGGGGGTTTCGCTCCTCCGCGCCATGCTTGTTTCTTTTGTCGTAAACTTTTTGAACCCTATCCACCTATTATGACAAACTACGTCTTCTAATCTATCTATAATCAGAACCATCGAGAATGAAACACGAAAACAAATAATCGAATGGGGTGCCTTTGGGATGATGGAAAAGTGGAATGTCATTCAATTTCCGGGAATGAAAGCTGGTAAAGGGAGTACAGAAGCTCGGGAGGAGTTGTCCGTACGTCTCAAACAGTGGATTACCTCCCGCAAGGCTGTCCAGTTCGTTGCTGCACGCAAATGGGTGCTGCTCCTTACATTTATGGGATTTTTATTGGGTAAGGCCATGATCCTGAATGAACTATCGCCCTTTGCAATTGCGTACTTCGCGGTGATTGCCTTCATGCGTAGGGATTACATTATTCCAGTTGGGGCCGCTTTGCTGGCGGGGAGCCTGTTTGCCCCGTTTCCGGTTCCACTTATCGTTGCGTCTGAGATGGCGATCTTCTATCTCTTGTTCAGAGGGCTGGAGTCTTATGACCGTGCTGAATTATCTTATGCACCAACAATGGTGTTTACGACTACTTTTATGGTCAAGTTGTTCGCGGTCGTCATTGGACCGTCTTTCAGCTGGTACGCCATGTTAATGCTCACGATGGACTCCGTACTCAGCTTTGTGCTTACCCTGGTTTTTATACAAGCCATACCGATTTTTACGTACCGCAAAAAGAAATTCAACCTAAAGAGCGAGGAGATCCTCTGCCTGATCATATTGTTGGCTTCCGTTATGACAGGCGCAGTGGGTTGGACCATTCAATCCCTTTCCGTAGAGCATATGCTCTCTCGTTATTTAATTCTGATCTTCGCGCTGGTGGGCGGAGCCCCCCTGGGGGCATCCGTTGGGGTTATTACTGGGCTTATTTTGAGTCTCGCTGACATGTCCGCCGTGTACCAAATGAGTTTGCTCGCTTTTGCCGGGATGCTGGCGGGTATGCTTAGAGAGGGCAAACGAGCAGGCGTTGCACTGGGGATGCTGCTCGGCTCATCTATTCTATCCATTTATCTGGGCGGTCCAGGTGATGTAATGAATTCCCTATGGGAGACGTGTGCAGCCATTGTTCTGTTCATGCTTACACCTAAAAGCATGATGACGGCCATATCCAAATATGTGCCAGGTACACAGGATCATACCAAATCGCAGCATGAATATGCGAAGCGAATTCGGGATATCACGGCAGAACGGGTGACCCGCTTCTCGCAGGTATTCCGCCAGCTTTCCCGCAGCTTCGATCAGATGTCCGGTACGGGGGAACCGGTACAGAATGAAGGCGGCATGGAGCATTTCATGAATGCGGTAGCAGAGGGAACGTGCGCAGGGTGCTTTAAACGTGCACAGTGCTGGGATGCAAAGTTTATTCAAACCTATAAATACATGACAGATGTGATGAGTTCCATTGAGGCCAATCCGGAGATGTCGGGTAAACAAATCCCAGTGGAGTGGAACAGGGTATGTGCCAAACCGGAGGAGGTGCTTGAGGTTATGCGTGCCCAATATGGGCTCTACCAGCATAATATGCAGTGGAAGCGTCAGATTGTGGACAGCCGGCAGCTGGTTGCCGAGCAATTATCCGGAGTATCCCAGGTGATGGAGGACCTGGCCAGAGAAATCCAACGGGAAAGTGAGGAGATGGTACAGCAGGAGGAACAGATTCGGGATGCGCTGGAGTCGCTGGGCCTGTCCATTCATTCGATTGAGATTATCAATCTGGAAGCAGGCAATGTGGAAATCGAGATTGTTCATGCCTATACGAGGGGATTTGATGAATGCCGGAAGATGATTGCGCCGCTGATCTCGGATGTTCTGGACGAGCATATTGCTGTTCTTCATGAGACGATGACGGATCCCCGTCAGGGTCTCGCAACCGTCACCTTTGGATCAGCCAAAACCTATGAGGTGACTACAGGGGTAGCTGCGGCTGCCAAAGGGGGAGATTTGTTATCCGGGGACAGCTTCAGCACGGTTGAACTGGGGAATGGTACCTTTGCGGTGGCACTCAGTGATGGTATGGGCAACGGGGAACGTGCGCGCATGGAGAGCAGTGCCGCGTTAAATATTCTGGAACAGCTGCTTCAATCGGGCATGGATGAGAAGCTGGCGATCAAGTCCGTGAACTCTGTGCTGATGCTGCGCTCTCCTGAAGAGATGTATGCCACGGTGGACATGGCTCTAATTGATGAATATACGGCAGAGACCACATTTATGAAAATCGGCTCAACTCCGAGCTTTATTAAACGAGGACAGGAGGTTATTCAGGTATCGGCCAGCAACCTGCCCATTGGCATTATTAAAGATATCGAAGTGGATTTGGTCACTGTACAGCTTCAACCGGGCGATATATTGATTATGATGACGGATGGAATCTATGATGCCCCAGGGTATGCCGTTAACAAGGAGCTATGGATGAAACGTCTCATTCAGGAGATTGATAGTGACGATCCGCAGGAGGTAGCAGACTGCCTGCTTGAGAGCGTGATTCGATATCAGCAGCATGAGATTTTGGATGATATGACTGTCGTTGTAGGAAAAGTAGAGCACTACCGTCCCGAATGGGCCACATTGCGTGTACCGGGCATTAACCGGATGGAGCGTCCCCGTACAGTAAGTTAATTGCATCGTTCTCTGTTTGAAGTCTCTTCATTCTGGCAATGCTAGTCATAGAATTGGAGAGTAACGAAAAACGGAGGGATTTCGGATGAAGCAGATCTTGTTGATCACCGACGGTTGTTCTAATGTAGGTACAAGTCCGGTACTGGCAGCAGCGGAAGCCCGTGAAGAGGGAATCACGGTCAATGTAGTTGGTGTGATCGATTACGGAACCATTGGTGAACTGGGCAGCCGGGAGATTGAGGATATTGCAAAAGCCGGAGGGGGGATCAGCCAGATTGTCGGCACAAGGCAGCTTGCCCATACGATGCAGATGATGACAAGGAAAACAGTGGTTCAGACCATTCAGCAGGCGGTTAATAGAGAGTTAACACAAATTTTGGGAGAGAAGGTGTCCAAAACCGTAACGGACCTTGAACCTGCACAGCGTGCTCAGGTAGTAGAAGTAATAGATAACCTGGCTGAAACGAGCCCTCTTCAGGTGATCCTGTTGATCGATGTAAGTGCAAGCATGAAGCCGAAGCTCGCTGCAGTTGAAGAAGGAATCCGGGATTTGATGTTGAGCTTGCAGTCGCGTGTAGGGCAGAGCAAGCTCTCGGTATTTCATTTCCCGGGCCGCCATAGTGGAGAAGAGGCTGTGATGGATATTAACTGGACATCGGATCTGGGCAGTGTCCGTTCGCTGTTTGGACGTCTGCAGATGAAGGGTGCGACCCCGACAGGTCCTGCGATTCAGAAGGTGATTGATTTTTACCGTTATGGTACACTGGAGGGACAGCAGGAAATAGAAGGGAACTATCGCATTGAAAGAGAAGGGATGCTCGGTGACAACGTTGTCTGATGCCTCTTTCCCGCCAGGAACAGTAATTACGGGGAAATGGAATCGCAGCCGTTATACGATTCGCAAGCTGCTGGGCAAAGGCGCCAACGGCATCGTTTTTCTTGTCCAGCGGGGTGAGAATGGCAAGCACTATGCACTTAAGATGGGATTTGATCCGTTCGATCTGCAATCAGAGATCAATGTGCTCAAATCGTTTCAGCTACAGCGTAATCATGAGGCCCTGAAGCAGAGTGGTATTCCTTCCTATCTCAAGGATGTGGACGATTATGCCATTCAGGGACGGGATATTCCCTTTTATGTGATGCGTTATGTTCGGGGTGAAGCTCTTCACCACTTCATCAGGCGTCAAGGGACGGACTGGACACTGCTGGTTGGGCTTAGACTTTTGCAGAAGCTGGCACAATTACATCAGGCGGGATGGGTGTTTGGTGATCTTAAGCCTCAGAACGTACTGGTATCCGATTATGGTCAAGTGGAGCTCATTGATTATGGTGGAGTAACGTCAATTGGGCGAAGTGTGAAACAGTTTACCGAATGGTATGACAGGGGCTTCTGGAATGGCGGAAGCCGAACAGCAGATGGCACCTACGATGTTTTTGCTTTTGCTCTGTTACTGATTCACGTATTGGAGGGGGAAGCACTCAAGGCGCTGGCTGCCGAAGGATTGCCACAACTGCGGAGTGTCAATCAGCTCACGGCTCTGGTGGAGCGAAGCGAAAGGCTGCGACCGTTTCGTAACTGGACGATTCAGGCTCTTCGGGGACAGTTCCGGGATGCCGGACAAGCAGCCAAAGCCTGGAAAGACATGATGGCCCGGCCTACACCTCTTCGCCGGCGTTCATCAAGCACTACACCACGCTGGCTGAAAAATGCATTCGCTGTATCCGTTATATTACTTATTGGGGTACTCATCTATGCACTGCGTTTTTAATTTTTATAGGTGCATATACATAACGCAAGGAATGAGGAACAGGTATGAGGGCTTTACGCTGGAACGAGCTGGTGAATCATGTGCTGGAGGCAGCGGAAGAGCATCAGTTATGGGTTCCCGGGGATCGGATTATCGTCGCTGTATCGGGCGGACCGGACTCGGTGGCTTTTTTGCATATTATGCATGAGATCAGTACAAGACATGTTCCGCTGGATCTGGTCTGTGCTCATGTGCATCACGGGTTCCGCGCAGAATCCGATGAAGAAGCCGAAATGGTCGGGAAAATGGCAGCACAGCTGAACATTCCATTTGAATGGGTGAAGGCCGATATTCCTTCCTATATGAAGCTTACAGGGAAGGGATCCCAGGAAGCTGCACGCGATAGGCGGTATGCATTTCTGCATGAGGTAGCTGACAAATATGGTGCGGCAAGCATCGCTCTGGCACATCATGCGGATGATCAGGCCGAGACCGTTATGCTTCATTTATTACGTGGCAGCGGGTTAACCGGACTGTCTGGAATGAAGTTTAAACGCCGTGAAAAAAATGTGGAACTTATTCGCCCATGTCTTCGTATAAACAAGACAGACCTTGTAGAAGCTTGTAATACTCAGGGATTTCTGTACTTTAATGATGCAAGCAATTCCCAGCGTAAATATCGGCGCAATGCCATTCGCTTGGATGTGCTTCCTTATTTGGGGCAATATAATGGACAGCTCACGCCGTCTTTGAATCGGCTTGCCGAAATTGTGGGCGATGAAGACGATTTCATGGAGCAAGGTGCATATGACGCATACAGGTGTCTAGTGCAGGTGAACGGCGGAAGGCAAACCTTTGAGGTGCCTTCCTTTTTGAAGTTACATGTCGCTTTACAACGAAGGTTGATTAAACTAATATTGAATTATCTGCCTTTGGACAGTGATTTTGTCGACTTTACCCGTATCGAAACCATTCGCCGCAAGGTGATAGAGCCTTATGCGAAGACCTGGAGCCTAGATTTAGGACAGACACTCGCTTGTACCCGGGAGTATGATCTGGTTTCCTTTGGCTTACGGACAGACGTACAGGATCAATCTTTCGAGTATCGTCTCGTGCAATGGAACGGAACTTATGAGCTTTCACTCAGGGAGATTGACCGATATCTTCGGATCGTTCCTATGAGTCCCGAGGACTATCTTGTACCGGAAACGGCAGATCAGGCCGCATTTGATGCGGATCAACTGCTCATGCCGCTGGTTGTGCGTTCACGGTTACCTGGAGATACCATGAAAGTCATGGGATTAAACGGAAGCAAAAAGGTGAAAAATATTTTCATTGATGAAAAAATCCCACCCTCTGTCCGTCCGCGTATTCCCGTGGTTTGTGACGGAGCAGGCAACATTGTCTGGTTGCCGGGTGTTCGCCGGTCGAATATTGCACCGGTGAAGGAGGATACTTCCGCCATCCTGTACATGACTGTAGGCAATTCAGCGATTCAGGGGTAGTGGTTATGGTTCAGGTAAGGCTTTCATAGTATAACTTAGGAGGTTCGCACAGTTGCAGAACGACATTCAGGAAGTATTGATCAGTGAAGAAGAAATTCAAAGTAAAGTCAAGGAATTAGGCGCAACACTAAGTGCCGAATACGCAGGTCGCAATCCTTTGGTCATTTGTGTGCTCAAGGGTGCGTTTATATTTATGGCTGATTTGGTTAAAAACATAACGGTACCTGTTGAAATGGATTTCATGGCAGTATCAAGTTATGGAGCATCCACCAAATCGTCAGGCGTTGTTAAGATCATCAAGGATCTCGACGTCTCGGTTGAAGGCCGTGAGGTTCTCATTGTCGAGGATATTATCGATAGTGGACTTACGCTCAGCTATTTGATTGAACTGCTTCAAAATCGCGGTGCCGAATCGGTGCGCGTGGTTACGCTTTTTGACAAACCTTCAGGCCGCAAGGTGGAGCTTGAAGCTCATTACACCGGCTTTGACATTCCTGACGCATTCATCGTCGGATATGGTTTGGATTATGCCGAGAAGTACCGAAATCTCCCTTACATCGGGATTTTGAAACCGGAAGTATACAGCAGTTAATAAGCATGCTAGTTCCAAGCCCAGTTCTGCTCGTGCCTTCTGTTGAGAAGCCATGTCGGGCTATGTTAAAATAATTAAAGTGTCTCGAGAGGAGGTAGGGGATGAATCGGTTCATCCGGAATTCTGGTTTTTATTTGATTCTTTTTTTAGTCGTGGTGGGCATAGTGCAGTTCGTCAGCAATGGCGGCGAAGCCACAGATAATCCTAGATATGATCAGTTGCGCACGGCGGTTAAGGCGAACAACATCTCGGAATTGACGGTTCAATTCGACGGTCAGTCTTTTCTTGTGACCGGTCAATATAGAGAGAAGCCTAGCGAAGCCAAATCAGAAAATTTCTCAACGTACATTCCTCCTACGGATGAAGCGATTAGTGAGCTTGTAGCGGCAAGTGAAGCTAATAATTTCAAGTTAAATCAGGAGCCAATGAGAGGTGACAGCATCTGGCTGACACTTCTGACATCCTTTATTCCTTTGATCATTATGTTCCTGCTGTTCTTCTTCCTGTTTAATCAGGCGCAAGGCGGCGGCGGTAAAGTAATGAACTTTGGTAAAAGCCGTGCCCGTCTCTATAACGAAGAGAAGAAGCGGGTTACATTTGAAGACGTCGCAGGTGCGGACGAAGAGAAGCAGGAGCTTGTTGAGGTCGTTGACTTCCTCAAAGATCCTCGCAAATTCGCAGCTGTAGGTGCACGGATTCCTAAGGGCGTATTGCTCGTGGGGCCTCCGGGTACTGGTAAAACGTTGCTTGCTCGTGCCGTTGCAGGTGAAGCGGGTGTGCCGTTCTTCAGTATCTCGGGTTCTGACTTCGTCGAAATGTTTGTCGGTGTCGGTGCATCCCGTGTACGTGACTTGTTCGAAAATGCAAAGAAAAACGCCCCATGTATCATCTTTATTGACGAGATTGATGCTGTAGGTCGTCAGCGTGGTGCTGGCCTTGGCGGTGGTCACGATGAACGTGAACAAACGCTCAACCAGTTGCTCGTTGAAATGGACGGATTCGGAGCTAACGAGGGTATTATCATCGTGGCTGCAACGAACCGTGCAGACATTCTGGACCCTGCCTTGCTGCGTCCGGGCCGTTTTGACCGTCAAATTACGGTTGACCGCCCTGATGTAAAAGGTCGTGAAGCGGTACTGAAAGTACACTCCCGCAACAAACCACTCACAAAAGATGTGAAACTGGACATTATTGCGAAGCGTACAACAGGCTTCTCTGGTGCAGATCTCGAGAATCTCCTGAATGAAGCGGCATTGCTTGCGGCACGCCGTAACCGGAGAGACATTTCCATGAAAGAAGTTGACGAGGCGATTGACCGTGTCATCGTAGGTACGGAGAAGAAAAGCCGTGTCATCAGTGATCGTGAGAAACGAATCGTTGCTTATCACGAAGCAGGCCATACCATTGTAGGATACTTCCTGGAACATGCCGATATGGTACATAAAGTGACCATCATTCCGCGCGGACGTGCGGGTGGATATGTAATCATGTTGCCAAAAGAAGACCGTATGCTGGTTACCAAGCAAGAGCTCTTGGACAAAGTTACAGGACTCCTTGGGGGTCGTGTGGCAGAAGAATTGTTCATTGGTGAAATTGGTACTGGTGCATACAGTGACTTCCAGCAAGCGACAGGTATTGTTCGCAGCATGGTAATGGAGTACGGTATGAGTGAAAAATTGGGACCTATGCAATTCGGAAGTTCACAAGGACAGGTATTCCTTGGACGGGATATCGGCCATGAACAGAATTACTCGGATTCCATCGCTTATGAGATCGATCAGGAAATGCAGCGCTTTATCAATGAATGTTACGAGAAATGTAAGGACTTGCTCGTAAAACATTCCAAAGAAATGCACTTGATCGCTCAAACATTGCTTGAAGTGGAGACACTGGAGATGGATCAGATCAAACAATTGATCGAGACAGGTTCCTTGACTCCAAAACCGGAGAGCGATAATGATAACGAAGGTACGCCAAGTGAAGGCGGAGAACCAATCGTCGATAACATCGGTGATGTGCGTGTTCGCATTCAAGGCAAAGACGAAACACCTGAACCACCTGCCGGAGATATCCCTAACGATGCTCCGAATCTGGATAAAGGCAACAGTAATGATCCAGATGATGGTGGTACGAAGCCAACGTCTTAATGTCTAACAGAACCTATTCTGAGAACAGATCAAAGAGAGCCGAGAGGCTCTCTTTTTTTGTGCGTTTTGTTCAAATTGCAGAGATAATGATAACTGCGAGCTAGAGCGCGAACTACGCAGGAAACAGTTGATTAGGGTGTTGTTCTGTGCCCTTTTCATTTATTGACAGAGTCGTGAACGTTGTGTACATTAGGTGTTAAACCGCTTGTGATTCGTTTCTCAAGCGAAAATATCGACGCAGATAGTCACAGGAAACGGCGCATGGCGCCGTCCGTCAAAGGAGAGGATCACAGGTGGAAGCTCTGGCTTTAGAGCGCAAGGCTGAGATGAACCGGGAGCTGCGAGCGCGGCTGATGGAGTTGAAGAAGGAACGTAATGCTATTATTCTTGCTCATTATTACCAACGTGACGAAGTGCAGGAAGTAGCCGATTTCCGTGGGGATTCATTCCTATTGGCACAGAAAGCTGCACAAACGGATGCGGATGTCATTGTATTCTGCGGGGTTCATTTTATGGGTGAAAGCGCTAAGATTTTGGCCCCGAACAAGACGGTTATCATTCCGGATGAACGTGCTGGATGCCCCATGGCAGACATGGTCAATGTTGAGGGCCTGCGTAAACTGAAAGCGCAGCATCCTAATGCAAAAGTAGTGACATATATCAATTCCTCGGCTGAGATCAAGGCGGAGACCGACATCTGTTGTACATCGGCCAATGCAGTCCGGGTTATTCAATCTGTTGATTCTGATGAGATTATCTGGGTGCCGGATAAAAACCTCGGACATTATGTTCAGCAGCACACAGACAAAAAAATGATTATCTGGGAAGGGTATTGCAACACTCACGATATGCTGACTGTAAAAGACGTCGTCGAGATGAGAGCCAAATATCCAAATGCCGAGTTTGTCGTACACCCGGAATGTCGTCCGGAAGTCGTGGAGATGGGAGACTTTGTAGGCAGCACGACAGCAATTCTCGAATACTGTAAAAATTCTTCTGCCAAGGAATTTATCGTGGGTACGGAAGATGGTACAGGGTACCAGCTGCGACTGGATAGCCCGGATAAACAGTTTCATTTTGCCACCAAGTTCTTGGTGTGTCCAAACATGAAGGTCAACAACCTGAAGAAACTGGTTAAATGCCTGGAAACGATGAAGCCGGAAATTTATGTACCACCGGCCGTTGCCGACAAAGCCAGAGAATCGCTAGAGCGCATGTTACTGGTGAAGTAGCATGCGCTACTCTTGCTCCGAGACAGGTGAATAGGATGATACCGCAATATATAGTGGATTTTGATCTGTCCCAGCTGCCCATTGTGGAGACGGATGTACTAGTTATTGGTTCTGGCATTGCCGGATTATATACAGCCATCAGGGCAAGCAAACATAATCAGATATTGATGATTACGAAGAAGTCCTTACTGGAGAGCAATACCCGCTATGCACAAGGAGGCATCGCTGCGGTAATCGCTGAGGATGATTCCCCTGCATACCATCTGCAGGATACACTTGTGGCTGGAGCGGGCCTGTGTCGCCGCGAGGCAGTGGAAGCATTGGTAAACGAAGGCCCGGATGGAGTACAGGAACTGATCCGTCTGGGCACATTGTTTGATGTGGAGAACGGCGAGCTGGCGTTGACGCAGGAGGGTGCGCACAGTCACCGCCGTATTTTGCATGCAAATGGTGATGCGACTGGATACGAGATCGTGAGGGCTCTTGCAGCTCAGGCAAGTGCACATTCAGGTATTGAAGTCTGGGATGAGCATTTTGTCATCGACTTGATCACGGATCACGGTGAATGTGTAGGGGCATTGGTTCAGAAGTCTGACGGTACCAAGGTGTTTGTAAAAGCGCGTGCTACGGTGCTCTGCTCCGGTGGGGCAGGGCAATTGTACCGCTATACAACCAACCCAGAGGTTGCCACAGCTGACGGTGTTGCGATGGCATATCGTGCAGGTGCAGTCATTCGCGATATGGAGTTCATTCAATTCCACCCGACCTCCCTATGTTATCCGGGTGCTCCGCGCTTCTTGGTTTCTGAAGCAGTACGGGGCGAAGGAGCGTTTCTGCGAAATATCAAAGGTGAGCGTTTTATGGAACGTTATCATCCACAGCTTGAACTCGCTCCGCGTGATGTTGTTGCACGAGCAATTGTTAGTGAGATGGAGACGACGAACAGTACATTTGTGTATCTGGATATCACCCATGAATCGGCTGAGTTAATCAAACACCGGTTCCCTACCATATATGAGACATGTATGCGGTACGGACTGGATATGACCACAGACTGGATTCCGGTTGCTCCGGCAGCACACTATATGATGGGTGGCGTCAAAACAGATTTGAACGGGGAGAGCAGCATTGGAAGGTTGTTTGCTTGTGGTGAAGTTTCCTCAACGGGAGTCCACGGAGCCAATCGTCTGGCGAGTAACTCATTGTCTGAAGCCATTGTATTTGGGCACAGAATTGTTGAACGCATTCAAACACTGCCACCGCTAAATTCAATTCAAATTGAAACCCCTGCACCGCATAGTGTCGGGAATAGAAAATGGAATGAGCAGCAGCCGATTTCGGAACGGCGTTTGCGTTTGCAGAAGATGATGGTCCGTCAGGTGGGTCTGAGACGTAACGGTGCCGGCTTACAGGGTGCCTTGAATAAACTGGAGAGTGAAATGGACATCTTCAATTATTTGCTGACACATAAGGAAGAGATGGAATACGCCAACCTTTTGACCTGTGCCTGGCTGGTCACCAGTGGAGCATTACATCGTCAGGAGAGTCGGGGAGCACATTTCCGTGAGGATTTCCCGCTTCGTGATGATGCGGGTTGGCAGAAGCATAGTTTGCAGCAAAGAGAACAAGCGATTGTGGAGGAATTGATGTCATGATACTGAACGGATATAATGAAGGACTCATCGAATCCATCAAAAACTGGCTTCGCGAGGATGTGGGGGCAGGGGATGTCACTACGAGTGTGACGATTCCGGCAGGCCATCAATCCAAGGCAGTTATTCACGCCAAAGACCACGGGTTCATCGCAGGCATATCGGTAGCTGAACTGGTATTTCAGGTAGTAGACCCATCGCTCGTATTTAGACCGATGGTACAAGATGGAGATGAGGTTACTCGGGGAACAACGCTGGCAGAAGTGGAAGGAAGCACCCACAGTCTGCTTACAGGTGAGCGTCTGGCGCTCAATCTGCTGCAGCGCATGTCGGGGATTGCAACGCGCACACGTTCATATGTTGATGCATTAGAGGGCCTCTCTACACGATTGGTGGATACACGTAAAACAACCCCTGGACACCGCATGCTTGAAAAATATGCAGTACGGATCGGTGGAGGGGCGAATCACCGATTCGGATTGTACGATGCGGTTATGATTAAGGATAACCATATTAAAGGGGCAGGCGGCATCACAGAAGCCGTGAAGCGGGCAAGAGATGTCATTCCTCATACAATGACTATTGAGGTGGAGACTGAGAATCTGACCCAGGTGAACGAAGCCTTGCAGGCAGGTGCGGATATCATTATGCTGGACAATATGCATCCGGATCAGATGCGTGAGGCTGTTACGGTTATTCGTAAACAGGCTCCGCATGTGAAGGTGGAGGCATCAGGTAATGTCTCTCTGGATACCATCCGGGGGATTGCCGAGAGTGGTGTGGATGTAATTTCGGTTGGAAGGTTAACCTATTCTTTCGAGAGCCTTGATATCAGCCTAGATTTAAACGAAAAGAAAGAGGGGTGAACCTCTTTGATTCTTGTTGTAGACGTGGGCAACAGTAATATTGTACTCGGCGTGTACCAAGGCCGTTCGTTGCTCCACCATTTTCGTCTGAGTACGTCCCGGCAGTCCACAGTGGATGAATACGGCGTATTGATTTATAATTTATTTCATATGTCGGATATATCAACACGCGACATTGAAGGAGTCATCATCTCATCGGTGGTTCCTCCGCTTGTGCATGTGATGGAAACGATGTGTGAAAAATATGTTGGCAAAAAGCCAATGGTTGTGGGACCTGGCATTAAAACAGGCCTAAACCTAAGGTACGAGAACCCGCGTGAGGTAGGCGCAGATCGCATTGTGAATGCAGTGGCAGCCGTTGAGAAATACGGTGGTCCACTTGTGGTTGTTGACTTTGGCACTGCGACGACCTTCGACTGTATTGATGAGAAGGGCAACTACCTTGGGGGAGCCATCGTACCGGGCATTCATATTGCCACTGAAGCGCTCTATGAGCGGGCATCCAAGCTGCCTCGCATCGAACTGGAGAAGCCCAAGAAGGTTATAGGACGCAATACGGTGCATGCCATGCAGGCTGGTATCATTTATGGCTATGCTGGACAGGTCGACGGCATTGTTGACCGCATTCGTATAGAGATGGGCGTACAGCCCAAAGTTATTGCAACCGGGGGGCTTGCACCGCTGATTGCGGAGGAAACACGCAGCATCGAGGAAGTTGATCCGCTGCTTACGCTGGAAGGGCTGCGTATCATTTATGAGCGGAACCGGGAAAGGTAAGGAAAGAGACGGCATGCAGCGGGCTGATTTACCAGTCTTACGTATTGTGCCGTTTTTTCTGTAAATTGAACGGGTTTATAAGTTGAACGAATATCACATTCAATTTATATACGTGTATCAGAGATACTATAGTATACGCCAAAGGAGGCTGAATGACTTGGAAAACAACAAACAGGACCGCTTGATTCGCGGTACAGCAATGGAAGGACGGGTTAGAGCCTTTGCTGTCCAAACAACAGAGTTGGTTGAGGAATTGCGCAGAAGACATGATACGTTTCCCACGGCTACAGCTGCCATGGGGCGTACGGTAACCACTGCAGCCATCATGGGTGCAATGCTTAAAGGTGAAGAGAAGCTGACCATTCAAGTCAAGGGAGACGGTCCCATTGGGCAGATTGTTGCCGATGCGAATGCCAAAGGGGAAGTTCGTGGATATGTGACGAATCCGCATGTGCATTTACCAAGCAACAGTATGGGTAAGCTTGACGTTAGAGGAGTTGTGGGCACAGAAGGCTTCGTGAATGTAACGAAGGACCTTGGCCTGAAGGAACCTTATCGTGGCAGTGTACCGATTGTTTCGGGAGAGCTGGGCGAAGACTTCACATACTATTTTGCCAAATCGGAGCAGACACCTTCTGCTGTAGGCGTTGGCGTACTTGTAGATACCGACAATTCGGTCATTGTCTCCGGCGGATTCATTATACAGCTGCTACCAGGGCTGACCGACGATGAAATTACCGTAATTGAGAATGCTATCGGCACGTTGCCTGCTGTGACGACGCTGCTGGAGCAAGGGCTTGAACTGGAAGAATTGCTGAAGCGTGTACTGCCGGATGTACAGGTTATGGATGGAATGGACATTCATTTCCGCTGTCAATGTTCCCGGGAACGGGTCGAAGCAACGTTGATCAGTCTGGGTCAGCACGAAATGGAGCAGCTGATCGAAGAAGAAGGCCAAGCAGAAGTGGTGTGCCAGTTCTGCAATGAAGCTTATGATTTCAATAAAGAACAACTCGAGACCATTCTAGAGCAAGCCAAGAACTGATATAAGCGGGGACGGGACGCGGAATGACGAGACAGGAAAAAGGGCTGTGGACGGCTGTAATTGTCCTGACGCTCGGCATGCTTGTGATGGGGACGGTAATGGTGGTTCAGGGTATGAGATCAGGTCGGGATGATGCAGATGCACCTCATGATACAGGTCAGGAGGAAGGAAGCGCCATTGCCACAATTAACGGAGAGGTCATTACGGACAAGGAATGGACCGATGCGCTGAAACGGCGTTATGGCAGTGATATGCTCCTTCAGATGCTGAACCGCAAAGCGGTTTATGCGGAGGCTGTTGATCGGGATCTGACAGTCACTCCGGAGGAAATAGCGAAGGAACTGTCTGTTGCGATGGATGGCTATGATTCGGAGCAGGCATACTTTGACGAGATGAAGTCCCAGCTTGGCCTGACGAGACAAGAGCTTGAGCTGGAAGCTGGCTATCGGCTTTTATTGGAGAAAATCGCTACGAGCGGCATTCAGGTCAAGGATGCAGACATTGAGCATTATTGGGACGAGCATCGCGAGGACTTCATCTCTCCCGAGAAATACGATCTGTCCATGATTATGGTGGAAGATGAAGAGCAAGCCGATTCGTTACTGGATGATTTGGAGCAGGGTGCAGACTTCGAAGATATGGCAAAGGCAGAATCAACAGACAGCTTCACCCGTGACGCTGGAGGGCGGCTTGGCTGGATTGAACAGAATGATCCGTTTCAGCCGGAAGACGTCATGAACCTGGCTGAACAATTGGATGTTGGTGATATTGCTGGGCCAGTACAGGTCGAGGATGGATATGCCATTATCAAATTAAACGATAAGCAGGATGCCCAGGTTCAATCCGCAGAAGAGGTACGTGAAGATATCCGGATGCAGCTGGCTCTGAGCCAGGCTGATCCACTTCCCCAGGTGGAAGAGAGGCTGCGCAACAAATATGAAGCCGTGATTATCGCCGAAATTCCTGCTTCCTGATTTTCACTGATCGGTGGATAGTTATTTGGGATGCTGCACCGTGATAAAAAATACTCTGTCTACAGGCTTAGGGCCCAGGACAGAGTATTTTTTTGAGTACTCATATTGACAATGGCGTGCAACGTTGATAAGATAAAAATAATAAATACCTACTCGTTTACTCGGATTAAAAGCAATGTTTAACCCTAAGAAACCTTCGGAAACCTCAGATCCATTCCATGGATATGCATTTGGGCCAGATGGAGTAAAGGATTTCCGCAGTTCTTCTATAACATCAAGAGGCTGCTCCGGCCGCGCAATATAAGCAACAGGACTTAAGTATTATTCATCCCACTAAGGAGGGCATTCATATGGCTAAAGTTGTTAATAACGTAACAGAACTCATCGGAGGTACTCCGCTTGTTCGTCTCAACCGTATCGTACCTGAAGGCAGTGCTGAAGTATTCGTGAAACTTGAGTATCAGAATCCAGGTTCGAGCGTTAAGGACCGTATTGCGATCAGCATCGTAGAAGAAGCGGAAAAAGAAGGCAAGCTGAAACCAGGTGATACCATCATTGAAGCAACTAGCGGTAACACAGGAATTGGTCTTGCAATGGTAGCTGCAGCCAAAGGCTACAAGTCTGTCATTGTTATGCCTGAAACGATGAGCTTGGAGCGTCGTAACTTGCTTCGTGCCTATGGTTCTGAGCTGGTGCTCACGCCAGGATCCGAGGGAATGAACGGTGCTGTCAAAAAAGCAGAAGAATTGCTTAAGGAAAACCCAACATACTTCATGGCTGAGCAATTTAAGAATAAAGCAAACGTAAAAATCCACCGTGAAACAACAGGTCCGGAGATCGTTGAAGCGATTCAATCTGTTGGTGGTACATTGGATGCCTTTGTTGCAGGGATTGGTACAGGCGGAACAATTACAGGTACAGGCGAAGTATTGAAAGAAGCCTTCCCTTCGATCAAAATCGTCGCTGTAGAGCCAGCCGCGTCTCCAATTTTGGCAGGCGGCAAGCCGGGTCCTCACAAAATTCAAGGAATCGGTGCGAACTTCATTCCTGAGATTTTGGATCAGGAAATCTATGACGAGATCATTCACATTGAGAATGATGATGCGTTCGAAACGGCTCGTCAAGTTGCGAAGGAAGAGGGCATTCTGTCCGGTATTTCTTCCGGTGCAGCGATTCGTGCAGGTCTGCAAGTAGCCAAACAGCTGGGTGCAGGCAAACGTGTTGTTGTTATCGTGCCAAGTAACGGAGAGCGTTACCTCAGCACACCACTATACAACTTCGAAGCTTAGGTGTAAGCATAATGATATCAATCCTCCGTACCCACATGCTGGGTATGGGGGATTTTTTGCTGAATGCTTTTAAAAGATGCGGTGCTTTAGTATACTATCAGACAATAGAACTAGCGACAGATGGAGGGCGGCTAACCGCAAATGACACACCTGATGACAACATACGCCGACTGGACAGAGTGGGCCAGACAAGGATGGACCATGATGCCGTACATGATCAAGTCGGATGAGGGACCGGTTCATGGCGGTTTACCGTTAACATGGGAAGCAGCTTGGCAGCAAGCATCGCCCTATTCCATGGTGCTGGAGAACGGGAAGGGCGGAAGATATACATTTCTGGGATTGCACCCGGTATCCGTTATTTCAGGCAAGGGACATGAAGCGGTCATCTATGATCTGAAAAAAGGATTGACGTCCACAGATACGGGTAAACCGCTGGATGTGTTAAAAAGGTGGTCAGCTCCGTACACTGCCCCTAAAGTGAGTGAGGCTCCTGATTTTGGTGGGGGGAGTGCAGGTTACCTCAGCTATGACGTAGCCAGATCACTGGAGAAGCTGCCAACGCTCGCTGAAGACAATCCCGCTTTGCCTGACTACTGGTGGATGCGTTTTGAAGAGCTTTGGGCATATGATCATGAACAAGAGGCACTGTACTGCATGGTCCATCTGCCGCTAAGAGCTGAATCGGACGAGGCACACCTTCAAGTCTTGTATGCAGAAGCTGAAGAGCGAGCTGAAGCCATGCGGCAGCGATGGCTGCACATTGTGGGCTATGCTCAGGCAGAGGAGCAGCAGCAAGCATTGGAGCATCGCAGCAGGCACATGCAGCAGGCGCAGAAGCAGGAAGAGGCGGACAGGGAAACGGAAGGATGGCAGACATCATTTCCCCAACAGGATTTCGAACAGGCTGTACGCACCGTACAGGAATATATCCGGCAGGGTGATGTGTTCCAAGTGAACCTTTCGCTGCGGCAGGAAAAGCAACTCCAGTCCACTGCCGAGCATATATACGAATGGCTGCGTCTTGTGAACCCATCGCCGTATATGGGAATGCTTCGCAGTCCAGACTTTCAACTGGTGAGTGGTTCACCGGAGCTTCTTGTCAAAGTGGATAACGGCAAGGTAAGTGCACGCCCGATTGCGGGCACCCGGAGAAGAGGTCGTGACGCAGCCGAGGATGAAGCCATGGCCGCTGAGCTGTTGAACAGTGAGAAGGAACGGGCAGAGCATATTATGCTGGTTGATCTGGAGCGCAATGATATTGGGCGCATTGCAGCCTATGGATCAGTTCATGTACCCGAACTGATGACCATCGAGAAGTATTCGCATGTTATGCATCTGGTTTCCCAAGTCGAGGGGAGACTTGCCGATGGTCTATCCGTTTTCAATGTCATTGCAGCCACCTTCCCTGGTGGAACGATTACCGGGGCTCCCAAAGTAAGGACCATGGAAATTATTGAGGAACTTGAGCCTGTGCGGAGAGGTCCCTATACAGGATCGATCGGGTGGATGGACTACAGTGGGAATATGGAGCTGAACATCGTCATCCGAACGCTTGCCATCAAGGATGGAGTCGGCTATGTTCAAGCGGGCGCAGGCATTGTTATTGACTCTGATCCGTATCGGGAATACAAGGAGTGCCGGAATAAGGCAAGAGCCATGATGAGGGCCGTGAACTACAGTGAGCAAGCGGAAGCAGTCAAACTATACTAATTGAAGCAACCGTCATTACATGACGGAAGAAGAGGAGGAACAAGAATATGATACTGGTTATAGACAATTACGACTCCTTCACATATAACCTGGTTCAATATCTGGGTGAGCTGGGAGAGACGGTGGAGGTTCGCCGGAATGATGAGATTGACTTGGCAGGCATTGAGGCATTGGCACCTGATCATATTTTGATCTCTCCTGGACCTTGTACTCCGAATGAAGCAGGCATCAGTCTGGCTGTCATCGATCATTTCAAGGGTAGTATTCCGATCTTTGGCGTTTGCCTGGGACACCAAGCCATTGGACAGGCTTTTGGAGGCAGCGTTATTCGTGCAGATCGCATGATGCATGGCAAAACCTCGGAAATGCATCATCATGGAACGTCTGTTTTTGCCGGACTGCCTTCCCCTTTTACGGCAACCCGCTATCACTCCCTTATTGTAGAGCGCAGCAGTTTGCCGGATTGCCTGGAGATCACAGCCGAGACGGCAGAAGGTGAAATTATGGGATTGCGCCATAAGGAGTTTGCCATTGAGGGTGTGCAGTTCCATCCTGAATCGATCATTACAGATCATGGGCATCAGATGCTGCGTAACTTTCTTTCCCAGAAGGTGAAGGTATAGGAATGCAGTACGCCGCGATAAACGGAAATGTGGTTCATATGGCGGCAGCCGTGGTTCCGGCAACGGATCACGGCTTTTTGTACGGACTGGGCTTGTTCGAGACTTTTCGGACTTATCAAGGCGTCCCCTTCTTGCTGGAACGCCATCTGGAACGAATGGCCGCAGGTTGTGCGGAGCTTGGAATCCCATTTACTACGACAGTAGAGGAACTGAAGGAATGGATCGATCGTCTGCTGCAGGCAAACGCGCTTCGAGATGCGTACGTACGATACACGGTTTCAGCAGGTGAAGCAGCGCTAGGATTGCCCTCGGGGGATTATGATCGACCCAATCATATTGTATTTGCAAAAGCATTACCTGAGCCCTCTCCATCCTTATACGAGAAGGGCAGAATGCTTCAGTGCTTATCGACGGTTCGCAACACACCTGAAGGCAATATACGCTTCAAATCACTGCACTACATGAACAGCATCCTGGCCAAACGGGAATTGAATGGATACGGTAAGCCTGCTCAAGGGGCGGAAGGCCTGCAGCTGACCCGGGAAGGTCATGTGGCTGAAGGCATTGTCAGCAATGTATTCTGGGTGAGGCAGGGTGTTCTCCATACACCATCTATCGAGACGGGGATATTACCAGGCATCACTCGAGCAGCAGTTCTGGAACTTGCAGCTGATATGGGATTAGCCAGCGCCGAGGGCTTGTATACCTGGAATGAGCTGCAGGAAGCAGATGAGATATTCCTGACAGGCTCGGTAGCAGAGCTTGTGCCGGTTACGACTTTACGAGGACAGAACGGAAACGAAACGATAATCAGTAACGGACATATCGGCCCGGTTACAGCAGCACTTCTGGGTATGTACCGTCAGAAAGCGGGGTATACTTCATGACACTCACACCAGTCATTTACGAACGGGACTATTCATGGGGGCCAGCTGAACTTAAGCTTGGCACACGGACACAGATCATGGGCATCCTTAATGTTACGCCGGATTCCTTCTCCGATGGAGGACGCTATAATCAGGTAGATCTGGCAGTTGCCCATGCGATACAGATGATGGAGGATGGAGCAGATCTGATTGATATCGGAGGCGAATCCACACGCCCGGGGTCGGAGACCGTCAGTGCCGAGGAAGAGCTCAGTCGAATCATACCTGTGATCGAAGCATTGCAGCTCCAGGCTCCGCATATTCCGATATCCGTAGATACCTATAAGGCGGAAGTTGCACGGAAGGCTATCCTAGCCGGTGCTCACATTATTAACGATGTATGGGGAGCCAAGGCAGACCCGGATATGGCCCGCACGGCTGCGGATCTGGGATGTCCAATCATTTTGATGCACAATAGACCCGAGCGGGATTACACAAGTTATCTCGATGATGTGGTTCAAGATCTGCAGGAAAGCATTCAAATTGCCTTGGATGCCGGAGTGCATCCGGATCAGATTATTCTCGACCCGGGTATTGGCTTCGTGAAGGATCTGACCGAGAATCTGACGCTGATGTCTTCTCTTGGACTTCTTAACGAGATGGGGTATCCGGTTCTGCTGGCTACTTCACGCAAGCGATTCATTCAGAACACCCTTCAAGTGCAGGCGAATGACGCAATAGAAGGGACGGCAGCAACAGTTGCATTTGGCATCGCCCAAGGCTGCCAGATGGTCCGGGTTCATGATGTGAAGCCGATCCGGCGGACGGCGGACATGTGTGATGCCATGTTGTATGCCTCTCCGGGTCTACGGAGGAAATAACCTGGCGGGTCCGATTGACCCGCTCTAGAAGCGTAGCGTTTTACACGAGGTAACGAACGAGTAGTAACACACAATCTCAATTATATAGAAGGCGGGCGAATCCTATGGATAGAATGGTACTGCATCGGATGGAATATTACGGATATCATGGTGTTTTTGCAGAAGAGCGGAAGCTCGGACAGCGCTACTACATAGATCTCGAATTGGATATGGATCTTGGGGAAGCTGGGCGTACAGATGATCTGACCAAGACCGTTAATTACGCCGAAATTCATGAACTTGTGAAACATATTGTGGAAAACAAATCATTCCAGTTAATTGAAGCTTTGGGCGAACATATTGCATCTTCGTTACTGGACACTTATACTATTATCAATGCTTTGACAGTTAAGGTGACGAAGCCGCATCCACCGTTTGATATTCATTTTGAGGGCGTAACGGTAGAGCTTCGCCGCACAAGAAAGTGAGAACCGATCATGACTGCACATTCGACCTCTGAATATTCAGAGGCTTATATTGCTTTAGGGGCCAATTTAGGTGACCGGGAACAGACGCTGCTTGAAGCGCTGACGTTACTCGATGCACATCCTGATATAGAAGTCCTTCGTTGTTCATCGCTATATCAGACAGAGCCTGTAGGTTATGTGGATCAGCCCTCGTTTCTGAATATGGCTGCTGCAGTACAGACGCGTCTTACTCCCGAGCAGCTCCTGACCGAATTGCTGGAAGTCGAGAATCGGCTTGGACGAGTCCGCGATATTCGCTGGGGTCCTCGAACAGTAGATCTCGATTTGCTCTGGATGAATGGGCAGAGTCGGGATACCGAATTGCTTCAATTACCACATCCGCGGATGGGCGAACGGGCATTTGTGCTTGTTCCATTGTCAGATATCGTACCTGAAGGCGAGCCTTCAGGCTTGTATACCTATGTACACTCATCGTTGTCTGTACTGGATGGAAAGGATGGAATACAGCTTTGGAAAACGTGCAACTGGCGAGCCGCATCCGGGCCTTTCGGAAGCTGAAAGGTTTAACGCAACAGGAACTTGCAGCTGGTACTGGCATATCGCTTGCGATTCTGGGAACGATTGAACGGGGGAACCGCAAGGTATCCGAACAAGAGCTGGAACGCATTGCGAGCGTGCTGAACATCAGCGTTGAAGAAATGCAGGGTAAGTAAGGTTCATTCACTATAGTCACTCATGAGTATATAACGTGTTTTATGAAGACACATATCGTTAATCGTTGATTGTATATAGCACAACATGACCGGGACTCTTGTAAGAATCTGCGGTATTCAGAAGGAGAGAAACACAGAAATGCTGAAAATCGGTGGCATTGAAATGAAAAATCAGGTCGTACTTGCGCCGATGGCTGGCGTGTGTAATCCGGCTTTTCGCCTGATTGCAAAAGAATTCGGAACAGGGCTTGTATGTGCGGAAATGGTAAGTGGCAAAGCCATCGTGCATGGCAACAAACGTACACGTGAGATGCTGTTTGTAGATGAGCGGGAGAAACCGCTGAGCCTGCAGATTTTTGGTGGAGACCGTGAAGCGCTTGTAGAAGCAGCCAAGATTGTAGACAAAGAAACCAACGCAGATATCATCGACATCAACATGGGATGCCCTGTGCCAAAAGTAACGAACTGTGATGCAGGAGCGCGCTGGTTGCTTGATCCGAACAAAATCTATGATATGGTATCCGCTGTAGTGGACGCAGTCGAGAAGCCTGTGACCGTCAAGATGCGTATCGGCTGGGATAACGAGCACATTTTCGTCGTTGAAAATGCACTCGCGGTAGAACGTGCTGGAGGTCAGGCTGTAAGTGTGCATGGCCGTACACGTGAGCAGCTCTATACAGGAACGGCTGACTGGTCCCATATCAAAAATGTAAAAGAAGCAGTCTCCATCCCGGTGATCGGGAACGGAGATGTATCTTCACCGGAAGATGCACGTCGCATGCTGGACGAAACGGGCTGTGATGGGGTCATGATCGGCCGAGCTGCACTGGGTAATCCATGGATGCTGTATCGTACTATTCAATACCTGAGTTCCGGGGAATTGCTTCCTGATCCGGGTGCAGAAGAGAAAATCCGTGTTGCCATTCTCCATATGGACCGTCTGATTGCTTTGAAGAATGAGGCCGTAGCGGTTAAGGAGATGCGTAAACATCTGGCTTGGTACCTGAAAGGATTGAAAGGCTCTGCGCGCATCAAGGACGTGATTATGGAAGGAACCAAACGTGATCAGATGGTACAGATTCTGGAGAACTTTGTAGGCCAGATTCAAAATGAAGAGTACGTTGATGCGGAATCAGCGGTAGCCGAAAATGCATCCTGATCCTGTCCTGTAAAACGTTTACAAATATAAGGGGCGTAACATTGACTTTTCGAGATCGTTCCCCTATAATTTCACAGTATAAATTCGCCATGTGTGTTATAAGGCTAGTGCATCAGGAGGAACGTTCTGTTTCTCTGGAGAACTTCATATAGTTTTGAAGATATATGCGGTCGGAGCTCTGTATTCAGCATTGGTTCCGTTCCCGTGCAATCAAATTATTCCCATGACAGGAGAATCGGTTGAGATGAGCGATAAGGAAGTTATCCTTACACAAGAGGGACTCAAGAAGCTGGAAGAAGAACTGGAAACACTGAAATCGGTTAAGCGCCGCGAAGTGGCTGAACGGATCAAAGTAGCCATCGGGTATGGCGATATCAGTGAAAACTCCGAATACGAAGACGCGAAGAATGAGCAAGCCTTCATTGAAGGTCGTATCATCACTCTGGAGAAAATGCTCCGGAATGCGCGGATCATCAACAGCGATGAAATCGATACCGATGCGGTAAGCGTAGGTGCAACCGTAACTGTAGAAGATCTGGAATTCGGAGACATTACAGAGTACACAATTGTAGGTACCGCGGAATCCAATCCGCTTCAGAACAAAATATCGAACGAAAGCCCTGTTGGAAAAGCCATTTTGGGTAAGAAAAAAGGCACCGTTGTTGACGTAAGCGTACCAGCTGGCGTAATTCAATATAAAATTGTAGATATTAAGAAGCAATAGTTAGTATTGTAATGAAGCAGTCGGGCACGGAGACAAAAGCTTCCTTAGGGAAGCTTTTTTCAACATTTGAGGAAGAACACATCTGAGGATGTCTGCAATGTAAATAAGGAGATGAATATAGATCATGACGGATGAAGTCTTGAATCAGGAAACCGAACTCAGCGAGCTTTTGCAAATTCGCCGCGACAAATTGGACGAGCTCCGCAAATTGGGAATCGACCCTTTTGGCCAAAAATACGTACGTACCGAAGAAGCCGGTTCTATTCTGAAGAAGTATGAAACACTGACCAAGGAAGAGCTGGAAGAGAAGCAGATCGAAGTCAGTATTGCCGGACGGATTATGGCGAAGCGGGGAATGGGTAAGGCAAGCTTTGCGCATATTCAGGACCTGAGCGGCAGAATCCAGATCTATGTTCGTCAGGATACGGTAGCTGAGGACAAGTTTGCGGCTTTCAGTCTGCTGGACCTTGGCGATATCGTTGGAGTTAGCGGTGTAGTCTTCAAGACCAAAACCGGTGAAACGTCGGTTAAAGTAAAAGATTTGGAAGTGCTGTCCAAGTCGCTGTACCCGCTTCCGGATAAATACCATGGTCTCACCGATGTAGAGCTGCGTTATCGTCAGCGCTATGTAGACCTGATCATGAATCCAGAAGTACAACAGACCTTTATTACACGTTCCAAAATCATTCAGTCGATGCGCCGCTACCTGGATTCCCTTGGCTATCTTGAAGTGGAGACTCCTACACTGCACAGCATCGCTGGTGGTGCGGCTGCACGTCCGTTCATTACGCATCATAATGCGCTCGACATGGAGCTGTACATGCGTATTGCGATTGAGCTTCACTTGAAACGTCTGATTGTAGGTGGACTCGAAAAAGTGTATGAAATCGGCCGTGTCTATCGGAATGAAGGGATGTCAACTCGTCACAACCCTGAATTCACGATGATTGAGCTGTATGAGGCTTATGCCGACTATAAAGATATCATGCAATTGACCGAAAATCTGGTTGCTCATATTGCGCAGGAAGTGCTTGGAACACAAGTGATCCAATATGCTGACTACCAAGTAGATCTTACTCCGCAATGGCGCCGTGTAACGATGGTGGATGCGGTTAAGGAAGTCGTTGGTGTGGACTTCTCCGTGCAAATGACAGATGAAGAAGCTCACCAGCTGGCCAAAGAGCACAAGGTTCCAGTTGAGCCGCATATGACGTTTGGCCACATTTTGAATGCATTCTTCGAACAGTTTGTTGAAGAAACACTAATTCAGCCAACGTTTATTATGGGACACCCAGTTGAGATTTCTCCGCTGGCGAAGAAAAGTGATGCAGATCCGCGTTTCACAGACCGCTTCGAGCTATTTATCGTTGGACGTGAGCACGCGAATGCCTTCACCGAGTTGAATGATCCAATTGATCAGCGTCAACGCTTTGAAGCACAACTGCTGGAGAAAGAACACGGAAATGATGAAGCACACGAAATGGATGACGACTTCATTCGTGCACTCGAATACGGAATGCCGCCAACAGGCGGATTGGGTATCGGGATCGATCGTCTGATCATGTTGTTGACCAACTCACCGTCCATTCGTGACGTACTGCTCTTCCCTCACATGCGTCCACGTACGCAAGAATAATAAGGAACGTATTACACGTTCATAATAGAAGAGGAACCTGCCATTCAGTATCATGCTGGGGCAAGTTCCTCTTTAGGTTTACATAGGACGCTTTCCAAGGCTCCTTGGTTCGTTTTGATCTGACTATAGATTGTATTATGTTAAAAGAGGTGCCCTTCATGAAATTCAGGCTTCACATTGCCAAATTTCTGTCACCCCCGCTTATTTTGGTTGGCGGTTTCCTGCTGATTGTCTCTATTGGTACCATTCTGCTGATGCTGCCTATTTCAAACCGAAGCGGTGAGCATCTGGCGTTCATTGATGCGTTATTTACGGCGACTTCAGCAGCATGTGTGACCGGACTGGTCGTTGTGGATGTAGGAACGACGTTTAATCTGTTTGGACAGATTGTCATCATGGTACTCATGCAGCTTGGCGGACTCGGCTTCATGACCATTGCAACGCTGTTTGCACTTGTCCTGGGTAAACGGATATCCCTCAAAGACAGACTGCTTCTGAAAGAGGCCATTAATGCAGACAGCATGGAAGGTATTGTGCGCATTATCCGTAAGGTACTGATTTTTTCCTTTACGATTGAGGGTGTGGCTGCTGTGATCCTGGCTTTGCGCTGGGCAGCCGAAATGCCTCTGGGACAAGCAGCCTACTATGGGATATTTCACTCGGTTTCCCTGTTTAATAACGGTGGATTTGACCTGTTTGGCAACAGCTTTCAGCATTATACCGGGGACCTGTTGTTTAACCTGACTGCATCTGTGCTCGTTATATCTGGTGGACTCGGCTTTGTGGTTCTGAATGACCTGTTTGAGTTTCATAAACGTCGTCGTTTGTCGCTTCAGTCGAAGTTGGTACTTTCCGTGTCTGGTGCGCTGATTGGTATTGGAGCCCTTGTGGTGTTTATCTTTGAATTCACTAATGGACATACACTTGCTTCACTGACCTGGCCTGAGAAAATCTATGCTTCCATCTTCCAGTCTGTGTCTACAAGATCGTCTGGAACAAGCTCGATTGATATAACGGAGATGAGACAGGCGACTCAGTTTTTCTTCATACTGCTCATGTTTATTGGAGCTTCACCGGGTTCAACCGGTGGCGGAATCAAGACAACGACGTTCCTGATTATGATTGGAGCGGTATATGCCATGATCCGCGGCAATAAGGATATTGTGTTTTTCCGTTCTCGTGTTCCCAAAGAACTGCTCATGAGGGCATTGACCATCATTATGGTCTCGTTAATCATCTTCATGATTGTGGTCATGCTCCTGCTTACAACCGAAGATGCACCATTCCTGCCTTTGATGTTTGAAGCAGCTTCCGCAATAGGGACAGTGGGTCTGTCCGTAGGGGTGACTCATGAATTAACGGATATAGGAAAATTGATTATCTGTTTTACGATGTTTGTTGGCCGGATCGGACCATTAACCATTGCGTATGCGCTTCGTCCGCGTAAAGAGAAGAAGTTGTACCGTCATCCGGAAGGACGGATTATTATCGGATAGAGAAAAACCGTCAGACAGCGGTCTACCTCCTGCAATAACAGGAAGTGGACTCGAAACGTCTGGCGGTTTTTTTGTTTTATGGTCATGTCTTCTGTTGTTCAAGCTTTCGTTAAGTCTAGTTGTAATAAAACGGTACAAAGTTTTATTCTTCTGCACGACACAATGCTGCGAGATGTAGAGAAAGAGCATTTTCCATAATTTCATAGGTCATCTGATCGGGTCTGAGTACGGCGTGAATGGACAGTCCGTCCACTAGGGCATAGAGACGCTCTATCTCCAGTTCTTCATTGAGGTTAGCTCGTGAGAGATTAAGTTTAACAATGTACGTGATTACCGTGGCTATGGCTTGTCTGATTTCATCATAAACCTTGTCAGCGAGTGCTTTGAGAGCCGGATCAGTTTTGGACTTGGCTGTAAAAGCAAACCATACCTCCATTTCGGCCATTTTTTCGTCCGTGTTTGGCATGAATTCGAGCAGTAGAAGTTTCATATTCTCTATAGGAGAACCGTTGAACGACATCTGCTTAATTCGGCTTGATACCCTATCGGATACCAAATTCATTGCATATAGGAGTAATTCGGATTGAGTTGAGAAATAGTGACGCATTGAACCGGCAGATATACCCGCTTCTTCGGCAATATTTCGGACAGATGCTTGCTCCATGCCATCTCTGCGTATAATGCGCCAAGCTGCTTCAGCGACAAGGAGTCGCTGTTTGTCATGATCTACTATTTTAGGCATATGTGAATTATAACACTATTGCTTAATATAATACAAACGTGTTAAATTTTATTTAGCACAATTGTGTTATAAAGGGAGGGGTTATGATGATTGCCTATTTTATAATAGGATGTGAAATTGCCTTTTGGATTTTCGTTGCTGCCGGATTATCTGTAAGATACCTGCTAGGTATGAAGCGTCTGGGTGTTGGTTTACTGATGGCGACACCTGTTATCGATTTATTGCTATTAGTGGCTACGGTTATGGATCTGCAAAGAGGGGCTACAGCGAGTATGGTGCATGGCATCGCAGCCATATATATAGGTGTTAGTATTGCTTTTGGCCACCAGATGATTGCGTGGGCAGATCGATACTTTTTATTTTGGTTTAGAGGTGGAGAGAATCCACGCAGCAGGAAAACATACGGAAGCGAACATGCAAGTCAGGAAAGGCATGGATGGTTTCGACATCTGGCTGCCTACATCATAGGGAGTTCCTTCTTATTGATTATGATCTGGTGGATTGGTGATCCTGCCCGTACTGAAGCATTCGTGAACATCGTAAGAGTGTGGGGAGTTATATTGGTCATCGACTTTATAATCAGTTTCAGTTATACCCTATGGCCCAAGAAGATGCCAGCAAAGAAAGTCGAATAGAGAATAAGAGAGTTATTCAGAAATTATATATCAGCAAGTAACAGGCATTTAATTGTTAACACTTTATATAGTCTCCTGAAGCGATTGACCAAATAATCAGCGAACCTAAAGTTTAAACAAAGGGATGTTAATGGGTACGGAATTAGAATATACAATCTTTTTCGAAAAAGTACTTGTATAAAAAATATG
>NZ_NPBR01000031.1:0-87438 GCF_002276415.1 Paenibacillus sp. 7523-1 | reverse complement strand
GGTCAGCATCACATCACCTTTTGCTGGCAAGGCTGCGATTGCCGCTTTTACCAGATTGGCGATTTCCAAATCTCCATTACTTGAGGAATTCCCTCCTGTACCTGTCGAAGGTGTACCACCACCAGTAGAAGGTGTTGGACTCGGTATTGGGACTGGTATTGGAGTTGGTGTTTGCGGTATTGGAGTAGGCGGGGGTGTCACAGACGGCTTTTGTTCATCAATCTTAGTCTTTTCGTTTAGAAACTTATATGCGACCAGAGCTACTTCCTGACGACTTGCTTGATTAGAAGGTTTAAACGTACCATCCGGATTCCCCTTCATTAGTTCCAATTCAACAGCAGCACCAACTGCATCTTTAGCCCAGTCAGAAATTGAATTAACATCCGAAAACGCTAGGTTTTGACCCTTTCCTGCACTATTAACTCCTAGTGCATTCACAAAGATGACAGCCATTTGCTCACGGGTAAGATTTTGATTGATACCAAAAACTCCATTACCCATACCTTTAATTAGACCAGCTTTGACAGCGGCCTCTACAGCAGAGAATGCATAGTTGTTTTGAGGAACATCTTTAAAAGAAGGTGATTGTGGAGGGTTGTCGGTATCCAGATTCAATGCTCTTACCAGTACGATAGCGAAGTCCTGTCGCTTTATATTACTCATTGGATTAAATTTTCCATCACCAGTGCCATAAATAATCCCTTTTTGGACAAGTTCATTAATCTCTTCCTTGGCGTAGCTACTTGAAATATCGCTCAAAGTTACCGAAGCGGAGGCATGTGGTACCATGGTGCTAAGGATAGCGACTGTAGATAGGATTGATAAGGACTTTGCTTTAAAATTCTTTTTCATCTGTTCCCCTTAAATGATTTAGTTTTTAAATAATTAATCCTTTTTCTGCTGATGTATACATCTCTCAATTTACTTTATGTATTAGTTACAATCCTCCTCAGTACTGCCAGCACTATCCTCCACAAACACATCTGACATATACTCCTATCAAGTACACTACCTAAGCTTGTCTGATTCACAATTGGTCACGCCGCAGACAACTATAATGCCGATTTCACATTCAAGAATCACATTTCATCCTTGATTTGTGTTTTTATTCTACTCACTCGAGATATGTTAGTCAATCAAGAAAAATCTATAAAATTACTATGATCTCAAGAAGACCTAGAGAGGAAAAAAGGGGCGCAATACGATGTTAATAAAAGCAGGTGCTGTCCCCTCTGTTACAAGACATCGCCTACATCCACCAAACCTTTTTACGCCAGATTTGTCATTAATTTTTCCCATTATCGAGAACCTGCTATTTAGCGAAAATACGCTTAAAAAGAATATTTATTCTACACTTTCAGTTGTCATTTACAGCTAGGAAGCGAACAGTAACCGTGGTTCCATGTCCTTTCAAACTATGATAATGAATTTCTCCGCCATATTTTTTGACAATATTAAAGCAAATCATTAATCCGAGCCCTGTCCCATTACTTTTTAACGAATAAAAAGGAGTTCCTAGTGACTTCACCTCATCTTCTGACATTCCGCTTCCTTGATCGATAATTCTTATCTCAATATCATGACGATTTCTCCTTGCCGTGACAGAGACAGACATGCCAGCCTCCGATGCTTCCACTGCATTTTTGATTAAATTCATTAGCAGCTGCTTGAACTCAATCGTATTAATGAGAATCGTACAGTCTTCCTCAACATCTATATCAATATGATTATCCGACAGCATGGCATATGAACTTAGCAGACTTGTAACACTATGAAGGACATCCTTCACATTGACTCTCTCCGGTTTCAGATCTCCGTTGGGCTTGGAGAGGGTTAGGAATTGAGAAGTGATGTGTTCAACCGTATTCAGTTCATCGATCATTAATTTAAACTTGTTCTTGTCCGAAACGTCAAAAGCGGGATCTTGCTGATATAACTGCAAAAAACCTCGAACAACAGTAACCGGATTCCTAATTTCATGCGCCACAGCAGCGGTCAAATTAGCGATCATCTTCAAACGCTCTGCTTGTTGTACCTGCTCATAATAGAGCTGCTGCTTTTTCATCCGACTAAAGGATAAATGAAATATGAGAAACAGCAGCACTTGGCTGGCTATGATATTGATTAAATTGCCTACAAGATCGTAATGTAAGTATGTATACACCTGTCCCTGGTCAATTAGAGTAATATAAACGAAAGTCATCAGGATCAGAATTCCATTTAAAACCATGGAGAAGTAAAACAATTTCATATCAAAAAACAAAATGGCAAGGGAAGGAATGAGGCATATCAGAATATAGGTGGTCCAGGTATCCGGGTACAAAAAGAAAAGAGTATAGAAATAAACGAAGCCCATCATAATGATGATCTTTCTGAAAACGTAGGTCTCATACTTCGGATAGATCAACAAACACACCGATATAATTGCTACACACGTAAAATGAATACCATATCCTATCGTAATGCCCTTTAACTCGGACGTCGATAGGATAAGTCCCCACACCATAAGCACAATGATCGTTAACATGGAGATATAATATGTTCTTCGGTTTACCTGACTGTATAATTCTTTCATGAACCCACCATTTCAATTCATATTTAATATCTTCGAATATCTTCAACACGATTTAACCTTGTGCGCGGGTAAACCTAAAGGCACCCGCCTGGATGCCCTAATCTACATCTCATTGTATCTTATTTGACTAACGACTTAATATAAAATTCTGTTGTTTTACGTAAAATGCAAAATAGCCGTACGGTCTACGAACCCGTACGGCTATACTCAGTGTATTCTACTTCGTAATGCTGATAGATTAGTTTATTATGATGTTGATGTTGATTTTGAGTATAAATACAGATCACTCGCTGCTTCTTCTGCGCCTTTATCTTGGCTAAAAATTCCTTCATATGTGAAACCAAGCTTTTGCAAGAGCTTTATGGAATTCAGGTTTTCAGGTCCTACCTTTGCTTCGATTCGTTTCAGCTTCCATGATGAAAAAGCATACTCGACCAAACTCGAAACCGCCTCTGAAGCATAACCTTTTCCCCAGTAGGATTTGGCTAGGTCATAACCAATTTCCGCTGTTCCATTTGCAAAATTGAAGGCATTATACCCACATGATCCTATAATTTCGCCCGATTCTTTGTGTATGATGGAGAAACGAATGGCCTTATTGTCCTGTGATAGATCATCCAGAAGCTGAATCATTTCTATTGCTTGATTTTCAGCCGTGAAACAACGAACATTCATAAATCGAGTAACCTCCGGATCAGACCAGATTTTAAATAAACCCGGTGAATCTGATACCCGCATTTTCCTCAGTTGCAGACGCTCTGTCTGTAATTCCGTAATCAATACTTTCACCTCCATTGTTTTTGGATAGGGTAGGTTCAAGATATTGATATCTGTGCATAGTTCAGTCCCTTCCATGGTGAATTCATTCTATTATATCAAATGTATAAAAAATCCATATACCCACCACTCCCATGCTAATCAGACATCATAGAACCGGTCGGCGTCCCAACCCGAACATCGATAAATACTCGAGTTGAACGAGCATTATCATGAATATAGACGAATGGCCGCTTATGCTAACCGTTACTTTACCTTAGAATGACTGTAAACGAATGAAAAAAGGCTGTGATTCCGATTGTAATGAAAAGAGACAAATGGACTCAGTACCGCATCCTCCGTAAGGGCCCTTCTCTTGCCAAACGTCTGCCTAAAACGCGTCTGTTTCAAAAGAACAATTTTACGAAGATGCTGAACCAATATCAGAGCGTCGTTGTGAAGCCTCGCGACGGGCGTTATGGAAGAGATATCCTGTTCATACATCGAAACGGTGCGAAATCTATACGTATTCAACATGAGGACCATGTGACTGCCATGAAAGACACGAATCAGTTACTTCAATTGTTCCATAACAAAAACAAAGTTCATGGATATATCGTCCAAAGACGTTTGCAGCTTGCCCAGGTTCAAGATCGACCCTTCGATATCCGCATTATGGTTCAACGCCAGAAAAATCCTTCATCCCCCTGGAACGTGACAGGCTCATACGCAAAAGTTGCAGAGCAAGGATACTATGTCACGAATGTGACCAGCCGCACCATCCCCGTGCTAAAAGCATTAAAACTAGCTCATATTGGAGGCCGAAGCTTACTTGTTAAGGCGGAACGAATTGCCCTACTGGCTGCCAAACGACTGGGAGAGCACTATCCCAAGCTAAGACAGGTGGGGTTCGATATAGGCATCGACAGGAAGCGTCGGATTTGGATCATTGAAGGCAATTATAAACCAGACCTGCGCCCTTTCCGGCATGTACAAGATTCCTCGATGTATCGCAGAATATTATGGTATAAGGAGCATTGAAGCAAAAAGAAAGGTGACCCACCTTGTAGCTTTGGCAGGTCGCCTCTTTATATTTTGGTGCTATCCCCGAATCATAATCGGTTTCTGTTATTTCTTGCGGCGTTTAGTAGCACTTATTACGCGTGTCACTTGAAATCTATTTACCCCGACTTGTATAATAGCGAACTGGCTGTATGAAGTACCCGAAGAAGTATACGGTTCGGCTTCAACATTTCCACTCGGCGTTCTAACCGTTGCCGTTATTCTAGTCAACAGGCAGGCCCCGCGACTAGACGCTCTCCAAGTCTCATCACGCTGAACACTATAATTGTCGTCAGCACAAAAGATGGATGCATACTCTACTCTCCCAACCGCATTATATGGAGTGGAGTTAAATATCTGAACAAGGTCATAGCCAGCTCCAGGTCTTCTATTTCCCATTCTCAAAACCTCCTTTATTATTGATAGTTTTATTAAATGCAATAGGATTGCTTTTAGTGAGGTATAAAAGTGGACAAGAAACAAAAAGTACGTTTGTCCGATTATCGTTCTATTGAATAAGAGGTGAAAAGCTACTATAAGGTATAAGTAGACTCAACGTTTTGCCGACAAAAAAAACGCGTCCTCCTAAGGGAGAACGCGATATGAAGCAGAATCATTTCCTGTTTTAATTCTTGTATAATTCCCTGTATCGTTTCTTGTAAACAGCATCACCTCAACGCTTTCGCGCGACCACGGCCAGCCTTCCATTTTCAGTCGAGTACTCACACGTAGACAGCACAACAAGCTTATCGCCATACTGGGCTGTTACACCTGTATCATAGAGAGAAAGCTTCTTCATATTCTGTACATAGGAATCGAACTCGGCGGGCGTATTGATATCCCCAATCTGATAGTATTTAAAAACGTCATCCGATTTTCGATAGACCTCTGACAGAATAACGGCAACAATCTCATACTCTTCTTTCTCGTAAAGTGTGCTGAATTGGAACGTGGCATGCTCCTTATAAAAGCTCTCGTTCTTATATTTCATCAAGTCTTTGAACATCCAGCCGCTTTTCATGTGGTGTCCATGAATCAGCAAAATGTTCGAAGTATCAGCCTGACTATCCTTATCCAAAAAAGGAAGCCCGCCTGCATTTTCCCTTTTATCAAAATCATGATTGAGATAATACTCCGCATCCTTTGGATTCTGCATGACCGGATACTCAATCCGGGTACCTTCCATTTTCAGCCAGCCCACAATGTCCGAGTTCCTCTGGTAAAGATTCCGGAATTCGGGAAGCATGGCCTGCTTATTCGCCTTATTGGACAAAAAGGAGGGGATTGCATCCCCTCCTTCTTGGTTTGATCCTTCCTCCCAAACCTCTGTCAGCTCTTCAATTTTCTGTTGCTCCGTATAATCCCGCAAAAAAATTCTTGTCATACTGACGAGAGAAAACACCAACAAAAGGGAGGAAACGGCGATAAGCATTTTTTTGGTTTTGCTCATTGCTTTCTTACCGCCTTTCCAATCTACTACATGTGCGTCTTCTTCTTATTACCGAGTAGACAGAGTCCGATTGTCACCAAAGACATCAGCGCCAGAACCATATACCACATTGGCGAAACACTGTTGTCTCCGGTTTTTGGAGCCTCGTCCAGCTCGTCACCAACATTGCTGCTTTCGTTGCTGTTGTTATCGGCTTCGTTGCTGCCGTTTCCAGTTTCGTTGCTGCTGTTGTCGGTTCCGATGTTGCCGTTATCAGTTTCGTTGCTACCGTTGTCGGTTTCACTGCCACCGGGTCTCGTTGCTACCGTTGTCGGTCTCGTTGCTACCGTTGTCGGTCTCGTTGCTACCGTTGTCGGTCTCGTTGCTACCGTTGTCGGTCTCGCTGCTACCGTTGTCGGTCTCGCTGTTACCGTTGTCGGTTTCACCGCTACCATTATTGTTGTTTTCGTTACTGCCATTGTCTGTACCACTGTTACCGCTGTTGCCCGTTCCACTGTTCCCATTCCCAGCGTTACCACCGGTGCCGCCACCGGAATGGATCGGTTTCATTGGGACATCGTATTTTACAATGTCAAAATCAACAGAAATGGTGCCGCTTCTGTGTGTTTCATATCCATCCTTCGTTACAATCAGGTAATAATCTGCTTCAGGGAATACCATGTACGCGTAGAAGCCGTTGGCATCACTCATCTGCTCTGGGCTCTCGTTGTCATGAGGCGGAAAATTAGGAACCGGAGGAAGTGTAACTTTCGTACCCGGAATGCGGCCGTTATCTCGATTACGCTGCGTATCAGCATAGTAGAGTGTAACTTTGGCTCCTTCAATTTTCTTGCCTGTGCTCGCATCTCCTGTCGTTTCGTCATAAACCGTACCGTAAGGATCGACCAATGCCTCGGATATATTCAGCTCCCCGTTCGCTTTCACGTTCAGCTGTGTCACTTTGAAGAGCAGTTCCTCCCCCGTCTCAGCCTTATAGCGAACTTCCATTGTATACTTCTGCTCGCTCAGCCCCTCCACAGAGAAGGTACCGTTCGAAGCCATAGGAAACGCCTTGGGATGACCGTTCTCCTCAACATACTTGCCGTCCATATCCTTCAAATAAATGTACATCTGACTGGTTAATGACTCAGTGAATAGCTCTGTTGTTCCATCCAGCTGCTTAAACAGAATGATCCCTACAGCTGTAATGTCAGCCGGAATGGTCTCGTCCGTCACGCTGCCGTCTACATTCGCTTTTTGCGTGAACTCGACAGGAACATCTTTTCCGCCTACCTGATACCACTTGGTATAAGTGATTGTGTAGTCCGTATCCGCTGTGGCCGGGATCGCATATTCACCCTTGTCATTCGTTTCCGTTTGAATCTCCTTGCCGGTTTTCAGGTCCGTTATCGTAATAGGTGCATTTGGAATAACTTCTCCTGTGTTGTTGTTACGCAGAACGCCTTCCAGATATGGGCGAGTATTGATAAAATGCGCTTCGGCCAGTTTTTTCTCTGGAATAGTGCCTGTGTGGTCAAAACTTTCAGGATTCGTTACATAACCATCTTCCGTGTAATCATCCTGGGTCACCTTATACTCGAGATACGTTGGAAGTCCTTGCACAATAAGTGTCTGACCGTCTGTAAGCTCAAAGGTCTCCCCGTTCTTGATTGTGCCGCTGCTTCCGTCTGATTTTTCATAGGTGAAAGCTTCGTTCTCGCCCTCTCCTGTGAAGTTAAGGGTGTACTTGAATAGTTTCTTTTTGTCATCGTCTTTGCCTTTAACTGTATTACTGATGAGCAGGCCGCCCTTCAGTACCCGAATGTTGGTGAACGGGGCAAGTTCTTCTTGGCCTTCCATGACTCCGATATGTTCCCGTTCCTCAGGATTGGTCGTGTAGTCATCGGCTGTGTATTCCTTCTGGGTAACTGTGTACTTCAGACCCTTAGGCAGATCGGAAATATCCAGTGTCTCTCCATGCTTAAGCTTGAAGATATCCAGGGACTTGATCGTACCTGTGCTGCCGTCCGACTTCACGTAGGAGTAGCTTCCATCCTTACCCGTACCCTCAAAAATAACTTTGTACTCGAAGTCCTTCGTCTTGTCGCCACCGTTCCCCATGACGGTATTGCTGACTGTCAGCTTGTTAACGGTTCGTTCATTGACGAAGTCTGCCTTGTGATCACCTTTATTCACGATTGTACCGGTCAATTCTCTCGTTTCCGGGTTAGTCGTGTATCCGTCAACGGTTGTATAATCGGCCTCGGTTACGGTATATACCAGACCTGCAGGCAATGCCGAGAGAGTTACAGATTCTCCATGCTTCAGGATAATCTTGTCACCGTTCTTGATCGTGCCAATCGTACTATCAGGCTTCTTATAGGTATATTCTCCGTCCTTACCTTCACCCTCGAAAGTTACGGTATATTCAAAATCCTTGGCAGGATCGCTGCCGTTCCCTTCCACCTTATTGGTGATGGTCAGCTTTCCTTGTGCTGGTGTAGGAACAACCAGCGGATTATCCGAGGTTACTTTCACGCCATCTACCCAGATGGGCTTTCCAGGCGTATTGCCTACATATACCTGATAAATTTTTGTAGTCGGCAACCACGTTGTTGTGTCGATATACGTTTCCTTCAGCTCATAGTATCCTGGATCCGGGAATAACAGATTCAGTTTTCCGCTGCTATCGGTTGTTCCTTTGGCAACTTGGGTTCCGCCGTCTTTTTTATACAGTGTAAACTCTACACCTTGTAGCGGATTGTTATCGGGATCCACCTTTCTCAGAGGCAGAAGCGCATTGGAGCTTGAACTTCCAGCAACGTCTGAGTTGTCCAGCGTACTTTCACTTCTGGCACTGACTGTTTTCAGCTTATCATCACCCACCAGCTTTACTTCGTTGCCCATTTTATCGCCAGCTTTTGCTTTGGAAGGGTCAACCTCTGTTTGGTAGACAAACTGGTAGAACTGATTAGGGTCATCCATATTAAATGTTAGCACCGTTGTGCCGTCGGCACCTGGGACAGCTTCTACCTGAACTTCACTATTCGGGTCGCTAAGATCCAGTGCTTCTCCCTCTCGTTCCAGAGCTCCGCTGGCAGACAGCTTAGCCTGATACACAGCCATACTAGGTGCTGTTAGCACAAGCTGTCCATTTTCTTCATAGCGCAGATCCATACCTGCACCTATGGTATCCTGCAAATATACACCCTGTGCCATATTGAATGGAGGGGTATAGTTTACTGTCCATTCGAGTACACCTGGAACTGGCTTTGTTACTGACTTGCCCAGGGTCTGAACCGGTACAATCACTTTGCGCTGTTCAGTGAGAACCTTCTCCACACCACCCCATGTCATATGGAGGTCGGCTTGGTTATACATTACCTGCTTATCGATGCCGCTGGTGGTATACTCGTCCAAATACTTCTGCAGAGCGGTATTGGAAGGTCTTGCTTTTACCAGAATGACATATGGACTCTCCAACTTGGAGAAAGTGAACGTCCCCTCGTTTCCTTGATGTGAGAAACTGACGACATGAGCACTTGTTCCTGGTTCGATACGTGTTCTGGCATCATTGCGGACACCATATTCTGTACCTGATCCATTGTCGGAAAATCCTTTCCACAGCTCAAACTCCTCATCTTCAGAAAACGGAACGAACTCCCATCCCTCGGGCAGTGTGTCCACCAGCTTGATGTTGCTAATGACCCGATTGCCGCCAGTCTTAGCCATTTCTTCTGTGTTATATCCTGGCATGTTGACCCCTAAACGGAATGTGACCGTCTTGGTTGTCCTATCATAGCCTGAAATGGTCCATGCTTCATTGTTATCGTTTCGAATATAGCTACCAATGTTATTCGGGCTTACATTTTCAAGTGTGCCATCTGTCTTCAATGGCTTCGATGCAAAGAGCATATCTTTGTTCAGCATGCGCAGATGAAGATTAGCAGCATTTTCTGCCATTTTCACGGTATCTCCATCAAACAGCAGTGCCCGATTCCGAATCGTTTTTCCGGTTTCAATATTCTGTCTGAAGAGGATATCCGGGTTAGTCTCCAGTGAACGGAAGCTGAAAGATGCAGCCTTATCCGTATATCCGGTTACCTTAATCAAATCTGCCACCACTTTACCGTCTACGGTTAAAGGAATGACCTTTGTCGTAAGTCCGGCTGCAGTCGTTTTTAAGGATCCCTCATGATACTGCTTCCACAGCTGGTACGAGTTAACGTTGGCTTTGATTTTGGCAATGGTTTCTGTGCTCACTTCGCCAGTTATATCCACTGCATTGTCCAGAACGTTCAAATCACCGCCATGTACCAGCACATCGTAAACTACTGCATCTGGCAGGTTATACTGTGGCGCCAGATTGACCGTCCATGTAACGCCACCCAGGCTATAATCCTCGGTTGAAACGTTGCCTGTTTTGGTAAACGTATGTGCACCGATGTTGACTATTGCCTCATCTGTCACTGCATTCGGTCTTGTACCAGCTATGACATCGTTGTTCTGTATGCCGCTCGGTGTATCCAGATTCCAGTTGGCACGTGGGTCAATTCTGAAGCTGGAACCGCTTGTGACCTTGCTCTTAATCACTAGTTCTACTTTGCCGTTGATCTCCCCAAAGGAATACATGCTGTTTGCATCCGGTGTGATGGGCTGTGCCCCAGATGCCGTATTATCCACCCACGTCTGCCATTCAGCTGATATAAAGTCCAGCCCGGCAGGCAATACATTCGTAATCGTAAAGTCCTTTAACCCTTTTTTGTTATATTGGTTAACCGTGACCTTCCATGTAATAGTTTCACTCGCATGGTCATAGGAAGCACTGGCTTGAATCCAGTCAGGGGCAAAAGAAATCTCCTGACTTGCCTGCACCAGCATGGTGCTGTCCTGTCTCAGTTCTACTTTGCCATGCATATCCCGGTGGCTGCGACCAAGATTACTTGGTGCATTGCGATACTCGTAATAATAAGCTTCCTTGGGTATCCATGTTTTAAATTCAACCTTTGGATCCAGACCTGTTCCCTCCGGAAATAGGTAAGTTAGTGATCCGTCGGCCCCAATGACTGGAGTTACATCCTGGCCATTGACTTTAAACGAACCTTCCATATAGATACCGGGCACGTTACCAAAGCCCGTATTATATGCGGCGGGATTCGTATAAAATATCTTCCCGTCCAACGGTAATTGGACTGTTTTATCAAACTGATCAAATGCGGATACCGTTGACTCCCAGGTAATTGCACCCTCTACCAATTGGGCTGGTTGAATTCCCCGGTAACTATACTGGTCCCATCTAATCATTCCAGGCGAGCCTAAAGTGATGCTGTACGCTGCCGTCACATCCGGGTTAACTAACTCATACGCTCCCCCGAAAATCGTGATAGGCTTCGTATCACCGTAATTCATGCCTGTGATATCCGAATTGGCAGTGGTTTCGAAGCCGAAGGTAACCCCTCGTCCTACACCGTTAAAAAACCAATCATCACCATCGAACACAATTTTAATGCTATCCGGGGTGAAATACGCAGTACCGAGCTGCTTCACACCCATATCGGTTGTTGCCATTAATGGCTTAGTAGCTGTCGGCAGTACTACTTCGTTGAAGTAGATATCCCGTCTTAACTCGATGGAATCACCCTGCTGAATGTACTTGGTTGTATCATTCTCATCCGGTGTATTGGCATAATCCCCTTTAACCGGAACCTTGAGGCCCTCTGATTTAAGGGTAAATGCCTGCCGGCCCTGGATCGTACCACCGGGGCTAACAACCGTTCCCTGCGTTACCTGCAGTGGGAAGGTTACATTTGCATCCATGAATACCACCGTTTTGTCGGTCGGAGCTGCCGTCATCGCTAAGGAAGCGTTCGGCAGATCGTACACTGCCTCGGTTACTGAAGACGGTTCGTCAGTACCTGGTGACTCATCTGTGCTCGGCGAATCGGTTTCGCTAATAACCGCGGCCCCAGAATCGCTTGGTTCGCTATCCGCATAGGCCGTGACAGAAAATGCCACCGTCTGCAATACAAGCATCATTGCCAAGAAGCAAGAGAGTATTGCTTTTCCCATGTTGCGCTGTCGTTTCAAGATCCCTTTCTCCTCCATTCGCTAAATTGCCAAAATCCATCAACAACGGAGGATCCAGCCTGATCACATTTATCCTAATGAATCTCTTCTATATGTATGATTCTAGTGGACCTTGCCTCAATGAGATCTTGCGGAGATTCCTCCTCTTCACCCTCATAGATCGATGGTTCGTGAAGATGCACTTTGGTCCGAGTTTCCACTCTTTCTTGTTTAGTTTAAAAAACGAGTCTCTACAAAATCTCAACAAGTACAACTTGAACAAGAACATCTGCATATTTGAGGATCTACTTGAATAGAAAGGTGATTCATTTAAGTTGAATTTAGGGGATTTATGGCTTGAGGGAGTGCATTTCTGAAGTGATCTTACCTCTTGGACTACCTAACGGTTCATATAAGCAAAATAAAACACATCCTCATTGGGGTTATAGTACTCTCCTGGATAAACCCTTTCGAAGATTCGAGGTTTATCATTAGAGAAGAGCTATTTTCCAAAAAGGATGTGTCTTCCTGTCTTAAAATATGGTTTGATTACGTTCTATATTATGAAGCTTTTGCTGCAACTGCTTTTTGAATGAGAGCTTTGGCATCGTTATTGGAGAGACCTTGTTTCGGCTCGAGTGAATTGTTCTCTGCCGCTTCAAGAATACCTTGCTCAATCAATTGTGCCAAGGATTTAACTGCATAGTTAGATACGGATTTACCATCTTTGAAGCCAGCAATAATCGCTGCAGCATCTTTATCCGAAGCTGGATTTTTCAACAACTTAGCAAGAATAGTCGCTGCTTCTTCACGAGTGATATTACGGTCAGGGTTGAAGTTGCCACCAAAGCCTTGAATGAATCCAGCGCGAGCAGCTTCAGCAATGGCATCTGCATATGCCGCGTCAGCAGCCACATCCTTGAATGCAGGTGCTGTAGCAACTTCGTTTAGTTTCAACATGTCTACTAGCGCACTTACAAATTCAGCACGGGAAATGAACTCTGTTGTTACCGGTGTTTCTGGCTGCTCTGCAGGTGCAGCAATGTTCGTAATGCGTCCTTCTGTTTTAGCCTGAATTGTGCCGCCTTTATATGCATCTACAATGTATTGATAGAATACATCCAGATCGATAGGGCCGGCCAGGGATGATTTAGCATCCACCAGTACCTTATAGTTATCTCCACCTGCTGCCATAAAGTTGTTCACTACAGCTGTATATGTTTTGGCAGGATCAATAGCCGTACCATCTTCAAGGCTAAGACTAGTCACACGTTCTGCAACTGGCTTATTGAAATCTGCAGTGTATTTCAAACCAGAGATTTGTAGTGTTTTGGTGTTTGGCGTACCATCCGCATTGGTTCCCCACTGTTGTTCCAACAAGGTTTGAATTTGCTCACCTGTCAGCTCCAGTTTTACTAGCGTATTGCCAAACGGTTGGATTTTAGCAAGATCAGCAAATGTCACATCGCCTTCTGGCAGATCTGCACGAATACCACCTGGGTTCATAAATGCAAAGTCAGCTTCGCTTGCGTTATCCCCGAAATCCGCTTGACGCATTGCATCTGCAATGAGATTTCCTAGAGGTGCTTCGTTATTGTAGGCATCTGTGCGAGTAACAGAACCATCTGTTGTACCTACTGGCTTGGTTAGCTCAGGATGCTTGTCCAATGATTTCTTTATAATTGCCAAAGATTCGGGGTCTTCTTTTACACCCTCTTGGAAAGTTGTTGTCACTGTTGCAGATTTTTCAGTTACATCCCCAGTCGTAGGGTCAATCAACAACTTAATATCTTCAAATGCCGTACCATAAGAGTAAGCTTGAACAATCAATTTTCCATTCACTTCACCGTTAGCCAAAGCGTGATTGTCACCTGCAACGATTACGTCAACAGGCGAGTCTGCTGGCAGAGCTTTTGCCAAATCAGCGGCTTCTCCAGTAGTTACGCCTTCTTTGGTTGTTGCTGGATCATGAGCCAGAACGATGATCGTTTCAACACCTTGATCTTGCAATTCTTTTGAATATTTATTAACCGCTTCCACTTCTTCCTCAGCACTTAGGAAACGCACGCCTGCTGTACCCGATGGTGAAACTTTAGCCGGTGTAGATTTCGTCACTAATCCGATAAATCCGATTTTGACGCCGCCCACTTCTTTGATCACATATGGCTTAATTAATGTTTTGCCCGTGGCAGTCTCGATGACATTTGCATTTACATAATCAAATTTCGCTCCAGCATGAGTCACTTTGCCTTCTTTTGGATCAAGGCCACCAAAGATCTGTGCTTTCAATGCAGCAATGCCTTGGTCGAATTCATGGTTGCCAAGAGAACCTACATCGAAGCCCATCATGTTCATCCATTCCATCGTAGGCTCATCACGATCCAAAGAAGAAACTGGCGCCGATGCACCAACAGAGTCTCCATTATGGAAGAGGAGGGAGTGTTCATATTTGGCTTGAGCTTCTTTCAGATATGTAGCTAGAATTGGAGCTGTTCCTGCCTTTTTATCCCCAACCATTGATGTGGTATCGAGCTGACCATGCAGGTCATTAATTCCGATTAAGTGTACTTCTACATCTGTGCCTGCAGCAGAGACAGATCCTACCGCGCCGAATAGTTGAGAAAGTAATAGTGCAGTCGTTGCCACACGAATGGTGCTTTTCCCCAAAACTTTTTTCCATGACATGAGTTAAAAAACCCCTCTCCAATTTCTGATCCTGAGATATTTTAACATAAATCTAGTCATAAAAATCGCGAATTATATCAAATGGATGTAAAAATTTTGAAAGATTGATAGAGAAGGAAGCTGGTCTATTTTATTGGAAGATGACAAACTTCAAGTTCTTTTCTTTTAAATGTTCCAGAATAGCGGGCAGTGCTTCTAGTGTGTTCTTGTTCTCGTGCAGCACATATACGCCCCCAGCAGCTTCCACCTGGTGAAAGTATCGAATAATGTCCTCCGGTTTCTTCGCATTCCAGTCCTCTGGATCCCGATTCCATAGGAGAGTCTTCATATTCATCTTCTTGACTTCGGAGACAAGTTCGTTGTTAATTGCACCGTATGGTGGTCGGAACAACGTAACCGTATTATGCGTCAGTGATTCTATAACGCTGTTTGTTTTCGACAAGCTCTCGCTCTGATCCTGAGGTGTAGAATTCGGAAGCAAACTGTGATCCCAGGAATGATTTCCGATCGCCATTCCATGTTCACCCGCATAGATAACAGCATCTCGATTGCGTTCCACCTTCTGCCCTACGAATAGGAAAGTTGCCGCTACCTTCTGTTCTGTCAGAATGTCCACAAACTGCTTCGTAAGCGCGGAAGGTCCATCATCAAAGGTTAAAGCCACATATCCCTTGGGTAAACCAAAGAAGGACTCCTTTTCATCAATATCGATGACTTCAATGGAGGCTTGGTTGGTACTATGCCGATCCGATACTTGAGATACGACCAATTGCTCCGTTCTCGCAGCTGCATCGGTGATTTTGGACGTGTATGTATTGCTTATAGATACAGGATCCACCGCTGATTTTGGAGCATCTGTCTTTTCCTCTGCCTGCGCCACTCCGACGGGACTGCTAAATGTATCTGCAGAGTTGTCATTCCCTTTCGAAGTGATAGATAGAACAATCAGCAAGCCGGCAGTGAACAGAAACAGAACGAGTATTTTAGGCATGTGTACAGCGAATTGCCGCAGGAGGTGCGTCCGCTGCGGAGCGGGTTCCTCTACGCTGTCTTCCTGACCTCGATCTTCCATTATTACGGGTGGAAGGTTCCTGATCCGCTTTATTTCATCTATGTATGCTTCACTGCACGCAAAATACTGCACATCCCGGGAAACTTCTGTGGATCTGATTATGGAACTATACAAGGTATTTCGGTAAGGATCCCACTTGGCATAAGGAGAGAGTCTGATTCTGTCTCCGTTGATTGGCTGTAACACTTCAAGTCCAAGATATGTAAACTCATCAATAACCAATTCGTATGTAGCTTTCCTATCCTCTTGGGTCACGATGACCGTGAGTTGATATACACCATCCGAGGTCTTCCCAAGCGATAACAGCTCTATTACCTGCGTAATGTATGAATCCATACCACTCGTCCTCTCTTCCGATCAGACATGACTTAATCGTTTGGAGATTCTTCGGTTTTTCCAGCGTTCGATGCAAACGGAGATGTCAGTCTGTTCGTAAAGTCATTTACCACATTAAGCAGATGTGTTTTCTCCTGGCGAAGAGTATCGAATTTCTGCTTCATTTGAGTGAGCTCGGATTCAGATCGTACATTCTTCTCCTCAAGCTCGCTGATTCTCTTATTCTTATCGGTAATCATCTCATTGTGTTTCTGAAGCAGGCCAGCATAATTCTGACGTTCGAGTTCAATGACACCCTTTAGCTCCTCATTCTGACCAGCCATATTCGATTGGAGCTCCCGATAGTCTTCCAGCATCTGATCAACCTTCAGGTTCTTATCGGCCAATTTCCGCTCCAGCTCCAAAATACTCTTCTCCCGTTCCTCAATGACCTTGCCCAAGTTCTTTAGATCTCTGTTCAAGCGATCATTTTGTCCATTCGCATGGTTTAGTCGATCCTGTACATCGTTATGGCTCATTTCGACATGCTGTTTTTCCTTAATCATCTGCTCTACGGCGAATAATAGATCAAGTGAGCTTTTGTCCATATGGGCCTTATTGTTTAAAACAGAATCTGAAGACTCTTCCTTCGCTTCGGAAGTAGTTGAATCTAACGATACTTCCTTTTGTGGTTCTTCCAAGTCCCTCCTCACGTGAAGGTCCTCTCTCGATAGCTGTTCAAGTCTACTCTTCTTCTTTTGGAACGGTGAAAACATATATTAAATCACCTTTTCTAAGAAAATGTTGATAAATGTCGATTCATGACATATAACTGCATATTAATTATCGGAAATTCTCTTGTATTTCTTAATATGTTCAATAATATTTACAAGTTCTGAGCGCAGAAAAAAGAGACGTGGACATCTCTCCAGCGTCTCTGACTTTTATCCTAGATTACTTTTTTTCTTCTTGTGCGGTGGCTTCTCCGCCTATGAAACAGAGGATCTCAATATCATCAATGTCTATCTTTTCTATGAAGTCTCCATTCGTATAATTCAAGGTTAACTTTGCGGTCATCTCCATTCTCCTTTTTAACAATATAGTAAAGTGCCTCCATTGGAACTCTCGTCGAGAAAGACTCTAGAGACTATTTTCACACGATCCTTCTCGCAGTAAGATGCTTATTTTCATATATTGACAATTATATGTGTTAGACTACAAAAAGAAGAATTGCCGATCTATAATAAAGAACGCTACACAACTGGGTGCAGGCGGTTATTACGATAAACGTAGGTTAGAAAGGAAACACCATGAATAGTTCCTTGAAGCAACTAATGAAATCATTATTAGCACCCGCGTTTCCCGGTGCAATTATAAGCATTCTGATATTTTATCTTAATTACTTTCAATTCGAACTTGTTGAAAAATTTCTACTTTTTGCCGCTTTCGTCATTGTTCCTCTTGTGATTTTACTCTTGAACCATGACGCAAGGAATAAATATCAACGAAGGATTTATGCTGCTATTAAATGGCTTCAATTTCCCGCTGCGCTTCTTACCTTGGCCTCGGTAATGAGCAGTAAGATGTGGGGATTAGAAAGCACCGCAATACCAGGGATTCTCTCCCTTGGGTGGCTACTGTTTACACTAATGCTTGGCATCTATGGCTTGATCACTATTGTGATCTCTAAAGGAAGAGCAGCGGAAGTAGCGATTGGAGCGGGGCTCGTTTATTTTTTTATCGGGGGCATATGGTTTACCTTATATCAATATCAGTTGGACCTCTTTGAAGCTAATGTGGCTACACACGCGTTAAGCTCGGTCCATTTTCATTTTTCATCTGCAATCGTTCCGATTTTTATTGGCGCACTGGGACGGATCATGACGAAAAAAAGCTGGTATCCCTGGGTTGTTGCCATCGATATCATCGGACCCATATTGATTGCTTTCGGTATGATTTTCTCCAAGCCGATTGAGTACATTGGTGTCACTTTGTTCGCATGTAATATTGTGGTTTATACCGCTTATCTCTTTGCTTACTTGAGGAAAAATGCTTTGGATATTAAGTCAGCCTTCTTCTTAGGCCTTTCTTGCCTAGCCTTTTACACGGTTGTTGTCATTTCCATCTTCTATCCGTTACTGAAAAATATGTATTCCTTAACCATACTCGACTTCATTCCCATTTACGGATCTCTGCATGCGTTTGGTTTTGTCTTATGTGGACTAATTGGTTGGGTGTGTATGGTGAACATCATTAAGGAAAAGGCTAGCCAATCGGCTTCATAGGAGTAGTTTAGTCAGGTTCGTGCTATAATAGTGATCACATAAATAACATTCATCATCCTGCCGAGATGGCGATGATTAAGGAGATTGAATTTTGACGAACAACCATGATATTGGAGCAGTGAACGAACTACCGGAGAACTTTGAAGAGCTCAAACGAGCGGCTAACCGGTCGTCAAGCTGGAGAGACAGACTGAATGCGGTGAACGAATTGGGAAACTGGGATACAACCCCTACCATTAAGTTGCTCCAGCATGTTTTGAAAAATGATCAAGTGTTCCAGGTGCGTGAAGCCGCATATTTCAAGCTGAAGCAGTTGGATGAAGATGTACAAATGCCTGCCAAAAACAAAGGTGAGCTGTTCAAAGGTCTTAACAAAATTTTGCTACGGATTAAAAAAAGCCTTCCTGAAGGTCACACATTCGAGCAATTTAAGGAAAAACTGCAAAAGACACGTCTGGATATCTATGATACTTACGAGGGCGACAAAGATGCTGAGTTCGACTCCTGGCTCCATGGAATTTGGGAGACACTAGGTAGAAAATAGCCGCCGTTCACCGTATAATAGCTGAGACCAAGCCACTCCAAAAAAATGGAGTGGCTTCTTTATTTCTTCAGGGTCACCTCCATCAGATATGGGTTATTTTTCTCTCTAAAGAGTTGCTACTGTCAAACTAATCTGACAAAAAAACGCCTTGTCTACTAATTCTTAAAGATCAGTAAACAAAGCGCACGGTTAGAGCCTACATTCAATCTCACATGTACAGTCGCTGTACGATGTCAATGCCCACATCCGCATCACCATGAACGACATTGATTACACCAACTGGGAACTCACTCGCATTAATCTCTCCAACCTTCGCTGCCGCCTGTGGCACAAACGGACTCGATTTAAGCACAATCGTGTTCCTATCTTCAGTAGGCTGTAAATACAGGCTACTGCGAGTTTTCCGCAAAAAACTTGCCCCTACTTATGATACGGTTCATTCCGATTGATCTTCACCGCGCGATAAATCTGCTCCACCAGCACCAGCCGCATCAACTGGTGCGGCAGGGTCATGCGCCCGAAGCTCAGTCGCTGCTTCGCGCGGCGCAGTACCTCATCGGAGAGCCCGTGGCTTCCTCCGATGACAAACACGACATGGCTCGTCCCATACGTGCCGAGCTTGTCGATTTCCGCTGCCAGCTCCTCTGAACTCCAGAGCTGGCCGTCCAATGCGAGCGCAACGACATGCGCCTCGCTCTTCACATGCGCGAGGATGCGTTCACCCTCGCGCTCTTTCACCGCCCGCACCTCAGCTTCGCTCAGGGTGTCGGGCGCTTTCTCGTCTGCGACCTCGATCATCTGAAACTTGATGTACGGGGCAAGACGCTTGGCATATTCCTGAATGCCAAGCGTCAGATATTTTTCCTTCAATTTGCCTACGCCAATAATTTGAATGAACATAAAACCACTTCCTCCTCATGATCCAATCCGTATGTATCTATTTATATGAACGGTGCTTCACCACAACTATAATCTCACTTATTAAACGCAGATCCTCTTGCGAACCTCACACACCTTAATACGAGGAAGTAAGGGCTCTTTACAGTTCATTTCCGGCAAATAGCATGTCTACGGTTCGTTAACCCACAATATCGGCCCTAATCATCCCTTTTAAGACGTCTTACGTTCCTTACCTGACGCTTCAAAGAATGACTCTCCTATCCGACTTCACCCACAGACAGCAGACAGCACATACCGCCATCTCCCCATTCTCCCACAAACACAAAAAGAGCGCTCCGACACGCTCTCCCTGCTTCTTGCCTTTGATGTTCATACCGGATGGCAGGCGAGCGAGTGCGTCCATAAGGGACGCCTCTGCTGCGGATGCCTACACAGTACGCTAGACGACGAGAAACTCGGCCTTTTGTTCGCACTCGGCGCACTTCGCAGGCGGGTCCCAATCGGCAAATTCCGTCTCCTTCAGATCAACAATATCCGGAGCGTCCTCATACTCATCGACAAACATGTCGATGGCAATGTCCACGTGTTCTTTGCATACAACGTACATCCGTTCAAGCATCCTTTCTGTAACCAGCTATGCTCCCGATTCACAACCGCTTATCCATATAGGATAGCCACTTCTCTGTTCTATCACACCTGGGGTGGAAAAGAAACCCCTATCCCTCATTTATCGTGTTTAACCCCCAATAATCTTCCCCATCCAGCAAAAATCAAACCAAAAAAGCGCTCCTTTTTCGACACTATTCCGTATCCCTAGAGACGCTCCAATGATTTCATACAACAATACTTATCTATGCTTCAATACATTCAATCTCCAGTCCAACTTCTTAATTCAATCCCGACTGTGCCTTGGTCAGCAGCTTGCCACCCTGGAACGCCAGAATTGCATTGGCCCCCGTATCACCAGCGCCCTTATAACTGTAGACGACCGTATTCTCCGCTTCACTCAGGGCTTCGCCTTCCCCGCCAATAATCTCCTTCACTTCATCATACGTCATGCCCACTTCAAGCTTCTCATATTGAGCAAAGGTAATTCGTATGCCATCCCCTTTGCCGGCAGATCCGTTATTACCTGAGGTAGCAGAACCATTCCCACCCACTTCATTTGCTGCTGTTACCGTGCTGTTCAGCTCTTCCAGCTTCTTCTCCAGCGCAGCAATTTTCTCATCCTGCTTTATACTCTTCTCACCTTGTGAGGCAAGCTGCTTCTCCAGACTTGCAATTCGTCCCTCCAAACCACTGTTATCCGCAGATCCAGAGGAAGATACCTCAGATCCACATGCAGAGAGTACGGATAATGATAGTAGTAAAGCCGCTCCTCCGAGCGATGGTTTCATCAAATGTTTCATCGAATAAGCTCCTCTTCTTGCCAATTGATCTTTCAACCCAACCACGACAAATGCATGTTACTCGCACAATCGTGCACCTTGGCACATTTTAAAATAGTCTATCATAGCCTACCCCTTCTGTAACTGAGACTTTGGCTCTGGTTCAATCCGCTTATTCGGAAAAGAAAATAAAAAAGTCCCCGATTCGTGTCAGAAGGTTCAACCATCCCAAAAAAATGATGTGTTGCCTCTTTCACGAGCAGGGGACTTCTCGCCCAAATTCAATTCCGATTACCTTTACTCCGGTTTATCGGTCAACTTCACAGAAACCTTCTCGGCATTGCCGTCCCGATAAAAGGTGACTTCAATGGTATCGCCAATCTTCTTCTTATCGTACAGATACTTCCGAAGATCCAGCGTAGAGGTAATTTTTTGCCCATCAAATTCCGTAATGACATCATTGAGCTTCAAACCCGCTTCGGATGCCGGACCGGACGCTTCAAGCACGACAACACCGCTGTCGACGTGAGATGGCAGCTTCAGATCCTTGCGCTGCTCATCATCCAGTGGTGCATATGGATTGCTGAGATCAACGGTGTACACGCCCAGGTATGGACGGGACACTTTGCCGCTCAGCAGCAGTGAATCGACGGTTTTCATCACTTCGTTCATTGGAATTGCAAATCCCAGACCCTCAACGCCTGTATCCGAGATTTTCATTGTATTGATGCCGACCACTTTGCCGTTCAGATCAACGAGTGCGCCACCGCTGTTCCCTTCGTTGATGGCTGCATCGGTCTGGATTACGTTCTGCTCCCAGTCGTATACACCATCCTGGTTAATGGACACGGGCAGGATCCGATCCGTATAACTGACAATACCGGATGTCAGCGTACCGCCCAAGCCAAGCGGATTTCCGATGGCGAGCACCGTCTGACCACGCTGAAGCTTGCTGGAATCGCCAATCTCCGCTATGGGCCCAATGCCTTTGTCATCCTCAACAGACATGACTGCGATGTCGCTTACGCGGTCCTTGCCGACCAGTTTCGCCTTGTGTGTCTCGCCCTCGACAGTCACGATCTCCAGATCACTTGCCCCTTCGACGACATGATGATTGGTCATGATATAGGCCTTGCCATCTTCCTTCTTGAAAATGACACCTGATCCAAGCGCCGAATCTTCCATGGATAGACTGCTACCCGTCTTATGGTTCACGATGCTCACGACCGAAGGACGCACCTTGGCTGCTGCCTGGATAATCCGGTCATATGGATCAGCCGCCTGCGCGGCCTGCAGGTTACCTCCGTTCCCGCCATTGCCTGTAGCGTTGGCCAGAGGAACAGATGCGGGCTGCATGATGAAGCTAAACAGCGTAACGGTCACGATGGAACTGATTACCGAACTAATGACTGCCACCTTCACGGTGGAGCTGATGCCCGAGCGAGATCGGCGCGGATTTTGCCAGCGATCCCGTCCACCGGGGCGGATAATCTGAAGTTTGCCTTTCTGTACAGGCTCGGCGCGTCTTGATACTTTGGTTGAATAAAAATCGTCTCCGAACAATCCCATCGTGATCCTCTCCCCTTCGTTGTCACGCATCCAGATCCTGACTGCCGCCTGATCATTATGGCATGGCCAACGATGGTGTTCTCACATAGCCCACTCCGCCGACAGATGAACCTTTCGATCGCTTCTCCAAGTTCATTCTGTCGTCTCCGTTACGTGAAGACCCCAAACGGTTTTCCATGCTTTCTAGCATTTTTTCAAGGTTGTTTTGCATATCGCTGCATCTCCGCTATCCCGAAATGAAGCGTCTATGTACAGCAGAACGGACACTCCCATCCTGTCTATGACTCTACCAGCAACGTTCTCGCATTCTACGACATGCCAACTTCCCGAACAAACAAGCCTCTCTTTCAAGGCTCCATATATACTAAACACGTCAAATTCAAAAAAGTTGCATAATTACGAAGATTGACGCAAATTTCTGCTAAAGCAGGTTTACCAATAACGGACCTATAATAAAACGTCCATATTAACTATCACCACAAAACCCGGTTCGCTAAGCGTACTTTTTCCAATTTCTCAAGAACTTTTTCGGCTCAGGAAGCCACAGACTTCAGCATACACGCCTCAGAACACAAATTATAGCGGCAAAAAGAGGAATGTTTTCCATCCAGCCTGACTACAATAATAGTAAAAGACCAATTCGAAGGTTCATAGAAGGAGGATTCACTTATGGAACGCACGCGTACTCTCACAGCTATGGATGAGGTTCATATGGCGGCCAAGCTGGCCGATCTCAAGGAAGAACATTATCGTAATACCCTAGCGTTAAGCACGATCATCGAGCTGCTGATCGATAAAGGCATTCTGACCCGTGAGGAATTCGAGCGCAAAGCCGCCGAACTCGACAGCTTTATGGCTCACCCACCCTATCCCATGGCGTAGGACGGTCGTAATACGTATCACAGAGTTTGAACTCATGATCCCGATAGAAGCATCCACGGCTCTCCATCGCGTCGCGCACTGACATTTTCGCCAAGTCCATCATATTATGATCCCGGCTAAGATGTGCCAGATACGTGCGCTTGATGCGTCCGTTCATCAGTTCACTAAGCGCTGCCCCTGCTGCTTCGTTCGACAAATGCCCTATGTCGCTCAAAATCCGGCGCTTGGTGTTCCACGGATAACGCCCCATACGCAGCAATTCGACATCATGATTCGCCTCCAGCACCAGCACGTCAGAATCGGAGATCGCATCGCGAACCTTGTCGCTCATATAGCCAAGATCTGTTGCAACAGACAGCTTCTCACTGCCATCATCGAACGTATACCCTACTGGCTCAGCCGCATCATGCGAGATCCCGAAAGATTCCACGCGCAGTGACCCAAAATCATGCTTTTCTCCCGTCTCAAACACTCTCCGGTTTTCCTCTGGAATGGCCCCAACCGACTTCTCCAGTGCCGCCCACGTATTCGTATTTGCATAGATTGGTAAATTATATTTCCGAGACATCGCGCCTAGTCCTTTAATGTGATCGGAATGTTCATGTGTAACCAAAATCCCGTCCAGCTCTGTTCCTGAAATCTCCCGTTCCAGAAACAAGGCTTCCAGACGCTTCGCACTAAGGCCCGCATCAATCATGAGGGACGTGCCCCCATGCTGTATAACTGTGGCGTTCCCTGTCGAACCGCTGGATAACACGGTAAAATATATCCCCATAACGCATTACTCCCCTGGTTTGTCTGTCTTGGGACTGAATACATCCCCACTGATGCCCTGCACGTACAACACTTCGCCACTTTCCAGCACGAACCGCCATGCCGGCATCGCTACCTGTATATCGGAATTAAACAACTGGCCGTAATAGCCCAGCTGAATGTCTTTGACAATTGCATCGTTTGGCAAAAAGTTCTCGATCAGCGTTCCCAGCGCCTTGGGCGCCGGAAGCACCTGCTGATCGCTCTCCTCCGCGGTTGTAATCCGCACCGGAGTCTGACGGTAACCCGTAATTTTCTGATCGCTGTAGAACAGCTCCAGACTGACATTGAAGAGCGGCCATTTCCCATCGACTAGCGGATGAAGCACAAACGCCCCATCCTCCGTCATCAGCTGATCCAGCCGGTACGTGCCAATCTGCGGAATTTCGTCCGCCAGCACGTCCGCCAGCTCTCTTTGCGAGAAGATTAGCTTGCTGTCCACCGGCTTGTCCAGATCGATTTGAATCCCCGTCTTGTCCTCTTCTATAAACTCATAGGACAGCTTAGGCAGCTTCGGCGTTTCGTTTGGAATTGGTGCCAGCACCTGAATGCCCTTCTCTTCCATCGCCTGCTGTGTATTGTCTGCCAGCGAGGTGAAGTCCAGATTGGCTCCGGCCGTCTCCCGCGCATCCATCCAGATCTGGTAACCGAGCACCAGATTGAGCAGCAGGAAGGCATAGATTAACACATTTTTCGCCCGTCCCCAATCCAAACCATTCACCTCCGTTATTTGATATAAGACAACTAATCTCACACTGGACCACTACGCGGTCAGAACAACCTTCCGATCGCTGTTACCCCCGGATTTCATGAATTCCTCTTCTCAAGGGGAAATCCGGTGGTAGCGTATGCTTCCGAAGTAGCTTTCTTTCAGAAAGCTTTTAGCGAACGCTCCGCTTCTTCAGGTTTATTCTGCCCTCTCCGTTATCGTGTGACCTTACACCTCGCTCCAAATCGAATGGCTCCGGCACCCTACAACAACCTATCAAGAAACAGTGGTTTCCTCTCCGTTGCTGAAGCGGATCACCCATACAGGGATCAGCTTCAGTCCACCTTCAATCGTGGACGGACGATACGCCGGATACACATCTACCACTTGGCGACTCTCTCCAGCGACCTTCTCGATAAGTGCTTTCAGCTTGTCTCCGCCTGACAATTTCACCGATTTCTTCGTCTCGGCACCCTCGTTCAGGTATTCCAGCGAGCGTTCATAGCTGGACACGGTCTCCTGCTGCATCTCCATACTGATGGTGCCAAAGCGGAACTGCACCGAATCCATAATCGGGAAACTGCCATAATACTGTTGGAACTCCAGCTGTGTTTTGTTATCCACGGTATCCAGCATCATGCGTGAACGGCCTTTCCAGCCGCCATGCTGGTTCACAAAATCCACCGCAGACAGCGCGTCCTTCGCCGCATCAATCTGCCCTGCAGGCGGTGCAGCCGGGTCCGTATAGCTAATCCAGCGCTGATCCTGCTTCACTTGCAGACTTCGTTTGCTGTCTGTATAGATCTCCGACCCATCCTTTTCCCGAATATTTCGGGTCATGCTGGGATCGAAGAACAGGCTGCGCTGCATCTGCTCCACCGTGAACTGCCCGGTTGGCACATCGGCCTCCACCACATCCAGTGGCTCTGCCGGAATATAATATCCGCCATCCGTCAGCGTGTATGGCGTCCAGTTGGTACCAAAGTCGACGTGCTGCTGAACGTCCTGGACCGTCAGGTCCGCCTGGGTTGCTTCATAAACTACATCACCCTTGGCACTGAAGAACAGGGCATGGGCTTTGGTTTCATTTTTCGCGGTATAGATCGCTATCCGGTTAATGGTTTCCCCCTGAAACAATGAATCCGTACCCAGTCGCATCACTCGCTGCAGCAGGGCAACCGGAATACCTTCCTTGAACGACAGCTCAATGCCTGGGTTATCCTTGCGGATCTGATCCCAGTTCACAGACTGTACCGTGCGCCGCTGAAAATCATCAAATGTCCGTCCTTGCAGACGTGAATAGATCAGCTGGTAGAAGGTATTGCCTGGATAAAACACGGTATGTTTGTCCTCTCCCAGATGAATCATCATCTGATCGGGGAAGATCAGTTCCTCAATATCTCGCTCCTGACCCATATTCTCAGTCTTCACATAGTTCGTCTCAGACGTCACAATGGAATCCCCGCCTCCGGGCAAACGATAGATCAGAAAATAACTCTGCACCAGACTGGCAGCAACGAGAGAAGCGAGCACCAGGGATTTAATCCGTTCCTTCAAGGTGCTCACCTCCTTTTTCACGCATAGGCAGTGTGAACGTTACGGTGGTGCCGACATCCACTTCGGACTCCAAAGAAATGGTGCCGTCATGTGCCCTAACAATTTCCCGGGCAATGGATAGTCCGAGTCCTGTACCGCCCATACTGCGGGAACGAGCTTTATCCACACGGTAGAACCGTTCAAAGATACGATCGAGGTCCCGCTGCGGGATACCCATCCCCGTATCTGACACGGAAATGGCAAGGGTATGCTCATCATTGCGTCTGGCTGCAATCGTAATCGTGCCGCCCTCCAGCGTATACTTCAGCGCATTGGATACGACATTATCCAGGACTTGATCAATCTGGTCCCGATCAAGGGGTACCTCAGGAATGCCATTCTCGACCGACAATACGGGCTGAATATCCTTCTGATGCATCTGGAATGAGAATCGATCCGTTACCTCCTCCAGCATGTCCATAATATCCGTCGGCTGTTTGCGTAGCAGTGCTTCCTTGGAGTCGAGCCTGGAGAGATGCAGCAGATCCGTCACCAGCCGTATCATCCGCTCCGTCTCATTCTGAATAACGCCAACGAATCGTCCCGCCAGCTGCGGGTCTTCAAGCGCACCATCGTCCAGCGCTTCTGCATAACTCTTGATCGTCGTCAGCGGTGTACGCAGCTCATGGGATACATTGGCAACGAACTCGCGCCGGGATGCCTCCAGCTCTTCCTGCTCGGTAACATCCTGAAGCACGGCAATCGTTCCGGTAATGCCCAACTCGCGCCGATGAACCGGCGTAAATGTCATCCGAATCACCACGGGTTCCTCCTGCCCGGCAGGTGCAATCTGCAGCAGTGTCGAGCCTGTAAAGCCACTTGCAAGTGCTTCTGCATCTTCAGGATCAATACCGAGCAATACGGCAAAATGCCTGCCTTCGATATCCGCAGGGCGCATGCCCAGGATGCTGCTGGCCCGGCGATTGACCAGAATGACTTTGCCATATTCATCGGTCGCGACCACACCATCACTCATATTCGTTAAAATGGACGTCAGCTTCTCCTTCTCCTCTTCGTTCTGGGAGAGTGCGTCCCGCAGGCGACTGGTCATGTAGTTGAACGCCCGGCTGAGCTGTCCAATCTCATCTGTACCAAATACAGGTGTCTGCTGATCAAAGTTCCCTTCGGCAACCGCTGTTGCCCTGCGGGTAACTTCCTTGATGGGCTGCGTAATAGTATGCGACAGAATGACACCAAGCACTGCGGTCAGTACCAAGGCAATCAGTATACCGGAAATAAAAATTTTGTTGATTCCCTCCATGGTGGAGTACAGCTCGTTCATGGAGGCGGCGATGTAGACCGCGCCGATGATCTTGCCGCCGGACATGACCGGCTTGGCCACGACCTTTTTACGGACATTGTCTTCGTCCACAATATACTCCTCGTTATCCCGGATGCCTTGCAGTGCCCGACTGACAACGGTCTGGGTGTTTTTGCGGCCCACATAATCGGAATGTGAACTCAAGGAGGTGGTTAGCACTTTACCACTGGCATCCAGCACCTGAATCTCGGCACCGTTAATGTTGAACAGATTGTTCACCAGTACACGCAAGTTTTCCGTTTTGTCCTCGCCAGGCTCTGCTTCTCCGCCAGCCATGGTCTCGCCAACAAGAACAGACAGCATTTCCGCCCGTGCCTGCAGATCCTCGGTAAAGTTGCTCGTCAGGGAGTTCTTCATCGCACTCACGAAATAAACACCGATCAATTGCATCGCAATCAAAATCAGCAGTACATAGATAATAATCAGTTTCGCCTGAATCGTTCGGAAGAACGAAAATCGCGAGAAACGCCCCATTATATCCCCACGCTTTTGGGACTACGCACGAGATAACCCAGCCCGCGGCGAGTCAGAATCGTTTCCGGTTTGCTCGGATTCTCCTCAATCTTCTCTCGTAGACGACGAATCGTAACATCCACGGTACGTACATCCCCAAAATATTCATATCCCCATACTGCCTGCAGCAGATGTTCCCGTGTCATAACCTTGCCGGAATTCTTCGCCATATAATAGAGAAGCTCATATTCACGGTGCGTCAGATCAAGCGGTTCACCACTTTTATAGGCTGTATACATGTCCATATCAAAGGCAAGATCAAACAAACGCATGACCTGCTTCTCGTCGTCCTCCGGAGCCTCGGCTACCATCGCAGGCTTCTGTCGTCTGCGCATCTGTGCCTTCACCCGGGCGAGCAGCTCTCTCGTACTGAAAGGCTTCGTTACATAATCGTCCGCACCCAGCTCCAGGCCGAGCACTTTATCAATCTCGCCGTCCTTTGCCGTGAGCATAATAATCGGCAGCTCCAGATGGGCGCGTACCTCGCGGCACACATCCATGCCATCCTTGCCAGGAAGCATCAAGTCCAGCAGCATCAGATCCGGTTTCTCGGATAACGCCAGTTCAACTGCACGAATGCCATCAAAAGCGCAGATGACCTCGTACCCCTCTTTTTCCAAATTAAACTTCAGAATGTCCGCAATGGGCTGTTCATCGTCCACCACCAAAATCTTCCCCTGCATCGGCTGTATTCACCCCTATATCCTGCTTGATCCGCTCTAGCGGTCTTTATCTCTTTTGGATCTTATCTTCTATGACAAACGTAATTCTAAGGTTTGATCTATAAAGGTATCTTTACTGTATAGTTTAACATACCTGAAGGACAGTCACATCCTGATCCAACGATCCAAATGCTACAAATTGAAAATATTTTACAGCATGAAAAAACAAGGCCGGCATTTAAGCCAACCTTGCTTCTGATTTCTTTCCCCTAGTTAAGATACGTCATCGGATTTTCTGGCGTTCCGTTCTTGATAATCTCGAAATGCAAATGCGTTCCGGTCGAACGACCCGTGTTGCCCATAATGCCGATGCTCTCCCCTTTTTCAATCACTTGTCCAACCTTTACGCCAATGCTGTCCAGGTGGCCATACAGTGTTTCATATCCGTTACGATGGTTAATGATAATGACATTGCCATACCCGCTCTTCTGTCCTGCAAAAGTAACCACGCCCTCATCGGCGGATTTCACATCCCGGTTACCTACCAGATCGACACCTTTATGTTGACGACCCCAGCGTTGTCCGAAGCTGCTGCTCATCGTTGCGTTTGATACAGGCCAAGCGAATTCACCTGTACCCTCACCGACCACTTTCGTTCCGCTCAGCACCACCTCAGTAACCGCTGCCTTGATGACTTCCTGGCCCAGCCATTCTTCCTTGATGACTTCACCATTTTCCTTGGTTACACGGTATTGCATGCTTTTTAGTCCGCTTTGTCCAGGACGTACCACTTTGGTTGTGCCTGCTTTTAGCTCATCACTTTTTCGCACTTCAACTTGTGGTTTGATCTCAATTTGCTCCACGACCTGCTCAACCGACTTCACCGTAACTGCCGGTTTAGGCACCGTCAGCGTAAGCTCATCCCCGATTTGCAGTGACGTTTCCTTGATGCCCGGATTGTTCTTGCGAATTTCGCTTTGCGTAATCTCATATTTGGCTGCGATGGAAGAGATCGTATCTCCTTCACGCACCACGTAGGTTACAGGCGCATCTTTACCAACGGTTAATGCTTTAACCGCCTCGGACACGTCCCATATTTTGTTCGGATCTGCCTTCACTGACTCTGTCGCCACATCTTCCTTGATGTCTACGGACTTCAGCGTTGTACTTGGCCCTTCCGCTTTGCTTGACGAGTTAGCCGATACCGACTTCGTCTTGAGCGAACTGCGCACAGCCGATGCCGATATGTATTTGCTCTGCACTTGTTCCAGAATGGCATCTGCTGTTGCCTGATCCTTCACAATGCCGATTACTTCGCCATCCACTTTGAGTTCCACACCTTTGGCATAGGCTGTCAGCATATCATCCAGCTTGTCCAGCGTTTCTTCGCTGTTCACTTCAGGTTTATACGCTTTTACCGTTTCGGTCGTGATGCCATCGGTGTTCAGCACCATTTCCGCATCAGGATATTTATTTTGGTATTCCTCGGTTTTGTCTGCAAAAAGTTTCTGTAATTGCGCTTCATCCGTGATGCTGCCAATCTCATTCCCTTTTACCATGACCTTGTAGTATGGAACGGTGTTTGCAGCAACGTACTGCTTGCCTGCGAATCCAACCGATGCAGCGATGAACACTCCGCATGCTGCTGTAATGATCCATTTACGCGAGGCCAGGACGCGCTTTTTATTTACACTGAAGTTGGACATGCTCATGTTGTTTTTATCTTCGGCCGTCCGGTGTTCTCCGGATTGTTCGTGTACCCGGTTTTTGCCCGGTTGGCGTATGCCTCTGAAACCTTTCATGATTCTCTCCTTTTCAGCACTTCTCAGTTCGCATTTCTGTCAAGACACACCCATCGTGTCTGTCTCAAGTCTGTCGATATTTGGTTCTGGGTGTCCGCTAATCAGGACTTTAGCTGCGCTCATAAAAGTGTCAAAATTTTAACCTTTTATCACACCCGTATACTTTAACACAGGTTTTACACTCATTTCAACTCTAGGCGTCACAGCCTAAAGCCGCGCCCCGCTTGGTTTTCCTGTATTATCCATAACATGGCAGGCGCATATTCTTACCCATTATGCCTCATGTTCAGGTATACTATGTAGTTTCAGTCTAGTTTTAGGACTAGGTTCTAAGACCCACAACAATGCATAATTGTTTTCATAAAAACACAATCAAAAAATCCCTCGCCAGATGATCTCAGACAAGGGATGGTTGTATGAATTGAATATGCTATACACACATCATGCGTATTTGTAAACTATTACTTATTCAGCCTGAAGCACTTCCATAAGATTATCGTATTCCTCACTCGTCAGATATTTCGATATCACCTGTTCAATATCACGTAATTCCTGTTCGGTCAGGCCATCTTCCATTGCGCCCGAGATTTGCTGCATTTCATTTTGAGGGAGCTTTGCCATCAGCAGACTGAAGATCTTCTCTTTTTCCTCCAGAGGCAGCTTGTCCTTTGTTCCGGTAATATCATCTGGTGATACCACAATAGCATCATTACCTGAACCAGCAGAATGACCAGAGGTTCCAGCCGTACCATTGCCAGCCGCTGTCCCGTTTCCACTTCCCGCAGCACCTTCTGTAGCCTTATTGGGGTCTGTGTCTATGCTGCTGCCTGGGTCAACGTTGCTGCTCTCGCCTCCACCGGTTGAAGCCGTCTGGTCGGTTTGATCTGAGTCATTCCCTGTATTTCCTGAACCATTGTCAGCGCTTGTCTCAGATTGGTCTTTTTCATTCCCCATGACCGATATAGCATCCTCTGGAACTTGTTCCTCTTCAGCACCAGTCGGCTGATCCGTTGTTCCTGCCCCCGGTTTGTTCTCCTCGCTCGCCTTACCACCAAGTGTACCCTGGAACATGGATGTTAACCCCAGCGGTTGACCTTCCCACTCAATATTAAAACTCGCCAGCAGCGACTTCACATACGATTGTACAATTAATCCGGTTGTCAGTAGGGTCAATGAACTAACCAGCATGACGGTAAGTACGATCTTGGCAAACCATTGAAGCAACTTCATCCCTGTTCTCCTCCTCCAATTATCCAACCTGTCTGTGGCAGTCAGCACATCAGGTCTGTGATTCTACTGTTATTCAGTATTGACGGAAATCTCGGGATTATATCAGGAGATATGCGAAAAACCCCAGTCATCGCCTATGAGGCGATAACTGGGGGTCTATGATTCAACATAAATTATACGTAGATTGGAAGAACTTGATTCGTTTGCTCACGGTTACGACCTACGGAGAAGATCGCGATTGGAATACCTGTCAGCTCGGAAACACGTTTCACATAGTTCTGTGTGTTCACAGGCAGATCTTCAAGTTTCTTGGCTCCGGTGATATCCTCGCTCCAGCCTGGCAGCTCTTCGTATACCGCTTCACATTCAGCCAGCATTTTCAGACTAGCTGGGTAGTGTGTGATGATCTCTCCACGGTATTTGTATCCTGTGCAGATTTTCACCGTTTCAAGACCTGTCATCACGTCCAGAGAGTTCAGGGACAGTCCTGTAATGCCGCTGACACGACGAGCGTGACGCACGACAACACTGTCGAACCAGCCCACACGACGCGGACGTCCGGTTACGGTACCATACTCATGTCCTGTCTCACGGATCTGATCACCAACTGCATCATGCAGCTCAGTAGGGAATGGGCCATCTCCTACACGTGTGGTGTAGGCTTTAGCTACTCCGATGACCTGTTGAATGCGAGCAGGACCAACGCCGGAACCGATACATACACCGCCTGCAGAAGGGTTGGATGAAGTTACATAAGGATACGTTCCTTGGTCAAGGTCCAACATCACACCTTGTGCACCTTCAAACAATACTTTTTTGTTCTCATCAATGGAATCGTTGAGTACAACGGATGTATCACGTACGTAAGGACGCAGGATTTCTGCATATCCCAGGTAATCTTTCAGAATTTCTTCTACATCTACCGGCTCACCGCCATAGACTTGCTCAATCACACGGTTCTTCTCTTTTACCAGATGACGCAATTTCAGTTCGAACTCTTCCGCATCAAGCAGGTCAACCATCCGAATACCGATCCGAGCTGATTTATCCATGTAAGCTGGACCAATCCCTTTACCGGTTGTACCAATCTTGTTAGGACCTTTGCTCTCTTCTTCCAGTGCATCCAGAACCATGTGATATGGCAGGATGATATGTGCGCGTTCACTGATGAACAGGTTTTTGGTTGTAAAGTCATTATCATGAATATAGTTAATTTCTTCAATAAGTGCCTTCGGGTTGATAACCATGCCGTTACCAATTACACAAGCTTTATCTGTGTAGAAAATGCCCGATGGAATCATCGTCAGTTTATATTTTTTGTTGTCGATCAGAATCGTGTGTCCTGCGTTGTTACCACCTTGGTAACGAGCGACCACGTCTGCGCTTTCAGCCAAATAATCCGTAATCTTACCTTTACCTTCGTCTCCCCATTGCGTTCCCACTACAACTACCGTTGACATCGTACATACCTCCGTGGGTGCCTTGCGCACCTTTGTATTGGTCTGTCCGTCCTCTATCTCGGCAGGAATTCGAAGTGAAAATACCAGCGGAGAAGCGTGCTAACGGACAGTGAAAATCCACCTCGTGTTACATATCAAGGAAGGTTTTCGCTGCTTTAACGCAGCAATTCTAGTGTACCAGTCCCCTATTTCAAAGTCAAATGAAATGGCGAACAATTGGTAATCGCACTACTTTAATGTTCGGAATTAACCCCATATTTTCACGCAAAAAACCGGGGCAGCCTGTCAAAACTAGCTTGACGGCTAACCCCGGTTTAATTGCACGATAGAATTAAGGCCCTACATATCGTAATTTGAATCTATTTATAAGTCCATATTAACTAGTAGTTGATGAGCACAGGATCTTCTCTATTAACTAGCAAAATATAACGTAACTATCATCTACATGGCAAAGGCATCATTATGTGCCCGCTCATAGTTAACGAACTTATTGAAGTTTTTGAGGAACACCAGCTCAACCGTACCTACCGGACCATTACGCTGCTTGGCGATAATAATCTCGATAATATTTTTCTTCTCGGTCTCCTGGTTATAGTAGTCATCCCGGTACAGGAACGCTACGATATCCGCATCTTGCTCGATCGAACCCGATTCCCGCAAGTCACTCATCATCGGACGTTTATCCTGACGCTGCTCTACACCCCGGCTCAGCTGGGATAAGGCAATAACCGGAACCTCAAGTTCCCGGCCAATCTGTTTCAGTGTACGCGAAATCTCTGATACTTCCTGCTGACGGTTCTCGCCCGCTTTACCGCGGCCGCTGATCAGCTGGAGGTAGTCGATCAGAATCATGCCAAGACCTTTTTCTTTTTTGAGTCGACGACATTTGGCACGAATATCGGCTACGGTAATCCCTGGCGTATCATCGATATAGATATCTGCTTCGTTTAATGCAGCGATCCCCATCGTCAGCTTTTGCCAGTCCTCGTCCCCTTTGAATTCACCAGTACGAAGAACCCCTGCGTCTAGATTGGCTTCCGCACAGATCATACGCTGTACCAGCTGTGCGGCTGACATCTCCAGACTGAAGATGGCTACCGTCTCTTGCGCCCGAATGCCAACATTCTGAGCGATATTCAAGGCAAAGGCTGTCTTACCTACCGAAGGACGCGCAGCTACAATAATCAAGTCACTACGCTGGAATCCGGCAGTCATCTTGTCGAGATCGATAAATCCAGACGGAATTCCCGTTGTGGTTCCCCGGTTCTGATGCAGCGTCTCGACTTTGTCGAACACTTCCATCAGTACATCCTGAATAGCGATAAAACCGCTGCTGGAACGTCGGTTGGAAATCTCCAAAATGCGCCGCTCTGCTTCACCGAGCATAGCAGCAACGTCTTCACCGCCCGTATAGCCTTCGCTAACAATCTGCGTAGCTGTACGGATCAAGCGCCGTAGCATCGATTTCTCTTCGATAATCTGTGCGTAGTAATCCACGTTGGCAGCCGTAGGCACACCATGAGCCAGCTTCGCTAGATAGCTAACGCCGCCAATGTCCTCCAGCTCGCCTTTATCCTTCAGACGCGAAGTCAGCGTGACAAGGTCAATCGGTTGGTTTTCCTCTCCAAGCTGAATCATCGCTTCAAATATCAATTGATGGGGCTTATCATAGAAATCCTCGGTTTGCACCCGTTCCATCGCTGTAATCAGGGCTTCGCCCTGCAACAGGATTGCACCCAGCACAGCCTGTTCGGCTTCCAGGTTCTGTGGGGGAATCCGGTCGAATAACATTTCGCCGCCCATCTTACTCCTCCGTTACCTGTACCTTCAAGGTAGCCTTCACTTCAGGGTGAACCTTGACGGTTACTTGCGTTACGCCGAGTGTGCGAATAGGCTCGTCCAGCTCAATTTTGCGTTTGTCGACTTTCAGACCTTTTGCAGCCAGAGCTTCAGCGATCTGTTTGCTTGTAATTGCACCGAACAATCGGCCGCCTTCGCCGGATTTTGCTTTCAGCTCAGTGACTTCTGCTTCCAGCTTTTTGCCGAGTACTTCCGCTTCAGCTTTCTCTTCCTGCTTGCGTCTTTCCTCCGCTGCATTCTGGTTATCCAGCGTTTTCATGTTACCGTCTGTAGCCAAGCGTGCCATTCCCCGTGGCAGAAGGAAATTCTGTGCGTATCCCTCGGATACTTCCTTCACTTGTCCTTTTTTCCCTTGACCTTTTACATCTTTTATAAAAATGACTTTCATTCGAACAGCCCCTCTTCCTTTTCGATTTCAGCCAGTACGTTCATCAGCCGTTTTTCTGCCTCTCCAAGCGTTCCTTCCAATTGCACGGCAGCATTCGTCAAATGTCCGCCACCGCCAAGCCTTTCCATGACGACCTGAACATTCATGCGGCCCAGTGACCTTGCACTGATGCCGATCAGTCCATCCGGACGCTCACTAATAACAAATGAAGCGACCACATCCGTCATATTCAGCAATGTGTCTGCCACCTGGGCAATCATCATCTGTGAAATCTTGCTGCCGGGATCCGTGACCGCCAGCGCAATATTCCCGTATACCATTTTAGCATGCTTTATGATTTCTGCCTTAGCAATATATTCTGACAAATCCTCTTTCATGAGACGCTGGATCATAATGGTGTCTGCACCACTGCGGCGCAGGAAACCTGCGGCTTCGAATGTCCTCGAACCTGTATGCAGTGCAAAATGCTTCGTATCCAGCGTAATCCCGGCTAGCAGAGCCGTTGCCTCAAGCGGAGTGAATTGTACCTTGTCATGAATATATTGCAGGAGCTCAGTCACCAGCTCCGCAGCCGAAGAAGCATATGGCTCCAGATAGATTAATACCGCATCGTTAATAAATTCCTCTCCGCGGCGGTGGTGATCTACCACCACGACGCGATTGGCCGATTGCACAAGCTTCGGTTCCATCGTCATCGATGCCTTATGGGTATCAACCACTACGAGCAACGTATGCTCCGTCATCATTTGTGTCGCTTGCTCAGGTGAGATGAAGGCTTTGGACAATTTCTCATCCTTATTCACCTGCTCCATTAATCGTTCGATGGATGGGTTGATTCCATCCAGGACAATTCTTGCTTCTACATTGTATAAACTTGCTGCCTTCCACACGCCAATTGAAGCTCCGATTGCATCCATGTCGGGCATCTTGTGACCCATGATCAGCACTCGATCGCTCTCCTGCATCAAATCACGCAAGGCATGGGCAATTACCCGTGCTCTGACCCGTGTACGTTTCTCCACAGCATTGGATTTTCCACCGTAGAAGGACAAGCGTTGTCCGGACTTCACAGCAGCCTGATCCCCGCCGCGTCCAAGCGCCATATCCAAACTGGACTGTGCCAGTTCACCCATCTCACTGATCGTTTCCGAACCAAATGCAAGTCCAATACTGAGTGTCATCGGAACTTTAAGATCTGCCGTCATCTCTCGCACTTCATCCAGAATGACGAAACGGCTCTGTTCGAGCTCCTGCAGCGACTTATGGTTCAGCATCATCAGATAGCGGTCAGAAGAGAGACGGCGTAAGTAAACTTCATATCTCTTCGCCCAGGATGTAATCTCGCTTGTTACCCGCGCGATAAGCGCAGTTCGCTGCTGATCGTCCATCCCTTGTGAAGCCTCATCCAGATTATCCAATACCAGAATACCCAGTGCAATGCGTTCATTCTCATATTTATCGCGCAGTATGGCAAGCTCCGTGATCTCGTAAACATATACATACCGCTCCTGCGGGTTATGAATAACGCCATAGAACCGGTCATCCAACTGGAACTCATCATGAAGTTCCTTGGCCGGTTCTTTGGTTCCATCCTTTTTTTCTTTCGGCTGAGGCAGCTTCGGGAAAAGGTTAAGCAGTGGATTGCCCACCATCGTCTTTTCCTGAAACATCTCCCCAACAAAGCGGTTGTGCCACTCTACCGTACGATCCTCGCTGTACAGCACGATCCCGAATGGGAGCATGCTGATTGCTTCGCCCTCCATTCGTTTGATGCGAATGGACAGGCCGTTAATGTAGTCGTTAAGCTCGCGGCGGAACGCCATCTCCGCCTTAATCATGACGATTCCCAGCGCTGAAGCCAGTATCAGACTAATCAAACCAAGCGCCCAGTTATAGATGGTCACGAACATAACAAGCAGAAGCAGCAGTATGAACGCCCATACGGTATAGTAGCCGTGCCAGCGTTTCTTCAGAAATTTAGGCATGACTCATCACCCTAACGTTTTGGTCTCGATATTGCCTCGCGAAGCGGGAACGCCAGATCGATAATCCCGATAATCCGAAGCGGCCCAATGAAGAAGACCGCAACCGCCAGCAAATACGGTATAACCGGGTTCCACTTCTTCGCATGTGCCAGGAAGAAGAAGAAACCGATGGCTTGAATCATGAAGCCCAGATTAATCAAAGGCGACAAGTTCATCGCAATCATCGTCCAGTATGTCCCATCGCTCTGTCTGGAGATGACCTCGAAGAGCAGTGCCAGGAAATAATACCAGATCAGAGCACGAGGCATACGCCATTCACGCGCTGGTGGCAGCTTCGATACGGATACACCCATCACATTCAAAATAGGACGAGCAATCACGTGTGTGATGAGCGACATCACCATGGATGTCACAACCAAAGCGAACGGAATCATAAGTTGTGTCTGCCTTGCGACATCCTGAGTCATTTCAGGTGTCCACGCAAAGCCATTTACCATTTGATTAGACGTATTCGTTAGTGGCTCAATTGTAAGTCTCACTACATCATCAATATAACTCGACAGATCGAATTGGAAGATAACACTTCCAATCAGCAAGAGCAGCAGGTATTCTGCCAGCATGGCTCCGGTTCCCGACAATAATGCGAACAAGGCCGATTTCCTTTTCTTATAGGCATTACCCATAATGATCGCAGGCAGGGTGAACAGCAGCAGCAGTAATAGATAGATCGGATGAAACAGGACTAATATGACCGCTACCGGAACAAGGTGCCATATAAATGATTTCACAGATAAGGAAGCATACAAAATAACTCCAGGAACCATCATGAAAAATATGGCGAGAACCGATAAAGGAGTTAACAGCGAAAGCAGCAAGAGCAGGTATACTGCGCTCCAGACGGCTGACTTCAAGCTAAATTTCAACAAATTCACCTCTTACGCATATGATCTTCTAGCGCGGATATATCCTGGTACCAGTCTTCAAGCTGGTGACCTTCCGATTTGTGCTTTCTCAACTTCTCAATTAACAATGCATCCAGATCCTTGAAAGGAATACCGAGCCTTCGGCCCAATATGTAACTACTCATCATCAGACTGGCGAGACTGTCCCCGATGCGGGAGGTACTGCCTTCCCATAACGCTTTAAACAATCGGGATACCTGGTCAAGTACTTCGGTTTTCAGCCATTCAATCACTTTAGCGCGTTTGGCTACATCCAGTTCTTTAGGCATATTGGCGAAAGTCACTCTCCCCGAAAAAGCTTTATTCTCCATTATAGCATAAAAAGGGGGTCCACAAAATCATCCCCCATGGCAGGAAAATGCCCGCGCTTCTTATGCTTCCTAATGCTTAACATGATACTGAGAGGCTCTGATTATCCGCGTTCAATGAAGCTTAATTTCATTTATTATTTCTTACTTGGCTTTCATGGACTCTTTGGAGACAATGCCTTCACAGTATTCAATAATCTGACTGCGCCGTACAATACCAATAAAACGTTCCATATCATCGACTACAGGCACAAAGTTCTGTACCTTGGCGAGATTGATCAGGTCTTCCATATTGGCATCAATGGATACCGGCTTAATATCGAGGCGAAGAGGTACATCTTTGAGCAGAAATTTTGAAGCGTTTTCAAATGAAATCTTTCCCTCAGCGTTTTTCATATACCACAACAGATCACCTTCGGTGACCGTGCCTATATATTTGCCTTCCTTATTCAAAATGGGTACCGCCGTAAATCGATGATACTCCATTCGTTCCAACGTTTGCCGCAGAGTAGAATCCGACGTTACACAGGTAACCTCTTGCTTAGGCAGCAAAAAAAATGCGATGTTCATACCCTTACGTATCCTCCTTGTATTTCTACTTCAAGTTACGCCTCAACTTATATTATACGGATCAAAACGCAAGATGTTCCAAAAGGTTAAAATCGCCCTCCAATGAAAAAAATCAGCAGCCCGCTCATTAACGTACTGCTGATTGTTGTCATACACATGGTCTGTATGGAATTCATTAGTCGATCGCTTGCCGGTCTGGAACCATGACTTCACCGGCTGGGGTCGATTCATCCATCCAGTTGTTAATCAGCTCTTTGGCATATTGGACATCCTTCTCATCCGCCTGACCATAATAGATACCGTCTTTACGCATCCCTTCGCCGAGAATGGTGAAGCTCGAGATTTGCGGTTTATCCTGGGTCATGACCTGTTTGGCCAGATCAGTAATAAATGATGGCTGCATGTCTGTCTGGAAGTTCTCTCCCATAATCTGAATCAATTCCGGAATTTTCGTAATCTGATTCAGACTCAGCATTTCGTTTGCCATGGCGTTCAGGAAAATCTGCTGCCGCTTGGTACGATTAAAATCACTATCCTCGCGGTATCTTACATAATAAAGGGCTTCCTGACCATCATAGATCGGTTTGCCGCCTTCAATCGTGAATTGTACGTGATTCGGATCCTTGTTCACGATATCCTCTTCTATCGGCAGCTTCACTCCACCAAGCGCATCCACGACCTTTTTGATTCCGTCAAAATTGATCGTTGCATAGTAGCCTACATCCGCATCCAGAAACTTCTCCACCGTATTAATGGACATATTCTCCCCTCCGAAAGCGTAGGCATGCGCAAGTTTGTCGTAATCATCTATGCCATCCTTGTTGGCATCACGTCCAACAATCTGCACATAAGTATCACGGGGGATGGATACGAGCAATACACGTGATTCTTTCGGTCTGACCACGGCATAAATGACCGTATCCGAGCGACCACGCGTTTTCTCGTAAGCACGTTTGTCAGAACCAAGCAGCAGCACCGAAAACGGCTCTTTGCGATAGACGGTTGGGTCAGGCGTTTTATTGCCCTCTTGCGGAACATACGATTTGGACAACTGGCCCTCTACAGAGCCCGCCAGGAACAGGTCAAATGCAGCTACAGCGAGCTGCTGGCGAAACAAATACCCGCCAATCAACAAAACAACGAGCGACACGAGAGTTATATATATGCCTTTTCTTCTTTTCTTCTTCTTTTCTTTAGTTCTGCTTTTCATTCATCGATTCCTTCTTCACTGTCAAAATGAAATTCGATACTACATATCATTAAACGTCTGAAACTGCTTATGACACGGTGCTCTCTGAACTTTTCTCTATCTCGGGCAGGAACAACGCTCACGCTCGTTCTATTTTAAACATTGCTACAGGACGAAAAGTTACAATACGGTTAAATTGAAAAGAACAGCACTTCCTTTTTGGCTCGTTCAAAGGTAAGGCTGTTCTCTTCAAATTATACGTAGATCTATTCTATAAGGTCAATTGGTGGATACTGTATCCACACGTTTGTTTTTCTCTCTTGTACGCAAACGTCCAGTAATCAGGGCAGCTGCCAAGGTCAGTACACTGAAGATAACGGCAGACCAGAACAGCCCGTTGTAGCCTTGACCAGTCGTTTGATGAACGGCTTGGATCAGCACATCCCGAATACCTGGGTCAGGAATTTGGGACAATCCTTCCGTCAGACTCGCCACATCGCTTCCCGATGCTCCGCCTGCTCCTGAGGCATACTGTTGAAGCAATTCTGGAGGAACCTGGATTCCCTGATCAGCGAGCCCTGTCTGAATATTGGAGCCCAAGTTGGAGAACGAACGTGCGAGAAATCCTGCAAAGATGGTAGGCGCAATGGCCATCGCCATCTGGCGGAACAAGGAACTGGTTGCTACGGCAATGCCCTTGTTGTTCTCACCAGCCTGTTCCGTGACGAGCACGTTTACCGGCGCCCCCAGCATCATGCCGAAACCGATCCCGACAAGCACACTCGCAATGACAAACTGCCAGATATGCTCTACCCATAGCGGGAACAGCAGGAATCCAATCGCAGACAGCAAACCGGCAACGGATAAGGTCCAGATCGGTCCTTTGCGGTCAACCAGGTAACCACCACCACCTGCACCAATACCTGACGCCAAGGCAAGCGGGGTAAACCAATAACCTGAAGCTGTACTGGATACACCCAGATATTGCTCCACGAAGCCTGGAATGAAGATCACGGATGCCAGAATGGCTCCCGAGAAAAAGGCAATCAGCAGCGTCCAACGAAAGGACGCAATGCCCAGAAGTTGAGTCGATACGACAGGTTCACGTTGCGAGCCTTCCAGCCTTTTTTCCAAAAAGTAAAAGAACACCAGAATGACCACACCTGCCAGGAAAAATCCATAGAACATCGGCGAGCCGAGGCTCTGCAGCATATCTACGCCGTCCAGATTACTGAAGCTGTACATCAAACTCAGTACCCCGAGTGTGAGAACGGCAATACCACTCCAGTCCACCGCAGCGCGATTCAACTCCTGTTCTTCATGGATGAATCGAATGCCCGCGATAAATAAGAGAATGGCGATCGGTACATTAATGAGGAATAACCAGTGCCAATTTCCCGTAATATCCAAAATAAAAGCACCAATATTTGGCCCCAGAATCGCAGCAACACCATTCATGCCTCCAAGCAAGCCTAAGGCTGTACCCTGACGTTCAGCAGGAAACTTACTCAGCACATACGAACTGGCAATAATAAAGATCCCGCCACCACCCAGTGCCTGGATGACACGCGCAATCAGGAAGAAGGTAAATGATGGACTCATTGCGACAAGCAATGATCCTATTCCGAACAGTGCGACTTCAATCAAAAACAGCTTTTTGCGGCCATAACGGTCCGACAGCTTCCCTGCAATCGGTACACTCACCGCAAGACCAAGCGTATAGAGGGTAATTGTCCATGCTCCCCACGTTGGAGATACGCCAAACGAAGCATTTAGCGTTGTCAGCGATGACGTGATAATACCATTATCGAGTGCAGCCATGAATACCCCTATCGCAAATAAAATGAGCGGCCATTTCATTTGTTTTTGCATCTCTTCTTACCTCCCCGATCAGATCACAATGACCCAGCCTATGCCGGGATGCTACATATATATTAAACAAAATAAAACAATAATGACTCACTGGTCATTTTAAAACAAAGGGATTTCATATGTCAATTCATTAATATGAATTTACTCTGGTAATTAGCATGCTTTTAAGAAAAAAGCTGCCCCCAGATTATGTTTGAATCTAATCTGAGGGACAGCTCGCTGACTTATGAAGATAACCTATGGCTTCTTAATTTAGTAAACAGAATAACTTGAATGTACACTATTACTGCATCAAGTGACGATGGAGGAATTTCTCAATGGCCCGATACAGATCAAGCTGATTCTCAACATTAGCGAAGCCATGACCTTCATTCGCTTTTAACATGTAAGGTACATCCACACCACGTTCACGCAGTGCTTCCACGATCTGATCAGACTCTGCCTGTTTAACCCGCGGATCATTCGCACCCTGTACGACAAATAGCGGCGCCTTCATCTGATCGATATGGAACAATGGTGAGGCTGCAGTCAGCAGCTCCTTGTCCTTCACCGGATCACCCATGCGCTCATAGAACATGTTCCGCTCAGACTCCCAATAGGGTGGAAGGGAATCCAGCAGGGTGAACAGATTGGAAGGTCCCACATAGCTGATGCCGGCTGCATACACGTCCGGTGTGAATGCCAGTCCAGCTAGCGCTGCGTAACCTCCATAAGATCCTCCGTAAATGGCTACACGTTCTGGATCAACTGTTCCTTCTTTTACCAGCCAGTTTACGCCATCCGTAAGATCGTTCTGCATCGCTTTGCCCCACTCTTTGTTTCCTGCATCCAGGAACGCTTTGCCATAGCCAGTAGAGCCACGGAAGTTCACCTGCAGTACAGCATACCCGCGGCTGGCAAGGAACTGGACTTCCGGACTGAAGCCCCATGAGTCACGAGCCCATGGACCGCCGTGCGGGACAACAACGAGTGGTAGCCCGGAAGCTTCCGCCCCGTTAGGTAGTGTCAGATAGCCATGAATGGTTAAACCATCACGTGACGTATAGGTCACAGGTTTCATGTCTGACATTTTGCTCTCATCAATCCATGGTGCAGCATCAGCCAGTTTATCCAGCTTGCCTGTCTTCGAGTCGTAGAAATAATAGGTGCCCATCGACTTGTCACTATAAGCGGCGAACAGGACCTGACCTTCTTCGCTCATGTTGGAAATGCTAACTTCCTCGCCGGGCACTTTGGCTTGAAGATCCTGCATTAATTTTTTGAACTCGTCATCGAAGAATTCATAGTTTATCTTGTCTGTCTCGTAAACTGCTGCAAGAATTGTTCCCTTCTCTTTGGAAGGCACGAAGCTGCTTACATCCACGTCTTTGTTTTCATAAATGGTTTTGGTTACCTTCTTGGTGCTAGGACTAAATTCCACGATAGCTGTTTTATCCCGATCCAGGTTAGACGCAACATAGATATTTTTGTTGTCATAGGTGAACATCAGAGGAACAAACGTCTCTCCCAGCTCTGTGGTTAGCAATGGCTCAAACGGTTTATCCTCCGAATCGCGATACATTAACGAGGATACGTTGCCATCACTGGATACGGCAACACGAATCTTACCTTCGTGGTCTGTTAACCAGCCCGAGATATTACCTGGATTCTCGGCAGCAAGCACAGCTTCGCCTGTCTTAATGTTGATGCGGTATACATCAAAGATCCGAGGATCACGTTTGTTCATGCCCACCAGAATTTCATCTGGAATGCTCTCCAGCGGATCAACCAACATGGCTCTTGTATTGGGGTATGGGGTAAGATCCTTGCTGTTCTTCCCATCCATATCCGTAACATAAATATGATAATTCTCGTCTCCGGCTTCATCCTTCACATAGAGCAACTTATCGTCGGTAGCCCATACAAAGGCAGCAATACTGCGATCGGTTTCACTCGTAATCCGGATCGGCTTGCCTGTACTGCCATTTTCCTTAACTACAACGTTCATACGGTTATTCCACGGTTCGAGATAGGCCATATGCTTGCCGTCCGGCGACATCTGGAATCCAGCCTGAGCAGGTTGCTTGAAGAAATCCTCTAATGGTGTAAGGCCCTCGGCTGCTACATCAAGCCCTAGTGCCAGATACAATGCTTCGGCAAATTCACCATGAGTCACTGTACCCTTGGCATTAAATGCACTGCCTTCAATGATAAAATGCTGCTTGAGGCGGATCGCATCCTCTGCATGTACTGCGGGAATCTGTTTCATATCACTGTATACGACCTGTATTCCGTTATCTTTCAATTCAAATGCCCGGATAAATAATGAGGCCATCTGTGCCCGTGTGAGTGGTGCATTCGGTGCATAGCCTTTGGCTTGTCCCTGAATGAGACCACTTTGCTTCAATGCATAGATTGCCGGTGCAGCTTCGTCTTGAGCCAGAACATCAGCGAAGCCTGTAAGAGATGCAGGTGTATCGAGCTTAAGTACACGTTGTAGGATGATTGCTGCTTGAGCACGCGTTATTGGTGTCTGTGTTTGTTGCATTCCATCTGTTGTACCATCTATGTATCCCAGTTGCTGAAGCGTCTGTGCTGCCTTCGAAGTTATGGCTTCAGCAACGGCTGCTGTAGGCTTGCTTGCTTCGGCTGCCAGAACTGCAGGCTGAATCAGAGCAATGGACATGGCCATGGTTAGCGTTACAGCATATACCTTTTTGCTAATTGCGTTCAATATTAAGTCCCCCTTATAAGTGAATTACAGAATAATATGGAATTATTCGTAAATCATTTTACCATGATAATCCATAAGTTTACAGTTAGGGGAATACGGCAACATTTAATTCTTTGAGCCAGAGAAACCATAATTTAGTAGTTTGCGCGTTTCGTTAAAACGGCTTTCGCGGCTTTCTGTACCAAATACGACCGAGATCAGTCTTTTGCCATCGCGCTCTGCTGTTCCTACAAAGTGGTAGCCTGTAAGTGGATCATAGCCAGTTTTCAATCCGTCATTGCCGTCGTAAGTGTAAGGTCCTCCAATGGACGATAGCATCCAGTTCGTGTTACTCATATAAATCCCTTTTTGATGCATGGAGACCTGCGTTTGGCTGGAGACCTTGAGTACTTCGGGGTAATTTTCAATCAGATATTGTGCAAGTTTGCATGCATCCGTAGCTGTCATAACGGTCTGTCCCTGAATTACATCAGGACGGTTAGGACCCAGCTGCTTCTCACTTAGTCCTGTTGAATTCCTGAAGACAGTATCCGTCGACATGCCAATCTCTGAGGATTTCTCGTTCATCTTCTGTACAAACGACTGCTCTGTGCCACCAATATGCTCTGCAAGCGCGACAGCTGCATCATTAGCGGAATACACCGCCATCGTCTGGAAAAGCTCCTGTACTGTAAATTTCTCACCTTGCTTAAGTGCAAGCTGAGTGCCCCCCACCGAACTGGCGTACAGGCTAACATTAACCGCATCATCCCAGCGTGCCTCGCCATTCATAACAGCTTCCATGACGAGCAGCTCTGTCATCAACTTGCTGATACCCGCAGGGGCCATTTCCATTGAACCGTTATAATCCATCAGGATCTTGCCTGTACTCAAATCCATCAGTACCGCAGATTCTGCCTTGATTCCCGGTTTGCCTATAAGTATGTCCGGTTTAACACCCACATATATAATGACCAGCAGAGCCAGCAGCATTCCTGCCCGTTTCCACCATATTTTCATCAGTGAATCACCTCTTATAGATATAGACGAATGAAAGAGGCATTTGGTCTGCACTTTTTTGCAAAAAAGTTAAATTTTTTTTATTTTTTTGTCATCAAAAAAACATGGACTCTATTCACCCCATGCCAGAGTGATAGAATCCATGTTTTAATTGACACTTTTTATCGTACCCAGAGGAATTCATTTACCCGATCGAGCAACCGATTTCGTCAAAGGACCCCAATCCTTATGGCTGCTCATAGATTCAAAAGTAACCTTTCCTTGAGAACATGGCACTTATAGTTAGAATAAGAAAAGTATAATTACTCAGCCACTACTGGTTTGTCTGCGTTAACAGCCAGATCGTTCAGGTAGATCCCCGTTCCATCACCAATAGCGTAGTTCATCACACGTTTGTTGACCGGTGCTACTACAGCACGGTACAGCGTCGGGAATACTGGAACTTCATCAACCATGTACTGCTGCCATTCATTGTAGATTTCTTTGCGTTTGTCTACGTCGAAGGCTTCAGCAGAGACACCTTTTGCAAGCAACTCATCATTTTTCTCACTTGAGAATCTGGAGAAGTTATACAGTGCATCGCGACCATACAAGCCTGCTGGGTCTACGTCAATACCTACACCCCATGCTGCTTGGTACACATCGATGTTTGGATCATCTTTACCTGTGTTACCTACACGGTCATAGAAGCTGTTAAATTCAACCATTTCGAGGTTCACTTTCAGGCCGATTGCTGCCCAAGATTGAACATAGTATTGGGCCAGAGGTTGAGCGATGTCACCACCTGTCATAGAAACAAAGTTGATTTCCAACGGTGATCCGTCGGGTTTAGTACGGAACTCGCCATCTAGTTTGTAGCCAGCTTCATCAAGCAATGCTTTTGCTGCTTCAGGATCATATGCTACGCCCGGATTGTTGGAGTCATGGAATTCCGGGTGAGACGGTGGAATCAATGTTGTTGCGTTCCAGCGCAGACCGTTATAGAAACGTTTACCGACTTGGTCGTTGTCTACAGCCATCCACATTGCTTTACGCAAGTTTTTGTCAGCCATTTTTGCATCAGGATTCGTTACAACTTTTCCGTTTTCTTCATCCCATGTACCCAGTTTGAAACCGATGTACGTATAAGCACGGTCGATTGTACCCAGGAATTCTACGTTGGACATATCTGCATTGTCTTTATATTGCTCTGTCGGGAATGCATCCACGAGGTCTACCCCGCCAGATTTCAATTCTTGAACAACCGTTGTTGGGTTGATAACTTTCAGAGTCACTTTATCCAGTTTTGGAGCTCCACGCCAGTAATCTTCATTCTTAACGTAGGTTACAGACTCACCTGGAGTAATGGTTTCCACTTTAAATGGACCAAAACCGATTGGAGTTTCACGCACTTCTTTGGAAGAGGACATTTTCGCTACTTCCATATCCCCGAAGATATGTTTAGCCAGCGGATACGTCCATACGCCACCTGTAAGCAGGGACGGTGTAGATTCTTTATACGTAATGCTGATTTGTTTGTCGCTCAGCACTTTAATACCGGAAATTGTTTTTGCTTTACCTGCGTGGTATTCATCCATACCTACTACATTTGTGAAGTTGGAATCGTAACGGGGACCATCATAGTCTTTGTGACCGATTACCTCAAACGCGAACTGCAAATCTTCAGCTGTTACTGGCTTACCATCATGCCAGTTTACATTATCACGAATGGTCAATGTGAACGTTTTCCCGTCTTCCGATGTCTCATACGTTGCTGCACCATCATTGGTGTATACATAGTCTTTATCCCAAGTCAGCAAACCTTCATCAAACCAACCGAGAACTACGGAATCAGGGTTACCGGAATAGAAGTTATAGTTCAGTGTTCCTTCAAATGCTGTGTCGGACACGAGCCCGTAAGTGATGGATCCACCTTCAATGGCAGTGCCCTCATTGGTTTTAACATTGTTAAAATCCTCAATGGAGTATACGCCTTCTTCATTAGCAGGCTTCTCCTCTGTCTTCGTCTCCCCTGTGTTCGAAGAAGGCGTTGGTGTTGCTGCCTCTTTCTCCGAGCACGCCGCAAGCGCCAGTACGAAGACCAACATCATCGTGAAAAATAGTCCCCGTGAAAAAAATCTCTTTTTCATGAACCTTTCCTCCCTTTTTAACCTCTTCTTTGTCTTGCATCAGTCGCACGCTTAAGGGCTTGACCGACATTATTTATACTCAACATCAATACCAGAATAAGTACTGACGCAGGTAGCCATATCCACCATCTGGATTCCAGGGTTTGCGGATTACGTGCATAACTTACGAGTGTTCCAAGACTCGGCGTGCTTTCAGGGAATCCAAACCCCAAGAAAGACAACCCGGATTCAAGGCCAATATTGGCAGCGAGGTTCAATGTCATCGTTACGATGATGATGGAGCTCAGATTAGGTAGAACCTGTGAAAGCATGATTTTGAGATGGGAAGAACCCAACGTTTTTGATGCCTTTACATAGTCCAGTTCTCGTTCCTGCAATGCTTTGGAGCGGATCAACCTGGCAATACCCATCCATAAAAAGGCGGTCATAATGAGTGAGAACGAAACGATATTATATTTCGGTACCGCTGTTACAAAAGCGATAACAATCATCAACATCGGAAGAATCATGAAGAAATCAACTACACGCATAAACAGGTTGTCAATCATACCACCGAAGTAACCGGATAAAAGGCCAACTAAGATACCTATAAATCCAGTCATTAGCGTAACGATAATACCAATCGTCAACGAGTTACGTGTACCAATAACCAGTTGGCCGAATACGTCACGACCACCGTAATCCGTTCCAAGCCAGTATTGTGCGGAAGGTGGCTCATACAATGCAAACAAATCCACCTTAACAATCTCCTCCTGATCCAGGATCAGGGAAGTACCATATACGAGAAGGATGACCAGGCCCAAAAATATGAGCGAGATTAACGCCACCTTATCTCGCACTAGCTCTCTCCACAAGATACTCAAGCTAGAGGGGCTTTTATCCAGTTTCTGTGAAGTTACAACGACATCATTGGCCTTGCTCATCTTGTTTTCACCCCGAAATCTTCAAGTTCTTACTTGATCCGTATGCGTGGATCGACAATGCCCAGAATTATGTCAGACAACAGCGCTCCTAGAATTGACGCTACACCATATAGAAGCACAAGTGCAGTCACAACACTGAAATCCCGCAAGGAGATCGAATTAAGGAACAATTGTCCCATGCCTGGGTAGCTGAATATACTCTCGATAAAAACGGTACCTCCAATAAGGCCTGTGATCTCATATCCAAAAAATGCAGCTATCGGCAGCAAAGAGTTCCTTAAAATATGCCTATTGTAGATTCTCGATTCTGAAGCACCCTTTGCTCTTGCAGTAAGAACAAATTCTTTGTGTTTAATATCAATAATCTCACTACGCAGGTATTGTACGGTAGAGACCGTAGTAATGAGTGCCATGGAAAGGGCCGGTAATAACAGGTGATAGAACTTGCTCATTACATAGGTAAACGTGCCTGGCGTAAGTCCCGGTTCCACACTGCCCCCCGTTGGGAACCAGCCAAAATGAAATCCGAAGACCCATACCATTACCAGAGCAAAAATAAACAATGGAGCGGCAAATCCCAGATACGTGTAACCTGTGATCAATCGATCAGACCAAGTATCATTGTAACGACCACTGATAATGCCAAGTGGAATGGCAATCAAGTAAGTCAATACAAGTGTCGCAAGTGCTAACCAGAATGTATTGGCAACCCTCTGCCCAATCAGGTCTGTTACTGGCATCTTGAATCGGAACGATTGTCCAAAGTCACCTTGGACAGCATTTTTGATCCAATCCCAATACTGCACATACCAAGGATTATTCAATCCCAATCTTTCGCGCTGAGCTTCCAGCGCTTTCGGATCAACGCTTGGGTCGAGCAATCCTGTTAACGCATCCCCCGGCATAGCCTTGGCCATCAAAAAGACTAAAAGGCTTAACAGGAAGATTTGAGGGATCATAATGATAATTCTTCGTACTATCGTTTTCCACATATGGCCTTCAACCTTTCTGAGGTAGAGCTACTCGGTGAGTATTGGAAATGGATTTGAGCGAGTAAGCAAGCCCTTCCTCATCAAAGAAGTTTCGGTATGAATTCTCATACTCGGATTTAACCTGCTGACGGAAAGCATTCATCTCGTCACGTTTGGTTGGATCCATATCCGGAATAGCTGCTATGAGACGCTTGGTATAGATATGCTGTGGATTCTCAAAAATATCATCGGTCGTTCCTTGCTCTACGTAACGACCTTTATACATAATCCCAATCTGATCACACATATGTCTTATAATTCCGAGGTCATGACTGATGAACAGATAGGTCAGATTTAACTCTTTTTGAATCTCCTGCATGAAATTAAGCACTTGTGCCTGTACGGATACATCCAGAGCGGATACGGGCTCATCTGCAATGATTAGTTTCGGCTTCAGTGCAATTGCCCGGGCAATTCCGATCCGCTGCCGCTGTCCTCCGGAAAATTCATGAGGATACTTATAGATGGACTCCGGACTTAGACCTACTCTTTCTAGCAAATCCCTGACTTGTCTCTTCTCTTCCGTAGCTGTAAGTCGCTCATAGTTGCGAAGAGGTTCAGCAATAATATCGATAACCCTCTTCTTGGGATTCAGTGAAGAATAGGGATCTTGAAAAATCATTTGCACGTCTCGCTGGAGTTGTCTGTCCTTACGGCGCTCTTTGGTAAGGTCCTTGCCGTTAAATAAAATTCTTCCGGCTGTTACATGGTTGAGTCCAATGACAGCTCTCCCTGTCGTCGTTTTGCCTGAGCCTGACTCGCCAACGAGTCCGTAAGTCTGTCCCTGCTCAATGGAGAAGCTTACATCATCAACTGCCTTGATACTTCCAATTTCACGTTTGATCAATCCACCGCGAATTGGAAAGTGTATTTTGAGTCCTTCAACTTCGAGTAATGCCATTATGTTATTCCTCCTCAGCTTGATCAGGGAAATGAAAGTGCTGGTAACAGGTGCAGCGCACAAAGTGACCTGGAGCAATTTCATGCATCTGCGGGTTCTCTTCATGGGCCGAATCACTGATCCACGGGATTCGGGCCTTGAATCGACACCCTTTGCGAGGAAGATTTTTTAATGAAGGTACAATACCTTGAATGACATGCAGCTTCGATTTTTCTTCGGTAATCGTAGGAATAGAGTTCAATAGAGATCTTGTGTATGGATGTTTCGCATTGTTCATTAGCGTGTAGATATCTGCAATCTCAACGATTTCACCTGCGTACATAACTGCAACGCGATCCGCCATCTCAGCAACCACCCCAAGATCATGTGTAATCAGGATGATGCCAGCATTGATCTCGTTCTTCAAATCCCGGATAAGTTCAAGAATCTGAAGTTGAATCGTAACGTCAAGTGCTGTTGTAGGCTCATCGGCAATGAGCAGTTCCGGTTTATTTGCAATGGCAATTGCAATAACAACACGCTGCCTCATACCGCCAGATAGTTCGTGGGGATACTGCTTGTATATCTGTTCGGGACGTGGAATCCCTACTTGGTTAAGCAGATCAATAACCTTGTCTTTCTTTTCTTTAGAAGACATTTTAGGTTGATGTAGTGTCAGAATCTCATCGATCTGGTCACCAATAATCATCAGAGGATTTAATGCGGAAAGTGGGTCCTGAAAGATCATTCCCATCTCTTTACCGCGGAGTTTGTTTAATTTGTTAGGAGAGATATTTGCAATATCCTGTCCTTTATATAGAATCTGGCCATCAATTTTGGCTTTGTTGTGAAGACCCATAATTGAAAATGCGAACGCACTTTTGCCTGATCCTGATTCTCCAACAATCGCTAATACTTCGTTTTTCTTAACCGTAAGGTTAACGTGATCAACTGCTGCATAATAGTCATCTTCAATTCTGAATGATGTAGTTAGATTTCTGACTTCCAATAGCTCTGTGTTCAAATCAATCACCCTAACCCCATAATTTCTGCAGACTGTATTCACATATATTTAAGAATGCATCCACTGTATATTTCCATGTTCTTGAAGAAGACGAACAAAAGTTTATACAAATTACTAATTCATTAGGAGAAACGAGTTTCGATATTGCTGTTTAGACCATTGGTCAATTAATGTTGATAAATCCTAGCGGAATTATATTGGAAAATAATTAATGTAATCATACGTGTAAATTTAGGTGACGTCAATAAGTATTTTGCGATTATTGGTATAAATGTTTTTTATATCATAGTTTTGGGTATTAGTTATATTTTTAAGGTGCTTTATCAAGGGGATTTCGATATTATTTCGACTTTTTTTGCGAGAGGTTCTGAAGTAGGAGAGTGAGAATGCCAAATATATAACATTTACCTTACGTGCATTACGTACTAACATGTCAAATCGATTTAATTTTAAATATATATGTTAGGTTTGTGGTAAATATTCAATTCAGTTTGCCTGTTCTATGTCAGCTGTCTTTTTAGCAAATTTATGCCTATGCGATTATTTTTATGCTATTCATTAAGTCTGTGTTAAAATTCTAGTTATTCTAGTATAGTTTTATTTATTTGCTGCTGTAAAGGACTAATTGTAATCTTTTATCATTTTTTTTACAAAAGAATGAAAAAAGCCCTGCAAAATGCAAGGCTTTTCCGATATTTATACATTATATTGTATTTTAATTATACTCTTTATGGTGATTCCGGCGGGCGTTTGCCACGCTTCAACTCATTGATGCTTAAGCCAAAATCCATCTGCAGATGAGGATAATCCGGAAAGTTAGCCCAGTCGCCTCCCCATGTAAATCCTAACTCCTTGGCCATATCCACAACTTCCATCCAGTCTGCTTGTCCATTGCCGTTATCATCACGCTCCATATCCCATACTACATCACCATCTGGCGTCCGAAGTGCAAAATCAATAGCCAGTCCATAATTATGATATGACTCCCCGCCCCTGGCATTCGTAACTATATTCCCAGTGGTGGCTCGGCCTTGATTAAACAGCTCATCCTGCTCTTCTATACTTCGATAACCATGGGTGATAACGATATCTATACCACGCCGGGCTGCTTTGCGTACCAGTAACTGCTCACTCTCTGCCACGACGGGATGGAGACCTGTGATGGGTGCAGCTTCTCTCGTATAATCTGGCCAAATTTCGTAAGTATCCTCTTTCTGTTGTAGCCACACATATAAAACGGAAACTAGCAGCGTCGCTATTAGCCAAAAACGCAAACTTTTCTTTTGCTTTCGCTGCTCTTTTTTCTTGATTTTCTTCATATGCACTCCTGATGTTTTGATCTGTTATAAATGAAACACGGGGTTAACTCATCACTTACTCAAATGATAATCTATTCTATTATAAATGATTTGCATTCCAATTACTTCTCCACGATCATTTCAATCAGGTTCTCGTTCGTTTCAAAACACAAAAAAGCAGCCGGCTATAAGCCGGCTGCTTCGTATGCAAGCTGAGTAAGACTACTCAGTTGTGTATGGCAGCAATGCGATTTGACGGGAGCGTTTGATCGCGATCGTCAGCATGCGTTGATATTTAGCGCTAGTACCTGTTACACGGCGTGGCAAAATTTTTCCACGTTCGCTGATAAATTTACGAAGCAAGTCCGTATCTTTATAATCGATGTGAGTAATTTTGTTAGCTGTGAAGAAGCACACTTTACGACGTTTGTTACGGCCGCCACGGCGAGCCGGTCTTTTATCGTTGTCTCCGCCTTCTCTTTGCTTGAAGCTCATGCTTTTCAGTCCTTTCCTATCGTTAAACCAAATCACTCTAAGAGTGTCGGTTCACGTTAAAATGGCAAATCATCATCCGATATATCAATCGGTTTTCCGTCATCGGAAAAAGGATCCTGATTGTTGCTACGCGAATTGTTGTTATTGTTCGCGCGCCCGCCGCCTCCATAAGAAGGCTCTTCACGCATCGGTTGCCCACCGCCGCCACCGTTATTATCACGGTTACCTGACTCCAAGAAACGGACATTATCGGCAATGACTTCGGTCACGTATACACGTTTACCTTCGTTATTCTCGTAGTTCCGTACTTGAATGCGTCCTTCGACTGCAGCTAGGCGTCCTTTGCGCAAATAGTTTGCACAAGTTTCAGCAAGCTGTCTCCAGGTTACGACCGGAATGAAATCCGCTTCCCGCTCTCCCCCTTGGCTTGTAAACGGTCTGTCCACCGCCAAAGTAAATTGCGTAACTGCTACTCCTGCTGGAGTGTAACGCAACTCAGGATCCCGGGTTAACCGGCCGATCAGAATGACACGGTTCAACAATGTAATCCCCTCCTTCAGAGCGTATTGGTGCGTTAATCACGAGTTGTCTTAGGCAGACTTAACATCGTTCGTAATGAGATAACGAATTACTTCGTCAGAAATCTTCATGAGACGCTCAAGCTCAGTAACTACTGCTGGTTCAGCAGTGAAGTGTACCAGAACATAAACACCATCACGGAATTTCTTGATCTCATACGCAAGACGGCGTTTACCCATAACGTCGTGAGCTGTAACTTCACCACCGCCGTTGGAGATGATGCCTTGGAATTTATCGACTGTAGCTTGAACAACTTCTTGCTCAACGTCAGGACGAATAATGTACATCACTTCATATTTGCGCATAATTTTCACCTCCTTATGGACTCTGGCCCTCAATCCAGGTTGAGAGCAAGGAACGAGCACAAACTCGAACTATATTAATATAACAAAAATAAGACATCAATGCAAGCAAACGTTCCCTGTTTGTATTGGCACATGTTCATTCGAGTTCTGGAGACACTATGGATGCAGTAATAAGAAAAATATCTGAGGAGGTCTTACCATGGGCGAACAAACCGAATTTGAAAAAGGTGACAAAGCACCGAATGATGGAGAGTACACGGAAGTCGGAGAAAAAAGCTTCCATACCGAAATACAAAACCCTAAACGGATAACCCTCAAAAAGGGGGAATCCTTTCCTGAAACGAGCAACCAAAACCGGAAGTGGAAGAGATTAACGAAAGCCCGTGTTCATTAAAGAAAATTATTATTTAATAACACATGTATATAAAACGTAATAATGCACATAATACAATCAGGCGGTACACGAGAGAGGTGTGGTTCCGTTGGACAACGCAGCCGATCGTGTAATGTTGGAGATTCGTCACGTAATCTAAGAAGCAAGTGGTAGTGTGTAAGGCCCTTCGTCTGAGCACGAGTATTGCATCAGCAGTACGCCAGGTTTCTGATCTTACGACCGATTGTTTCCTAACTAACCGATGTATCGCCTACAAGGAGCCCTTCGGGGCTCCTTTGTTTTTTGTCGTAGACTTTTTTGGTTGTTTAAAATAAATAAAAAACCTTCCATTCGAGGAAGGTCCGATCACTTTATATTACTCAATATAATCCAGTTCATATGCACAAATGCTGTAAGTGGCGGAAAGGGTGGGATTCGAACCCACGCACGCTTTGACACGCCTAGCTGATTTCGAGTCAGCCCCCTTGGGCCTCTTGGGTACCTTTCCGCAGCAATACTGATTATAGCATGATCACATGCAGAACGCAATACCTGTGCTGCGCATGCATGAAAACGTTATTACGGTATGCATTTTATCACAGACTCGCATTTAGGATTCTGCAGCATCCTCTGCCGAGCGAAGAACTTTTTTCATGTTTTTCTCAAACTTTGCTCTCGGAATGAGTACACTGTGTTTACAGCCTACACATTTAATTCGAATATCCATCCCCATCCGAATAATCTCCATTTCATTACTTCCGCAGGGATGCTGCTTCTTCATCTGTACAATGTCTCCAAGCTGGAAACTCTTACGCTCCACCAGTACCATCCCCTTCATCCTTCTCCTGTCCGGCTGCCTGTTCCAATGCTGCGAGCTTACCCATCTCATGATACTCCATCGTTTTCTTTACATCACTCTGAATTTGACGCTCTACAGAACCTCTGGAGTTTGGCATACACTCTGCAACGATCCGAACGACATACTCTGAAGTGGTCATCGATTGAATGCCGAGCACATCCGGAACTTTTACAATATTGAGGTCCCGGTCTTCAATTCCAACCAGAGCCTGTTTGACCAAGTGAACAGATTCATCCAAGGTTTGATCACCCTTCATCGGGATATCCACCACAGCAAGCGCATTGGACATGGAGAAGTTTGTCACACTGGCAATCGTACCATTCGGAATAATATGAACTTCACCTTGCCAGCTAACCAGCTTGGTTGTTCTCAAGCCGATTACCTCAACGGTTCCTTTGTAGGTACCTGTCTGAATAACATCCCCTACAGCGAACTGGTCCTCCAATATAATGAAGAAACCCGTAATAACATCCTTCACTAAACCCTGTGCACCAAAACCGATGGCAAGTCCAAGCACACCTGCACTGGCCAGTAGGGGTCCAACTTGTATGTTGATCTCTGATAACAGTAACAGAATCATAATGAAATTACATGTTATGGAGGTCGCATTTTTCAGCAATTCACCTACCGTGACAAACCTGCGCGGGTTTACACGGACTTTGCCTTCCTGCTTCCGTTCCAGGCTGCGATCAATAATGCGGTACACAATCTTGATTACAATACGCGTGATAATAAAAATAATAACAATGCGAATGGAGCTGAACAGAATGTTTAGCCACATATCCGCATTAGTAACGGAATTCCACAACTTATCAGTCCAACTGACAGCACTTTTTACGGTTTCTTCTAAGGTATTATTATCATTCCCCGTACCCGGATTAGCAGGAGCTGTAGCAAAAAATTTAAAAGGCAGCATCAATTCCGACCTCCTCTACATGGGTATGTTATCATAGCTGTCTTCGGTTTTGAAATAAAGGCCCCGGATCTCTACAAACTCGTTCCGAATAATCTGCTGCACTCTTGCCAGATCTTCTTTTGGAAACTGTATACAGAGGGCACAGCCTGCCGTAATCTCTTTCGGGGTAGGAAATAAATCAATTTCAATCTCGGCAAATTCTAGCAGCATTTCCGCCCGCAAAGCCTGCTGGGTAGAATCAAAGGCAATCAGCATCCAATCATCCATCCACTCGTCCATATCCGGCTCCTTTCCGATTTCCAAGCATCATCCATGGGTTGTTCTCTCTCGGTGTAACCTTTAGGAAAAAGCTTGTCCGAACGAAGTATAAAACCTTCTATCCTTCCATATACTGTTACTACCATTCTCAAGGGGAAAGGATAGATCCTATGAATCCCAATTCGCGTTCTTATTCATCCCAAGATATGACCAGTTTGAAGATACCACATACCGACCCAGGCATACACTCCGCCATTATACATCGTTTAATGTTTCATCTCTATAAGGCGCACTCTCTGCAAAATGTCGTCATTGTCTGCATCGGCACAGATCGCTCTACAGGAGACTGTCTTGGTCCTCTGGTAGGCTCTTCGCTTGCGAAGTGGGACAGCCCCTTATTTCACCTCTATGGTACATTGGACGAACCTGTGCATGCAATGAACCTACAGGACACCCTGAATACCATTCAAAATACACACCATAATCCCTATGTAATAGGAATAGATGCCTGCCTCGGGCAATCCTCCAGTGTAGGCTGTATTCAGGTGGTCAATGGGCCGCTCAAGCCTGGTGCGGGTGTAAATAAAGAATTACCGCCGGTCGGCGATATCCATCTTACAGGTATCGTTAACGTCGGCGGCTTTATGGAATACTTTGTTTTGCAAAACACACGGCTTAGTCTTGTCATGCGCATGTCTGAAATTATAGCGAGCAGTCTTTACTCAGCCATTCGCGAATGGCATACACGCTCTACTCTGCTTGCTGTGCCAGAGTAATAGCTTCCTTCTCTTCAGGGGATAGTGTATAAGATGACTCTCCCCCTTTAAGAGGTTTGGCATACACATAAGAACCATCACGATTATAGATCCCTGTGAGGATCATCCCATCGTTATTATCGTTAATCATGGCCATGGAGAAACTCAGATCACTGCCTCTTTCTCCATAGGCATTATAACGCTTCACACCCACTTTACCCTGGATACGGGTCAGTTTTTGCATGACTGCCTGGATCTGACTAGTCTGCAATTTATGCTCGTCCTCAATGCTGTCCATCTGAATTTTCAGATTGATCAACAACGATTCCAGGTCCTCTACTCCACTGCCAGCCATCATCGCTTCGTATTTCCGTTTGAACTTGCGTAACTTTGCACCTTGGGCAATACTTACAATCAGTAAGATCACCAATAATAATGCCATTCCGCCAATAATCCATAGCAGCTGTTCCAGAATCAGCTCGTTTAATTCAGCCATGTAGTGCAACTACCCCTCTGTTTGTTTGTTCATTAACCTGTCCGTTCATTTGCCAACGAGTGATCGTACATTCGTAGGCCTTCCCCTAATAAATAAACCCTTTATCTATAGTAACTAATCAACTATTTTCCAATTTTAATAGATATCTCTCTATTTTGCTGCCCCTTTATACCAATCGTCGTAGTTACCGCGGTATTGTCAGTTCGTTTACTGCATGAATTAGAGCATCTATCTCTTGGCTAGTTGTTGAATATCCTACACTGGCTCTGACCGCTCCGCTCAAGGTGGTTCCGGCAGATTCATGAGCAAGAGGTGTACAGTGAAAACCGGAACGCACAGCAATACCATAACGCCGGTCCAGTTGAAAAGCTAGCTGAGCAGAATCATATCCCTCTACTGTAAAGGATACCAACCCGGTACGTGGTTGTCCAAGCTCTGGCCCAAGCATCCGAATTCCTGCTACAGATGATAACCCTTGCATCATATGTTGAGTTAATTCCCACTCATGCTTATAGATTGCTTCAGGAGTCAATTCCATCACATGTCTCACGCCGGCTGCCAGCCCTGCCATACCTACGGTATTCGGAGTTCCTGCCTCATATCGGTCTGGACGAACAAGCGGCTGCTGAATGGCTTCAGACTGACTGCCTGTTCCCCCATGAAGAAGCGGTTCGAGATCAAGTTCCGGAGCGATATAGAGGCCTCCGGTTCCCTGTGGACCGAGCAGACCCTTATGTCCTGGAAAGGCCAGCATATCGATACCGAGCTGCTGTACATCCACTGGCATAATACCAGCACTCTGAGCGGCATCTACGAGAAATGTTGCCCCATATTTACGGCTAATCAGCGATATTTCGCCAATAGGTAAAATGCTGCCAAGCAAGTTGGAACTATGTGTACATACAACCAATCTAGTGTTTGGACGAAACAAACGTTCGAGTTGAACCAGATCAATATCACCTGCAGCATTCACAGGTACATAATCTACTTCTACATTTCGGATCCGTCGCATATATTCCAGAGGCCGCCTGACCGAGTTATGCTCCGCCATTGTAGCAATGACATGATCCCCTTCTCGCAAGCAGCCTTGGATTGCAAGATTCAACGCTTCTGTCGTATTGGAACCGAGTGCAATATCATTGGCATTACTGATGCCAAAAAGACTGGATAGTACCTTCCTCGTGTCAAAAAGTACACGGCTTGCTTGAACAGCCATTCGATGGCTGCCTCTGCCCGGGTTAGCTCCGGCGACATCAAGGGCATGCAGCATGGCTTCACCAACAGCAGGCGGCTTAGGCCATGATGTAGCAGCATGATCCAGATAAATGACTTCCTTCACCTCACAACCACCCTCCGTCCTGTTCGTTGAGCGATCCACCATAAAACCAATCGTAAACGCCAGGGCTGAATAAGAAAACAACACCTTTACAGAAAAAATAATGACATATCGTTTCTCCATCGTACAGAGGCGATATGTCATCAGATGAAAAAGCCCCGCGTGTTGTAAGTTAATCTACAGGATTGTCTATTGCAGCAGTTCCAACAATCGCTCCAGATCCTGTTTGCTGTAGTAGTTGAGCTCGATTTTGCCTTTATCTTTGTTGTGCTTTATCTTCACTGTTGTTTTGAAACGCTCACGCAAGGATTCCTCCACCGTATCAATGAATGGATCCTTTTTCTTGAGTTTGGATTTGGCCTTGGCTTCACCCGTCTTGGAACGATCCAGCTGCTGTACCGCTTCTTCCAGTTCACGGACACTCCATTGTTGGTCAATGGTTTGTTTGGCCAGCTGTTTCACCATATCCTGATCCTTCACACCGACTATGGCGCGTGCATGACCCATGGACAATGTTCCACGTGAAACATGGTCTTTCACTTCATCCGGTAACGAAAGCAAACGCAAGAAGTTCGCAATGTGAGAACGGGATTTCCCCACTTTGACAGATAACTCTTCCTGTGTAAGCGAGAACTGATCCATCAGGCCTTGATAGGCTACAGCCACTTCCATCGCGTTGAGATTTTCCCGTTGCAAATTCTCAATCAGAGCGATTTCCATGACCTGCTGATCACTAAAATTACGAACGACTGCAGGCACTGTTGCATTACCGCAATATTGAGAAGCTCTAAACCGCCGTTCCCCGGCAATAATCTCATAACCTCTCAGTACAGTACGTACGATAATTGGCTGTATCACACCGTGTTGGCGTATGGACTCTGCCAGTTCATGAATCGCATCCTCATCAAATACCTTACGTGGCTGATAAGGGTTTGCCCGCAACTGGGCAATTGGAATTTCTACAACCTTGTCATCGTCATTTATTGAAAGCGATGGAATGAGGGCATCCAGACCTTTTCCGAGCCGCTTACTCATACGATATCACTTCCTTTGCGAGCTCTAAATACACTTCTGCTCCTCGTGAACGGGGATCATACGTAATAATGGACTGCCCATGCGAAGGTGCTTCACTAAGGCGCACATTACGCGGAATAATCGTTTGATACACCTTTTGTTGAAAATACTTCTTCACTTCTTCAATCACCTGGATCCCCAGGTTCGTACGGGCATCAAACATGGTGAGCAGCACTCCCTCTATTTGCAGAGAGGTATTCAAATGTTTCTGCACGAGGCGAACCGTGTTAAGCAGTTGGCTCAGCCCTTCAAGTGCGTAGTACTCACACTGGATCGGAATGATCACCGAGTCGGAAGCGGTTAACGAGTTGATCGTTAACATGCCAAGAGATGGTGGGCAATCGATCAGTATGTAATCATAGTTTTTTTTCACCATGGCGAGTGATTTTTTTAAACGAACTTCACGTGATATGGTGGATACCAACTCAATCTCGGCTCCGGCAAGTTGAATCGTTGCAGGGATAATATGAAGCCCTTCAATTTGGGTTTCCACAATGGCTTCCTGAGGATGTACTTCATTAATGATGACATCATATATACAATTGGCCACATCTGCTTTGTTGATTCCGACTCCACTAGTCGTATTTCCCTGAGGGTCAATATCGACAAGCAGTACCCTTTTCCCGAGTGAAGCCAGTCCTGCACCCAAGTTAACAGATGTCGTCGTTTTCCCCACACCGCCCTTTTGATTTGCTACGGCCATAATCTTAGACAATTACTTCACCTCAAATAAAATAGGAGTCTTTTCTTGTAGGTTGTGAGATACAGTTAACTAAAAGCAGGTGGCTATCGTCCACACAAACAACAACTACCGTTCCGTTCTTCAAGCACGTTCTTCAATACAGACTTCAACCAGCTCTATAGACAGAAAAAGCGGCCCCATTGCCGCCTTAAGCTTCAACTATTTGCGTTTAGGAATATGAATGACGATCTCATAATGATCTTCGTGATCTGCTTCTTTTGTTTTGATATCCATACCGGAACCAGATACCATATCAATGGATTGGCGAATCGTATTTAGCGCGAGTCTGACATCTTTGGTAAATGAGATGCGTTTGGACTTTTTAATTTTGGAAGCTTCCTTGTAAAAGGCAACCCTTGCTTCGGTTTGTTTTACGTTCAGCTCTTTTTCAATAATCTCGCCGAGCAATTTCATTTGCAGTTCTTCCGAGTCCAGTGAAAGCAAAGCCCTTGCATGACGTTCGGAAATTTTCCGTTCCATCAGTGCAGTCTTAATCCCTTCCGGCAGTTGTAACAAACGAATTTTATTGGCAATGGTTGATTGGCTTTTGCCTAATCGCTGTGCAAGACTCTCTTGCGTCAATTGGTGAAGATCAATCAACTTTTGATAAGCAACCGCTTCTTCAATAGCCGTGAGCCCTTCACGCTGTAGGTTCTCAATCAAGGCAATGGAAGCAGCCTGAGAGTCATTAAATTCGCGCACTATGGCTGGAATATGATCTAGTCCCAGTTTTCGAACTGCACGCCAACGACGTTCCCCGGCAATAATCTCATATGATCCATTCCGCACACGGACAACAATGGGTTGAATGACTCCATGGGTTTTGATTGTCTGCAACAACTCATCAATTTTATCATCGTCAAAAATCGTACGAGGTTGATAAGGGCTGCTTACTATTTCACCTACCGGAATTTGTTTCACTTCATCTCCGTTATTGCGCTCCGCCAAACCAAACAACTTCGAAAATTGTTCTTTCATTCCGTATATTACCACCTAGTTTCGTAATAGCTCCCGCAGCAGTGCAGGTGCTTCCTATTCTATATACGACCCCTCATATGTTGTCGTTCTTCGAATAAGTTTTCTTTCTACATCACGTTCTGATGAAATGTCTATACTTTTTGCCAAATCTATTTATATATAATCTATGATCTCTGATACACAGGATCGGCTACTTCTATTCTATCATCTTTTCTATCATAATCCTATTCTAACCTATTCTTTAAACCCTCCTAATTTTCCTGCTTTTCCTCCGAGCTTCTTGTCGGTTTTACCCTCGATTTCTCCTTTTTTTTATCTGCTTAATTTTGAAATGATACCCGCTTTGTAATATGTATCTGAAATGAAAAAAAGGATGTTTCACGTGAAACATCCTCTTCGATATTTTTCTAGTCTGACTTACTAATTGGCACGACTAATTACTTTATAATCCGCCCATAAAGTAAGCAAAGTTTATGGGTTTACCCAACATTGATTTACTGTACCAATGGTGTCTTGAGTGGAGTACCCGGTTTACGAGGATATTTGTGAGGCGTTTTATCAAACTTTTGTATCAAGATGATATGACGCGCCGACTCTTCAACTGGCAGCTGGAATGGATGAACTGCTTTTACCCGTCCTCTCAGCTGGTTAAAGCTAAATTCTGCTTCCTTCATTTCTTCACGAGGATCTCCGCCTTTCATTGCGGCAAACATCCCACCTTTGCGAACAAAAGGCAAGCAGAATTCATTCAGCACTGCCAGCTTAGCTACTGCGCGCGCAGTAACCAGATCGTAGCTGTCCCGATATCCTTCTTTGCGCCCCAGCTCCTCTGCCCGGCCATGAATTAATTCAACCTCGGTTAGACCGAGTGTATCCACGACATGCTGCAGAAAGCCAATGCGTTTGTTGAGCGAATCAATAATGGTCAGCTTCATATGCGGGAAGCATATCTTGAGCGGAATACCGGGAAAGCCTGCTCCAGATCCAATATCCGCAAGCTTTTCCACTTTGGTCATATCCGTATAGAAGGCCAGAGATACCGAGTCATAAAAATGCTTCGTATACACCTGTTCCCGTTCCGTGATCCCTGTCAGGTTCATCTTTTCATTCCAGGAAACCAGCTGCTGAAAATACAGTTCGAACTGCTCCAGCTGAAGTTCATCAAGATCCAAACCATGCTCTTTCAATCGAAGCTGCAATTGCTGTTGAATATCGTCCATTATTGTCCCCTTGCTGCGGTTACACGGTTATAATGCTCCAAGTAGACGAGCAGAATGGAAATGTCCGCAGGAGTTACCCCAGCAATCCGGGAAGCCTGCCCAATTGAAATGGGACGGATCTTGGATAGTTTTTGCTTCGCTTCCATAGCCAGACCATGAACATCATTGTACTCAATCGTATCCGGAATTTTCTTTTTCTCCATCTTTTGCAAACGTTCCACGTGGATCAATTGTTTCTCAATATAACCTGCATATTTAATTTGAATCTCTACTTGTTCCTTCATATCTGCTGTCAGTTCCACCTCAGAAGGTGAGACCTGTTCAACCCATTCATACGTAAGTTCCGGACGACGCAATAGGGTAAGCAGTGTGCTTCCATCCTGAATTGGAGTCGAGCCAAACTCTTCAAGCTTCGGATTCACATCCACAGGACGTGCCTTTGCTGCTTTTAGTCGTTCAACTTCTGCATCTACTTTAGCCTTCTTGTCGAGGAATTTAGCATAACGCTCTTCTGAAACCAGACCAATATCATGACCAATTTCAGTCAAACGCAGATCTGCGTTATCATGGCGAAGCAGCAAACGATACTCGGCACGTGATGTGAGCAAACGATAAGGCTCATTTGTTCCCTTCGTCACCAGATCATCAATCAACACGCCAATATAGCCTTGGGAACGATCCAAAATAACAGGCTCTTTGCCTTGTACTTTGCGTGCTGCATTAATTCCAGCCATAATCCCCTGTCCTGCGGCTTCTTCATACCCGGAAGTACCATTGATTTGTCCGGCCGTGAACAGACCTGGCAGACGTTTTGTTTCAAGTGATGGCCAGAGCTGTGTAGGTACCATCGCATCGTATTCAATGGCATATCCATTACGCATCATTTCCACTTTTTCCATTCCGGGAATCGAGCGAAGGACGGCAAGCTGAACATCCTCCGGCAGGCTGGTAGACAGTCCTTGTACATAATACTCGGAAGTATTTTTGCCTTCTGGCTCCAGGAAGATCTGATGTTTCGGCTTATCGCTGAAACGAACAATTTTGTCTTCAATGGATGGGCAGTAACGCGGTCCCGTACCTTCAATGACACCCGAGAACATCGGTGCACGATGCAGGTTATCATTAATAATCTGATGGGTTTCAACAGAAGTGTAGGTCAACCAACATGGCAGCTGTTCATTTTCAGAAGACTCTGTCTCATACGAAAAGAACTTCGGCTCATCATCGCCAGGCTGAATTTCCGTTTTGCTGAAATCAATTGTATCCTTATGCACACGAGGTGGCGTACCTGTTTTGAAACGAACCAGATCGAATCCAAGTTCCCGCAAATGCTCGGACAATTTGAGTGAAGGCTGTTGGTTGTTCGGTCCGCTTTCGTACATCAATTCACCCATAATGACTTTACCGCGCAGATAAGTGCCTGTAGTCAAAACAACAGCTTGGGCACGATACTCTGTACCCGTCTGAGTCACGACCCCCACACATTTCCCGTCTTCGACGATCAAGCGATCCACCATGCCTTGACGCATAGTGAGGTTGCGCTCATTCTCCATCGTTTCTTTCATTTTATGCTGATAAGAGAACTTGTCTGCCTGAGCACGCAGAGCGTGAACCGCAGGACCTTTCCCTGTGTTGAGCATTCTCATCTGAATAAACGTCTTATCGATATTCCGTCCCATCTCACCGCCAAGCGCATCAATTTCGCGCACAACATGTCCTTTAGCCGGTCCCCCAATGGATGGGTTACAAGGCATAAAGGCCACCATATCCAGATTTATTGTAATCATCAGTGTTTTGGAACCCATACGGGCTGCAGCCAATGCTGATTCCACACCCGCATGTCCCGCACCAACGACAATTACATCATAGCTGCCGCCATCAAAAGCCATTCTTGTTTACCTCCTTATGCCGCAGCACGTTTGAATCCCATGCCCACGGTCTATTGAAAAAAATTGAATGCTCTCCCTATTCGGCCAGGGGACATTCCGATCTATATCAAGCCATCAAGTCTGTGATTCCTACAGACGTCATTGCCATGCTGACCATTCACAAGAAATGGACTTCATTATCATACTACTTTTCACAGGAAGTATGTTTGTTCATTTTACTTTCCTAGACAGAACTGGGAGAAAATCTGGTCAATCAATGCATCATGTGCTGTATCGCCCACAATCTCACCAAGGTGCTCCCACGCCAGACGTACATCAATCTGAATCATGTCAATTGGAATGAGCTGTTCAGCGGCCTCATATGCGTCAATCAGGGACTGTTTTGCCTTTTTGAGCAAAGCAATATGACGCACATTGCTGACATACGTCAAGTCAGCCGATTCCAGCTTGCCGCTGAAGAACAAGGTGGAAATGGCATCTTCCAGACGATCAACACCCAGATCATCCTTCACTGACATCGGAACAAGGCGCTCTTCCGGAATGTAGCGAAGCAAAATGTCGCGGTCTGCCTGCGGAGCTAAGTCCATTTTATTCATAATGATAATTGATTGTCTACCGCGGATTTGTTCCAGTAATTCGATCTCATCCTCATGCAATGGTTCTGCCGCATTGATCACCATCAACAACAGATCTGCCTCTGCTACTGCGGAGCGGGACCGTTCTACCCCGATTCTCTCGACAACGTCCATCGTTTCCCGAATGCCGGCTGTATCCAGCAGCTTGAGCGGTATGTTGTTAATCGTTACAAATTCCTCAATGACGTCACGTGTTGTTCCCGGAATATCCGTTACAATAGCCCGATTATCCTGAGCGAGTGCATTCAGCAAAGAGGATTTCCCTACGTTAGGTCGCCCTACAATCGCCGTCGTAATTCCTTCACGTAGTATCTTGCCCTGTTCTGCCGTTACCAGCAATTTATCAATTTCAGTCATGACCAGACTGGATTTTTCTTTAATAAAATCAGCAGTTAAGGACTCCACATCATGCTCGGGATAGTCAATGTTCACTTCGATATGAGCCAGCGTTTCCACCAGCGTATGTCTCAGATCACGCAGTTTGGACGAGAGCTTTCCCTCCACTTGTTTGAGTGCTACCGAGAATGCTCTATCCGACTTGGAACGAATGAGATCCATAACGCCTTCCGCCTGTGAGAGGTCGATTCGTCCATTCAGGAAAGCACGCTTCGTGAATTCACCCGGCTCTGCAAGGCGAATATTGAGCTGAAGTAGGAGATCCAGAACCCGCTTCACTGAGACTACTCCACCATGAGCACTAATCTCAACCACATCTTCTGTCGTAAACGAACGAGGTGCCCGCATTACCGTAACCAGTACTTCTTCAATCTTCTCCCCACTGCCAGGTTCAATGATATGACCGTAGTGAACTGTATGAGATGCTGCTTGGGTCAAAGGGGTTTTACTGCGGAAAATTTTCTCCGTCTCCGATACTGCATCCGGACCGCTGACCCGGATAACTGCTATGCCCGCTTCCCCAACAGCCGTGGATATCGCTGTGATCGTATCACTGATCATCGTTATCTCTCCCTGCTCTATTTTAAAATGGTTGTCCTTACGGATCACATGTGAATTTCACTTGATAAGTTCTCACCAATATACTTATCTACGAAAAAAGCAATGGCTTCTGCACCGGGCAGGAAGCCATTGCGTCTTCAATTTCGTGTTATTTCGTCATGATGACCACACGTCGATTGGGCTCTTCGCCCTTGCTGTACGTCTTAATCTGCGGGTGGTTTTGCAGTTTCGCATGAATGACTTTGCGTTCGAGTGGAGGCATCGGCTCCAGAACAACTTCCTTGCCAGAACGAATCGCTTGTCCAGCCAGACGTTCAGCCAGATCCTCAAGCGTCTTCCGGCGGCGTTGACGGAAATTCTCCGCATCCAGTACAATTCGAACGAAACTTTCCGAATAACGGTTAGCTACAATGTTCGTTAGATATTGAAGTGCATCCAGCGTCTGTCCACGTCTGCCAATAATCATGCCAAGATCTTCCCCGGCAATATTGAAGATATGTCCATCCCGCTGCTTTTTGATATCCACTTCAACATCCAGTCCCATACCTGCTGCTACTTCTTTTAAGAAAGCAGCCGCTTCCTCATAGGGATTTTTAGCTGCGACATCCTCAAGTTTAGCTTCAACCTGAGGTACATGTGCGGCCGGTTCGACCCGATGTGGTACAGCTTCGGGCACAGGCAGAAGTTTCACTTCAACTTTCGCCGCCTTTACCCCGATCAAACCCAGGAATCCTTTTGACGGCTGCTCTAACACTTGTATCTCGACCTTGTCCCGGCTCACGCCAAGCTCAGCCAATCCTTGGTTTACAGCATCTTCAACGGTTTTTCCTGACGCAATGACTTTGGTCATTTCGATTTTTTGGCCCCTTTCGACCCTTTTCCAGAGACGGTTGCCTTGCCACCGTTTTTGCGTTTAGCTCCATTTTTGGAGGAACTATTCTGCTTCACGTTGACTTCAGCCACGACTTTATCATTATTCCGGTAAAGGAAATAGTTTTGCACGATCGTGTAGATGTTACTGTAGAACCAGTACAGCGGAAGTGCTGACGGGAACTGGTAGGACATCACGAAGATCAAGATAGGGTAAACCCACAGCATGAACTGCATTGGTCCAACCTGTTGTGCAGGATTCATACGCATCATCATCCATGTTTGTACGAATGTTGTGATGGCAGCCAGCACAGGCAGTATAAACAGGTGATCCGGTTCCCCGAGCTGGAGCCACAAGAAATCATGGGTTCTCAGACTGGAGTTTCCGTAAATTGAGTTATAAAGTGCGATGTAAATCGGCATCTGAATGATAAGCGGTAGACAACCCGCCATCGGATTAACTTTGTTCTCCTGAAACAACTTCATCGTTTCTTGCTGAACTTTCTCAGGTGTATCTTTATACTTGGCTTGAATCTCCTTCAACTGCGGCTGAATTGCCTGCATGGCTTTGGAGCTGCGGACCTGCTTCATTGTTAGTGGCAAAATCAACGTCCGCACAATCAGCACCATGACTAGGACAGCTAGTCCATATTCACCGTTAAACCAGTTGGCGAATGTATCGAGCGCCAGTGAGAACCAGTACACAACATTGCTTTGCCAGAATGAGCCACTATTCTTCAGATCTTCCGTAGTAACCCCGGCTCCTTGTGGAGTACATCCGGCGAGTACAGTGACCATTGCAATGACTGCAATGAGGAGAATCCACTTCCCCTTTGATGTCTTCAATCGCGACACTTCATAACCCCTCTCTTAACCATTCCATTCCACCGTAAATCATACCATAATTAGGAGGACAAATAAACCGAAGCTTACCGTTTGTTAGGCTTAAGAAGAGCCGCTTTACGCATGACGTGCAGCAGACTTTTCTCCATTTCCTGATAGGTCATGTCCAGCGCACCTTTTCTCACGATAAAGATCAGGTCCATCTGTGTGACAATCTCATTTTCATGGTGCCTTATAATTTCCTTAATCATGCGTCTCATCCGGTTTCGTACGACAGCGTTTCCGATTTTCTTGCTGCATGATACACCTACTCGGAATTGCTCCGTATCTTTACGGCGGCAGCCATACACCACAAATTGATGATTGGCAAAAGATTTCCCATACCGGTATACGCGGCTAAAGTCCGCCCGGTTTCGCAAACGCAGTCTTTTATACACGGCGCTTCTCCTTGCTGTTCTCCACCATCCATATTGACGGAGGCCTCATTACTGATTTAGTATAGGCTTTCTTGAATAACGGTAAACTGTTCTAACGACAACTTCATTATATATAAGGAAACTTTTTTAAAAATTTCGTGACGGATTAGAGCCTTCTTCAATAAAGAAATAGACACTTACGCCCTTTTTCGCAGCCAATTCAGACCCGATCTATATCAGCATCCAGTCTGAAATGACTCATTTAAGAAAAAAAAGACCACCTCGGTGGTCTTCTCATGCATTAAGCACTCAGGACTTTACGGCCTTTCAGGCGACGTGCAGCCAAAACTTTACGGCCGTTGCTCGTGCTCATTCTTTTCCGGAAACCATGAACTTTTTTACGTTTGCTTACGTTCGGTTTGAATGTAGGTCTCAATGTATTGCACCTCCTTACAAGGAAATACTTATGTGATGAATCATTTTCATCTTCACAGAAAACACCTTTATACATTTAACCACGTACACCTGGAAAAGTCAACTCTAACCCACTTCGCTTCTCCCTCTTTTTATAACCCTTTCCAGCCTGCCCCTCAGAGCTCGTAACACTTATGCAGATTTTGATTTGAACAAAATAATTTTTGAAGCGAAAAAAGTTATCCCCAACAAGCCTCGATCTGTCACTTTATCCATCACTCCAACGGTTATCCACACCCCGATTTGGACCTCTCGCTCGTCTCTTACTCTCCACTTCATTAACCAGAAGTTATTCACATGTGGATAACGAATTCAATTTGTTTTTATTCGTATCGCAGCTTTCCTTTATACATCATTTTCCTTCTACTGAAGGCGACGAATTCTCTAATTATTTTCTCAACTTATGTAGCACATTTATTGAATATTGGACCTTGGTTAAAATTTAATGTATCCGCTTTAATTTGAAGGTTTACAAGCTTTCAAGAAAGGTGTAGGATAAAAATCACATCTTGTATACAAGTATACCTAAGTATTCATGAAGAGAATATTGCATTACTTAACACTCTTTTTGATTTACAAAAGTACTGAACTTCGGCTCTTTGAAAACGGTATTAGGAAAGTAAGTTAAGGACTTCCACTTCTTAATCAGGCAGCATGCAAACTGTAAAAAGGTTATGCTATGATCAGTGTACAGGTCCACCTGAGATGGATTACCGAGTACTGGACCTAGAGAACTGATTACTTGAATAGGAGCGTTAGCCATTATGTTGTTTCCTTCTTCCTGGCTGCAGGGAGCTTCCCGCGGGGAAGCCATCGCCTGCGAATTAAGGCTGCGCATCATCAGTGGAACCCTGCGTCCTGGAGAGATTTTGTCTGAAAATCGAATTGCCGCTGATTTTGACAGCAGTCGTTCACCTGTCCGCGAAGCCCTAAGAACACTGTCGAATGAAGGACTGATTCGGCTTGAACGGATGGGTGTCGTTGTTCTTGGACTGAAAATCAAGGATGTTGAAGAGCTGTACGACGTCCGTTTTTTAATTGAAAGCTTTGTCCAGCAGCGACTAGCAGGGTCTGTTCCCGAGCAGTTGATTACTTCGCTTCGTAATATACTGGACAAAATGGAGCTGGCAGGTCGACATCAGGATGCCGTTGAGTTTGCTTTTCAGGATCTGACTTTCCATGAGACCATTATTGAGTCAGCTGAGCATTCCCGTATTTCACATTTATGGAGAAGCATTCGTTATGTGGTCATGACAGTTATGCTGCTAACAACCCGCAGGGTGTTTGATCAGGGCGATCCAAAAGTAAGCGCTGTAATTCAAAAACACCGATTGCTGATTGAAGCACTAGAGTCAGGTGACAAAGCATCCATTCAGGCCGGCGTGCGTACCTACTTTCAAGATTCCGGCAAAACCCTGCATGAGAGCTTCGACTCCTGATAATGTCAGAAAGTTTCTGTTTTCGACTTTGGTTTAAATAATGACCACTGTCTGCAATCACATCCAATTGGATGGATTGTCATCTAAGTTGTCGACAAGTATACAAAATGCGATTTAGTTTCAATTTTTGGGCATATTAAAGGGAGACAAACTTCCCTGACGGAAAATTCACTTGTAAGCGTTTATATTCAATACAAAGGAGCATACATCATGAGCACTCTTTTTGGACTATCCCATAATGCAACATTGTTGGTGTGGACATTGATTGCGATCGTATTTCTGATCGTGTTGATCTCCAAATATAAATGGAATCCCTTCGTTACCCTTTTAATATCCGCTTTAATGCTTGGTCTTCTTGCCGGTATGAAACCCGCCGATGTGATCTCTTCCATTACAGGTGGACTCGGCGGTACGCTTGGAACCATAGCCATTGTCATCGGGCTTGGCACGATGCTGGGTAAGATGATGGCTGAATCCGGCGGTGCCGAGCGCATTGCAACTACATTGGTCGATCGCTTTGGTGTTAAACGTGTGCACTGGGCCATGATGATCGTTGGATTTATCGTAGGTATCCCTGTCTTCTTCGAAGTTGGCGTGATTCTGCTGATTCCGATCATTTTCACCGTTGCACGTAAAACCAATATGTCTCTTCTGCAGATCGGGATTCCAATTTTGGCCGGTCTGTCGACTGTACATGGTCTGGTTCCACCACATCCGGCTCCTATGATCGCTATTGATGCATTCAACGCCGATTTGGGGAAAACCATTTTGTACTCCCTTATTGTAGGTATTCCGACCGCGATTATCGCAGGTCCTTTGTTCGGTAAGTTTATCGGCAAAAGAATACACACGGAACCACCAGCGGAGCTGGCAGAGCAGTTCGCAACGAAGAAAAACACCAATCTTCCAGGGTTCGGCATTACCCTGTTTACGATTTTGCTGCCAGTCATCCTTATGCTAATTGGCTCCATTGCCAATATCGTAGATCCCAATGCCACAAGTGCCTTTACGGTCTTTTGTGAGTTTATCGGGCATGAGATTATTGCCCTGTTGATATCCGTTGTGTTTGCCCTCTTTTCGCTCGGTTTCGCACGGGGATTTACCAAACACGACATTTCCCGTTTCACCAGTGAATGTCTGGCGCCTACGGCGACCATCATCCTCATTATTGGTGGGGGCGGTGCGTTTAAACAGGTCTTAATTAATAGCGGTGTCGGCAATGCGATTGCAGAAGTTGCCACTCACGCCAATATCAACGTCATCTTGTTTGCTTGGCTGGTTGCTGCACTGATCCGGGTAGCTACAGGCTCGGCAACGGTTGCTATGACAACGGCTGCCGGTATCGTTGCTCCGGTTCTTGCATTGACTCCGGGAGCAAATATTGAGCTGGTTGTACTTGCTACTGGTGCTGGATCACTTGTATTGTCCCATGTGAATGACGCGGGCTTCTGGATGATTAAAGAGTTCTTTAATATGAGCGTCTCCCAGACACTGAAAACGTGGACCGTTATGGAAACACTACTATCCGTTGTCGGACTGATCTTTATTTTGCTGCTGAGTACCGTGATCTAAGAAAAGATTGCATTTATTAGAAGCTAAATTTTACTGTATCAAGGGAAAGAAGGATTACACCAAATGAAAAAGTATATGATTGGCATGGATATCGGGACCACCAGCACCAAATCCGTATTATTTACGGAGCAAGGTGAGGTTGTGAGCACTTCCACTCAGGAATATCCTCTATATACACCTGCTCCTGATGTAGCTGAGCAGGATCCCGAGGAAATTGTACAAGCAGCTATTCGCTCCGTACGTGGAGTCATGGATCAGAGCGGCGTGAGTGCAGGACAAATCATGTTTTTGTCCTGCAGCTCTGCCATGCACAGTCTGATTGCCATGGACCAGGATCATAAGCCGCTAACTCGCTGCATCACGTGGGCGGATAACCGTAGTGCAGCCTGGTCAGCCCAATTACAGGAGAGTGGGCAAGGTCATCAGATCTATTTGCGCACAGGCACACCGATCCATCCCATGTCTCCCCTAACCAAACTCATGTGGCTGCGCCATGACGAACCTGACCTATTTCAGCGCACAGCCAAGTTCATCTCGATTAAAGAATATCTGTTCTTCCGTTTGTTCGGACAATATATCGTGGATCATTCCATCGCCTCCTGCACAGGTCTTCTCAACCTGGAACAACTGGATTGGGATACGGAAGCGCTGGAGGTTGCAGGAATCACACCTGACCATCTCTCGAAGCTTGTTCCTACGACATATACAATAGAGGGAATGGACACCGAATGTGCAGAGAAAATGGGTCTCTCCCCCTCTATTCCTTTTGTGATCGGGGCAAGTGATGGAGTGCTATCCAATCTCGGCGTAAATGCCATCGAACCTGGAGTCGTGGCAGCAACCATTGGTACCAGTGGTGCCATTCGTACGGTCGTTGATCGACCTGTTACCGATCCCAAAGGACGGACCTTCTGTTATGCCCTCACGGAGGACCTCTGGGTCGTGGGTGGGCCTGTGAATAACGGTGGCATGCTATTTCGCTGGGTACGTGACGAATTTGCAGCATCAGAAGTGGAAACAGCAAAAAGGCTGGGCATTAATTCATATGACGTCCTCACCAAAATTGCTGAGCGAGTCAGCCCAGGCTCTGAAGGATTACTGTTCCATCCTTATTTGTCAGGAGAGCGTGCCCCATTATGGAATCCGGATGCCCGTGGTTCTTTCTTTGGTTTAACCCTCCATCATCAGAAAGAGCATATGATTCGTGCTGTCCTGGAAGGGGTCATTTTCAACCTGTATACGGTCTTGTTGGCCATGGAAGAACAGATCGGGCAACCGACCTCCATTCAGGCTACCGGCGGATTCGCACGTTCCCCTCTCTGGCGTCAGATGATGTCCGATATTTTCAATCAGGAGGTCGTCGTCCCCGAGAGCTTCGAAAGCTCCTGTCTGGGTGCCGTCGTCCTCGGTCTGTATGCTACAGGGCGAATCAAGTCACTTCATGCCGTCTCATCTATGGTGGGGACAACGCACAGACATACCCCTGTTAGAGAAAACGCAGCAATTTACCGGGAACTGCTCCCGATTTTCATTCGCATCTCGCGCAAACTTGAAGAGGAATATGCGGATATTGCAGCATTCCAACGCAAATTGTCCTTAAGAACCAAGTAACGGTTCCTTCATTTAATCACCAAAAAAAAGAGGTTGTTCACTTAGACCAAACGTTGGCCTTAAGGAACAACCTCTTTTTTGTCCATTTATTTGATTCAATTATTTAATTGAATCTATTGCTCCCATCCGGCTTTTACGCCAAATTTTGTGACTACCTTCCCCTATTCAGCCAGCGCTTCAACTGACCTCTTTTTAGTGTTAATCAGCTTGTCTGCTTCTATTATCATTGCAGCGAACCTCTGCTTATTGCTTACAACCCCAAATGAGGTTAAAGAGGTTAATTCAACAGATCCCCAAAACCATCATTCTGAATTCATGGTTATCCACAGATGTGTTATTCACAGCTCAGGAGTCATTTTGCACACAATTTAGCGATTTTCGACGAACAACCTGTGTATAAAACATTTTGGCTTTTTGGGTCATCCTGTCGAAAATTAAACAATTTATAAACAATATATTGTGTTGTGATTAAAAATTATACACAAGTTATTGAATTTGTGGATAAAATCTCGCGATACGTTGAAATGCGGGGCTTCTTTTGCTATGATTGTATTACTTTTGGATGTGAATATGTGATCTGACCCATAATATTATCAACAGCCTGTGGATAAAGTTGTGAACAATTTTCCGTTGTTCATTCTTTTTTTGTTTTCGACCTGCGGGGGTTTGGGGATAAATTCAACAATATATCTCGTATTTCGACACTGCATCATGGCTTAAGCCACACTTGGAACATGTAAAAGGAGTGACAGTCTGTGGACAGCCATACTTCTGATTTATGGCAGCAAATTTTATCAATCATACAAAACAAGCTCAGCAAACCCAGCTTCGATACCTGGTTCAAAGCAACCAAAGCAACGAAGCTGAATGACAGTTCAATTGTCATTTCCGCGCCGACTACGTTTGCCGTCGAATGGCTGGAGAGCCGTTACACCAAATTGGTAGGCTCGACAGTATATGAACTGCTAGGCAAGCAAGTCGATGTGAAATTTGTCATCGAAGAGAACAAGCCTGCTGAACCGGATCCGCAGCTGCCGGCGCCAACGCCTACGGTAGTACAGGAAGAAGCGGTTCTCAGCATGCTGAATCCCAAATATACATTCGATACATTTGTCATTGGACCAGGCAACCGCTTTGCCCATGCCGCATCGCTGGCGGTCGCTGAAGCGCCCGCCAAAGCATACAATCCTTTGTTTTTATACGGAGGAGTTGGACTCGGCAAAACCCACTTGATGCATGCCATTGGCCATTACGTCTTGGAGCATGATCCGGGGAGCAAGGTTGTTTATTTGTCATCTGAGAAATTCACGAACGAATTCATTAACTCCATCCGTGACAACCGCGGGGAGAGCTTCCGTAACAAGTACCGGAATGTCGATATTCTGCTTATAGATGATATTCAGTTTTTGGCGGGAAAAGAATCAACACAAGAGGAATTTTTCCATACGTTTAATGCGCTGCACGAGGAACGGAAACAGATCATTATCTCCAGCGACAGACCACCGAAGGAAATTCCGACTCTGGAAGAGCGGCTTCGTTCCCGCTTTGAATGGGGACTCATTACGGATATCCAGCCTCCGGATCTCGAGACACGGATCGCCATTTTGCGGAAAAAAGCGCGTGCGGAAAACCTCGATATTCCTAACGAAGCAATGATGTATATCGCCAACCAAATCGATACCAATATTCGTGAACTGGAAGGCGCACTAATTCGGGTGGTTGCCTACTCTTCACTGACGAATCAAGACGTTACGACTCATCTGGCTGCAGAAGCATTGAAGGATATCATTCCTTCCAGCCGTCCTAAAATGATCACTATTCAAGACATCCAACAAAAGGTCGGCGAGTATTACAGCCTTAAGCTTGAAGATTTCAAAGCACGGAAGCGGACCAAAGCCGTTGCTTTCCCTAGACAGATTGCCATGTATCTATCGCGTGAACTAACCGATTTCTCCCTGCCCAAAATTGGGGAAGCCTTCGGAGGACGAGATCATACGACTGTGATTCATGCGCACGAAAAAATCTCCCAATCGATCAAATCCGATCAGGAGCTCTACAAAGTTATCAACAACTTAACCGAAAAAATTAAGAATCCAACCTGAACAAGTCCCAAGCCTATGCACAACGTGTACACATGTGGATAGGCTTAATTTTATGGGTTTGTACCCACTTATCCACATATTCAGTGCCCCTATTACTATTATTACTAAAAAGATCTTAAAGATATCATCTCCAAATACGCCGTTTAAAGCTCGGCCTTTGGCCTTTTGTTTAACACCCTTCAATACCCAAACAGCCAAAAAATCCGCTAGGAGTGAAACCATGAAAATCAGCATAATGAAAAGCTACTTGAACGAATCCATCCAGCATGTATCCAAAGCTATCTCCAGCCGTACGACAATCCCCATCTTGAGCGGGATCAAATTCGACGTTAATCATCAAGGTGTGACGTTGACAGCAAGTGACACGGATATATCGATTCAATCCTTTATCCCGCTCGAAGAGGGAGATAAAAGCGTAGTTCAGGTTGAACAACCAGGTAGTGTTGTACTGCCAGCCAAGTTTTTTGTCGAGATCATCAAGAAACTGCCTTCCCAGGAAATCCACATGGAGGTCAAAGACAATTTCAACACCTTCATCTCGGCAGGTGCTACCGAAATTCAACTCGTAGGTTTGGATCCGGAGGAATTCCCGGTATTGCCAAGCATCGAAGAGAACCAAACGGTATCCATTCCAGGTGATCTGCTTAAAAACATGGTGAAGCAAACGGTATTCTCCATTTCCACCCATGAGACAACTCCAATCCTGACAGGTGTACTCTGGAGCCTTGGTGACAATGAGTTGAAATTTGTGGCAACAGACCGCCACCGTCTTGCTACTCGTTCAGCAATGCTGGATAATGCAGAGGGAGTGCGTTTCAACAATGTCGTCATTTCGGGTAAAACGCTGAACGAACTCAGCAAAATCGTGCCTGATCAAAATACGCTTGTGGATATCGTAGTCGCTGACAATCAGGTCCTGTTCAAAATTGACCGTGTCCTGTTCTATTCACGCATTTTGGACGGAACATATCCGGATACTTCTAGAATTATTCCGACTTCTTACAAAACAGAACTTGTTTTGGATACCAAAAAATTAAGTGAGTCGATTGACCGGGCTTATTTGCTGTCGCGTGAAGAGAAAACCAACATTGTGCGCATGCAGACGATGGAATCTGGTACGATCGAAATTTCATCAAGCTCTTCTGAGCTGGGAAAAGTAAGAGAAGAAATTGAACCAGCCGAGTTTACCGGCGATCCGCTGAAAATCTCGTTCAACTCCAAATATATGCTGGATGTGCTGAAAGTGGTGGAGAGTGAGCAGCTGATGATCGCTTTTACCGGCGTCATGAGCCCGATCATTTTGAAACCGCTGGATGACAGTCACAGCCTTTACGTCATCTTGCCTTACCGGACGACCAACTAACGAAAGGAAGATTCCAGTGAACCGAGTAACGATTCGTACGGAATATATTAAGCTTGACCAATTTTTGAAACTGGCAGATTGCATCCCGACCGGAGGCATGGCCAAAGCCCTGCTTCAGGAAGGACTTGTACGTGTGAATAAAGAGCCAGAGGAACGCCGGGGACGCAAGTTATACCCTGGGGATATCGTTGAGGTGGACGGAGAAGGCGCGTTCGAAGTTGCCACAGAATAAACAGTTTGATCCCTGCTGCCTCCTGACGGACGGGATAAAAGGGAGGTTAACCGGTTGTTTGTCAACAGCATTGATCTGCAGCAGTTCCGCAATTATGAACATCTGAAGCTGGAATCTTTCGGTCCAGTGAATCTGTTAATCGGGCAAAATGCCCAAGGGAAGACCAATCTTGCGGAGGCCATCTTTGTGCTTGCGCTCACCAAGAGCCACCGTACATCCCGCGACAAGGAGCTGATTCGTTTCGGTGAGGAACGTGCCAGACTTGCAGCAGAAGTCGACAAAAAGTATGGAACTGTCAATTTGGAGCTGTCTTTGTCGCAACAAGGGAAGAAGGCCAAGATCAACGGGCTTGAGCAGCGAAAGTTAAGCGATTTTGTCGGTGCACTCAATGTGGTTATGTTTGCACCGGAGGATCTGGAGATTGTCAAAGGCACACCGGGGGTACGCCGCCGGTTTCTTGACATGGAGATCGGTCAGGTGGCACCAGGCTACCTGTATCATCTTCAGCAGTATCAGAAAGTGCTTGTCCAGCGAAACAACCTGCTGAAACAGTTATGGGGCAAGGATGCCTCTGCCCAGACGATGCTGGAGATCTGGAATGAACAGTTGGCTGAACATGGTGTTAAAATCGTCAAAAAAAGGAAACAATTCATAAAGAAACTGCAAAAGTGGGCCGAAACGATTCATCAGGGGATCACCGGAGGCGGGGAAGTACTGCGTCTGGCCTATCTTCCATCCTTCAGCGAAGCCGCTGAGGAAGATGAAGCTGTTTTAATGGACCAATTTATGATAAAATTATCACAAATGAAAGAGCAGGAGATTCGCCGGGGCACAACCCTTAGTGGGCCGCACCGGGATGACCTGTCCTTTTTCATTAACGACCGGGAAGTACAAACGTATGGTTCGCAGGGGCAGCAGCGCACAACGGCGTTGTCTCTTAAACTTGCGGAGATTGAACTGATCCACGAAGAAATCGGAGAATATCCGGTCCTGCTGCTTGACGATGTGTTGTCCGAGCTGGATCCTTTTCGTCAGACGCAGCTGATCGAAACGTTCCAGAGCAAGGTGCAAACCTTTATTACAGCTACGGGAATCGAGAGCCTGAACGTTGACAAGCTCAAAGATGCCAGTATTTATCATGTTCATGCCGGACAGGTTGAACGCTAAGGAGTGAGGGGACATGTACATTCATCTGGGCGGCGAGAAAATTATCCGTTCTTCCGAATTGGTCGCTATTTTTGATATATCGATTGAAAAATCCTCTAAAATCTCCAAGCAGTATGTCACGCATGCCGAACAGGAAAAAACAGTGGAACGCATCGGCGAAGAGGAAGCCAAGTCTATTGTCGTGACCAAGAATATTGTGTACTATTCACCTATTTCCTCAGCCACACTTAAGAAGCGCGCTCACATTTTCCCTGATCTTTAGAGCTCTTCAGGTAAGGTATAGTATGCCTTCTGCTGCTTGTCTTTAGTTTGGACTACTTGCTGAAAGAAAGAAAAGATGATCATTCAGCATGCATTCTTAGTTAACGCATATTTACGATATTGAATCTATAGAAGTAGGTGAAAGGCATGTCTATGAATCAACCGTCATATGATGCGAATGAAATTCAAGTCCTTGAAGGACTGGAAGCCGTACGGAAGCGTCCGGGGATGTACATCGGTTCCACCAGTGCCAAAGGTCTGCATCATCTGGTCTGGGAAGTAGTGGACAACAGTATCGATGAGGCGCTTGCGGGTTACTGTGACCATATTGAGATCAGTATTCACGAAGATAACAGCGTCACTGTCGTCGATAACGGACGGGGTATCCCTGTCGGTGAGCATGCCAAAATGAAACGTCCTGCACTTGAGGTTGTTATGACCGTGCTCCATGCAGGCGGTAAATTTGGCGGCGGCGGATACAAGGTATCCGGTGGTTTGCACGGGGTCGGTGTCTCTGTTGTGAATGCCCTCTCCGAAAAAGTGGTCGTTACCGTTAAACGTGACGGACATGTGTATCAACAGGAATACCGCCGTGGTGCTCCGCAGTATGACCTGAAAACACTAGGAACAACGGATGAAACGGGAACAACGGTTACGTTCCACCCGGACCCGGAAATTTTCACGGAGACAACCGTATATGATTACGAAACGTTGCTTACCCGTGTGCGTGAGCTCGCTTTCCTCAACAAGGGTATTGGTCTTACGCTGACAGATGAGCGCACAGGGGCAACGAACTCGTTTATGTACGAAGGTGGGATTATTGAATATGTATCCTTCCTGAACCAAAAGCGTGAAGTATTGCATGAAACTCCGATCTACGTTGAAGGCTCCAGAGATAATATCCAGGTGGAAGTTGCCCTGCAATACAATGACAACTACACCGAGAATATTTATTCATTTGCCAACAACATCAATACGCATGAGGGCGGAACGCATGAATCGGGCTTCAAGAGTGCATTGACCCGGATCATTAATGACTATGCACGCAAAGCGGGTGTAATCAAGGACAGCACAGGTAACTTGTCCGGGGATGACGTACGTGAAGGTCTTACGGCTATTATCTCTGTCAAGATTCCTGAGCCGCAGTTTGAAGGACAGACTAAGACGAAGCTGGGTAACAGCGAAGTGCGCGGAATTGTAGAGTCCCTGTTTGCCGAGAAGCTTCAGGAGTTCCTGGAAGAGAATCCTTCGGTATCCCGCCGCATTCTGGAAAAGGGATTGCAAGCCGCTCGTGCACGCGAAGCAGCACGTAAGGCTCGGGAATTGACAAGACGTAAGGGTGCACTTGAAGTGAGCTCCCTGCCAGGTAAACTGGCTGACTGCTCCTCCAAGGACGCTTCGATCAGTGAACTGTACATTGTCGAAGGTGACTCTGCAGGAGGTTCTGCGAAGCAGGGTCGTGACCGTCATTTCCAGGCGATTTTGCCGCTGCGCGGTAAAATTCTGAACGTGGAAAAAGCCCGTCTTGACCGTATCCTTGGCAATGCGGAGATCAGGGCGATCATCACTGCAATGGGTACCGGGATTGGTGACGACTTCGATATTTCGAAAGCCCGTTATCACAAAATCATTTTGATGACCGATGCCGATGTCGATGGTGCCCATATCCGGACCCTGCTGCTGACATTCCTGTATCGTTACATGCGCAAAATTATTGAGGCAGGCTATGTGTACATTGCACAACCGCCATTGTTCAAAATTGAGCGCAACAAAGTGATTCGTTATGCCGGTTCCGAGAAGGAACGTGATGAAATTATTGCGAGTCTCGGTGAAAATGCGAAGTTCAATGTCCAACGTTACAAAGGTCTCGGCGAGATGAATGCCGGACAACTGTGGGAAACCACGATGGACCCTGAAAGCCGGACGATGCTGCAAGTATCGATCAGTGATGCAATGCTTGCGGACGCGATGTTCGACACCCTGATGGGAGATAATGTTGAACCTCGTCGTGACTTTATTCAGGAAAATGCGAAATATGTAAAAAACCTCGATATCTGATGATACGGGAAGAGGCGCCTGCTGGGCGCCTTTTTCACTTTAGTAGGCTGTTGGAACCTGGAATCCACAAGTTAGCGTGCCCGACTTTTCACTTTAGAAGAGGATGCTTGTGGTTTGGCAGCATTACGTGATGTTTTCTTTTTTTTGGAGGGCAACCTGCCGTAGGCAATTGCATATCGTTTAATCCTGCGATAGGCCTCTTTGTCAGGCAGTAAGCCAAAGGCATAGATACCAGGTAGTGTGTTGACCTCCAGAATCCAGGGGCGGCCTGTTTCATCGAGGGCAATATCAATACCGATCTCTTTGAGTCTTGGAAACGACTTTTGCAACTGAACAGCAGTATGAATACCAAGTCGGTAAAGCTCGCTGCGCAGCTTCTGTAATCCGGTTGCATGGAGATGGGGTAGTACCAGTTCTTCGAATGTGGCCAGCCGTCCGCCACCATGAATGTTGGTTATGATTTTTCCCGGTGCAGCAATTCTGCCGAGAATGCCCGTCGTCTCCCAGTTGTTCTTCAGATTCTTTTGCGTGAGCACGCGTAAGTCAAATGGCAGATCTTCGTGTTTGAGGAGAGGGATGCCCTGCTGAATAAGGTAAAGGTGTCCCTGAATTCGCTCTTCCAGAGCTTGATGGAGCTCCTCTAGAGATGAATACGACTCCTGTTTCGTGCCATATTGGAGCTGATAGGATGTAAACCGGAGTGAGGAAGTCTCCAGATCCTGTGAGTTGGATTCGGCAAGGGAGGGTTCCTCAGTAATGCCCTCCTCTGCATTGGAGTGATCCAAGGGTGGAGGTTCACTGAAGGAGTGGACTGTTTTTACTCGCATTACCCCATTACCGTAGGTCCCATGGTCAGGCTTAATATAATTGAGCTCAAACAGTTCGGTCATCCGTTCAAGAGTTTGGCGATCGTATTGCCTTGTGACAGGGATATATTCATTCACAGTACGGCTGCGCTGCAACACAACTGTTTTGGTCCATTTGCTGGAGACACGCTGGATACTCAAGAAGCCACCAGTCCTTTCTTGTTTTTATGAGAGTTCCCTAAGAGCAGCAGTACGGAGAAATCAAAGGACAAGAGATGATATCAGTGGTATAATAGAGAAATATGACGTTTTGTGCGTTTGGCTGCACAATTGCTAGTTTGGACGTAGAACGGGAACGGCACCAGCCTTAATACACGCAGTACATATGCCGCTTTTCAAGCATTGTATGTGTAAACGGAGAGGAAGGCAGGGCTAATCCCCAGACTGCTTAAAGTTCCCGGAAGAAAGGCTATTACCCAGCGGACGTTTAATTGTGTAACTTTTGTGAAAGTAATATAATAAAGAGTAGCGTTCTTGCGCGGTTTTAGCCTTGTTAGGCTTTTCACATATACTATCTTAATGACTGAATGGAACGTTTGTTGAAGGACAAGAAGGAGGTCCAGCATGGCGGAAGAAATGAACTCGCAGATTAAAGATCGGGATATTGGCGTCGAGATGCGTGAATCGTTTATGGATTATGCGATGAGCATCATTGTTAGCCGTGCCCTGCCTGACGTACGTGACGGATTGAAGCCGGTTCACCGGCGTATTTTGTACGCAATGTCAGAGCTAGGCATGACACCCGATAAACCACATAAAAAATCAGCCAGAATCGTCGGCGAAGTTATCGGTAAGTATCACCCGCACGGTGACTCCGCCGTATACGAAACGATGGTACGGATGGCACAGGATTTCTCCCTGCGTTACATGCATGTTGATGGACATGGTAACTTTGGATCCGTCGATGGGGACATGGCCGCAGCCATGCGTTATACGGAAGCACGTTTGTCCAAGATTGCCATGGAGATGCTTAGAGACATCAACAAGGATACGATCGATTTCCAACCAAACTATGACGGTGAAGAGAGCGAACCAGTTGTTTTACCTGCTCGTTTTCCTAACTTGCTTGTCAATGGTGTCGGCGGGATTGCGGTAGGTATGGCAACGAACATCCCTCCTCATAACCTGGGAGAGGTGATTGACGGCGTTCAGGCCATGATTAAAAATCCGGATATTACGTCCATGGAATTGATGGATTACATTCATGGTCCAGACTTTCCGACGGCCGGTTATATTCTGGGACGCTCCGGAATCCGTCAGGCTTACCAGACAGGCCGCGGCTCTGTTACAATGCGGGCCAAAACGAACATCGAGGAAAATAACAACAAGGCACGTATCGTTGTTACCGAGATTCCTTACCAGGTCAATAAGGCAAGACTAGTGGAGAAGATTGCTGAGTTGGTTCGCGACAAGAAAATTGATGGTATTACGGATCTTCGGGATGAATCCGACCGTAACGGAATGCGCATTGTCATTGAGCTTCGCAGAGATGTGAACCCGGGTGTTGTACTGAACAATCTGTACAAGCACACGGCAATGCAGTCGACTTTCGGTATCAATATGCTTGCAATTGTGAATAAGGAGCCAAAAATCCTGAACCTGCGTGAAGTGTTGTATCACTACCTGCAGCATCAGATTGAGGTTATTCGCAGACGTACACAATTCGAATTGAGAAAAGCGGAAGCCCGTGCACATATTCTGGAAGGTTTGCGCATTGCACTGGATCATATCGATGAGATTATTGCGTTGATTCGTTCCTCCAGTAATACAGATGCAGCCAGAGAAGGGTTGATTGAGCGGTTCTCACTTAGTCATGATCAGGCTCAAGCGATTCTGGATATGCGTTTGCAGCGCCTTACAGGTCTGGAACGGGAACGCATTGAAAATGAATATAACGAGCTTATGGTCAAAATTGCAGAGTATCGCGAGATTCTGGCCAATGAGCATCTGGTACTGGAAATTATCAGTGAAGAGCTGCAAGAAATTCGTGAGCGCTTCGGTGATGATCGCCGTACAGAAATCACCATTGGGGAAGAAAGTATCCTGGATGAGGATCTGATTCCGCGTGAAGAGGTCATTATTACCATTACACACACGGGCTATGTGAAGCGTCTGCCGGTATCGACATACCGCAGTCAGAAACGTGGCGGACGTGGAGTCGTAGGCATGGATACCAAGGATACCGACTTTGTCGAGCATCTATTTGTAACCAACTCTCACAACTACCTCATGTTCTTTACGGACAAGGGTAAGGTATACCGTCTAAAAGCTTATGAGATCCCAGAGCTTGGACGTACAGCTCGTGGAACACCGATTATCAACCTGATTCAGATTGAACAGGGAGAGTCGGTTAACGCCGTGATTCCGGTGCAGGAATTCGAGAGCGACAAGTATCTGTTCTTCGCTACCCGTCAGGGTGTAGTGAAGAAGACACCGCTTGAGGATTATACCAATATCCGCAAAGGTGGTCTGATCGGGATCTCCTTGCGTGATGATGATGCTCTCATAGAGGTTAAACTCACAGATGGTCAGCAAGAGATCATCATGGGTACTTCAAACGGAATGTCTATTCGTTTCTCCGAAGGTAATGTTCGTTCCATGGGACGGAGTGCAACCGGGGTAAAAGGGATCACACTGGATGAGGGCGATGTTGTCATTGGTATGGACGTTGTCGATCAGGAGCTTGACGTTCTGATTGTTACTGCCAAAGGTTACGGTAAACGTACCCCTGTCAGCGATTATCGTATGCAGACTCGTGGCGGTAAAGGGATTAAAACCATTAACGTTACAGAGAAGAATGGTGCGGTAGTTAGTCTCAAAATGGTTAAAACGGAAGAGGATCTGATGATTATCACGTCGAGTGGTACATTGATCCGCATGAGTATGGAGGGCATCTCCACGATGGGTCGTTATACGCAAGGTGTGAAGCTGATCCATATTCGTGATGAAGATGCTGTAGCCACAGTCAGCCGGATTGACAAAAATGAAGATGAACCAGATGAAGAGCTACTGGAAGCAGGAGATGCAGAAGGTACAGCAGTAAGCCCAAGTGAAGACGTAGGTATAGAGGCGGAAGCTGAAGGCGACGATTCTGATTCTGAGGTTTAAAATATTTTTACCACATGACCCAGTCATGAAGCAGTGGAAGTTAGATATGAAGAAAAGAGGGGTTCCCATCCGGGAACTCCTTTTTTATAGTTTCTTTTTGTTATAAAAATATAGGAATATAGGAATATAGGATGTACAGCCTGATTTATGAGTAATATAATGGGAAATATCGTGAAAACCGGGACTATAGTCTTGTTTACCATTGAGAAGAACGAAGAGTGAGGAGAATTAACATGGGATTAATAACCCTGTCTGAAGTCAAACCTGGCCTTAAACTGGGGAATGACGTACATACGGTGCGTGGTAACGTTCTTTTTCAGAAGGGCAAGGTTATTTTGCCTAAGGATGTAGAAGTTCTAAGAGCCTTTATGATTCACCAGATTGATATCGAACAAGATAGAGTCGGCACGAATGGTGCAGGTACTAAGGCGGCCGCTTCATCAAGCGGCGAGAAAAGTGGGGATCAGACTGGTAAAGGTAGTGTTGCCGTATCAGCCCCTGCAGTATCCTCCCTACACGAAGAGTATGAGAAGATGGTGGGATTGACCAGGAATGCTTTTCAATCATCCCTGGCAGCTGAATTACCTGTTTATGAGCTGCGTACTCAGCTCGAAGCCTTGTTTGTACATTTCAAACAATATAACGTACTGACTTTTAGTCCAAGAGTGATGCAGGAGCATGATTACGTATATCATCATGCTGTACTGAGTGCAATGACCTCGTATCAGTTGGCTCAGTGGTTGGAATTACCCTCCAAGGACTGGATGCAGGTTGCATTTGCAGGATTGTTCCATGATATCGGTAACAGCAAAGTAGATCCACAGATTCTCCATAAACCTACTGCACTAACTGCTTCTGAGCAGGAAGAGATCCGACAACATACGAAGTATGGCTATCAGGTTCTGAAACAAGCTAAGGCCATTAATGAAGGAGCAAGGCTGGCAGCTCTGCAGCATCATGAGAAAGTGGATGGTTCAGGCTACCCCTTACAGCTGAGCGGCACGCAGATCCATATCTATGCCAAAATCGTAGCCATCGCTGATATTTTTCACGCCATGACACTGGAGAAGATTTATCGTAAAGCACAGTCTCCATATCTCGTTCTGGAACAAATCAAAAGCGAGGCATTTGGCAAATTGGATCCTGCGATCGTCAATGTCTTTATACAGCGTTCCACACAAATCCATAATGGTATTCGGGTTAAACTTAGCAATAATCAAATTGGTGAGATCATTTTCTCCGATCGGGATCATCCAACTCGTCCAATGGTCTCCGTGGAGGGGACAATCATTAACCTTATGCAACAGCGGCAGCTATATATTCAAGAAGTTATAGGATAAGTCTTTTTATATAGGAGAGCCATTCTATTAGGAGTGGTTCTTTCTTTATAACTTTCTTCAAAAAGTACTTGCATAAAAAATCTG
>NZ_NPBR01000030.1:0-114176 GCF_002276415.1 Paenibacillus sp. 7523-1 | reverse complement strand
TTGTGTTTTCTTGGCCGGAATTAGAATATACCATGTTCATATTTTTTATGCAAGTACTTTTTTCAAAAAAAGAAATCAAGCAGAAGCATACAGACTTCTATTCAAATAGTTTCTTCTATATATAATATACGAAGTTTACAGCAAGAGCAGTTATATGATCTCAACCATCAAAGGGTCAAACCGAATTAAGTTCTGAACATAAACGTTGCAGCTTATCCAAGATCTATAACATCACATAAACATAAAGTTCTACACGAGTCCCTTTTATTGATCCAACTCATGCTGTATATCTTTATTGACTTACCTTTACAAGCTATAAATCATCTCACCATATCTCTCACCAACTTCCCCTTCCTTCTATAATAGAAAGAAACTTATCCACTATATAAGGAAAGGAACAGTCTTATATTTCTCAAGCGAGATTTAATTCTAATTCTATATTAATAAAAAAAGGACGAAAGCCCTGATCAAGCCCAGGAGCTTTCGTCCTTATATAGTAGAACTGAATTATTCTCCGCCCATAAAGATATAGCGGGCAAGAACAATGATTGCGAGAATCCACATCAACCAGTGAATCTTCACTTTGCGATCCGTAACCAAGTTACTGAATACGGCCAGAATAACATAAGACAGAATACCTGCAGAGATTCCGTTTGCAATTCCGCCTGTGAAAGGCATCAATACAATTGTAAGGAATGCAGGGAACGCTTGAAGGAAATCATCCCACTCAATGCTGCGCACCTGGCTCATCATCAATACACCTACGATAATTAGGGCAGGCGCTGTAGCAGCAGACGGAACAACCAGCGCAAGCGGAGCAATGAATAGCGCCAGAATGAACAAGATCCCAGTTGTTACCGAAGTCAGACCCGTACGTCCACCCGCTTCAACACCAGAAGCACTCTCAACGAATGCCGTAATAGTACTCGTACCCAATGCCGCACCTGCACTTACACCTACTGCATCGACGAGCATTGCTTTACCAATTGTTTTCTCGCCTTTTTGTTTGTCTTTCATAATCCCCATCCGGGTCGCAGTCCCAACCATTGTACCGAACGTGTCAAACAATTCAACGAAGGTAAAGATGAAGATAATCTCAAACAATCCAAGGCTGATTGCGCCCTTCAGGTCCAACTGTCCAACAGCCAGATCACTAAAATTAGGCAGCCAACTTGCACCGGATAGTCCGCTAAGATTCGTAACACCCATCGGAATACCAATTAGAGTTGTAGCAACGATACCAATGAGCAGCGCACCTTTTACACGCATAACCATCAGTACAGCAATAAGGATCAATCCAATCAGTGCCAATAGCGCATCATGATGCGTCACAAAATTACCGAGTGACAAATTGAAACTGCTGCCGGGAATCGGCTGGCTAAGGTCTGCATCTGGCGCAACATTAACCGTAACAGCAACGAGATTGGCCAATTTGAAACCTACAATAGTAATAAAGAGACCGATACCGACCGTAATGGCCATTTTCAATGTTTGAGGTACAGCCACAAGCAGCATCTGACGAATTCTCGTCACGGTCAAGATAATAAATACGATACCCGAGATGAATACAGCCCCGAGAGCAGCTTGCCAGGTAATTGCCCCATTCGAACTCAATACAACCGTCATGAAGTATGCGTTCAATCCCATACCCGGCGCGAGGGCGATCGGGATGTTAACGAACAATCCCATAATGATGGTCATAAGCCCAGCACCTACGGCTGTTGCAAAAAACACTGCGTTATCCGACATCCCCGCCCCGGCTGATCCGAGGAACAATGTGTTAACAAAAAGGATGTACGCCATGGTCATAAAGGTAGTAAGACCCGCAACAATCTCCGTTCTAACATTTGTTCCGTTTTCTTTTAGTTTAAAGAAACGATCCATAATCCACTAACTCCCCCTTAGAGATGTTGAAGCCATTTTGAAAAACGACAAAGACCCTGGACGGACTTACTTCACCCAGGGTTAGCTATTAGGAGAGGCGTAGCCTATTGCCAAGAACAAAAAAAATTCTAATGTGCGTCCATTATAGTTAACCACGCAGTCATATAGAATTTTGCTGTGCTTAGCCTCTCCTGCTCGTAGCCAGATCATTAGGGTGATCTTGTAGAAACTCCCGGGCCATATCCCCAGGATTATACGAAGTAGTATGCGCTATTTGTTTGTTTTCCCATCCCTATTTTAGAAGCACCGACCTTTTCTGTCAATGATAAAAACGAATGTTAACTATATGTTTATACGGAAACGTTCGTGTTCTGAAAGCGCTGTAAATTTCACAGCAAAAAAAGCCACCGTATATACGGCAGCTCATAATCCAATCTATACATTATTCCTAGTGTAAAACAACAGTTTAACAAACAATGCAGCAATTCAGCATTATCCTTTGATTCCCGAATTCAGATTAATCGATTGCAGGAAATACTTTTGTGCAAAAATAAACAGGACGAGTGTTGGAATGATCGCCAGAATCGCCGAACCCATCAGCTGTCCAATCATGCGATAGTTGCCGTAAATATCCTGCAGTAACAGCAGTCCAGCGGTAATCGGCATTTTTTCGACATCTGTATATACGATAACCGGCCATAGGAAGTCATTCCAGGACCCAATGAACGAGAATAGACCGCACACAATCAACACCGGTTTCACTAGAGGTAAAATGATGGAGTAATAAATTCGGAAATCACTTGCACCATCAACCTTAGCAGACTCGTCCAGTTCGCCAGGTATTCCCTTCATGAACTGACGAACGAGGAAGATATTCCCCATACCAGCCAGCCCCGGAATAATCATGGCCCAAGCTGTATTCACCCATCCAAGCGCCTCAATGATTTTGTAGGAAGGGATCAGGTTAACGACACCCGGGAAAAATGATATCCCGAGGAGCGTGAAAAACAAGGCATCTCTCCCTTTGAACTTCAACCTTGTGTAACCATAGCCTGTAAGGGAAATGATAAAAACGACAAGCACCGTGTGAGATACTGCAATGAGCAGCGAGTTGCTCAACCATCTCAGAATCGGAGCGGTTGATGTATTGTCCAGTATGGCGACGTAGTTATTAAAGTCCCACTCTTTGGGAAATAACCGGAACCCGGCCGACACCACTTCCGCCTGCGAGCGAAACGAAGTCGTGATCCCGAAAATAACGGGCACCACCCATATGACACAAATGGTTACCAAAAATAGATAGGATATATATTTGGAGATACTTATTTTTTTGACCATGTTGATATACCTGCTCCTTCCCGATCCACGTTCGATCCTGCTCCTCTAATTGGCGTTCCGGTTCATTACGTAATATTGCAATGCGGAGATGACCAGAATAACCAGTCCTAACAGCACAGCCATGGCGGAAGCCATACCTGCTACTGACTCACCGGAGCCAAACGCAAGCTGGCGAATATACATCATGAGAACATGCGTAGTCTGCTGTGGTCCACCATCGGTCATCATCAGCGGCTGACCAAATACGTTAAACGAACCTGCTGTTGTCATGACAAATGTAAAAATCAACGGGAAACGGATGGAAGGCAGCGTAATGCTGAAGAATCGGCGTACCGGACCGGCACCATCCATCTCGGCTGCTTCATACAGATCGCTAGGTACACCATTAATGGAAGCGCGATAGATAATCATGTTACCACCGACCGCTCCCCATACAGATATCACAATAATAATGATCCAAGCATACGGTTGATTGGCTGCCCAGGATATCTCTGATCCAAATACGTTACCCGTGATGCCGAGCTGTTTATTGAAAATAAGAGACCAGATGAGCGCTGCAGCAGATATGGAGATCATACCTGGAATGTAAATAATCGCCTGCATGAAGCCTTTGAATTTCACCTTTTTATGTTCAAGGGCTACAGCAACAAGCAGCGGAATAATGATTAACGGCGGAACGCTCAGTGCCACGAAAATCAACGTATTCTTTAAACCGTTAAAGAATTGAAAATGAAATGAGGAATCCTGGTCGAACAGGATCGTCCTATAATTTTCAAAACCGACCCAAACTGGATCGTTAATTAGGTTCCATCTGGTGAAAGAGGCATAAATCCCGTAGATCGTTGGCAGCAGTATAAACACCAAAAACAGGATTAGATGAGGACCAACAAATAAGAACGGTGCAAATGATCGTTTATTCATATCCTTTCATTTCTCCTTTGGGAAAAGCAATGTGCCACTCTTGCGACACATTGCTTCTATTACAGTAGAATGGCGAGATGTACAGTACATCCGTTATGCAATTCAAGTGTTACTGGGCACCACTGCTTCCTTGAGCAATTTTGTCCTCAACCTCTTTTTGCATGGTTTGCAGTGTCGCATCCAACTCCACATTGCCACGAACAATATCAGCCGCGTATTTGTCGACCGCTTCAGCTACATACGGGTAATACTCGTAAGTGTAGATGTAGAGCGATTCGATCTCCTTCTCGTTCGAAGTAAAGAACGACTGCATGTAGTCTTTGTACTCCGGACTCTCAATAACCTGTTTACTCGCAACGGTCTGTCCCGCTTTGGCCCATTCCATTGAATTCTGACGGATAAACTCCAGGAATTTACCGATCCCTTGTTCCTTCTCGTCCGTTCTCGCTTCATTGTTCAGCATGGCAAACAGGTGGGACGAAGAACGGTTTGTAAACTTATCAGCCGTAGGTGAATATACATTAGTCACGCCAAAATTCAGACCTTCAACAGTGGCATGAGCGGTTGAGCTCCATGTACCATCTGTAGAAAACAGGACATTACCGGATTGGAACATCAGGTATCCATCTTCACCGAACGGAGTCATGAGACCGGCATCGGCAATCTTTTTGACACTTTCAAATGCAGCCTTCATTTCAGGAGTGTTCAGTGCTGGTTTTCCATCCTTCTGCACATCTCCGCCCACATTCTGCAATTGTCCGAGGATAACCCATCCGAGCAAAGCATCATTAACAACGAAGTCTCCTTCATCTAATTTGCCTTGCAAGGAAAGCATTTCGTCAATCGTGACAACGTCATCGTCCAGGAATGATTCCGCGTTATACTTTTTCAGCAAATCCTTGTTGTAGTACATGGCATTACTGTGGATATCGAGAGGAACAGTGTACTGTGTCCCATCAATGGTTCCTGTCGACCACGCTTGCGGCAAATAGTTCTCTTCCTTGATTTCCGGCTGTGCTGCCAGCATTGAAGTCATGGGTTCAAGCACGTTTTGCTTCACAAAGCCCGGAACACGGTCAGCATGGATAATAGCCAGATCCGGGACCCCTTTACCGGAGTTAATTACCGTAGACAGCTTGGTGTACATATCAGACGTAATCACATGTTTTAATTTGATTTCTGGTTCAGTGGCGTTATATTCTTTAACTAACTGGTCCATATAGGCTCCATCTTCTCCAGTCAGAGGCGTCCAGAACGTAATCGTATTTTTGTCGTCTGTACTGCAACCCGACAGCACAAAAACCAGCAGAAACAGCGTAGATACCATGATTACAAAACCTTTTTTTGTACGTTTCACACAAGAACCCCCCTAGAATAATCAATCCTAAGCACATTTGTAAACGCATTCAAATATTCAAGAAAATCACAGGGCTCTGCTATATTCTCCTTGAAAACCGGCCTGCCCTGCTTCTAAAGTGCCTTACTGAAGGAAGCTTGCCTAGGAGCACTCCCTTCGCCCTAATACACAAACGTTAATGAATTAATTAATGATTAACATTTGTATGAATTTATCGTAATTCATAGCGCTTACATTTGTCAACCACTTTGTTCCATTTTATTTTTTTATTTATGCTATAGCCCTATACGTTCACCGGTCGACCATCTGGAACAGGTTTGCCAAAGTATGGAAATCCATACTCATCCCAACCAAAGACCTGTGCCCGCATGTGGCGATTCGGATCATAGAGCGGGTCTCCCTCAATTTCTTTATAATTGCGAGCATGATACACCAAAACATCCTGACTTCCGTCCTCCGACACGGTGAAACTGTTATGCCCTGGGCCGTATTGTCCAGCCTCTACATCGGTTTGGAATACAGGTGCCGGAAGCTTTGTCCAACTCTTTGGTGACAACAGGTCGCTCCCTTCCTCTGCATACAGCAATCCCATGCAATAATTATGATCTGTCGCACTTGCCGAGAAGGATATAAATATTTTGCCGTTTCTCTTCAACACCGCTGCGCCTTCGTTGACCAAAAAACCGATCTTCTCCCAATCATGTGTCGGTTCAGCGATCATCACCTGTTCCGAAGCGAGTGTCCACGGATTTTCCATGGATGCAATATACAAGTTGGAATTGCCCACGATGTCCGGATCTTTTTGTGCCCAAACTAGATATTGAACATCTTTATGAAGGAACGAGGTCGCATCAAGTGCGAAACTCTCCCATTTTGTCTTGATCTGCCCCTTTTCCTCCCACACTCCTTCAAGCGGGTTAGCCGAGGCATTTTCCAGCACAAACATGCGATGGTCAAAAAGCCCTTCCACCGTAGCTGTTGTTCGCGCTGCAGCGAAATAGATATACCATTTACCATGGACATAATGAATTTCCGGCGCCCAAATGTTGGCACTCATCGGTCCTTCATCATATTTGCGCCATGCTACGACGGGCTCAGCACTATCCAGCTCTTGAACAGTGCGAGCTCTTCTAACCTCAATTCGATCATACTCAGGCACGGAACCTGTAAAATAATAATAGCCGTCGGTATGTTTGTATACCCATGGATCGGCTCGTTGCGGTATAATCGGATTAACAAATGATTCCTTCTTCGAAACTGTACTCACGTTGTCATCTCCTGTTCTGCACGATACGTTAATGTTTTTGTTTATATATTCGTAAATTTGTTACTAATTCACCTAAATATTAAGTTATTGAGTAACACGTGTCAATGAGTTGGCAGGGTTTTTTTGGTTATTTCGTGGTTCGTTTTTACATTTTTCCGATTACTTCTGTTTTTATGTTGTATTCCTGGTATTATTTATATAAAAACGTTGTGATTATTTTCGAATTTCGATATTATAATATTCTACGTTTACTATTCATATAAATGTTAATATTTCATTTCTTCGGAGGAATTACATTGAAAATCGACCTGAACGAGAAAAACCTGCATATCTTCGAAGCCCTTTCTAGCAGTGTACGTATTCAGATCGTTCATCTGCTGTCTAAAAACTCTATGAATATAAAAGAACTGGCCGAAGCGCTTGGACTTAGTAGTGCCATTATGACCATGCATGTCAAAAAATTAGAAAAAGCCGGTGTGATTGAATCCAATATGGCTCCGGGCAAAGGTGGAGCGGCTCAAAAGGTCTGCTCTCTTCGTATGGACACTCTTGAAATCGCATTCCCGACCAAGGACGTCATCCAACGTGAGATTCACAAAACCGAAATATCCGTAGGACATTTCACGGATCTGCAGATCAAGCCGACTTGTGGCATATGTACAAGAGATTCCATCATTGGAATTTTTGATGATCCCCGGTATTTCCTTGATCCTGACCGACTCAAAGCCAAAATCCTGTGGTTTGGACAAGGATATATTGAATACAAGGTACCGAATTATCTAATGGGAGATGAAAATCCGGAAGAATTGGAGATATCGATGGAGATCTCCTCGGAGGCACCACTCACCAACAACAACTGGCCTTCTGATATTTCGTTTATCATTAATGGCGTTGAGGTTGGAATGTGGACGAGCCCTGGTGACTTTGGAGGGAAAGGCAAACTGAATCCGCCCTGGTGGTTTGAGAGTGTAAATCAGTACGGCCTTCTGAAACATCTCATTATCAAAAAGGAAGGTACGTTTATGGATGGCGTAAAATTGTCCGATGTTACCATCGATGATATCGGCATCCGTAATAGCTACTGGTCACTTCGCATTGCCGTCAAGGAGGATGCAGAGCACATCGGTGGTGTTACGTTATTCGGAGAAGGATTCGGGAACCACAATCAAGACATTATTTTCCGGCTGTACTACACCGACAAAACTGAAAAGCCTGAATGAATTAAGCCTTTGTAAGCCTAGCGATTCTGAGTTAATCATCACTGGCGCAACATCACTGGCATAACTAAAAACTCCCTTTGACATGTGTAATACATGATCAAAGGGAGTTTCTTTTCGTTTTTATATCGTTTATTCGTTAACCTATTCCCACTCAATCGTTGCAGGTGGTTTGGAAGTTACGTCATAGACGATCCGGTTAACGTTATCGACTTCATTTACGATACGCACGGAGATTTTCTCCAGTACATCCCAAGGGATACGTGCCCAGTCGGCAGTCATACCATCGATGGATGTTACGGCACGAATACCTACCGTGTAGGAATACGTACGGGCATCCCCCATAACGCCTACGCTCTTCATGTTCGGCAGAGCCGTGAAGTATTGCCAAATTTCGCGGTCCAAACCTGCTTTAATGATTTCTTCACGCAGGATGTAGTCAGAATCACGAACGATTTTAAGCTTCTCTTCCGTAACTTCTCCAAGAACACGGATCGCAAGACCCGGACCCGGGAAAGGCTGACGGTGTACAATTTCGTCCGGCAGGCCGCACTCTGTACCCACTTTGCGCACTTCATCCTTAAACAAGGTGCTCAGCGGTTCAATCAGCTTAAAGTTCATATCTTCAGGCAATCCACCCACATTGTGGTGAGATTTGATCGTTTGTGCTGTCGCTGTGCCACTTTCCACGATGTCCGTGTACAGTGTACCTTGCGCCAGGAATTCAAAATCATCAAACTGCTTGGACTCTTCATCAAATACGTAAATAAACTCGTTACCGATAATTTTACGTTTTTGTTCCGGATCATCCACACCAGCCAGCTTGGACATGAAGCGCTCCTGTGCATCGATTTTGACAACTTTCATGTCAAATTTGCCAACAAACGTCTCCATTACGCTTTCAGCTTCGCCTTTACGCAGCAGGCCGTGGTCAATGAACATACATGTCAGTTGGTCACCGATCGCTTTGTGAAGCAATGCAGCCACAACGGAAGAATCCACACCACCGCTAAGTGCACACAGTACTTTACCGTCGCCCACTTTTTCACGAATATCCTTGATCGTGTCGTCAATAAATGTTTCCATCGTCCAGTTGCCTTCGCAGCCACAGATGTTAAACAGGAAGTTGCTAATCATATCGTTACCACGAACAGAGTGACGTACTTCCGGGTGGAACTGAACAGCATACAATTTGCGCTCATCGTTACTCATCGCAGCGATCGGCGCACTTTCCGTGCCTGCATCCAGTTTGAAGCCCGGAGGCAACGTAACTACATGGTCACCATGACTCATCCATACCGTATGTTCGCCTTCAATGCCTTGTGCCAGGGCAGATCCCGCGGCAAACTCAAGGTCTGCCTTTCCGTACTCACGTTTCTCGGAACGTTCTACTTTACCTTCAAGCTGCTGTGCCATAAGCTGCATACCGTAGCAAATCCCGAAGATTGGAAGTCCCAGATCATACACACCCGGATCTACATGCGGAGCGTTCTCAGCGTACACGCTGGACGGACCTCCGGAAAATACAATACCTTTTGGTGACAATTCTGCGATCTTCTCTGCCGGTGTGTTATACGGCAAAAGCTCGCTGTATACGCCAAGATCCCGGATTCTTCTGGCGATTAACTGGTTGTATTGGCCCCCAAAGTCAAGGACAACCACAATTTCATTTTGCTTATTCATTACCGTGCCTCCCTCAATTAATGAAACTAATTATACGCAACGACAAAACATACCGTCAAGGAAAGACGAAACTCCTTTTTGTGGGCAGTTTGCAACATTTAATATGAAGACCCCTTCATTGTGAGTTTTCTACAAATTCCCCAGTTCCATTCGCTTCATGTTCAAATGAATATTTCATGCCAAGCTTTATGTAAAACAGACACTATAATGACAAGCCAAAACAGAAAGAAATCGCCCAAAGACGCCTTGTCCGCACTTCGGCGAGCAAGACGTCCCTGGGCGATGTTATGGTACTTGCAGGCGCCGGGCGAGGCGAAGTGCCCGGCGCAGGAATGCAAGACTGTCCGCGCGCAGCGGACGGTCCGGCCCGTACAGCAGCCGTTCCCAGTCGGCTGCAAACCGCGCGATGTCCGCGGCGTCCATGCCTGCGGCCAAGGCGGGTGACGCTGCATACTCCCGCAGCGTCATCCCCGGCGGCCGCGGGCCGTACCGCCGCGCGAGCGCGGCCCAGACCGGAGCTGCGGCGCTGAGCAGCCGCTCACGGTCCGGGAAGCTGCTGCGCGGCCATGCCAGCAGCAGCCTGAGCCGCAGCGCGGGGCGAAGCCGCCGCATGCGCAAGGTCCCGGTAGCGGCCAGCAGCGCCGCTGCCGCAAGGGCTGCCGCGAGCCATGGCTCCGCGGCAAGAGCACGCGCGCGCGCCAGCAGCCAGGCGCCCGCACTATCGATCCCGCCCCCAGATTGCGGCGGGATCTCCTCGCCGGGCTGCGCCCCGGCGACTGCTGCGACGTCCGTACCATCGCCTTGCGGCAATGCGAAGCCCGGCGTAGCCTCAAACGGCATCCAGCCTGCGCCGGGGAAATACACCTCCACCCAGGAATGTGCATCCCCCTGGGTAACGACATACCGGCCCGGTACCTCCGGGTCCGGTGAACCTGCACTGAATCCTTTTACCCAACGCGCGGGAATTCCTTCTGAGCGAAGCAATACAACCATCGCCGTGGAGAAGTGATTGCAGTAGCCTTCCCCTGTGACAAACAGAAAGTCGTCGACGAAATCCGTTCCGCGAGGCGGCATGCGTGTGTCCAGTGTATATTCGGCATGCTCTGCCAGGTAGGTCCGCACTGCCTGGACTGCATCATAACGCGTTTCGCTCTTCTGAATAATGTCACTTGCAAGTGATCGTACCCGCTCAGGCAGAGAGGTGGGCAGCTGCAGATAGGTTCGGCGAATTGCTGCCGGATCCTGACTCGAACTGCGCGCCTCGCCCAATTGACGAAGCTGTTCTGGCGACGCAGTGGGAATCATGACATCGGTTGTATACGTTTTGATCGGGTCACGACTGCTGGATCCGGCAAGCCAGAGCGTAGCCGAGTCTGCATTGGAGAGCAGGGCCATTCTATTTTCTTCGTTCTGTTCATTCTTGTCCTGAAAGGACAGGTTCAAAGGTACTCCGCCCGTAAAGAGCGGGTTAGGTCCCCTCCACGGACGCTCCATCGTAACCGTTTGACGAATGCGTGTCCAGTAGGCTTGGTTCTCCCAGCCATCGGCACGAAACAGCCCTGCCGGGCTGGCTTTTTGAAAGTTTTGTGCAGGATCACTCCATGTACTGCCGTTATAGTAGGAACGAGTCTCCCCGCGCCAATACGTGACTTGAGGGCTCTTCGCTGTAAAAAAGATGGCATTCCCTTGTACCAATGGAGATCCCATCGGCGCATCAGATGTGCTGTATCCCGTGACAGATGCCGAAGCAGGAATGCTGCCGCGTGGTGTATAGCCCGCCCAGCGGGCAAGGCGTTCTCCAATCTGATCAAGCGATATCCGTTCCGGCTCAGGGACCGGGACGACACGTCCGGGCAGAGCAGCAACCAATACCATCCCCGCAGCCGCAGCAGCAGCCACCGCACACCAACGAACATAGGGATATCGGTGAAAGGTTAGTGTTGTGCCCCCTTCCAACAGACGGAGCAGTTGGAGAATAGTCTGGATCAACAGTATCCATAGAACGGATCGTACGACGGAGGCGTAAACATCCAGCCCGGCCAATGTTTCCAGGAGCAGCAAATAAAGCAGGGTAGCACTGCCGAACAGCATCACACTCCGCCGCATCAACACAAGGGATTGCACAGAAGCCATAAGCATACTCCACCCACACATCATCAACAAACCTCTTGTCTCCGTACTGATGGAATAAAAGTGCCCACTTTCCATGAATGAGCGTATATCCTCCATCCATGTTCCAGGGTAACCAAGAGCCCAACCGGCAGGATCACTGCCTCCATACATCAGACATAGAGCAGTAAGAGCCACAAGCAGTCGAAGCACTATCCCCAACATCCAGCCTGCACGCAATAATCCTGAAATCAGGAGCGCACCCGTAAGTCCGGCCATCACCGTCAGAAAACGCCCACTTCCCTGCTGTCCCGAGGAAGTAATCGGATAGATCCATTCCAGGGAGAGAAGCAGCAGAAGAACAGAAATGCTTATCTTATACACGGCGGGTTCTCTCTTAGACCGCTGGGATTTGGATCCCTGACCAAGTACCGAAACTTCTTCGGCAGATTGGACAACCGCCATATCACTACGATTACGCTCCCACATCCGAGACACCTGCCTTTCCAATGAAAGGCATGGATTGGTCTGCGACTGAGCTGACTCTTACCCCGCTAAGCCGAAGCTGTTCCGTCCACTGCTCAGCCGGATTCTCAAGCCCTCCCTGAACTCTATTCCTCTTGGCTTGTTCCTCACCCATCTGTGTTTCGGTTAACTGCACTTCTATTTCATGGCCCAACTCAGCCGCACCCAGCACCCATCCGGTCAGCACGGGATCCAATCTGCCAGTAAGGACAACCATGCGTGTCCCCGCGGGACACTGATCCAGTATGGTTGTATCCGCCAGCAATGAAACGGATAAGTCAGCACTTGATATGCTTGCCTGGGCGAGGCTGTCCAGTGACAGATTTACATGCTCGGCATGGATCAGATCGCTTAACCACCCGGGCTGCTTATCCGGACCAGCCTCTACCCCTGTCCTCCAGAGTTGATAGGGAACATCATCGCGAACAGCTGTAAACACCCAGCGGGCAGCCATGTTAATGGCACGTTCAAACGCCGGATGCTCCTTCGCCCCCTGAATTCGTCGTTCGTAGCCAGTCTTTCCTTCATACAGCAGAATACCCAAAGACGTTGATTCCGATATTTCAGGCAAAAAGGTTTGAAGTTTGCCCGTTTTGGCCGTACTTTTCCAATGAATGCGTCCCAAGGGATCTCCTGGTTGATACTCGCGGAACTCGGGGCTTCGGTTACCTTGACCGGTTTTTGTATTTGCCGAAGTTCCCTCATCTACAGCCGCAAATGCTGCAGATTCACGATCACCGAATGTTGATCCAGACGGAACGACAGCAAGAGATGTCCCGCCCACCGTTTCCGCAGAGACGGTGTTCCATCCGAATACATCTCCCCAGTACAGTTGACCTGAGCCCCACTGATACAATCCTCTTCGCAAGCCAGACATTTGATATTGGTAAGCAAACTTGCGTCTCATTCCCGGAAAAAGTAATTTTCTATGCACTCCAGCGGGCGTATCCTCACAGAGCATGATCCATAGCAGTGGAATTCGGCATTCGAACTCCACTTCCACCTGAACACGCACCATCTCCCCAACCATTATTCGTTCCGAATTCATTTGCCGGCGAATGCGAATTCGGCGCGGCCCCAACAGATGAATGACCAGACCGCTAATCAGGATGAGAGAGACCGTAATGGACAAAAACAGCGCCGCCTTGCCTCCATGCCATAGGTAAAGACAAGCAAAAGCTGCTGCCAAGACCGCATGGAACAGCCATTGAACAGGCGCGGTCATGATCGCCGGCCCCTTCCCTGAGCTGTCATTTGTACCGGTACGGGAACCGATGCTAGTGCATCCTGAATGACTTGTTCCTGACCCCGAAATGCCTCCGTCCTGTTCTGCCCTTTCAACCCGATTCGGTGGGCAAGCACAGGCTGAGCCACCTCTTTGACATCATCCGGAATGACATAGCTTCGCCCCTGTAGGTAGGCATATGCTTGCGTCGCAACCATCCAGGCCAGTGTTCCGCGTGGACTGATGCCGAGCCTCACGGCCGGATGATTACGCGTAGCTATAGCCACTGCAACCAGGTACTGCTTGACTACGGAATCAACGTGCACATGTCTAACTTCGCGCTGCATCGCACTCACTTCTTCAGCGAGCACCACTGGACGAAGTTCATCCAGCAACTCTCTGCTCTGCCCTCTGGTTAGCAGCTCGACTTCCTGTTCCGGTTCCGGGTAACCGAGTCCTATTCGCATTAGGAAACGATCCAGCTGCGCTTCGGGTAACCGATACGTGCCCTCGAACTGCAGCGGATTTTGCGTTGCCAGCAAAAAGAATGGCCTTGGCAAGGCATGTGTCGTACCATCCACTGTAATACGTCGTTCTTCCATTGCTTCCAGCAGGGCTGACTGGGTCCGGGGCGATGCCCGATTAATCTCGTCAGCCAGTACAATGTTGGACATGACAGGGCCTGGCCGGAATGTGAATTCACTCGTGTGGGGGTGATACATGGATGTCCCAGTAACATCTGCAGGCATGACATCGGAGGTGAATTGAATACGACCCATGGAACAGCTCAATGATGAGGCGACAGCCCGAACCAGCATTGTTTTCCCTGTCCCCGGTACATCTTCCAGAAGCACGTGACCCCCACCTAGCATTGCAGTAAGGACATATTGAATCTCTTGTTTTTTGCCTATAATTACACTCTCGACCCGCTTGATCACCCTGTTTAGCAGCTCAACCGCATGTTCATGTTCCATTCGAATATACGACATCCCTCATTCTCCTTCCATTCTGGGCATTCAGAGCCATAGTAATCTATGATTCATTGTTGCCCGGAAGTAGAGAGATTAGTCCTGTCTGGATGCGTTAATTCATATCGTTCTGTACAGGTAGAAGTTTAACGCTGCCGCAAGAGGCATATTGGCCTTTACGATCCACTCGGATTCATTGGACTGAAGCGAAGACACATCCAGCCCCATTATTTCAAGCAGTTCTCGCAGTGGAACCCAGATCGTCCCCCCTTGACTCTGCACTGCCCCCTCTATCGTTCTATCATTCGATAGATTCGCTGAAGTGGATTTTAGTTCACCGTTGACGCTGTTCGCCTGGATCACTTTATCCTTCCATAGCGCAGTCGCCGTTCTGGATTCCACGTCCCAGCGAATGCTGCCGCCGAACTTTTTCATAAACGGTCTTAATGGCACCATAATTCGCTGATCTTCCACGCGGAATTCCCCTGGCTTCAGTGTCCCCGCAGCAAGACCAAGCTCTATCTTGAGTTCCTTGCCGGATAACCACAGGTTACGATTGAATTTCACATGCTCTGCCACCCACTCGGCGCCAGGTGCCTTGCGAGATTTGTATTTCCCTTCGGGATGAACACGGAATTGTACAGGTGGATCCTCCGCTCTCATGGTGTCAAAACGATATCCGTGATCACGGTAGTATTTGATTATTCCGGGTAGGGCCTTGACCGTCTCCGCATGAGCTCCACCATCGTGCATTAACAAGATTACTGAACCGGTACCGGCAGGCACCTTGGTGGAATTGCGCAAAATTTCTTTGGCTGGCACACCTTTGCGCTTCGAATCACCACTGTCGACGTTCCAGTCCATCACGGTATACCCGCCCAATTCGAGCAGATCGAAATAGTTTTGATCAAAATGTCCATATGTTCCGCCAGGTGCACGTACCAGGTTGGGGCGGAAGCCGGTGATCCGGTTCACGATGTCTTCCGTCTGCTTCACCTGTTTCCAGAACGATTTAAAATCACTATACAGTTCATCATAATGATGGTTATAGGTATGATTGCCAAGTGCATGTCCCTCTTCCACAGCAGCCTGAATCAACTCGGGATAACGTTCTGCCTGCTCTCCCAGGACAAAAAATGTAGCCTTTACCTGTTCCTCGCGCAAAATATCCAATACTTCACGGGTATGCTTGCCTGGTCCGTCGTCAAAACTCAGATAGACTACCTTTTCCTTATTGCTCTCTTTGTTAGGTGCAGCAACTTCTGCGCCAGCAGCGTAAGAAGGATATGCTGTCCAGGCATAAGAAGCAAATACGCATATTATTACCGCAAGACGAAGCAGAAACGATGGCCATGCGGGAAAACCATGCTTATGTATGGATTTGGCTTTTAGGGATTGCTCTGCATTTTCCACCATTGTGAAATCCGGTCTCTGCATCATTTACGAATCATCCTCCAACGTCTCTAGTGATTCTGCTGATAGACTTTAGCAGATTTGTTAGAATTATATGGAGGCTTTATCGAAAAAAGACGCGTTTCTGTTTTATATTTTTCACAATTTGGGTTAGCTCATGATTGATTCTTGGCTTGGGATTGGGTAGCATAATGAACAGGCACTTATTACCGGAATCACTGCTATTACGGGGATAAGCACTGCAAATGTTTCATTTGACGGCGGACTGCAATGATCGTATACAAGACAGCATGGAGAGTCATCCGATTCCCCTGTCTTCAGGAGAGTGAATCTATTGGAATTGCTTGAAAAGATCCAACATCTGTTCGGATCCTATGGATACAGCGTTTTGTTTTTTGGCTTGTTGCTGGAATTTATCGCTCTTCCCTTCCCGGGAGAAACAACCATGGCTTACGCAGGATACCTATCATACAAGGGTCAATTGGACTTCGGGATTCTTGCCATCCTTGCCTTTCTCGGAACAACCATCGGCATGACGATCACTTACTTCATTGGTGCCAAAGCCGGTCTGCCCTTCATTGTCCGTTACGGAAAATGGTTTCTATTCAAACAGGACAAGCTGGATAAAACGCAAAAGTGGTTTGCCAAATACGGTAATGCTTTGATTTTCATCGGATATTTCATACCTGGTGTCCGGCATTTTACCGGATACTTCGCAGGTATAGCGGCAGTTCCTTTTCGGAAATTCGCTCTATATGCATACTCGGGTGCACTGTTCTGGGTCGTGTTATTTCTGGGCATTGGAAAAGTATTCGGTCCACAGTGGAACGCGGTGTTCCACCTTGCGCATCAATATGCAGCATATATCGTCGCAGGCATTGGATTGTTACTGATCGCTGCCGTGCTGTACCGTTATCGGAAAGCTTGGGGGCGACGCTCAATCCGCAAGTCTTCTCCAATCAGGCAGAAACAAAATGCAGAATGAAGCATATCCCCGGAGTCGCCACCAGTGCGACTCTTTTTGAATTAACTCCTTTTAAAAGCATCCCTTCGAATCCATGCGTAAGCTGCGAGCAAGAGCGCAATACATGCGAATCCCATTCCCCCTGAAAAACCAAGTCTACGCGGTTCCACTACCTCCACCAGTATGCCTGCGCCAAACATGGATAACCCAAGCATCGTACTGCTGCATGCCGTCACTAAACCATAGACAACTCCGCGGTATTTCTCTGGTGTTTCCCGCATCAGGAGCGTATCGAGACACGTGTTCCCCATACCTGACGTAAAGGCCAGCAAAATATACATCAGGACAGCAACTGATGCGAACCTGGTCTCACTTAGCAGCATTAGCAAGCTGCCTTCGATCAACAGACATGCAATAACCCCTGGGAGCAGCCACTGCTGCAAATAACGAGAACCCCAGCTGCTGAGCACAAGTCCAATCCCCAGTGCTGCGTAAAATAGACCCACACCCCAATCACCGAGTTTGAACACTTCAATCGCATATACACTGATCAGAACATTATCAATCCCATTAATAACGGGAACCCACAACTCAAATGCAATAATAATCTGCAAAGGGACAGATGAGCAGATGAACTGCCACAGCAGACGGGCACCCCCTTTGCTTTTACGCTTTAGAGCATGTGCAGGTTGTTTCCCCACCGTTTCATCTACTTGTTCGGTTCTAAGTGTTGGGAACGAAATCTTGCGTATCAGAGCAGCAGCAATCAGGAAAGCAAGTGCATTGGTTACAAAAGCAGCCTGAGGGCCCAATGTAGCCGAGACGATACCCCCTACAAAAGCGCCCACAATGAGAACGGATCCGTTCATGACTTGTTCGAGCCCATTAATCTGGTGCAAGTTTTCCGAACGTACAAGCAAGGGGATTCCCGATTTGCGGACAGGCGCATATAGCGCTTCTGCGCATGCAAGCAGCGTACTCGCTGTATAGAGAATCCATAGATCATCTGCTTGATGTACGAACAAAAAGCTTAAAGCCACAGGTACCCTTAGAAGATTGGTCACAATCATAATCGTTCGCCGGCTGAAATGCAGCGTCAATACACCCCCTAGCGGAGCCAGAAGAAGAAAAGGAAACACCCTCAACCCGAGCGCCAAACCTACGGCAAGACCTGAACCGGTTGTACCAAGAATCAAGGCCAGCATGGCCACCTGACTGAATCGATCTCCAATTCCGTTGACCAATCCCGCCATGAAAAGCTGCCTATAATCAGGTTCTGCATGCAGCAAGCGTTTAAAACCAAAACTGAATGTCATTACGATACCTCACTCATTAGTTAGATATTAATCTAATTAGATAATATTCTAATAATGTGAAGTTGGCAATCACCTTTTGTATGTGCACCGTTCGAATGTTACTTCTTTTTTTTGTCATAAGTTGATTTCATCCAGGTCATACTAACTTGCAAATATAGGGAGGTATGGGGGTGAAGGTTATGAGTTCTGCAGCGCAGAGCGATCATGAACAGAAACTGATCTCTCCGAATCTGATTGAAAATACGGAATATTGCAAACAAGTGATGGGCCAGAGCAACGACCTGATGATCCGCCCTCTCCAATGTTTACATAAATGGCCATCGATTCTGCTGTACATTGATGGGCTAGTAGATGTTCAGATACTGAATCAGGCCATTTTGGGATCTCTGCTTCAGACACATGATCTTCCAGAGTTCTCGGCTGAAGACGAACGCCTAAGCTATCTTCAAAATGACATTCTTGCTGCCAGTGATGTGCTGCTGGTAGACAATATTCAGGATGTACTTAATGCCTTGTTGTCCGGTTCTGCAGTACTGCTAATCGAAGGCTCAATCAAAGGTCTCAAGATCGGAGCGGCCGGCTGGGAAGATCGCGCTGTTTCGGAGCCCGTATCCCAAACCGTCGTACGTGGACCCATGGAAGGCTTTAATGAAAATTTGCGTACAAATACCTCTTTGATCCGAAAACGAATCCGTGATCCTCATCTCTGGATTGAAGAGAAAGAAATCGGACGAGTAACCAAAACTAAGGTAGCCGTACTATATCTTGAACATATCGTGGATAAGGAAGTGGTGGAGGAGCTCCGGCGCAGGCTTGATGAGATCGACATCGACAGCATTTTGGAAGGCGGCTATATTGAAGAACTGGTTCAGGACAAAACTGGAACCATCTTCCCAACTGTTTATAACAGCGAGCGGCCCGACACAGTGTCTGCTGCACTCCTCGAAGGGCGCGTTGCCATTATCGTGGATGGTACCCCATTTGTACTTCTGGTGCCGGCACTGTTTGTGCACTTCTTTCAATCTGCAGAAGATTACTATCAGCGTGCGGACATCAGTACTTTGATTCGAATGATTCGTTACCTGGCCTTTTTTATCGCTTTGCTTGCTCCATCCTTCTATATCGCCATCTCGACCTTCCATCAGGAAATGCTGCCAACAAACCTACTGATTAGTCTGGCCGCTCAGCGTGAGGGGGTTCCTTTTCCTGCCTTCATTGAAGCCATTTTGATGGAGCTTACCTACGAGATCTTGCGGGAAGCCGGCATTCGGATTCCGAAAACGGTCGGTCAGGCTGTCTCCATCGTGGGAACGCTAGTCATTGGTCAAGCTGCGGTTGATGCGGGTGTTGTGTCTGCTGCAATGGTCATCATCGTGTCGATTACCGCCATATCCAGTTACGTCATTCCGGAGAACGGATTATCCATCTCGGTTCGAATCTTGCGTTTCGTATTGATGATTCTGGCTGCTGCCTTTGGTTTCTATGGCATTCTGGTTGTTCTGCTCATTACAGTGACTCACCTGTGCAGCCTTCGCTCGTTTGGAGTACCCTATATGTCGCCATTTGCTCCATTGGTCCAGAAGGATCTTAAGGATACGATCTTCCGCGTACCCTGGTCTCACATGAAAACCCGCCCTCTGAGTACGGGTACACCGAACAAAACCAGACAGTCCAACAAAAAAATGAAACGCTGATCGCGGCAAGGAGAACATCGTATGAACAAATACATCCGACTGGTTTTATCCCTTGCGGTTCTGCTTCCTCTCCTTACCGGATGCTGGGATCGCAAGGAACTCAATGACCTTGGAATTATGCTGGGTCTTGGCGTTGATAAGGATGGAGATCAAGTCAAAGTTAGCGCCCAGGTGGTCGTCCCCAATGAAGTATCCTCCAAATCGGGAGGCGGCAAAGGAACTCCCGTTACCCAATATCAGGCTACTGCCGCTACACTGTTTGAAGCCATTCAGAAGCTGACCGAGACCAGCCCGCGCCGTATCTTCATGGCACATGTGCGTATTCTTGTCTTCGGAGAGGAATATGCCCGCAAAGACGGGATATACGATGTTATGGAAGCATTGATGCGGGAACCTTCAGTACGACCGGATTATTATGTCATGGTTGCCCGCAAGACCACGGCTTCCAAAGTGCTTGATCTGCTTACGCCATTGGAAAATACCCCCGCTGAGAAGCTGTTTAATTCCCTGGACGTATCCGCCAAAACCTGGTCTCCTACAACCACCGTCACTGGAGACGAATTGGTTGATAATATGCTAACCCCTGGTATTCAGCCTGTAATTACCGGCGTAGAGATCATCGGAAATCAGAAGATAAGCGGGAGCAAGGATAATATATCTTCCATCAGATCTCCAGCCAGTCTTCAAACTACCGGATTAAGTGTATTTAGAAAGGATAAGCTGATCGGCTGGTTAACCGAGGAGGAATCCAAAGGATATAACTACATCCGGGACAATGTGGTATCCACGGTAAGTCATCTTCCTTGCGGCAATGGCGGAGCAGTAACGTTCAAAGCACTGCGCACCTCGACGAAACGAAAAGCCAAAATCGTGGACGGGAAACCTGTTATTCATATCAAGCTTGAGAATGTTTCCTCCATCGCTGCTGTGGAATGCGGTGTCAAAATCGGTTCAATGGAAACACTCAGAAAACTGGAAGAGGAGAGCGAGGAGCGACTAATCGAGCTCATGCAGACTTCGGTGAACTCCGTAAGGCGAAAATACCATGCCGATATTTTTGGATTCGGGCAGGAAGTATACCATGCCGATCCCACGCTTTTTAAAAAGGTCGAGAACGACTGGAACAAGTACTTCGACAATCTGGACGTAAAGTACGAAGCCAACGTACAGATTAAACGTACGGGAACTTTGGACAATTCATTCAAAAATGAAATGAAGGAGTGAGATCAGGCATGATCACGGTCACAGTCATTGTTGTGGGAGTTATCGTAGGCTGGATCGATCTTCCTGGTCTAATCCGCCGTAAGGAGTGGAAAGAAACCGCAGTATACAGCAGCATGCTGCTTGTTGCCACCTTCTTTAGCGTGATCGCAGCAAACTTATGGGAATTTCCAAGTCCCCTCTATATCATTATGTGGATTTATGAACCTGTGAATCAATTTTTGGCCAATATCACCGGAACTTAGGAAAGGAGGTAAAACGGATGCTTGAGCAAGGACGGCTTGGAACAAGGCAGTTGGCAACCTTGACTTTCATGATGGTTATTGGAGATATGATGCTTATCTATCCCTCCGTCATCACGTCCTATGCTAAGCAAGATGCCTGGATTTGTGCCCTCATCGGAATTCCGCTCGGTATGGGGCTCATGGCCATGTTCCTTAAACTGGGCAATATGAATCCGGGTAAAAACCTGGTTCAGATTGCACGCAAGCATTTGGGATTCTGGCCAGGAACCGTCATTTCATGCTTTTACTTATTCTTCTTTCTCATTGGGACTTCTACTCACACACGGGAAGTCGGGGATTTTATGACTAGCCAAATCTTTCAATATACACCCATCCGTATCATTACTCTAATGTTTGTCATTACCATTGGTTGGGGAGCATTTAAAGGCCTGGAGACCATGGGACGAACAAGCGAACTGCTGCTTCCAATCGTAATCGTATTTATCCTAGTCCTCTCTTTCTGCCTTTTGCCCAAAGTGGATATCAGTAACTTGAAACCCGTCACTGACACAGACACGGTCTCCATCATGCAGGGGATCCTCGTAAGCGTCATCTATCCGGTGGGCGAGACCATCCCCATTCTTATGATTTTACCTTATACGGCGAGACAAGCTCACCGAACCCGGGACATGATCGCTGCCGCTGGTCTAGGGAACTTGATGCTGGCGATGCTAGTTACCATATCATTGTTAGTACTCGGTGCATTTCTGACTCAGCATAGTATCTATGCATCCTTTATTTTATCTCAGAAAATCAGTATCGGGGGTTTCTTTGAACGTATCGAGGCCATTATGGCTACCTCTTGGCTGATCTCAACCTATTTCAAAGCCATGATTTATCTTTATGCTTTTATGGTGGGAGTTGCCGAGTTATTCAAGCTTAAACAGTACCGGGTTCTCCTTTTGCCAGCATGCATGCTGGTGTTTGGAATGGCCAATGTAGTGGCTCCTAACCTGACCTTTATTGTCATTACCATCGTTCCATATTGGGTAGATTGGGATACCACTCTTGGAATTCTGCTTCCGGGGCTGCTGATGCTTGTCATGGTATTCAAGAAAAGAAAAAAATCGATATCCCACTGATCACATGTTGAAGGAGCACAAGTACGATGCTGATTAAAGATTGCCTTACGGTGCGACAATTCACCTTGCTGACCTTCCTGACATTGGTCGGTGACATGATTCTCATTTATCCATCATTGGTCACCGCATATGGGAGACAGGACGCTTGGATATGCTCCTTGCTCAGCCAACCAATCGGTCTATTGGTAGTATGGATTCTGTTCAAGCTGCATCGTACCCATCCCGAATTGTCCCTGGTTGAAATTTGCAAAAAATTGCTCGGTCCATGGCTTGGTTCTATCCTGGCTGCCGGATACCTGTTCTATTTCATCATGGGCGCCGCGATATGTCTCCGTGAAGTGGGAGACTTTATGACAACACAGATCTATCTTCAAACCCCCATCCGTGTCATTCTGACGTTGTTCCTATTCCCCATGGTATGGGGGATTTTACATGGGCTAAAGACCATGGGCTTGAGCAGTGAACTTCTCGCTCCCATTGTCGTTGTGTTCATGATTCTTCTGCTGCTGGGGCTGCTGCCACAAGTAGAGCCTGCCAAACTACAGCCCATTCTTGAAACACCATGGATCAAATTATTGCACAGCACGATTAGAGGTGCTTTCTCTTCATTTGGCGAGTTGATCGTATTATCCATGTTCCTTCCTTACGTGACAAGGGCATCTCATCTTAAACGGGATATATTGCTTGCTGCGCTTGGAGGGGGAATTCTGCTTAGTATGCTTGAGCTCGTTTCTCTCATGGTATTCGGTCCAATTCTTACGCAGCATGGGTTCTATATCTCCTATTCACTTGCACAGAAAATCAATATCGGTAACTTTTTCGAACGAATCGAAGCATTGATGGCCATCTCTTGGCTGATCTCGACCTATTTTAAGAGCATACTGTATATGTTCGGTTTTGTTCTGGGAATAGCCCAGTTATTCGAGTTAAAAGGTTATAAGCCCCTGATCCTGCCCTCAGCAATGCTGATGTTTGGTGCAGCCGTTCTGATCGGTCCCAATATCGTCTTCTATACCAACACCGTCATGCCCGCATGGCTCGACTGGAATGTGACGGTCAGCCTGGTCATCCCACTCTTTCTGCTGCTCGTTCATCGGCTTCGCTTCCAGAGAAGGAAACGGCCCACCAAACGTGTAACCTCATAACAAAGGCAGTGTCCACGGTGATACCCGAGAACACTGCCTTTGTTGAATTTCCGCTTTTACAGGGATTTCACAGCCTCCAAAGCTGCTTCAATATGTCCTTTGACTCTGACTTTCGACCATTCCTTGATTAGCTTTCCCTCTTCATCGATGAGGAATGTGGAACGGACAATGCCCATGTATTCCTTGCCGTACAATTTCTTAAGCTGCCACACCCCATATTGCTCGGCAACCTGATGTTCTTCATCCGATAAAAGGGTAAACGGCAATCCATATTTCGCAATAAACTTATCGTGCCTGCTCATCGGATCTGTGCTTATACCTAATATAACCGTATTTAACCCCACAAACTCCTCATGGCGATCCCGAAAATCGCATGCTTCCTGTGTACAGGACGAAGTCATATCCTTGGGATAAAAATAGATCAGCACCCGCTGTCCGCGGTAATCGGAGAGCTTCACTGTCTCCCCGGTGCTCGACGGAAGTTCAAAATCAGGAGCAAGGTTACCTTCAGTTAACGTCATCTCTATTCCTCCTTCTCGTCTTACCCTCTATTATCGGGCTTCTCTCTACGAACCAGCACCCCGGTAGCGTTTCACGCCGTAGTTCCACAGCGTAAGTCCGACTGCCCCGAAGATCAGTCCCATCACCGGAGTCAGCAGTGCCATGCGATGCATCTCTGATCGATCCAGGAACAATGCTGCCGGATAGATCCCGACAAAAGCAAACGGAATGACCCAGGTTAACAATACCTGAATGGCTCGATTGTAGATCGTTACCGGATAACGTCCATAACCCTGAATGTTGTACATCAATGGAAGAATACCTGTCGGAGCATCCGAATAAAAAGATAGCGACGTCAGCGTAGTATAAATTCCCGCGTAGATTAACACGGAACTAAGCGCCAAAATGATTAACGCCGGAATGTGCCACCATTCCAGGACAAGCCCCATCTCCGCTCCACTGAAGATCATGATAATCAGTCCGATAAACGAACCCACAAGTGCGGGCGGGTCTACATTTTCGAGCAATATCTGAAACAGGTTATGCGCCGGACGCGTCAGAATGCGGTCCATCTCACCTTTAACGATATACCGCTCGCTGAATCCCCAGAGATTGATAAAACAGCTGAAGATGCCATAGGGCACCATGAAATAACCATATACAAACAGGACTTCACTTTCACTCCAGCCCCCGAGGTTATCCGTGTGGCGGAAAACAACAAAGATAAAGATCAGATTCGTCGCCTGGAACAGCAGATCCGAAATAATCTCGACCCAGAAATCGGCACGATACGTAAGCCGTGTTTTCATGTAGTTTTTTAAATATTCCCCAATTAGACCTAAGTAGAACATGCTGTTAACCCCCTTGCACGAACAGACGCTTGCGCGCCTGACGCCAGATCAGCATCATTGGAACGAGCAGGATGACAAACCAGAGCACCTGAATTCCGAGTACACTCCAAATGCCGGTACCTTCCACTCTTCCAGTGAATACGGAACCCGGCAGATACGTGATAGCCTGAAAAGGCAGTACCTTCATGATCGCGGACATCCAGCCCGGATAAAGGCTGATCGGAATGATGAGACCGGAGAACAAATCGACGACGACCCGTTTCATTCGCATCATACCTTCATTGTTTTCCACAAAGAATGCTGCCAGTCCCGTAATAACATTAATCTGGGAGTTAATGAGGAAACTGAAGAACAGCATGACAAGAAATCCGATCCACGCTGAAGGCGCAGTAGGCAGTTCGACCGGGAACAGCAGAATTGCAATGAGCATGCCTGGAATCATAAGCAGCAGAAAACGGAAAACACCCTCACCGAGACCCTGCATCATTTTGACCATAACGTAATTAATAGGCCTGATAAATTGAATCGCAATGGATCCATCCCGTATATCTGCGGCAATCTCACGGTCCAGATTGTTAAAATAAAATGCACGCGCCATCCAGGATACCGCCACATATGTGGTCATCTGGGCTGCCGTAAACCCACCCAATTCTCCGCTACCACCGTAAATGGCTTGCCATGTAAAGTAATACACGCCGATATTCAGCGTATATATCAAAATGCCGGAATAATAATTCACCCGGTACGCCAGCATTGTCAGAAACCGGATTCGCATAAAATCAAAAAATGCACTATTCATCTAGGATACACCCGCCGCTTCTTTCCCTGCTCCCACAATCTCGGGACGCTCGGCAGAACCGGATTGGTAGATACTCCGTACAATCTCATCGGTATTAATCTCAATAATCTGAATATCCGTAATATCAGCCTGTCCTACCACACGGCCAAGTACATCGGACACATTGAGTTCCAGCGGAATCCAGACCGATGCGGACAACTCGTTCTCTACCGTCCAGCGTACGGGCATAGCGGCAGTCCATTCCTGCATTTGTTCCACCTTATGGCCCGTCCCGAATTTGAAACGGATTTCCCGTTCCTTGCCCCACTGGGATTTCAAGTGATCCAGACCGCCATCGTAGATGATATTCCCGGCATCAAGCATGATCACTCTTGAACACAGGGCTTCGATATCCTGCAGATCGTGTGTCGTCAGCAAAATGGTTGTTCCGTGTTCCTTATTCATGTCTTTCAGGAATTCACGGATTTCCGACTTGACGACAATATCCAGACCAATGGTCGGCTCATCCAGAAAGACAATATCGGGATTGTGCAGCAATGCGGCCACCAGTTCGCAGCGCATCCGCTGTCCGAGGCTGAGCTTGCGCACCGGACGATTCAGCAGTTCCTGCAGCTGCAGCCGCTCGACCAGCTCATCCAGCCGTTTCCGGAAATCAGACTCGTCCACACGGTAAACCTTGCGCAGCAGATGGAATGATTCAATGACACCAATATCCCACCATAGCTGGCTCCGCTGACCAAATACGACACCAATATTCTGTACAAATTTCTCTCGTTCCTGATACGGAACATATCCACCAACCGATATATGCCCTGAAGTAGGCACCAAAATGCCGGTCAACATCTTGATTGTTGTTGATTTTCCGGCACCGTTCTCTCCAATATATCCGCATATTTCACCTTGCGGAATCTGAAACGAAATATCGTTCACAGCCAATACTTCTTGGTATTGTCGTTTAAACAGATCCTGAAATGCGCCCTTCAGTCCACCCCGACTTTTCTGGACGCTAAACGACTTACGCAAATCTTTGACATCAATCGCCAGCATGATTATACCTCACTTGGATTTTGTTGAAATTGCTTGTAGCCCAAAAAGAAATTATAATGGTATCAGTCAAAATTCAGCAAGCTTTTAAAATAGCTTAAGCTGCGTCCTCTGATTGAGTTTGGAAGAGACGTGCACGGAAGGCTTCAGGCTACGTTACTTTGGCACTCGAACTCGTTTTTTTATTTTATCTCAAATACAAAGGAGAGCTAGCATGACCAGAAAGACGAAGAGAACCATTTGGATTTCTCTTGCCGCCTTCGTGCTGATCGTTGGAGGAGCAGCGGCATTTTATTTCGGTTCTATTCTCAATCAGTTGAATGGCTTGCAGAAGGAAGGCGACGAATCTCCGTTCGCCAGTATTGAAAATGTCGAAAAAGTAAATACACCGGACCCTCCGAAATGGGAAGGCACTGAAACCGTAAATATACTGGTTATGGGCGTGGATGCCCGCGGCCTCAAAGAAGGGGAAATTCCCCGTTCGGACAGCATGATGGTCGTATCACTCGACCCACTCACCAAAAAAATTAACTTGTTCTCCATTCTGCGAGACACTTACGTCGATATAGACGGATATGGCAAGGAGCGGATTAACACCGCGATTACCCATGGCCCCAATGCAGCAATGAAAGCAGCTGGCGACCTGCTGGGTATCCCTGTCCAGTATTATGTGTATACCGATTTCCAGGGATTCATCAAATTGGTGGATGCCGTTGGTGGTGTGGATTTTGACGTAGAGAAGGACATGCACTATACAAGCAAGGCAGACAATAACGAATACGATATTGATCTGAAGAAAGGTTATCAGCATCTCGATGGTGAAACAGCGCTTATGTACGTGCGTTTCCGTCATGATGCGATGTCCGACTTCGCTCGTTCCGAGCGTCAACGTGAATTCCTGAAAGCCGTAGCGGCGAAAATGCAATCCACCACAACCATCGCCAAGCTTCCTACCATTCTGGAACAGGTGAGCCCTTATGTGGATACAAACCTGACACTTTCAGATATGTGGAAGTTGGGTGGACTTGGATATCAGAGCAGCATGAACGGCAGTGAACAAATTCCGCCGATGAACATGCTGAAGGAAGAGCGGACCGCAGGTGGAGCACAAGTCCTGACGGTAACCAATGAAGAGAAATTGAAGCAGCATATTCAGGATATTATTCATCCGCCTGCTGAACCGGAAGACAGTACAACTGGAACCGAAGATAAAACAGCAAGCGGTGAAGACCAACAGTCGGAGCAACCGGCTCAGTAATGTAAACACGTAGAGGGCAGCCATTATGCTGCCCTCTCGCTGTGTTGTGTTACGAAAAATCTGCAACAAAATTCATAGCCGAAAGGAAATAAACCCATGAACTCATCTCGTCCCCAATCCGAAATCTTATATAAAGAGGCACTTGAACATATTGTAGGCGGCGTAAACAGTCCTTCCCGCTCATTCAAAGCCGTTGGCGGAGGCGCACCCGTTTTTATGAAAAAGGCGCAAGGCGCACACTTCTGGGATGTTGACGACAACCGCTACATCGATTATCTGGCAGCATATGGCCCTATTGTAACCGGACACGCTCATCCTCATATTACCCAAGCCATTAGTGAAGCAGCAGCGAACGGTGTATTGTACGGTACGCCAACCGAGCTTGAAATCAAGCTTGCCAAAATGCTGAAGGAAGCCATTCCTTCCATGGATAAGGTACGTTTTGTCAACTCCGGTACCGAGGCAGTGATGACTACCATCCGCGTAGCCCGCGCCTACACCAAACGTAATAAAATCGTAAAATTCGCCGGATGTTACCATGGTCACTCCGACCTGGTGCTGGTTGCAGCAGGTTCCGGCCCTTCCACCCTCGGGATTCCGGATAGTGCAGGAATTCCAACCAGCATCGCACATGAAGTGATCACGGTTCCTTATAATGACCTGGATAGCCTGAAAGAGGCCTTGGAGCGCTGGGGTGATGATGTTGCAGCAGTAATGGTGGAGCCCATTGTCGGCAACTTTGGCATGGTTATGCCAGAGCCAGGCTTCCTGGAAGGTTTGTGTGCCATGACACGTGCCAACGGATCACTTGTGATTTATGACGAAGTCATTACGGCATTCCGTTTCCACTATGGTTCTACGCAAACGTATGCCGGTCTTGCCAATCATGCCGAGATTGAACCGGATCTGACTGCTCTCGGCAAAATCATCGGTGGCGGATTGCCCATCGGAGCTTATGGTGGACGCAAGCATGTCATGGAACAGGTTGCTCCACTCGGACCAGCCTACCAGGCCGGAACAATGGCCGGCAATCCTGCCTCCATCTCTGCGGGTATCGCTTGTCTGGAAGTACTGCAGGGCGAAGGCGTGTATGAAGAAATGGAACGACTCGCCATTGATCTGACATCAGGTCTGCAGGCTTCTGCCGATCGTCATGGAATCGCACTGACGATTAACCGGATTCGTGGTGCTTTCTCCACACACTTCTGCGATCACCCGGTAACGAATTATGATCAGGCTCAAGATACAGACGGTGAACGGTTTGCCTCCTTCTTCCGGCATATGCTGAACCGCGGTATCAACCTGGCTCCGTCGAAGTACGAAGCCTGGTTCCTGACCACAGCTCATACCGATGAGGACGTGCAGGCAACACTGGAAGCGGCTGAAGCCTCCTTCAAGGCGATGGCTCAAGAGTAGTTCCTAAGATTTCAGTGAACCAGATAAGGCGTGCAATCAGGCTGACTATTCAGCTTGGCTGCACGCCTTTTGTATTTTGGGGCCGCTAAAAAATCATTACACGTTTCGGCTTTGCAGCTTCACGATCTCTTCACGAATGATCCGCATGCCCTCCTCAATCCGCTGCTTCGGCACATTGGATATATTCAGCCTCAGCATTTTATCCTGCTGCGTTCCATCAGGGTAGTAACGCTCGGTTGTACCTGCTATTACTCCGCGTTCTTCCAGCCTTGATAACAACACGCCAAGCGGCATATTGCCGGCTAGTGGCAGCACGGTATGCTCCCCACCTGTTCGCGGAGCATTGGCAAAGGGACTAAACTCCGGATCGGCAGCAAGCTGCTCATGAACCTTCTGCATCCTGGCTGCATAACGACTTCGAATGACTTTCCCGTGATGTGCAAACATGCCATTGCGAATATAGACCTCCAGCGCAGCCTGAGACAGCACCGAGGTGTCGATATCCAGCATTTTTTTGTGTCCCCCGAACGAAGGAGCAAGAGCCCCGGGAAGGACTGCTACACCAATGCGCAGGCCGGGAAACAGAATTTTGGAGTAGCTTTTCAAATAGATGACCCTGCCTACCGTATCGTAAGAAAATAGCGGGTCCTGTTTTGTATTTTCCTCCAGATCGGCTAAATAATCGTCCTCCACCAGGTATACATCATATCGTTCTGCCAGCTTAATTAATCTCTTCTTCTCGGCTAAGGTCATGGATGTCCCCAGCGGATTGTGAAAGCGTGGCATGACGTAAAAGAATTTAATATCGCCTTCACCAAATTGCCGTTCCAGCGACTCCCAATCAAGACCTTCCAGCGTTCGTCTTACTCCGGTAACAGGTACATTCAAGCCTTCCAGCAGGGATGGCATAAGATGATAGCCTGGAAGCTCAACCAGAACCCGTCTCTTGCCATTCGGAAAAGCCATCAGGGCCAGCACAGCAAGCGCCTGCTGCACGCCGGATGTAATAAAGAACTGTTCCGCAGGGGCAAATACCTGATAATCGGCAAATTGCCTCTGTAACAAATCGATCAGGGATGGCAACCCTTGCTCCGTACCATACAGAAACAACTCCGCCTGATTGTTCTCCATCGCCTGATCAACACAATGGCGAAAATCGGAATACGGAAATACACGGGGATCGGGAGCAGCAGAAGCGAAGTCCAGCGGTTCTTTCCAGTCCACGTCCTCTGCACCCACTCCGTTCTGCACAGCGTAATATCCCGACTGAGGGACGGCATACACCAGATGTCGCTGCTCAAGCCATTGATAGGCACGAATTGCCGTGCTTACACTGCATTGATAATGTTCAGCCAGCACACGTACCGCCGGGAGTTTAATTCCCTTATCAATCCACTGCTGATGCCCCCGCTGCTGCAGCTGTTCCTGTATCCAACGCTGCAGAGACTCCGCGATTATTTCATACTTTTTCATAAATAGAACCTATCCTTCCCACATAACTGTACCGGTACAATCCATGCTTTTCTTTATTGTACCACGACTGAACTGACAGTATATTGAATAAAGCAAAGACCTTACAGCAAGTGATAACAATCAAGGTGTTTGCCTAGTCCAACCGAGTTAATCAGGCTATATGGAGGAACAGTATGAATACGACACGTACCCGGGCTTATGCCTATACCGGAGCCGTAATGTATGCGGCTATCATTGGTTTATCTTTTCTATTTGTCAAAATGACCGTCAATGTCGCACACCCGATGGATGTGCTTGCACATCGGTTCGCCCTATCCCTTCTCGTCGTCAGCATCCCGGTTGTCCTGGGATGGATCAAAATCCGGCTTACACTGCGGGATCTATGGCGAATCATACCGCTCGGTCTGCTCTCGCCCGTTTTGTTTTTTGCCTTTCAGGCCTTTGGGCTTGTATCGTCCAATTCATCCGAGGCTGGAATCATTCAGGCCATGGCCCCTGTCTTCACCCTTATTCTGGCTTCAGTATTCTTGAAGGAACGGACATCTGTGCTGCAAAAGCTATTCCTGCTTCTTTCTGTGGCCGGAGTGGTCTTCATCTTCCTGATGAAAGGCAGCGGAATGACTTCAGGTAATTTCAAGGGAATTGCCCTGCTGCTTCTCTCTACGGTTTGCTTTGCAGGGTATGGTGTGCTTGCCAGACCGCTTACCCAGAAGTATAAGCCGATGGAATTAACGTGGGTTACCCTGCTCGTCGGTTGTCTTGTTTTTAACGTCTCCGCCGTCATCCGTCATTTATCCAGCGGTACGATAAGCGATTTTGTAAAACCTCTCGGGGATGCATCTTATCTGGGGGCACTGGCCTATCTGGCCATCCTATCCACCATGATTTCGACTCTGCTGTCCAGCTATGCGTTAACCCATCTGGAAGCTTCGAAGATGAGTGTATTCAGCAACTTCTCTACCTTGATTTCCATAGCGGGTGGCGCCTGGATTTTGCATGAACCCGTCGGCGGATACCATGTTGTCGGAGCCATCCTGATTATCGCAGGTGTGCTCGGAACCAATATGAGTGGCAGAAAACACAGGCTGGTCAGTGAAGTCTAAGCATGATACAATGTGTAAAATTGTAAACGGACGTTATCAACGATGATGAAGAGAAGTACATACGACAGCGTGCTCCAGAGAGCCGGCGGATGGTGGAAGCCGGTGCACGGGTCGTATGGAAATGGGCTTCGGAGTTCCGAGCTGAACACGGCCTGTATCCTGTAATCGGGGTGCAGGACGGTAAGTAGGCAAGGCGGCATGTTCAGCCGTTATCCAAGGACAGGATATCGATCAATAGATATGCTGGTTCCTGTCTGGTTTTTCAATCAGCCTGACCATGAATCTTGATCCGTATCTCCAAGCGGGCCGCAACCAGCGGCCAATTAAGGTGGCACCGCGAAGCATAAGCTTCGTCCTTCTGTTCTGTTCCCTCACGGGAATCAGGATGAAGGACGAGGCTTTTTTTTGATATCTGCATACTGGTACAGGCTGAAAGGGGGTGATGGTCGTGGAAGACGGCTGGTGGCGTCAGCAGACTAGAATGCTCGAACAATTACAAAATCAAAGGAGAATGAACCATGAGTATGAACAAGGATGTTATTTTGACTGGAGACCGGACCACAGGGCAGCTTCATCTCGGCCATTACGTGGGCAGCCTCCGCAGCCGGGTGCAATTGCAGAATGAATACAAAACCTATATTTTACTGGCAGATGTGCAGGCGCTGACCACACACTATAATCAGCCAGGACTGATTGCAGACAGTGTTTATCAAGTGACTCTCGATTATCTCGCCGTAGGTATTGACCCGAACCAAGCCACGCTGTTCATCCAATCCATGATACCGGAGATTGCGGAATTAACGGTGATCTTCTCCATGTTTGTCACCGTGAACACGCTTCGGCACAACCCCACCATCAAAACGGAAGCGCGTGATCGCGGATATACGGATCTGTACTACGGTTTCCTGGGCTATCCAGTCAGTCAGGCCGCGGATATTGCTTTCTGCAAAGCGACACTCGTTCCAGCAGGCGAAGACCAGATTCCACATATCGAGACTGCACGCAAACTGGTCCGCAGATTTAATGAGCTCTACGCTCCGGTTCTGCCGGAACCACGCATATTGACTGGTGAGCGGCTTGGCGGACTCGATGGCATCGGCAAAATGAGCAAAAGCATGGGCAACGCCATCTCCTTAAATGCGAGTCCGGAAGATGTGCATGCCAAACTGACCAAGGCCAAGACCGATCCTGCACGCGTTCATCGTACCGACCCAGGCCATCCTGATATCTGCCCGGTATTTGCATACCATCAGTTATTCCGGAAGGAGCACGCTGAAGAAATTCATGCCAGCTGCAGCGAGGGCTCCATCGGGTGCAGAGAATGCAAGCATTTTGCTGGCACAGCGATTAACGATTTGCTTGCACCCTTTCATGAACGGCGAAATCATTATGAGCAGCGTGAAAATGAGGTGAAAGAAATTCTTATCGACGGCACCCGTCAGGCCCGCAAAGTCGCGCGAGAAACGATGCTGGAAGTACGAGAAGCCATGGGGATTCGTTATTTCGATCTTTAAGAGTAAAGGAAAAGCCTGAGTTCAGAATGGGATCATCAACTTAACTACTCGCTTGCCGGTATGAAGACCACAAATCACGTTAACACTGCTGAGGATAGTCTATCGCGAAAAGGGGACCCCTCAGCATGAAACCTAGACAACCTTCTTTTTTGCAAGCCATGATGTTAATTATGTTATCTGTTGGCCTAATCAGCCACGTCCTGATCATTCCTGCCTTATTAAGTGCGGCCAAAAGGGACTCCTGGATTTCTGTCCTGTTATCGGCAGGACCCTATCTGGTGTTTGCGCTCATGCTTGCCTACGTCTCTCGTTTTCTTCAGCATCAAACCTTACATGAATGGCTGACTTCCCATCTGGGAAAACCCCTGGGCTTGCTCTTCCGGATCGGAAACAGCCTCTTTTTCTTGTCCGTCATCTATTTCACCCTGCACGATACCACCACCTGGGCTAAAACCAGTTATCTGACGGAGACACCCATATTGGCAACAAGCATTGCTCTTATGTCGCTCTGTGCCTATGCGGCCTATAAAGGCATTCGTTCGCTCGCATTTACAGCAGGACTCGTTCTGCCTCTCGTTGTGCTGCTTGGCTTCTATGTCGCAATCGTAAATACTCAATACAAGGATTACAGCCGTCTGCTCCCCGTTCTTGAACAGGGCTGGCGTCCCGTTCTTCACGGCATGGTGTACAGCCTCGCAGGCATGTTTGAGCTGCTGTTCATTTGGTATATACAGCCCCATCTGTCGAAGCGGATACGTGTATGGCAGTACGTTATGCTTGCTTTTATTATTCTTGGATTGACACTTGGCCCACTTGTGGGGGCTATCGTAGAATTTAATCCTTTTGAGGCTGCCAAAATGCGTTATCCTGCTTTTGAGGAATGGAGAATTGCCTCCTTGGGCAAATACATTGCACAGACCGATTTCTTTTCCATCTATCAGTGGCTCGCCGGCTCATTTACCCGAATAAGTCTTGCCATGTATATTGTGGTAGAAATTTGGAATATTAAGAACACCTCCAGAAGGATCATCACGTTTATTTCAATCGCCGTTTTCTTCATCCTCTCCATGGTGTACCGTCTGGACGATATGACATTCGAAAAAATGCTTGTCCACTACGTATTCCCGTTCAATCTCATCTATCTAAGTGGACTAGCGATTATTGCAACCACCGTTGCATTCATCAGTTCACGCCAACAGAGGAGGAAACATCATGGAGCACCGAGCGATTGACATCACGTCCCATGAAACACTGCTTGCCTCTTTGAAAAAACAATTCGATCCCTGCGCGGATGTTGTTATTCAGACTTTTCCTGCCAAAGATGAAACCGATAAGTCGGTCATTATGCTATATTGTGACGGCTTGACCGATGCCAAACAAATTAACCAGTTCATTATTCCCCGGCTGGAACAGCATTCTCTGCTTATCGAAGAAACACATCCCAAAGAATTGGGCTTAACTCTAAATCCGATCGAAGATCTTACAGATACAGAGAATATAAACCTTCTAATTTTCAGTGGACAACTGCTGCTCATTTTCGGGAATGGCGATCAGTCGTGCAGTTTGGATATTGCGAGTATACCTGGGCGCAATCCTGAGGAATCCGCCATTGAGTCCTCCGTAAAAGGACCCCGGGACGGATTCACCGAGGAGCTGAACGTTAATATCGGACTCATCCGCAAACGGATAAAAACCTCTTCGATGTGTTTTGAAAAATACGTAAAAGGCGGTCGTACACAGACTACCATTGGTCTGTTGTATGTAAAAGACATCATTAATCCGGAGATTCTGAAAGAAGCTCGCCGGAATCTTGACCAGATTGAAGTCGATGGCATTCTCGGTACTTCTGTTATGGAACGTTCGATTATGGGAGGCATCCGCAGTATCTTCCCGCTCACCGATAATACAGAACGTCCTGATTATGTCGTGAGTTCACTCTTAAATGGACGTTTTGCTGTTCTGATCGAGGGCTCGCCCGTAGCCATCATTGCACCAACTACGCTGTTCAATCAGTTGAAGTCACCAGAAGATGAGAGTACACCTTTTTTTATTGTGACATTTGAACGAATCTTAAGGATATCAGGTTTGCTTATCGCTTCCTTTTTTCCAGCCTTCTATATCGGTCTGACCAGTTTTAATGTGGAACAGATCCCTCTACCCCTTCTGGCGACCATTGCCGGAACTCGTATGGGCCTGCCCTTACCAGTGACACTGGAAGCCTTTTTGATGATCTTTATGTTTGAATTATTCAATGAGGCTGGCCGCAGACTGCCGCGTGCACTGGGCCAGACTGTCAGTGTGGTGGGTGGACTCATCATCGGTGATGCAGCTATTCGTGCCGGAATCACTTCTCCTACCATCATTGTGTCTGTGGCCATTTCGGTCATTTCCAGCTACATTTTGGTCAATACGGTACTAAGCGGGGCTACAGCCCAAGTTCGAATAGGGATGCTTGTGATGTCTTCCCTCCTTGGACTGTTCGGTTTCATGCTTGGGCTATTCGCCCTACTGGTACATTTGGTTTCCTTGGAGTGTTATGGCGTTTCCTATTTGTCTCCCGTCTCTCCCTATATTCCCGGTGACTTTACCCAAGCCGTATCCATGCAGCCTACCATGAAAAGGACCAAGCGCCCGGCCGCACTCCATACTCAGGATTCCACCCGCCGGAGGAAACGCCCTTGAACAGATGGTTTTCCATGGGCCTTATGCTTATGAGTTGTCTGATCTTACTGACGGGGTGCTGGGATTCCAAAGAGGTTCAGAGCATTAACTTTATTACGGGTATAGGGATCGATTATGAAGATGGCAAGTATATCGCTTATGCCCAACTGATCGATTTCTCCAGCATTGCCAAGCAAGAGGGGCCGACTTCACGGCAAGCAAGTGACATCTGGATTGGGCGAGGCGAAGGCACAACGCTCAGCATGGCGATTAATGACCTCTATCAGACTTCGCAGCAACAAACCCTTTGGACACATGTTAAAGCAATCGTTTTATCGAAAAACGCCCTTAACGGTCGGCTCGAGGATATTTTCAATACGCTGCTGCATTCCGGTGAGTTGAGATATACACCTTGGATTTACGGGACGGAACAAAGCATACCCGATGTTCTTGCTCCCTCTGCCTTGTTAAATCAATCTACGCAAACCATTGAGCTATTCGAACCGATCAAACTATATAAGCAGTTCTCTGCCTTTGAACCCATCCGCCTTCATCAGCTCCTTGATGGTTTTCGTGAGCCTGCTTCGGTTATTCTACTACCTTCTATAACCAACAGGAACCATACCTGGTTCAATGGGGATGAGAATCCCCCTCTAGTTAAAACCGATGGATTTTTCGTCATTACAGACGGCAAAAATCAAGGCAAGGTTTCAGGTGAAGACGCAGATGGTACTCGATTCGTAAATTACGATCATGTCTATCAGTATCCGTTGTACGTATACAAGAGTGGGGGGAAACTGCCTGATCTGACTCTTAGGCTCCTTGATCCGCATACCAAGGTTTCAGCCAGGATGGAAGGAAGCGGGGTCACCTTCGACCTGTCTACTTCAGTAAAAGGTATCATCATTGAGGAACATGTCTCTCACCAGTCTCCCCAAATGATGGAGGAAGCAGCCGAGAAACAAATTGAGTCTGCAATCCGTACTACATTTGAAAAAAACAAATCACGCCAGATCGACTCGTATGGTTTTGTGGAACATCTGTATCGTCATGACCTCGCATTGTGGAAAAAGGAGGTTCAGCACCGAGCGGATCCGATTAAACGATTCAAACTTGGAAAAGTGAACGTTCATGTGAAAATCCTCAATGCCAGCACATACAAATACACAGAGTAATATGTGAAAAGACGACCAGCCACCTGCAGTCGTTGCAAGGTGGCTGGTCGTCTTGGCATGAGTATTTAAGTCAGCGGAAAAGCCATGACACTCATCAGTGCCAGTTCGGGCTGTGTGGTATCCAAACGACTGTATTGAATGATAACAGGTACATTACTGGAAACGGTGATGGCATACGGCACACCTGAAGGAATAGACTGATCTCCGGAATGAAGAGATGCCGTACGGATGTGCTTGGTCCTTCTTCCCGGCACGCTTGCTTCTATGTTCTCGATCGGTTCCCTGTCTTCGAAGAAGATGGTTATATCGAGTACCGCCTCCTCCTGACCCGTATTGAGAACACAGATGCTCTCATGACTCTCCAGCGAGCCCCGACTATCTGGCGGTATGTATCCGTCTGGAATAACCCAATAAGTGTGACCTGTAGCCGCTGCTGTCTCATGCTTTGCCAAACGGCCTGCTTCCGTTTGCTCTCTTGCCATTAGGAGTCCTCCTCTATGCATGATATTTCCGCCCTATCTATCGTAAATACATTTGCAGCGGTTGCAGTCTAAGCTCGCGGATCGCTTCCGCTACTTGTGCCGCCAGTCGCCGTCCGCCGCGTTCCTGAAAGTGCGTATTGTCCTCCACGCCTGCCGGGAAGTTCAAATATTCGCCCGGAAGAACCCACATGAAATCGTCCTTGGTGCCTTCGATCCCCGCCTGCTCAAACAGAATACGGCTGCGTTCAGCAAGATCAATTAGTGGAACATCTTCCTCTTGTGCCAGCTCCCGCACGGCAATAATATAATCACCATGCGTGTCGTTCAGCGTGCCATCGTCCGCAAAAAAGCGCCGATGCACGGGCGTCACCAATACCGGGCGAGCTCCGGCTCCGCGGGCTGCATCAATATACTTTTTCAAATACTCCTTATAGGTTGTGAAGGGTTCTGTTCCCCGCTCCGGGTCTGGTTTCTCATCATTATGTCCGAATTGAATGAACAAGAAATCTTCAGGCTTAATACGCTTCATGATCGCATCCAATCGACCTTCATGGATGAAGCTGCGCGAGCTCCGTCCCGACTTTGCGTGATTGTCAACAGCAACATCATGCTTGAATTGAGCCGGCAGCAGCTGTCCCCAGCCACAGTATGGGTACCCGCTCTCCGGCTGATCCGTTACCGTGGAATCTCCCGCCAAGAATACGGTCATCGTCTGATTGGCAAGCGTAATCTCCAAGGCGTTGATCCGTGGGGCCGGACCGGAAAAGGACAGACGAAGCCTTCCGCCTCTGACCACAACCGAAAATCTGACCTCGGCATATTGTCCCGGCAGAGTACGGATCGTTGGCAGCATCAATCTGCCTTCACCAGCCTTCACTCTGGTGACCGTCTCAGCGAGCTCATCTCCGGCAATAAGCAGTACCTGATACGTGCCGTCCGGCACATCAACGATAAACGATGCCTTGAGTGGAATGCAGAAGCTTGAACGCAATCGGGCAGACACATTGGCCTGCCCCGAGTACTCCTGATTTTGCTGTACGACATCTGAATCTTCTGTCTCACCAAACCGCTGTCTCTCATAAACACGGGAATTCGGCTCAAATCCGTACCCGATTGTATCCCTGTAGATACTATTGGCTGACACTTTCTGGTACCCTTCAATGCCCGCACCTGGACCGAAGTCAAATTTCCAATGCGTAACCTTCTCTTCATTGCGGGCCGCTGCCTCGGTGGCAACGGCTTGACTACCCAGAGCTTTATCCAATAGGAACAACCTCCCTGTTTAAGCTTTTGGATGAAGTGATAATCCACAGTGAATCAAGTTTATCCTTTCAGTCCGCTGGTACTCATGCCCTGTACAATCTGTTTCTGGAAAATGAAGAATACGGCTACAACCGGAATCAGACTGACGATGGACATGGCGAACATCGCTCCCCAGTTGGAGGCTGACTCGCTATCCAGGAACATTTTGAGCGCCATGGATACCGTATATTTATCCGGTGAGTTCAGATACAGTACCGGCCCCAGAAGATCCTCCCATCTCCAGTAGAAGGAGAAGATTGCGGCAGTCGCCAGCGAGGACTTAATCAGCGGCATGATAATCTGAATGTACAATCTGAATTTGTTACATCCATCAATCGTTGCCGCTTCATCCAGCTCTTTTGGAATCGTACGAATGAACTGCACCATCAGGAAAATGAAGAACGGCATTCCGAAGAATGTAGGTACTACAATCGGTAGAATCGTATTCAACCAGCCCAGCTTCGTAAAGATAATGTATTGCGGTACCAATACCACGTCATGCGGCAGCATCAGAGTCAACATCATCAGGGAGAACCAGAAGCTGCGGCCTCTGAAGTTAAGTCTGGCGAAACCGAAGGCAATAAGCGACGAGGATAACACGGCACCAATGGTGGAGATGACTACGATCACGAGTGAATTGGTGATGTAGTCCATAAACGGTCTTCCGCCCGCACCTTTCCAGCCATCCACGTAGTTGCTCCAGATCCACTCTGCAGGAAAAAGGGACTCCGCCGTAACGAAGATGGTACGGCTCTCTTTGAATGAACTGAACAACATCCAAAGTACCGGATACAGCATCAGGAGGGCTAAAGCTGCAACGAACAGATGATAAATCGGCCACTTTACATTTCTCCAAACCATCCTTACTTCCCTCCTTCAGATTCATAGAATACCCAGAACTTGGATGTTAAGAACACAGCTACGGTGAGGATACCGATCATGATGAGCATGATCCAGGCCATTGCCGAGGCATAACCCATATTGTTAAACATAAAGGCCTGACGGAACAAGTACAGTGAGTACAGCATCGTACCATCCATTGGACCCCCTTCTCCTTTGGAGATGATGTATGCAGGTACAAAGGTCATGAATGCACCGATCGTTTGCATAATCAGATTGAACAGGATGATCGGGCTAAGCAGTGGCAATGTGATGCTAAAGAATTTGCGTACCGGGTTAGCACCATCCACACCTGCAGCCTCATACATCTCGGGGGAGATATTTTTAAGGCCTGCCAGAAAGATCAACATGGACGAACCGAACTGCCAGACGGACAGCGAGATCAGCATCACCAGGGATGCATTGGGATCACCGAACCAGCTGATAGGTCCGATTCCGATTGCGGTTAGCGCACTGTTAATTACACCTTCATTACTGAAAAGGTTACGCCACATGATCGACACGGCTACGCTACCACCAATAATGGATGGGAGATAATACAGGGTACGGTAAGTCCCGACCATACGGGAACCAGTATTCAGGATCATGGCGACAAAGAGTGCGAAAACCAGTCTCAGTGGAACACCAATGAATACATACAGGAAGGTTACCTTAACCGAGTTCCAATACTTGGGGTCTTCAAAAAACATTTTGGTGTAGTTGTCCATCCCAATCCACCGGGGGGAAGTGAACAGGTTATAACTTGTAAACGACATGTATAAGGACACAAACATTGGGATCAGCGTAAAGCCCAAAAATCCGATAATAAACGGACTTATAAATGCGTACCCGGTCAGGTTTCTGCGTAACGACGAATACTGCCTCAACGGAATGAACCTCCTTTATTGATCTGCCTGCTTCCAACAAACGGGGTATTCACAATTGGGACGGGGAAAGGCCCCCGCGGTTAGCGAGCAGCCCCAGTCCCCGTCATCCCGGGTGGGATGAGCAAGCAATCATTCAACTGTTATTTATTGTTGGCCAGAACCGCTTCAGCGTTTTTACGGAATGTCTCCGCTGCCTGTTCCGGTGTAATTCTGCCAAAATTCAGTTCCTCAACAGCATCCGCCAGAGACGCAATGACTTCAGGGGAACCCACTGGCGGTGGTGGACTCATTGGCGAAGCTTTTGGCTCCATGGCCGCTACAAAGTCAAATACCTGCTTCGTTGGCTCACTCAGTTCAGGTGCAATGGCATCTTTGATTGCACCTGAGATCGGCACACCGCGCTCGCCCTTGATCAGTTTGTTGGCTTCCACGTCGTTCACCCAGAAATCGATGAATTTGGCCGCTTCTTCCTTCACTTTGGAGTTCGAAGTGACTGCCCAGTACATACTTGGTTGCATGTAGAGACCCTTCTCCATGTCCGGTCCAGGCATAGGAGCAAACTCCAGTGGACGGTCAGCAACTTGCTGTACGGCCACAAACTGGTTCGACCATTGCCAGATTCCGATTCCTTTGCCTTTGACCAGATCGGATTCCTCGATAATCCCCTTCGTTTGGTTAGCTATGTCCGGCGAAGGCGCTGCTCCTTGTTCGATCATGCGACGCATCAAACCGAAGAACTCGACAAACAGTTTATCATCGTCATACCCAAGTCCCGTACCTTCAGCATTGTAAAGTGACAAGCCTTTGGTCCGGAGGAAGTAGTGGAAGAAAATATCCGGAGCTACCCCGCCATCCAAGTACAGTCCTTTTTCTGCGGTTTGTTTACCCAGCGCTTCGTACGACTCCCAAGTCAGATTTTCCGGGAATGTATCCACTCCTGCTTTTTTGAGCAGTGCCGGGTCATAATGGAAGCCCAATACGTTAACCCCGGCAGGTACACCATACTGCTTGCCGTTGATTACGCCAGTACTGATGACGTTTTCGGAAACATCATCCACCTTGATCTGATTCCCAAGGTATGGTGCCAGATCTTCCAGCTGACCATTTTGTGCATATTGGCTGATGTAGGAAATATCCATCTGAACAATGTCTGGCAGTTGATTCGCTGCAGCCTGTGGAGCGAGCTTCTTCCAGTAGTCATCAAACGAGGCATACTCGACGTCAATTTTGACGTTCGGATTTTTCTCTTTGTACAAGTCAATGACCTTCTGCGTGTATTCATGACGTGCATCCGAGCCCCACCACGCGATACGCAGCGTCACCGAGCCATCCGCGGATGTTCCTCCCGATTCTCCATCTGAGCTGCATGCCGCTGTAAATACCAGCAGCATTGCCATCATCAGGAATATTGCCTTTTTCACCATGCCAATCTCCCCTTTTTGTGTGGATATGGTTATGTGAACGGGTTATCCTCACCTTTCTGATAACGCTTTCACAAACTTGATACTGTCATTTTCGCAAATGTACGACCAGAGTTGAATACACAAATCCGTCTTGTTGGTTCAAAAAACAGAGGAGGACCACATTCACCCGTCACGGTGTTGTTTGTCCTCCTCTTGCAATGATCAAGGAGCGCCAGCTAATTGTTATATGCCGGATCTTCGGTATTCTGTTGGTGTCATGCCGGTCCACTTTTTGAACACCTGACTGAAATATTGCGAATTGCCTCCGAAGCCAAACAGTTCCGCAAGCTCGAATACCTTGACGTCCCCTCCCCGACGAATGTGCTCACATGCTCGCTCAATGCGCAGGCGATTCACGTAGTTGGAGAAGTTTTCTCCTGTCACTTTTTTGAAAATTTTGCCCAGGTAGTCCGGATTCATATACAGCATTTGATGGGCAACACCATTCAGTGAAAGATCAGCTTCACCGTAATGTTTATCTACTATATCCATCATCTTCTCCACGGCAGAAGACTGGCGGCTTATATGATTTTTATAATAGCCTGATGTCAGGTTGGCTGTGCTGTTGGCGATAAAAGACTTTAGTCCGGACAAGGTATCCATGTGAGGAAGCTCTGCCATCCGCTGTGTAAACTCCGTGGCCTCTTCAGGCGGACAGACATGAATCATGGCCGAGTAGAGCTGAACAACATAAGATCGGGTGACCTCAATATCAAGCTGCTGTCCAGCTAAACGCTCAAACAGGCGATCAACTTCGGCACTGGCTTCCTCGCTATTACCCGACTTAATCAGTTGGCACAATTGTTCGGCATCCTGCTCGGCATGCACGCCTTCACATTCCCCGGCAATGGCTACATCATTCTTCGTGATCAATTTGCCTTCTCCGATGAAAAAGCGATGGTTCAGACATTGCAGCGCCTCACGATACAGACGCCGTGACTGGACCATGTGGTCCGCTTCGCTAAGTGCAGCCGTTACTTGTAATTTATAGAGCCTGGTAAAAGCCGCTCTCACTTCCTCAATTCTCTCCCTTAAGTCAGCGTAATCAGCCGAATCTTCCAGCAGAATCAGCAGCTTGCCTTCAATGGTTGTGCTTAACAAGACATACGGCAGCAGATCGCTAGCAATGTTCTTGATGGCAAACAAATGACTGTAGTCATGTTCGTCCGAGATATGGAACAATAACAAGCGAACTTGACTTGCTTCGAGTTTCAGATTGAACAGCTCCTGATAATACTCCAGATCGACCGGACCATAAGTCCGATTGGTCATGAACTCGAGCAAAAATTGTTCTTTTACATGGGGAAGTACCCTTTGTAGCCGCTGCTTCATTTCCCCAGCCACATGCTCTTTTACCTGTGCATCCTGATGCTCTTGAAGCAGTTCCGACAGGGCATCATGAATCTGATTTTCATTGCAGGGCTTCAGCAAGTAATGCTTCACGCCATATTGCATGGCCCGGCGGGCATATTCGAACTCTTTATAACCGGATAGCATGATAAACCGGAGCCCAGGGTAGGCTTCAGAAGCCTTTTCTATAAGTCCCAGTCCATCCAAACCCGGCATGGATATATCGGTAATAATAATATCAGGTCTGGAATGCCCGATTTTGTCCAATGCCTCAATCCCGTTCCTGGCGGTGTCCACCAATTCAGTACCGGCTGCTGCCCAATCCACCACTTGGGAGATCCCCTCCAAAATCACACGTTCGTCATCTACGAGCATCACTTTGTACATCGTCATCGTCCTCTCTGATCCAAGGTATTCTGATCGATACTACGGTCCCGGCACCGGGATTGCTGCTCATGACCATGCTGCCCTCCTCACCGAAGGTCAGCCTGATCCGTTCCTGGATGTTGGATAAACCTATGCCTTGCCCTCTTGTCTGAATGCGCCCTTCCTGCAATTGCTCCAAAAACTCCGGGGTCATGCCCGGTCCGTCATCCTCTACTTCGATGATAATCTTGTCATCTTCCGCTCTGGCTCGAATCCGAATTTTGCACGGGTGTATACTTGGTTCAAGCGCATAGTGAATGGCATTCTCCACCAAAGGCTGTAACGTTAGCTTCGGAAGTCGTGCACTCCCCACCTCAGGAGCGATATCCATATCAAAATCAAGCCTTTCCTCAAATCGCGTGCGCTGAATGGTCACATAACTACGAACGATATCCAGCTCCCTTTCCAGCGTGATCCACTTCTCGGACATATTCACTGAACTGCGCAGCAGGAATCCGAGTGCCTCGACCATTTCGGAAATTTGCCGCTGCTTCTGCACTTTGGCCAACCAGTTAATGGACTCCAGCGTGTTATAGAGGAAATGAGGATTGATCTGTGCCTGAAGCGCTTTCAACTCTGTCTCCCGAATGACCAGCTGCTTCGCATAATTCTCGTCAATCAGTTCCCGGATGCGCTGCAGCATCATTTTGAATGTACGATGGAGCAGCCCAACTTCATTTTGGGAAGATACCGGAACATTGCCCAGAGCAGCCTCCTCCAGCTTATCCAGATCCCCCTTTTCAATGTTGCGCATCTTCTTGATCAACTGGGCGATCGGCTGTGTAATGCTGCGTGACAGCTTGGCTCCAAACACCAGTGCCACCAGCAAAATCATAAAGAAAATGACAGTAACCAATTGTTTGACAAACTGTATTTGCTTAAACATCTGATCAAACGGCGTCATATAAAGGTACACCCAATTCGTATAGGACGAATGCGCACGAGCGACGAAATTTCTCCCCTGTTCAAACATGGCAATCCCATAAGGCTGGGTCCGCTTCAATTCGGATTCCAACTCGGAATCGGTCACTGATGACTGCGTGGGATAGATCACCTCTCGTCCATCCGTAATCAGCAGCTGCGAGTCCTCAGCGGGGTGCTGCATCTGATCCTGAACTATACGATCCAGCCGTACACGAATAATCAGTGTTCCCAGCTTCTCCAAGGTAAAGGCCCCACCTGTAAAAGACTTGACCTGCCTAACTGATATCAGCCTGGCTTGCTGATCTCCACTCGTATACCATGCATTGGATCCTGAATATTGCTGTCCGAGTGCAATCAGTTCCGTCTGCATGGACTCCGATATTCCCTCACGGTTTCCCGCAGCCATAACATTATGATCATTATCGATAAATATCATGGAATAGATGTACTTCTCTGATCCTGCATATGCGACAAGTCGGTTGGTTATTTTTTTGAGCAGCCCGTTTTTCTCGTATCCGGATTCCGCCTTATCCAACTGCAGAAGATACTGCTGGAGCGCCTCGTCCGACATGACCTTGAAGGAAAGGTTGGCGATTTCGCGCAGCTGATTCTCGATGCCTACGGAAGACATATTCAGTACCTGGGACGACTTCTCATAGATTTGACGATCATAGATTTTGAATACATATCCTAGGACAGAAACATAAAACGTGAAGCTGATCAGCATCAAAAATCCGATGAGAAGAATGGTTTTGTGATGGATCGGCAGCGATGTGAAAGCGTTCTTAATTTTTCTCATCCAAAGCGCTCCTTTGGCCCCGCGAAGGGTGCAGGCAGGTGTGAGAGTCTCGTTCTACTGTAAGTTATTTTCATATTTACACATCCATGGGCAGATGACAAGTCATATTTATGCAACATATAGCGTCCTATTCAAAGGCACTTCGAAAAGAAGCCGGATTGATCGTTAGATCAACCCGGCTTCTCGAATAGAATAACTTCACATTGGCTTACGGATTAACGAATACAGTCTTCAACTTCGCCACATATTGCACATCAAAGCCAAGCCCTTCAGCTACCATGGCCAGTGGCACATACGTTTTGGACTCCTTGCCCACCTTGTTCAGGAACGCAGGTGTATCTACGGCAACAGATGCGCCATTTACCTGAACCGCACTTGCACCAATCTTCACAGCGACCTTACGGTCTCCGTATGTAATGGTTGCCGTAGAGGTTTTATTGTCCCAAACCGTGGTAGCCCCTACAGCGTTCACGATGTCCTGAATCGCCACAAAATTTTTCCCATTGCGAATGATGGGTTTATACGGCGTGTTTAACGTTTTGCCGCTAACGATGATGTTCATCGGTTCACCTGCTGCAGGCACGGCCAGTTTGGTATAATCGCCCCAGATCGTTTCTGCAAAGACCTTGGCGATCGCTTCGTAACCAAACTGATTCGGATGAAAATCACGATCCTTGATCATATGTGTCATGGTTCCCTCACCGCCAACAAACTCCTTGGCTACATGTGCCACTTTTACATCCATCCCCTGTGCGGTGAATTGGGATGCAATGCCGTCAATGGTTGCCGTAAAACCTTCGGATGCTTCCATGAGCTTGGCATATAATGCTTTTCCTGCTACTTCAGGCATAGGCTGGTACTGGTCGGCAATGACAATTTCGGCGTCGGGATTAATGACATGAATCGTATTGATTACCTCGCTGACATTCGCGGTATACGCTGCCAGCAGCTCCTTCACCTTAGCTTCCAATTCCGAGTCACTTAGGGTACTCGCTGTACCCAGCAGTTCGGATACATCATTGCCTCCAATGGTAATCGCGATGAGATTGGCTCCTGCTACGCTCTCGCGGATTGCAGCTATGTTGGCTCCCATCTGCCCGGCTCTTGGATCTGGCAAACTCGGCTGAATGGCTTCAGAGGTTAATGTTTTGCCTTCATTTATTGCAGAAGTAAAGTTCTTCAATCCAATACTCTTCAAGCCGGCTATACCATAGTTATCCACCTGAGTACGGCCATGGAGCAGCCCTTGCTCCTGCAAGCGCTCTACATAACCATAAGGGAGGCCCTTAGCATTCGGCTCATATCCTACCGTAATCGAATCTCCCAAAGTAACGATTCTGAACTCCTTCGTTACAGCTGCAGCATCCTTTTTCACATTGGCGGCTGCCGTTGTTGTACCGGCAGGTAATGTGCTAGTGCTGGTATCCGCTGCATGTGCCGGTAATGACGTTGATGCAAACAGCAATCCAGCCAGCATGCATGCTGTCAATGCAGCCGACGTGTTATTCCATGTACGTGTACGCTTCATTCGTGGGAACACTCCTTTTTCTCACATCTATAAGATAATAACTTGAACTTTATTACACAGTTCTTCTGCGGTGGCAGAAGTTCGCCATATTTCTATTCTAGCATTAAAAAGTAGAGATGTCGTACGGACATCAGCCTGCTCACAAAACAACAGACTCCCCTCTGAGGGAAGCCTGTTAACCTATGATCCTAGCTTTGTTTCGCTTGTTACAGCAGTGGTTTAAACGGTGGTTTAGTGGTCTTTCTTTTCCGTATCTGCGGAGTTATTTTTCTCGGCAGAACGTTCCAGATAACGATCATAGCGATCGTCCACTTCACGTGCCATATTCCGGTACATCAACGTTTCCTGGACAATTGGGTCCGTTTCCGTCTGAATGCGCACCTCATATTTGGGAGGAATAAGCTGGCGTTCACGCTTGTCCGTGTCGCCGGACTCTTCCATCTCCCCTTCAGTCAGCATTTCACTCAAACGTCGTTCCAGTTCCTTGGATTCATCCATCGTTCATCGCTCCTTCAATTAAGTTCATAAATGTACAACCAAATATTATTGCACCTACACTTCGATGGCCAGAACAATCTTCCGATCGCTGTTATCCCCAAATTTTCTTGTTTTCTTTTCAAAGGGAAAAATTCGGGGATAAAGGCGAACGCTTCGCTTCTCCAGATTTTTTCTGCCCCTCGTTCATGTACAATATAAGTTTGTTAAATCATTTAAGAAATTAATAAACTCACTCCAGGCCGGTAGCTTTGGCATCCTTGAGTACATCTGTCAGTGCATCATGAATTTTGCCGTTCGTGGCAACCACATGACTGACAGACAACTGATAAGGTGTACCCATGGTATCGGTGACCTTGCCCCCGGATTCCTCAACGAGCAGGGCACCTGCAGCGATATCCCACGGTTTCAGTCCAACTTCGGTGTATGCACTGAGGCGACCTGCAGCAACGTATGCCAAATGCAGCGCTGCTGATCCACCTGCACGCAGGCTTCGTACTTGCGGTGCAAGAGCCTGTACAGCTGCCATGTTGACTGGCAGGGCATAGGTAGTATCTGCCGGGAAGCCCACTGCGACCAGGCTCTGGCCCAGGCTCTGTTCATTGGATACAGCCATTCGGTTGCCGTGGACGTATGCACCTTTTCCTTTTTCAGCTACAAACAGTTCGTCTCTGGAAGGATCGTAAATGACCCCTACAATGACTTCACCATGATGAGCCAGGGCGATAGACACCGAATAAAACGGAAATCCATGGACAAAGTTCGTTGTTCCGTCCACTGGGTCCACGATCCAGAGGAATTCTTCCTCCTGAGCCTCTTTCAGTGCTTTGGCTGAAGCTTCCGGTCCAGGTTCAACACCCTCTTCACCGAGAATGGCATGGCCCGGAAAGTGGGTTAGAATCAGACGGCGGATCATCTGCTCCGCTCCTTTGTCCACTTCGGTAACAAGATCCTGCGGCGAATATTTGGTTCCAGGCTCGCCTATGGTTCCGAGACGGCTCTTGATCCATTCACCTGCTTTGGAAGCTGCATTAATGGCAACAGCAGTATAGCTTTTGCTCGTCACGACATAAGGTGTTTTTTCCTTCTCATTCAAAGCGTTCACTCTACTTTCTATATCAATCTACGAAAAGTTAAAATACTTGTTAAAAGTATACGCCTCACCGGTTGTAAAGTTTCTTGCTGCCCAGGCCCCTTTTGGCTCTAGGGATGGATAATGACTGTAGATTCGTCCACCCATTCCACGCCTTCTTCGTGGTAGAAGGCCAGCTTCTGCATGAGCTGCACCAGGGCTTCATCCTTGCGCTTCGCCTCGATCATGACATCAAGTTCCGGCGTATCTGCAGCAATATGACGTAAAAAGGATAACAGAGGCTCTACTTCAACGCCATCGGCATGTCCGCGGATGTCCTTCTCGCTCTTCGGACTGGATACGTGAATTTTTGGCGGTAATGGCCGGTCTGCAGGGGAGTCCGCCTGTGCCAGCGGCGACTGCCACGTCTTCCATATGTCAGACCACATATCCCATGGCTGTTCGCCTTCATTATTGACCCACTGATGATGAATATCCAGCACCATCGGCAGTCCCAGATGCTGACATACGGCCAGCGTTTCGGAAACGTTGAATGTTTTATCATCATTTTCGAGGGTCAACCGTTCCTGGATATCCCGATCAAGCTTCAGAAAATTCTCTTCAAAGCGCAGCGCTGCACTAGGCTTGTCCCCGTATGCACCACCAATATGTATATTATTTTTGGCAGTGGCATTCAGTCCCATGGCATCCAGCATCCGCACATGATGACGAAGGTCACGCATGGAGTTCCGGAGCACTTCCTCCCGCGGCGTACTTAGAACGGTAAAATGGTCGGGATGGAAGGATACGCGCATTCCGTTCTCCTTCACAAAATCACCAATGGCAGCAAAATCGGACTGGAGGGCCGGGAATGGATCCCAATCCATCAGATCCTCATGTGTCGCCAGCGGAATTAATTTGGAAGAGAAACGATATACATGAATATGGCTGCCCTTGTTATGTCTAAGCAACCGTAACGTATTATGCAAATTCTCGGCTGCAATCCGTTCTAGCTTGCGAATGGCTGCCTCCCTGTCATCAATTTTCTTGAAGCTGGCCATGGTCATCGTGCGGGAAGGAGATGCATTCTCGACCAGTACAGACATCGCCACATAACCAAAACGTACAAGCATGGTGTTCTTCCTCTCTATTAGGGCGGAATTCCTGCCTGGCATCTGCTGCCGTTAGGTTTTCCGGTCACTGTATATAACCAAGTTTTACCCTAAAAGAAAGTCCGTAATCGCTCGCCTTACAATTCCGTTCATTGGTCCCATAAGATGGAGTAAGGTTTATCCCTGTGCCTGCTCCCCAAAGAACATTTCGTCCGCAAGTGCAGTCTGAACACGGGATTCTTCCTCGTTCAACTTGCGAATAAGCTGCATCTCCACTTCCGTTACTTCCTGTCCTTGGAAGTTGATCTCCGCAATGGAAGCAACGATCTTGACGATGGCTACCGCCACGTTATCAGGCGTATAGGCAATAACCTTCTGTCCGGTCGGAAAGACCCGGAAGCCCTGTTTCACCATTTTGCCGCGGCCGTATTCCAGCAGTTCGAACAGCTCCTGCTCGCTCTTGAATTTGCATACGGAATTGAATTCAGTCTGAAATCCCATCCATACCCCTCCTTGTGTAGTCTGCTACGGTAAAGTGTAACTAAAAATTCGAACACTAGTAATTTAAGCCTGCACGCCGTTTTCATAATTAAGTGCCTGCTTGCGGTTGTAACGCTCCAATGCCAGCTCAATCATACGATCCAGCAGTTCCGCATACGATACACCCGTCTCACGCCACAGCAACGGATACATGCTGTACGGAGTAAAGCCAGGCATTGTGTTTACTTCATTAATAAGCAATGCACCATCCGATTTACGAATAAAGAAATCTGCCCGGGAAATACCATTGCCTTCAATCGCACGGAATGCCTGCAAGGCTGCCTCACGGATACGATCAGCGGCTTCGGAATCCAGCGGAGCGGGAATCAGCATCTGTGATTGGCCATCAATATACTTGGCTGCATAGTCATAATATTCACCAGAGGATACGATTTCTCCTGGCACCGAGGCCATCGGCTCATCATTGCCAAGTACACTCACTTCCACTTCGCGTGCCTCAACAAACTCCTCAATAACAACCTTTGTATCGTATCGCAGTGCAAATTCGACGGCTGTCTTCAGTTCATCCCGGTTGCGTGCTTTGGAGATCCCTACGCTGGAGCCGAGGTTCGCCGGTTTGATGAAGCACGGGTAACCCAGCTGTTCCTCCACTTGCAGGATCATGTCATACTCGGTCTGCTTCCACTGGGTCGCATTAAAATAAGTAAAGGCACACTGGTCGATTCCAGCCTGCGCAAACAGCTTTTTCATGACCACTTTGTCCATACCGCCTGCTGAAGCCAGTACACCTGCACCCACATAAGGCATATCCGCCATCTCGAACATCCCCTGAATCGTACCATCCTCACCAAACGTGCCGTGCAGCAGCGGGAACATAACGTCCAGTGCATCTTCTCCGCCATACAGACGTGCAAACAACGCGTTCAGCGCTTCCTGGGTTCCACCTGCTGCATGCTCCAGCTTCAGATCCTCAATCTGCGCGAATGGCGCGTGCATCACAGCTCCCTTTTTCCATGTCCCCTGCTTGGAGATATAGAAAGGAACCAATTCATATTTTTCATAATCAAAAGCGTTCGTTACAGCAAACGCCGTTTGCAGCGATACTTCGTGTTCCCCTGATTTTCCGCCGTAAACGACGCCAACTGTTAATTTATCCATGCTCATGCGTAACCTCCGATTATCTGTGCATGATGCCGTCATACCTGTATAATCAGCATCAATTTTATTCTAGTCCTAGGGCTTATTTTACATGGAACTGAATGTCCACGTCACCAAATCCCTGTACATCTTGCTTCATTAGAACTCATCAGCAATATGAAAAAGCCGGTACACCGTCCGCTCCGTCCAAGCGTAAGAATCCCGGTAATCCCAATAGCGGTGGCGACTGCTGACCGTATGTGCATTGACAAGCGGCATGCCCCCCGCATCGAAGGCAGTCACAACAGTACTATGCTGAAACCTGCCGTCTCCGTCCCAATCGTAGAGAATGACATCTCCGAGCATGAGCTGCTCCGGACGATCAACTTCGGTTGCTGTCAGCCCCCAGCTGCTGCTTCCCAGATAACGCTCCAGACTGTTGGATACGGCCCAGCTGTAGCTCCACATTTCAGTGCTGTTCACATAACCTTTGTACCACCAGCCCGCTTCTCTTCTACCAGTATAGTGGATGGGTGCTCCCCCTGCAAAGAGACATTGGGAGACGTAATTGGTGCAGTCTACCTCGAATTCCTCAAATGCGGGGTTTCCCGCATTCCACCACCGATCTGCATAAGCAACAGCCAGGTCCCGCCGGTATAATTGCTGCCTTGAACTTCTTCCCTGGCCAAGCACTTCCCTGTTCAGCAGTGGCCGATTAATCGCCTGTACAAAATCCGCTTGCTGAAAGGGTCTCCCTTCCCCTGCCGGACGCCGCTCCGGAACTTCTCTTTCAACCCGTCCAATCATCCAGGTTCCACCCTGCCTAATAAAGGTCAACCGTTCCCTCTCAATCCGATCCTCCCGGTGGGTGATTCCACTTTTCTCGTAGAAAAGCCTGCTGTAAAGTTGAATATCCACCACCGATTCTTCCGGACCTTCCGTAACCGTTCGCACAAGCTTGGCACTGGTCTCGCTGCGAAGAGGCACTGCACGCCGTTTACGATACCAATCGTCCAGTCTGGCCATACGCTCTCCCCGCTCCAGCACAAATGCCGAATCCGTGACAATCCGCTCGCTCGTCTGTGGACGATAGTCGATTTCGCATCGGTTGTACTGGTTCACATAGGTGTATAAGGCACTCTTCCATTCCCTTTCCAAGCCTGTGTCCCCCTTTGGCACTTGAAGTTCTCTCTGGAAAATTCAGCTGTGTAAACTACTTCTATTCATATGAGACGTATACCGGTTGTATGTGTTCCGCTCAAGGCTCGAGTGCCGAAAATTGGAGACTTGGACAGCAGGAAGTATCGTAACAAGGCAATATTCACGAAAACGCCTTCATTGTTCGTAAAGCTTGTTTGGACAGGCAAAAAGCCCTTTACGTACGGAGGTGAAAACGGTATACTTAATACTAAAGTTGCAATTATGAAATTACGTTTCATCTGATGAAACTACGAACAAGGACACGGAACGATGAAGGCCTGTTCTTCCACTTAAATGAACTTTATCTTCATCTCACCGACACATTTTAAGGAGGTACATGTATGTCAGCCAAGAACCATTTCTCCGCAGCCCGCAGTCTTGAGGTCGGAGGCAAGTCTTACCGCTACTACAGTCTCGATGCTCTTCAGGAAGGCGGCTACGGCGACCTTTCCAAGCTTCCCTTCTCCATTAAAGTGCTGCTCGAAGCAGCAGTTCGTCAGTTCGACGGACGTGCAATTACTGAAGAACATGTGAAACAACTTACCGGCTGGGCAGAAGGCCGTGACAATAACAAGGAAATTCCATTTATCCCTGCACGTATCGTCCTGCAGGACTTCACTGGCGTACCGGTTGTCGTGGATCTTGCTGCGATGCGCGATACGGTGAAAAAGGCTGGCGGCGATCCAAAACAGATCAACCCGCTCGTGCCGGTTGACCTCGTTATCGACCACTCCGTGATGGTTGACGCATTCGGAACCAACGACGCTCTCGACTACAACATCAAGGTTGAATTCGAGCGTAACGAAGAGCGTTACCGCTTCCTGCGCTGGGCACAAACGGCATTCAACAACTTCCGTGCTGTACCACCATCCACAGGGATCGTTCACCAAGTTAACCTGGAGTACCTGGCTTCCGTCGCTGCAACCAAAACGGTTGACGGCGAAACCGTCGTGTTCCCGGATTCCCTCGTAGGTACGGACTCCCACACCACCATGATCAACGGACTCGGCGTTGTTGGTTGGGGTGTTGGTGGAATTGAGGCCGAAGCAGGAATGCTTGGTCAACCACTGTATTTTGTAACACCTGACGTTATCGGTTTCAAATTGACAGGCAGCCTGAGCGAAGGCGCAACAGCTACGGATCTGGCACTCACTGTCACTCAAATGCTTCGTAAAAAAGGCGTAGTCGGCAAATTTGTCGAGTTCTACGGTCCAGGCCTTGCCAACATCAGCCTCGCTGACCGTGCGACTGTTGCCAACATGGCACCGGAATACGGCGCTACGATTGGTTTCTTCCCTGTCGATAGCGAGACATTGAACTACATGCGCAGTACAGGACGTTCCGACGAGCAAGTGGATCTGGTTGAAGCTTATTACAAAGCACAAGGCATGTTCCGGACTTCCAGCACGGTTGATCCAGAATTCACCGACGTGATTGAGCTGGATCTCGCTTCCGTGGTACCGAGTCTTGCAGGTCCTAAGCGTCCACAGGACCGCATCGAACTGACGCAAATGAAAGAAAGCTTCAACAGCATCATTCGTACTCCGGTCGATAAAGGCGGATACGGACTGAGCGATGAGAAGATTGAAGAAACAGTGCCTGTGAAGCACCCTGACGGTTCCACTAGTGAACTGAAAGCAGGCGCGGTTGTGATTGCAGCCATCACAAGCTGCACCAACACATCCAACCCAAGCGTTATGCTCGGAGCGGGTCTACTTGCGAAAAAAGCAGTTGAGCGCGGTCTGACCAAACCAGGCTACGTAAAAAGCAGCTTGACTCCAGGTTCCCTCGTTGTTACCGAGTATCTCGAAAAATCAGGCCTGAACGTTTACCTCGACCAGCTCGGATTTAACGTTGCCGGTTACGGCTGTGCAACTTGTATCGGTAACTCCGGTCCACTGCCAGACGAAGTAAGCGAAGCGATTGCCGAAAACGATATGACTGTAGCGGCTGTATTGTCCGGTAACCGTAACTTCGAAGGCCGTGTACATGCTCAGGTAAAAGCCAACTATCTGGCTTCTCCTCCACTCGTGGTAGCTTACGCTCTCGCGGGAACGGTCAATATTGATTTTGCTACCGATCCAATCGGTTATGATACGAATAACGAGCCTGTCTTCCTGAAAGACCTCTGGCCTAGCTCCGAGGAAATCAAGGATGCCATTGCAAGCTCACTGAATGCTCAGATGTTCCGCAACAAATACGAGAATGTATTTACAGCCAATGAGCGCTGGAATAACATTCCTGTACCGGAAGGCGAACTGTATGAGTGGGATCCAAACTCCACGTACATTCAGAACCCGCCGTTCTTCCAAAACCTTGGCGATAAGCTGACTGATATTGCAGACATCCGCTCTGCACGTGTTATGGCCTTGCTTGGTGACTCCGTAACAACGGACCACATCTCTCCAGCGGGTAACATTGCTACAACCAGTCCAGCCGGATTGTACCTGAAAGAGCATGGCGTTGAGCGCAAAGACTTCAACTCCTACGGCTCACGCCGTGGTAACCATGAGGTCATGATGCGCGGTACGTTTGCCAACATTCGTATTCGTAACCAGGTGGCTCCGGGTACGGAAGGTGGTATTACGAAGTACCTGCCAACAGATGAAGAGATGTCCATCTACGATGCTTCCATGAAGTATCAAGACGAAGGTCAGAACCTGATCGTTATTGCAGGTAAAGAGTATGGTACAGGCAGCTCCCGTGACTGGGCGGCTAAAGGTACATTCCTGCTCGGCGTTAAAGCCGTTATCGCAGAAAGCTTCGAGCGTATCCACCGCAGTAACCTGGTGGGCATGGGCGTAATGCCACTGCAATTCCAGGAAGGCCACGGCTGGTCCAGCCTGGGTCTGAACGGACGTGAAACGTATGACATTACAGGCCTCAGCAATGATGTGAAGCCTGGACAAGAGTTGACCGTTACGGTAACCCGCGAAGACGGAACCAAGTTCGACTTCCCTGTTATCGCTCGTCTGGACAGCATGGTTGACGTAGACTACTACCACAACGGTGGTATCCTGCAAACTGTATTGCGTCAAATGATGAAAAAAGCTTAATTGCATTGATCTTTAATGTAGTAAATTAAAATGAAAGCTCCCCATTACATGCCTTTCGGCACGATATGGGGAGCTTTTTTTTGTATTCTTATTAAACGGCTTCTAAAAATCTATTCTTATTTCAACTTCCGAATCATCAGGCGGCGAAGGGATGCGATATATCCCCCTGCAGTTTAATTTCTCCACGTTGATCCAGTCCATGAAGTCATCCCCTCCATAACTACGGCCAAAAACGGCGTATTCCAACTTGCCCTCGTAATCAATGGACTCTATGTATTGAGTGAACGGATGCTTCCCCTCTATACTCTGCAAAAAATCGGAAAATTCACTTCTCCACTCTTCCATCTGCTCTGCATATTGATCGGGAACATAATAATAGAAACCATCTGGCGTATAGTACGAAATTTTCATTATCATTCTTATATCCTCCTACAGTTACAGATTAAAGTCTCAAGATCTCCATACCTTCTTTCAGTTGTTCTGACACAGCAGTGTAATATTCAATGCCACCTGCTAATTCCTGTTTGGTTTTATGTACGAGATAATAGGAATATTTCTGCATTAGTTCAGATCCGGTTAACTCAATGGGCAAATGAATGATCTCAACGTCATCTTTGTCGAAATAGTAACGATACCCTCTCTCTGACCGCCCAACGTTCATTACTGTCTGGATAACTAACAACTCATCACGAGTACAGCTGTTAATCAGATCTGATCTTTTCTGTTCTAAAGCACGCACTACTTCTTCGCCAAGGTGACGCAGCTTAGCTTCAGCCATTTCACTTTCGATTTCCATGATTGCTCTCATTCTACCTGTCAAGCTTATAGCTAATGAATATAACAATAAATATCCTCCTTTGTTAATATGTAGTTTGGTAATCTTTGGTCCTACTCTACCGCAATAGGAAGCCCATCCGCAAACCCCTCTCAAGACTTGTGTTATCAAATCCTGATACAATGACATACAAAAAAAGCTTCCCACCACCGTAGTAGTACGTGATGCGAAGCTTAATATGATGCATGCAAGATTGCTCTGTTTACTTAAGCTCAGTATCTTCCTAGTGTCCGATATGATGTGACGCCTCATCCAACAGCTGGATTGTACCCATGATCAGGAACAGACATGACATAACGATCAGTGAGCCTCCGACCCATCTCGACATGATCACTCGTTCCGCGATCTGCCGGCTCGAGCCATCTGTTACACTTCGTGGGTACACAAGAAACATCAAACCTGTGCTCATCAATAGTAAAGTGACTAGGATCATAATCTCCCTCCTTACACAGGACTCTCTTTAGGATTATACTCCTTCTTCACCGTTCGGGATTCTCCTCCAATCAACAACCGTTTCATGCCGAGAGCCATGGTAAACAGAATATATCCAATCACCCCGCCTAATGTATTCAACATCAGATCGTCCACATCGAATATGCCCATGCCAGTGAGCAGCTGTGTTACTTCATAGCCTAAACTTAGAAGTAGAGATGACAGAAATACGTTCGCTCCTGACAGCAGCTTGTTGCCCATCAGCATCGGAATGAACATCCCCAGTGGAATGAAAGCCATCACATTGCCCACCAGATGGATTGCAGTGCCTGGACGATGCAGTGACAGGCTGTTCCAGTCTCTTGAGATCTCCTGAAATGGCGTCAGATTGACGGTTCGTGTATGAATCAAATCCGGTTGATGAAGAAAAGCCATAAGCTGGACCCGGACAACTTCAAAGTCGACCGGCCCCCCTTTAAAGAGAATGAGCTTGGTTAGCAGATACAAATAGATGATTAACGCGGCAATCCAAAGGATTTTATGTTTGATTTTTCTCTGTCTCATGTTGAAGAACCTCCTTTGTGCAGCCTTGTTACTCCTTTACTGTGACAATGACTCCATCCCTGTTATCTCCCGATATGTCATATTGGCCATGCTCAGGTATGTATACGGTCGTATCCCCGGCTGCCCGGTAATAGCGGATATGATACTTCTCACCCTCCACTTCAACCATAATGTTATCTTTCTCTTTTAGCAAATCCAGATACTCTTCCAGCACCAGGTTATTCTTATACATGACAGCACTATGCGGAAGTCCCACATATCGAAAGTGCCAGGGTTCATATTGAATGCCCGTGAGACTCACCTTGTCCTTCGGATAACGGAGGATAAATCCATATTTCCAGGCATTTTTCTCGAGCCAGGCACCCTCTGGCGCTTCATCCATGGTGGTCAGCGTGGAGCCGATATCCATGGATAATCCGAGATTATGCTCACTGTGTCCTGCCGGAAGGGCGTAGTCTGATCCCTTTTCCTGATAAAGTTCATCCTGCTTGGCGAAGTCCCGATATCCGCTGCTGATGAGAAAATAACGTACTCCCTCTTCACCGGCCGCTTCAATCATCTTCTGAAAGGCTTGGGCCACCTCTCTCGAGAGCAATATGTTTTGATCCAACAATCCGTATCCACGGACCAGATCGTCCTGCTGCGCCACATTTATAATATCGGTTCTTATGCCTTCCGGATGAACCGGATAGGTTGTATTAACAAGCAGCAAGTTGCCCTTATGTACTTGATCCTGAATATTACCGGTGATGGATACTGTATACCCCGTATGGTTTTCATGCTTATCCTGAATTTCAATGATCATCTCATCCTTCTGCTGAAAAGATGCCGGCGATCTTGTCATCACGTATCCGATCAAAATGATGCATAGCAAAAAGCCCCACTTCTTCATCCTTGCTCCTCCTTTGCCTCGTACAATCAAGGATAGAGAAAACTAGTTAAAGAAAAAGCAGGGCATTTTTAAAGTTTTTCTTAAATTTGACGGCAAACCTCATTCCATTGCTGGAAGGCGCACCTCAAATAAGGTCCGTACCACATCACTCTGAGCCGAAATGGTCCCGTCATGCTGTTCCACAATATTTCGGGCAATAAACAGGCCGAGGCCTGTCCCACCCTCCTGAGGGGTCCGTGCACGATCTCCGGTGTAATACATATCGAAAATATGCGGCAAATCCTCCGGGTGAATATGCCCTCCATAGTTGATAACCTGGATGACGACCTGATCTGCTTCCCGGTATCCTTTCAGGTCCACATAGATGCCATCCTTGCCATGGCGTGCAGCATTAATCAGCAGGTTCTCAAACACCCTGGCGAGCAATTCTCCGTCTCCGGAGATGGTCAAATCCGACTCGATGGTTAATCGGGTGAGCAGACGATTCTTCTCAAATACAGGATATAATTCTTCATTCATCTGTTTCAGCAGTTCGCTAAGATCCAGCCGCATTTTCTGTATAGGCAGCATGCCATAATTCATCCGGGTAATTTCAAACAAACTATCAATCAGCTTCTCCAGCCGCTGGGATTTGGTAAAGGCAATCGATGTAAAGTGTCTGACCTGTTCCTCTGTCAGCTGATCATCCTTCATGAGCAGATCCAAATACCCAAGCACAGAAGTCAGCGGTGTTCGCAAATCGTGTGCCAGATTAACGACGAGCTGGTCCTTGCTGTTTTCGGCAAAATCTCCCCGTTCTACCGCCTCCCTAAGCTTCTCACTCGCCAAATTCACATCCTCCGCGATTGTACCCAATTCATCCTTCGAAGAGATCTGGACTCGATGCTGGAAGTCTCCATTTGCCAAATGCCTGATGCCTGTGGAAATATCCTTGAAATAGGTCACGTAGGGCTTGGTAAACCAGAAGAAAAACAGAATGGCGAGCGGGATGAATAAAATGAGGAAGAAATAGATATCTCCAATGCTTTTCATAAAATGGCGATATTCGGCAAGCTGATCTTCTGCTCTCACACCTGAATAATAAGCCTGCAAAAGCTTGTAAATCCCATAGGTGATCGCGCCAGAAGCCAGCATGCTCAGACCCAGCAGCATAATCATGGTTGTCCGAAAACTTCTTTGTTTAGTCATTAAATGTATACCCCACGCCCCAGATCGTTTTGATAAACTTGTTCTTGTCCAGATCTTCTCCGAGCTTTTTGCGCAGGGTTCGAATATGGACCATTACAGTATTGCCGCTCTCGTAATAGGCCTCTCCCCATACCTGTTCAAAAATGCTTTCCGCGCTGAACACCTGCTTGGGGTGACTTGCAAGCAGATACAGAATGTCGAACTCCTTCGGTGTTAGTTCCACCGGTTTGCCGTAGAGTGTTACGCTATGCTGATCCGGCGCGATGACGAGTCCGCCCTTCTCCAGAATGGAACGCTGGACGGGTAAAGACTGGCTGAATTGCAAGGAACGACGAAGCTGGGAGTTCACCCGGGCTACGAGCTCCATCGGATTGAACGGCTTGGTCATATAATCATCAGCGCCCATCACGAGACCCGTAATTTTGTCCATATCCGACGTTTTGGCACTCAGGAAAATGATCGGCATGTGGTGCTGTTCCCGGATTTTGCGGGTGACCTCATAGCCGTCCATGCCTGGCATCATAATGTCCAGGACTGCCAAATCGATCGCTTGCGTCTGAATGGCGTGCAGGGCCGACTTGCCATCGTATGCCGTGACGATGTGGTATCCTTCTTTTTGCAAATGCAAAGCAACCAGATCAGCGATCTCAACTTCATCGTCCGCAATCAGAATCGTAATTCGCTTCATTGCTTATCCCACTCCTATATGTGATGCTCAACAATATAACATATCTGAATCCAACATATAAATCATTGAGAGGAAACCTTTTTTATGAAATTGGACCGTTTATTAGCCATCGTTGTACTACTAATCAATCGTGGCCGTGTACAGGCCAAGGATCTGGCAGACACGTTTGAAGTTTCTATCCGCACCATTTATCGTGACATTGATACCCTGGGCCAGGCAGGCATTCCTGTCGTGACATATCAGGGCATGAGCGGTGGCATCGGCCTTGCGGAAGGTTATCGTCTGGATCGAAACGTATTGACTGACCGGGATCTGGCATCTATTGTTACCGCACTGCGCAGCGTCTCCACATCGCATACCAATGTAGCACGGGAGTTGTTGATGGAGAAACTAAGCAGCATTGTGCCGGAATCCAAAAATGATGACTTTCAGGCCGAAACCAATCGTTTCATTGTGGATTATTCGATGTGGACCCACCCGGAAGCGCTGCAAGACAAACTGCAAATCATTGAACAGGGACTGGATCAGATGCGTTCAATCACCTTTACCTATTGCAGCGCCGAAGGAGCCAACACTCACAGAACCGTCGATCCTCATACCCTTGTTCTTAAAAAGCACTCCTGGTACCTCTATGCGTTCTGTCATGAGCGTAATGAGTTTCGCATGTTCAAACTGGTCCGTATGCAGGACGTGACACTTGCTCATGAAAGCTTTGAACGCAAACCCATCAACCTGCAGGACAGGCCCTGGCAGCAGGAATGGGCGACTCCAGGGAACACGGTTGCCATGACGATGAGATTCCACGCCCGTGTCCGTCATATCGCCGAAGAGTGGTTTGGCATAGAGAACGTGATCCCAGACGGCCAGGGATATTATATAAGTCAGGTGGCTTTTCCGGAAGATAACTGGCTGTACGGGTTCATTCTTGGCTTTGGCGCGGATGCCGAGGTATTGGAGCCTCTTCATATACGTGACGAAATTCGCCGGATTGCAGAACAAATCGTGCAAAATTATGCTGCCCCTCCGCAAACCTGACAGACTGATGTCCAGTTCCTCTCGTTATACTTCATCTATATTCAAGCTGTACATAACGAGGAGGAATTGATGAATGAACGTCACTATATGCCAGAGCTGCGGAATGCCGCTGACCACCCCTACCCAATTCGGAACGGAAGCAGATGGAAGTGCAACCCGTGATTACTGCATCTATTGCTACAAAGAAGGCATGTTCCAACAGCCCAACATTACAATGGAAGGCATGATTGAGATGTGCACCGCGATCCTCATGGAAGAAGGTATGGATCAGGAATCCGCGCGGGCAATGCTGCGCAATCAGCTTCCCTTTTTGAAACGATGGAGCCCCTCCAATCCAGAAGGAAAAACAATATCGGCAGTAAGGAATTCCGCAGATAGCACCGAACTTCATTTTACCGATAAAGACCAGTCCATCTTAACTCAACCTGTTCGATATGTTACACTTCCTGGCAAACGCCTGGCTGGCATATCAGCCAGAACGACCAACGCGATCGAGATGAGCGGCCAAGGCTGCATTCAGGATCTGTGGAGCCGCTACTTCTCATCAGGGCACATCCCTGCACCGGAAGCACCCCGATATGGATGCTATACAGATTATACCAATGGTATACACGGGGAATACACCATCCTCGTAGGCCACGAGGTAGCTGCAGATGAAACGTTACCAGCTGGCATGAACTCCGTCGAGTTGCCACCAGCAACATACGCCGTATTCACCTCCCGCAAGGGTCCAATGGCAGAAGTTGTAGGTGAAGCATGGGGAGCCGTTTGGGGCTGGAGCAATCAGAACGAGCGAACGTTTACCGGTGATTTCGAGTTATATGATGAACGGAGTATGGATCCTGCCCATGTTCAGGTCGATATCTATATTGCGGTAAACCAAGCTAGGGCAACTACGGAAAATTGACATTTTTCATTTACATTTCCAGATTAACGTTACACAAGCCATCCAGCTCGCTGGATGGCTTTTTTGGTGCTGTTCCACTGTCTCACCTCCAAAACACGTATAAACTACCCCCATCCCGCTCACAACAACCGACTATGGTACCAAGTTAGTTAGCTGCAATGATACCTACTCTCCCAGACAATTTGTCTTATTTTCGTCACAATTGACATTCCTGAAACTGGGACTATTCACTTAACACCCGATTCGTTCCTCCCATACCAAACCCTGTATTTCAGGTCCTTTATTCCTGAATTTCCCTCAAACCGTTTACATCTCCTGAATACGGGGTAAAATCACTACAATCCAATTGGAATTACGTCATAACTTCCCGATTTCGTCTAACAAGTCACATGTACCTATATGCGCACTTGGAACGACTACCAATCAAAATACATAGTCCATATAAGATGAATTTAATGTTTACACCCCAACGGAGAGGGCAGGACTCACTGAAGAAGCGAAGCGCTCGCCTTTATCACCGGATTTTCCCCTTAAAGAGGGAATTCAAAAAATCTGGGGATAACAGCGATCGGAAGAGGGTACTGCAATCGCAGTGTTAAGTGTAACGTTTATAGGCTCAACTTATTTATCTACCAAAAGGAGGAACCAAGATGATCCGCATGCCTATTCAGCAAATGATCCCGTACCACCACCAATATCCGCGCAACACGGCGACCACTGCTCCCAAAAAGGAGAATGAGAACACTCAAGGTCTATCCTTTCACGAGATTCTGCAGCAAAAAATGGCTCAAAAGAACGTATCTCCTTCCATGCGATAAAATGAAACCTGACTGTATTGGAGTCTGACTATAGAACCGTCCTTCTGCCATTTGGCGGAGGGACGGTTGTTGGCATTGGTTTAAACGCTGTACAATTCCCGGCCCGTGTTTCTATAATGGATTAAATATCTGCAGCACTCACGACTCACAAAAAAGAAGCATTGGCAAAGGGGATGTCATTATGATCACGATCGGCTGTTATCACGCTCACTACTCCAACATCGCACTCATTGAAGAGGCGCTCGTCCCCTATGAAGTGGAACTTGTGCATTATGTCGATCCCGGTCTGGATCGCCTTAAGCAGGATACGGACTTCTCAGAGGCTGTCATTCGAGAAAAGGTATCCCGGACATTAAAGTGGATTGCCCAGTGTCATGCAGATGCGATTCTAGTCACCTGTACCCTGTTTGCTGCAGTACTGGCGCACGAAGCCCATCATGTCTCCATCCCCGTTATCGGTATTGATGATCCATTATTGCAGAAGCTGCAGCAGGATTCGCAGGAATACATTCTTGCTTTTACCAATCCAGCAACGGTTGAAGGAACGATGGCACGGGTGAATGAAGCACTACAGCAAGGTGAAACTAACGGGCAGGCAAACGTTGCGGCTCCTTCGAGAACAAAGGCCGCACTAATTCCTGGTACATTTGAATTGATCATGCGCGGCGATAAGGAAGGATATATGGAGGCGGTGACAACGGGCCTTCAGCAACTCGCTGCACAGTCACCAGAGAAAACAATTGTAGCTGCTCAGCTATCCATGGCTCCCGCGGCTGCCCTTGCTTCAGCAAATACGGGTAGTGAGATTTACAGCCCGCTCGCATCGCTGGCATCTTATTTGGAGCAGCAATTAAAAATTGGTAGACGTTAGTTAGGGTTATTCATTGCGTGAATGAAAGCTACCTCTGCCTTTCACGCATTAAAAAGGCTCTCGAAGGAGGGCCTGACTCAGAGGAATACCTGACGTCAACGCTGTGCTTAAGTAGCCGTTAGCCGGCTCCAACATAGAAATATCCGGAAGTTTACTTTTCTTATCAACGAAGCTAAAGGATTACAACTAAAAGCCGTTCTTCTCCCAGTAGTGGAGAGAACGGCTTTTATATATCTTAGGCTGCTTAAATTGCGCTGTAACGAGCTTAGGTTCGGGTTCGGTATTCCTCAGCCTTCTCCTGCATTCCGGCCGCTACAGCCTCATTCTCGGACAAGCCTTTGTCTGCGGCAAATGCACGAATATCCTGCGTAATGCGCATGCTGCAAAATTTAGGTCCGCACATGGAGCAGAAATGGGCCTCCTTGGCCCCTTCAGCCGGGAGTGTCTCATCGTGATAGGACAGCGCACGTTCCGGATCCAGTGACAGGTTGAACTGGTCCCGCCAGCGGAATTCGAAACGGGCCTTCGACAACGCGTCATCCCGGCGCTGTGCACGCGGATGGCCTTTGGCCAGATCAGCGGCATGTGCCGCAATCTTGTAGGCAATAACGCCCTCCCGGACATCATCCTTGTTTGGCAGGCCCAGATGCTCCTTTGGTGTCACATAACAGAGCATCGACGTTCCGAACCAGCCGATCATCGCCGCTCCAATGGCTGAGGTAATATGGTCATAGCCTGGTGCTATATCGGTTGTCAGCGGACCGAGTGTATAGAATGGTGCCTCCTTGCAGATCTCCATCTGAAGGTCGACATTCTCCTTAATCTTGTGCATCGGCACATGTCCTGGCCCCTCAATCATCACCTGCACATCGTGCTTCCACGCAATCTGTGTCAGTTCACCAAGCGTAGCAAGTTCAGCCATCTGGGCTTCATCATTGGCATCATAGATGCTGCCCGGGCGGAGTCCATCTCCGAGAGAGAAGGCTACATCATACCTTTTCATGATTTCACAGATTTCCTCAAAATGCGTATATAAAAAATTCTCCTGATGGTGTGCAAGGCACCATGCCGCCATAATGGAACCACCCCTTGAAACAATGCCAGTCATCCGTTTGGCCGTCATCGGTATGTAACGCAGCAGTACGCCTACATGGATTGTAAAGTAATCCACACCCTGCTCAGCCTGCTCAATGAGCGTATCCCGGTACAACTCCCAGGTGAGTGCCTCAGCTTCGCCATTCACCTTCTCCAGCGCCTGATATAGCGGCACCGTCCCGATCGGTACCGGGGAATTGCGGATAATCCATTCCCGAGTGGTATGGATATCCTTGCCCGTGGAAAGATCCATTACCGTATCGGACCCCCAGCGTACCGCCCAAGTCATTTTCTCCACTTCTTCTTCAATCGAAGAGGATACGGCAGAGTTGCCAATATTCGCGTTGATCTTCACGTGGAAATGACGTCCGATCAGCATCGGTTCGCTCTCTGGATGATTGATATTCGATGGCAGAATGGCCCTTCCGCTCGCCAGCTCCTGCCGGACGAATTCCGGCTCCACGCCCTCACGGATAGCAGCAAACTCCATCTCAGGCGTAATGATGCCCTGCCTCGCATAGTGCATTTGGGTGACACAGCGTCCGGATTGTGCACGCAGCGGTTTGCCGCGGAGGCCTGGATATTCTTCAGCTCCGGTTCTCTTGCCTCCAGGCTTCAGCCCGTTATCCTCCGGTTTGACGGTGCGTCCCTGGTACGCTTCTACATCGTTTCGTTCCGTGATCCATTGTGCACGCAAAGCTGGCAGGCCTGCCCGGATATCGGCGTGAAATCCGGGATCCGTCATAGGGCCGCTCGTATCGTACACGCGCAGCGGCTCGTTATGCTCCACCCCTTGGGGTGTATTCGTGTCATGAAGGGCAATTTCACGCTCGGGTACGGCAATGTCCGGACGCGAGCCCTGAATGTAAACTTTGCGGCTGCCGGGAAACGGTTGGACCCGTTCAGCAGCCACTGTTCCCTTTTCCAACCCCTGCCCTACATGTTCCTGTGCTGTTGTTCTGTTGTTTGTGCTCATCGCTACCTCTGCCTCCTCGTTGATTGTCCCATGGATGGGCCAGTTTGATTGCTCATGCACCCGTTCCATATCATCCACGCATAGGCAAGAAAAGAGCGGCCAACTTCCGAAGAAAGAACATTACAGCGGCATAGCACAGACAGAATCTGGCACAGGCATAAGTGGGTTACACCCAACTCAGCTCCCCCGCAAAAGAAGATAATCCCCTCTGCTGCGAATGATCGCTTGACGCTGTAAATAAAAAAAGCCGGTTCCCGAGGGAACCGGCTTATGTCCATCACCCATAACAAGCCTGATGCCAAGCTCCCACAAGTGGAGACATGCCAAAGGCTGGATTATGCAGGTGTTCGTGGTTATATCGCCGATTACTTCCCTACGCTGGTATGATCCAGATCAGGTGCAAAGGGTCCGGAATCTCATGCGATCCCGTCTCAGTCCGGACAATTCGGACTCCCCCAGTAACGTTAACAGTTGCGGTATGTGTACCGCAGTTTCATATTCAATTCATTCCAGCCCCGCTGGGCTGTCCATTACAGACTAGCGCAAGCTCATCAGAAAAACAACCCTTTATCTTCCATTGCATGCCGGATCAGGACAACATGAGGCCCATCTGCGCGGCTGCTTCCTTCAGTACAGGTGCATATTCGTGCAAAGTTTCCTGGGACAGGCGGCTAACGGGACCCGATACGGATAGCGCAGCAGCAATATTCCCCTTTCGATCCATAATGGGAACCGATACTGCAGCCGCTCCAGGCTCACGTTCTTCGTAGCTGGTCGCATACCCATTCTCCCGGATATCGCCCATCTGGGCCAGATAAACTTCGGGATCGATAAATACGGGCCATTCGGGGCCATTCATCAGCTCCTCCCGGTCTTCTTCCGTCGCAAATGCCATGAGTACCTTGCTGGAAGCCCCTACGGATAGAGGAAGACGTACACCAACCGGAGCCACCCGCCGGATGGCCTGATCACTCTGAACAGCCTGAATACGGATACGCTCACTGCCATCCCGCAGGTACAGACTGACCGTCTCACCCAAACGATCTCTGAGCCGCTCCATCGCTGGAAGCAGCAAAATAGCAGGGTCATCACTACGGGACATATGAGCAGACAGCTCCCAGATTCGAATGCCGAGCCTGTATTTCTCAGTGGCCGCATCGCGAATGACGAATCCCTTCTCCTCCAGCGTCGCCATCAGACGATGAACCGTACTTTTGTGCAAACCAATCTGGCTCGCAATTTCCGTGAGTCCAAGATCGCTCCGTGTGGTAAAACATAATAATATATCCAGCGCCCGTTCTACAGCCCGGACGGTTAATTTGCGGTCTTCCATGGCATAAAGCCCTCCTCATGTTTCATCACATGAAACTTGGTTACATAAATTATATGAGAAACGATCTCATCTGTAAACTAAAATGAGCCAAATCATGACGATAAGAAGTGTAAATATTTTCTTTTTATAAGACTAAACCCCCTGCAATTTGCACCATCAGGAAATGTTACCCATATATCTTTTGGACTATATAACAATTGCGTAACAAATGCCTCCAATCAATTGACTTTGACTATATGGAAACATACGATAAAGATATAAAAGCAAGACTTTGCTGCACATGCCAGCAAGGACTCCACGACATACTATCTGATCTGAACTCGTTGTTATCTTCAATTGATCTTAATAAGGAGGGGCAATCATGTTTCCGACATCCCAGAGCGAAGCCCCGCTGCAAACGAAAGTGTCCGATCTGCCTTCTTCGTTATCACCGAGGCTGATCCGGTTCAAACATATTATCGTAGCGTTGCTGCTCTCCGTTGTATTTTTTCTGCTCTTTTGTTTCATCGCCTTACACGGCTATATTGCCTGGGTATTATCCAACCCGACCGTAGCTCCCGTGTTCTCCAATCCCATGCAGGCCAAGAACATGAAATACGAGGACATCACGTTCCCGGCAGCAGATGGCAGCCGTACGATGCAGGGCTGGTATATCCCCGCAGACACAGATGTCAACAAAACCATTATCTTCAGTCATGGATATGGGGCCAATCGGGAGGAAACCTGGGTTCCCATGTATGACCTCGCTCACTATGCCCACCAGCTCGGGTTCAATGTCGTGATGTTCGACTATGGTTTCGCCTCACAGGTGAACAAGGCAGTCGCTACAGGAGGCAAAGCCGAGTCCCAGCAATTGCTTGGTGCCATTCAGTTCGCCAAGCAGCGCGGTGCTCAGGAGCTTGTCGTCTGGGGATTCTCAATGGGCGCAGGCACAGCATTACAGACTGGGCTGCTAACCGAGAACGTGGATGCCATGATTCTCGACAGCACCTTCCTGCTGGAGCCGGATACACTGTATCACAACATTCATAACCAGATTGATCTGCCGCGACAACCTACTTTGCAGATCATGAATCTGTTATTCCCGGTTCTGAATGGCACCGGATTACAGCAGATTCCGTATCAGGAAGTCAAAAAGAAAGACTATCCGTTCCCGATCTTCTTCATTCACGGGACGGAGGATGAGAAGGCTCCATATCCAATTGCCGAGCTTCTCGCCGCCAACCAGACGAACACCTACTCAGAGGAATGGATCGTTCAGGACGCGCATCATGAGCTGATCTTCCGGGAACATCCGAAGGAGTATCTCCGCCGTGTCTCTACGTTCCTGAGTCATGTGACGAAGACAAGCAGCGATGATGTGGAAAATACCAATACCGGAGAATAGAATCTTCCGGTGATCAGAGCCCCTATGGGGCTCTTTTTTTATGCACACATAGGACAACATGGCAGGAGAATATACTTTTGGGACGATTATAAATGGTTAATCACACCGTATCCCTTGAAGGGCTGATTTTACAATTTAATTGAATGGAGGTTTGCCGCATATGAATTGGTCTGGCTATGGACCCTTGCTGCCTCTGCGCATCCTAGAGGAGATAAGGTTCTGGAAGGAGCAGGAGAAAGAGCATACGCTTGTTATCCGGGCACTGGTTCCCGATCTGGAGCCCACTTACGTGAAGCTGCTTGAAGAATGGGCAGTGACGTTTGAAAATACCGAGAAGGTAGCCAACCAGCTGCTGAAACAGCTGTTACCCGGAACCCATCCGCCTGCCCCTTACATCATCGGATGTGTGGAACAGCTTGTCGCCTCTGCACGTTCACAATCGCGGGAGTTCATCAGGCAGCTGTACGTCCTGCTTGAGCAAAGTGCCGCTGTGCAAGCTGTCCCGCTCGCTAAGGCAGTCATTCTGCACTTTATCCGCGAATCGGAGTATTTCCTCGGCGTACTCGATACCTTGATTCAGCCTGGAATCATGCGGGATTCGGCAAGTGATGCACCCTTTTCTTTGGAGAAGTATGTTCAATTGTCAGGACGCACCGAGCGTGAAGCAGCGGAGGAGCCGTCTTCCGTTGCTGGAAAAGCTAACGCTCCGTCAGCTCCATCAGCTCCGGCACCTTCATCATCTTCTTCACAGGTGCAGTATTCAGAGGTCTCCGGTCTATCACCTTCTTCCGGTACGACAGAGAGCATCACCTTACCTTCTACACCTCCAGTAAAGGAGAGACCTGTTCCGATTGGAGGACACACGCTGCCTCCTCTGCCGTATGCCTACAACGCACTCGAACCACATATTGACGAGATGACGATGCGCATTCATCACGATAAACACCATCAATCCTATGTGGATGGACTCAATACAGCCGAGAAGAAATTGGCAGAGTCGCGCAAAAAAAATAATTTCGAACTCGTCAAACATTGGGAACGAGAACTTGCCTTCAATGGTGCAGGCCATTACCTGCATACGATCTTCTGGACGATCATGAATCCCAAAGGCGGCGGCAAACCTTCCGGCTTGCTTGCTGAACAGATCAAACGAGATTTTGGCAGTTATGAGGCATTCAAAAATCAATTCACTGAAGCAGCCAACAAAGTGGAAGGCAGCGGTTGGGCTTTGCTCGTCTGGAGCCCGCGGGCGCACCGTTTGGAGATTTTACAGGCAGAAAAGCACCAGAACCTGTCCCAGTCCGACATCGTCCCCCTCCTGCCGCTGGATGTATGGGAGCATGCCTACTATCTGAAGCATCAGAATGAGCGCAAGAAATATATTGAGGACTGGTGGAATGTCGTCTATTGGCCTGCGGTGGCTGAACGTTACGAAACGGCACGGAAGCTGTTGTGGCCACCCTACTAGAACTGAAAAGGGAACAAGAAAAAGAGATATCTCCAGCCGATAGACTGCCAGATATCTCTTCTTCATTTGCAATAAAAAAAGCAAGCCCTCTTGATTCAAGAAGACTTGCTTGTATTTGGATAGGTCTCTGACGCGTCATGCTAGACTAGGAAGCACAGCCCTCGCACGCAACATAGTTGTCCCCAACCTGTTTGCTGATGGCAATCAGGTCACCCAGCTTGATATCTTCCTCACCTGTGAACTCCAGGTCGGCAATACGTGCAACGATCAAAGCCGCAGCTTCTTCCTTGCTTGTTGCCATTTGGCTGAACTCAGACTTCTCGCCTGAAGAAACAACCTCATATTCAAATGTATATCTCAAAGTTTCCATCTTGGCACTCTCCTTCCGAAATCACATCATATCATCTCTATTAACCAATTCCAAGTGTTCTCGAACGATACTAATCGTAGCGCAATTTCATCTGCTCTGCCGTCTGCCTGACTGCCTCTCGATCAACGGACAATACGCGGTCAGTCTCAGCCAAAGGGTATCGATTACGAAGCGTACGGACCAAGGAAGCAGTGTAAGCTGCTGCAGAAGGCACTCCTGCCAGCTCTTGAAGACTCGCCATTGTGCCGGGGCGAACATCGGGATACCCTTCCTGCAGGCCGTCTGCTGCATGCTCATAGAACCTGCGTACCTCTGCCGCCAGCTTGTCTCCATGCCCTTCGACGATAATAAAAGCCGTAATAATATAAGCCTTCGCCTGTCTTCGCTGGGCGATACCGCAAAATTTCAATCCGCCGACACTAACATCATAATCACCGGGGCAGAAGGCACCCTCGATCTCTCCGGTTTGCGCCTGATTCGACCATGGCGTTAACGACTCGGCAATTAAAGCAGCCATCTCGCGGAAGTCATCGTGAATATTAATAGCACGGGCCGGATTAGGCAAAATCAGTGAAATGTTAACCACGCCCGGATGAAGAGGCACAGCCGCACCTCCTGAGGGACGAACACAGACAGCGGTTCCCTGCGATGTTATGCCTTCCATTGCCTCTACAGCCTTGGGGAGGCGGCGGTCCCGCAGTCCTGCAACAAAAGCGTCAGGATGACGCCAAATATGGGCGACCGGCAGATGCCCTTCGCCTACACGGCGGCACATCACCTCTTCCCATGCAAATGCTTCAAGCACACTGCTTCCATACCGAAGCAATGGTGTTTCCCAGATCTGTATACGACGCAGCCTGGATGACGAGCTGGACAGAACCGGCTTCTCTGCCCCAGGCTGTCCGGTTGTGGCTGAATTCAAAGGTACACTCATATTTGCTAACCTCCGACTAAACGAATCTGAATCAGGATAGGACAAGAACAGGGCTTTAAACATGCTGGATGTATACAAATGCTCATATAAATAAATAAGCCGGTTCCCAGGGAACTCGGCTTATTAGATGAACCGTTTTAATGATTGGACAAGGCTTGAAAGCTTGTCCGGGTCAGGTCTTAGTCCTTAACCAAAGACAGAAACTCGGCACGCTGCGCCGTATTGTCCCGGAAGGAACCACGGACCGCGGATGTTACCGTCTTGCTGCCAGGCTTCTTCACGCCGCGGGAGCACATGCACAAGTGCTCACCTTCCACAACGACCATGACACCATGTGGTTCAACAGCCTCGTTCAGGATGTCGGCAATCTGTGAAGTGATACGTTCCTGAACCTGAAGACGACGGGTAACTGCCTCCACCAACCGGGCCATTTTGCTCAACCCGACAATTTTGCCGCTGGGTACATACCCAATATGCACTTTGCCGAAGAAGGGTGCCATATGATGTTCACACTGGCTGTAATAAACGATGTCCTTCACAATGACAAGCTCTTCATGATTCTCGTCAAACGTCACGCCGAGTACATCGCGCGGGTCCACTTCATACCCGCCAAAAATCTCTTCATACATCCGGGTTACGCGTGCAGGCGTCTCAAGCAGCCCTTCACGCGTACTATCTTCTCCGATCAGTTTGAGGATCTGTTCCACATGGTACTCGATCTTCTCCCGATTGTCGGATACTTTTGAATTCAAATAATCTTTCACGCCAGCCACTGCCGAACGCCTCCTTTCGAACCACTTGGTGTAAGCCTTCTTTCACTTCCGCATTATGCATAATCGATTATGCAATTTGCTTGCTTACAACTATTATTTTCGGCGGCCCGAGTTTTTACGCGCAGGATGCTGCCCCGGCTGAGGCATCTTCGTGCCAGGCTGCTGGTTCTTCATCATCTGCTGGGCGCGCTGCATTTGCTTGCCATTCAGGTTATAACCCATTTGCTTCGCCATTTTTTGAAGCATGTCGGGATCGCTTTGCATTTTCTCGAGTTGTTTACGCAAGTAGTACACCCCGATGAAAAATCCCCCGACCAGACCTACAATCAATGTGATAATCGGTATTACTATTTCCATCTCTTAGACACCTCTGTATGCAATCTAAAAAGCCTGATAATCCGTGTCAGCACCTGATGTCCACTTGCCTGCTTGTACACGTGTCACGGACCGGATTTCCTGAAAGTTATCATAGCATTTCCGCACGATTGGAGCAAACGGATTTTCCAGCTAATAGTTAAAAAACGGTGAACCCAAACTTCGCTTCAACCTGAGGGTTAACCTCTCATGAAGATCCATGTAAACCTAGGTCATAACCGTCTCAATGAAAACGGTCGTTTCCCTGGCCAGATCCACTTCGATCACATCCAGATCATAACGCGTGCTTCCGCGTGCAACCCGAATGACCGGTCTGCCTGGCAGCCCCCGATGCTGCCGGACAATGACTCCAGTTTCTCTGGTGGACAGCCTGACGGCTGTTCCATTCGGATATACGGATACGCTGCGGTTAAATTCAATCAAAATGTCCCGATCCAGTTTCGTACCCGACATGGCCATCATCTCTTCACAGGCTTCATGCGGCAGCAGGCTTTGACCAGACGAGCCGTTGATCAGATTATCATAGATATTGGCCGCAGCGACTATTTTGGCAAACAGATGAATATCCTTGCCCATAATGCCTCTCGGCAGCCCGGTACCATCCACATGCTCATGGTGCTGAAGGGCCGTATGGGCCACAAGCAGACTGAACTCCCGCTTGGACTTGATGACTTCAAATCCCCGCCAGGTATGGTGAAGGGAAGCATTTGCTGCAGAAGCGCTGCCGGGAGGCTCTCCAACTTTGCCGATATCGTGAAGCAGCGCACCCACCGCCAGATCCTTCAACTGATTGTAGTTCAAACCCAAATTGAGTCCCATTACAGATGAAAGCAAACATACATTCATGGCATGTACGTACTGGGCGTTGTCCTTGGTTCGGATATCCGTTAACTGGACAAGCAGTTCCCGCCCGTTTAATACGTCGTTCAGCAGCTTGTCTATGCTAAGGGCAACCTTTTTCGGGCTCCAGTCTTTCCCGGAGCGCACCGCCTCCAGCGTCACGCTCATTTCATTAATAATAGCCCGCTTCGTGGCTTCATCCAGAATGTCTTCTGTCTCCACATCTTTATACGCTTCATCCTGGATGTACAGCATGGTTACGCCAATACGCTTCAGCGTATTAATCATAAATACGGTGAGCTGGACTCCTGCAGACAACAGCACTGTTCCGTTGCCTGAATATACGGTTTTGCCCAGACACTCGCCCGCCTCCACACTTTCCACGTTTACATACTTCATGAACGTCCCCCGCTCTTACGATTGCTGCTCCAATGTGAGCAATTGCTCCTTGGTTTGCAGACCGCCTACATAACCTACCAGGGTTCCGTCTTTGCCGCTGATGCGGTGACAGGGAATAATGATCGGAATCGGATTTTTGCTAATGGCATCCAGAACTGCACGAACAGCTTTGGGTCTTCCGATCGTTTCTGCAACCTGCTGGTGTGTTGAGGCCTCTCCATAAGATATATCGGACAGGACTTGCCATACTTGAAGCTGGAACGGTGTTCCCAGCAGATCCATTTCCAATTCGAAGGATTTTCGCTCCCCGGCAAAGTACTGCTGCAGCTGCTTCGCAGCTTCACTCAGCTTGTCTTCGTTTTTCTCGTATCGGTACTCACCAATCCAGGTTCGGGCCCATTGCTGCAGGTGAGCCTCACGTACATGAAATGCTCCAAAATCAATGTGACAGAGTCCCTTTTCCGTAGCACACAGCGTAAGTGTACCAATAGGTGTCAGCACTTCATCATAAAATACCGGCGTACCATGAAGCCCTGTTACGGCCGAAGGTTTCCACGCAGCCGCTTCCTGTTTCACCGGTTGGCCGGATGTATTCGAATTTGTATCGGTTGATTCATTCTTCTGTTCTTCTTGCTGCTTGTCACTCATTAGCCCAACCTGCGGCTTCTCGGGTAAGGTCCCGGACGAACTGAGTCGCTCCTTGGCCTTCTGCAGCATGCTTAGCACGTTTCCATCTTGTTCGTTAGCGGCAGCTTCCCCAATTGCTCTCATTGCGTCTTCTCCTCCAATTCTGCTTAACGCCCAGGCTGCGGTTCCCCGCAGCTCCGGACGCGGATCACGCTTCAGTACCTCCGTCAGCTTCGGTACAGCGCTTTTGTCTTTGAAATTGCCGAGTGCTATGACTGCGTTGCGCTGAATCGGCTTCTTGCCCCGCCAGGCGGCAGAGCTCTGCCCGAAGCGTTCCTTGAACTCGCGGTTGCCGATATCCAGCAGCGGTAGCAGCAGCGGCTTCACAATCTCCGGATCGGGCTGCAGATCGGGATGGTGGTCCCAGTTTTTGCCCCGATTCTTCGGACAGACGATCTGACATGTATCACAACCGTACAGACGGTTGCCTATTTTCAACATGAATTCTTCGTCCACAAACCCTTTGGTCTGCGTTACAAAAGAAATACACCGCTGTGCATTCAATTGTCCCGGACCCACCAGTGCTCCTGTCGGACAGGCATCGATACATTTGGTACATTCCCCGCAATCTTCCGTTACCGGTGTATCCGGCTGGAAGGGAATGTTGGTCACCAGTTCACCAAGATAGATCCACGATCCAAACTTGGGTGAAATGATGGAACAGTTTTTGGCGCTGAAACCAATGCCCGCTCGCTGGGATACTGCCCGGTCAACAAGTGCCCCTGTGTCCACCATGCTCTCAATCATGGCCTCTGGCACCCGTTCCCGTATAAACTGAACCAGCTTGTCCATTGCTTCGCGCAGCACATGGTGATAATCCCTGCCCCAGGCCGAACGGGCCAAAATGCCGCGATATGCACCAGGTTCCGACTTAGGCGGATTAACCATCTTCGATGGATATGCCACAGCGATGGCAATAAGCGAAGCAGGCTCGCCCTCCTTCAAGGCAGGGCGCACCCTTTTCTCGATGTCCGGTTCTTCGAAACCGGATGCATAACCGTTGTCCCGGTGCTGCTCCAGCAGTGATTTTAACGAAACAAAGGGCTCTGCCGAAGCAAAACCGACATCATCAATGCCCAGCCCGGGGGCAGCTGCCTTGATCTCCTGTTTTAACTGTTCCCACACGGAACCAGCATGAGCCGCCCCGGTCTGTACGCTCGTCATGTTCTCTTCCCTCTCTTCTTCTCCACTCATATTCACTAAACAGTGAACGCCCGCCTCAGTTGGGAGGACAGGCGTCTATATCGATACACTTCCGTGTGTACCGCATTTAAATGTGATAAGGGTCTATCTATTTGACGCAAAATGCAGTCTAAAGTTTCCGGACCAACATTTTACAGCTTCTTAATCTCGGAAAACGGCCAGAAAATAAACTCGGCTTTGCCGACAATTTCGCTGGATGTAATACTGCCAAACACGCGACTGTCCTTGCTCTTCCCTTCATGACGGTTATCACCCATCACAAAATAATGATCATCCTCAAGCGTGATCGGGCCAAAATCAGGATCCTGCACCTCGGTATCCGTATACGCCTCTGCCTGCTGTTCTCCATTCACAAACAAATGGTGGTCACGTACTTCAACCGTATCGCCCGGTAGTCCAACAATACGTTTAACCAGAAACTCCTTTTTCTCCACACCTTCACTCGGGTCCCGCAGTACAATAACGTCAAACCGGGATGGCTTCCCAATATCATAGACAATCTTGTTGACGAACAAACGATCACGCTCGACCAGTGTCGGCTGCATCGACTGACCTTTAACCATCGACAGGTTAAATACAAACAAATTCAGCAGCATCATGATCACAAAAGCAACAACGATTGTCTTCACCCAGTCCCAGAGTTCTGCAGCCCAGGATTTAACCGGCTGTCCAGACCCTGTCTGGTTGCTTCGATCTTCGGAATTCATACGCTCTGTAGAAGGTATATTGGAGTTCAAAGGGACACCTCGTTTATCAATTTTGTTCCAAATGAAGGCGTTCATATTCCCTCTAAGTCTATCTTATTTGCCGGAGTGAAACAATTGGTTATGAACACCAGCAGCGCGAGGCATAATCCGAAGCGTGTTATCATACAAATAGAAAGGCATATCCCCACGTGGTTACGTTAAAGGATATGCCTAATATAAAATGAAAATCTGTTTATTTCTTTTCTTTAATCATTCAAACCTAAGCTTTGGACAAAATACTAAGTTTCTGAAAAGCACTTAATATCTTGTTGGCACCGTAACCCATAGCTTCGTATAGAGGCATGGCTGCTTTGTTGTGCTCATCACCCGCGACCCATATTTGGCTGACTTTTCGTTGCTGAAAACGTTGCTCCATGGCCTCGACAAGTGTTTTGCCGACTCCACGGCGACGATAGTCTGGATGGACCGCAATACGGTAGATGCATCCCTGGTTGTGATCAATCGTACCGATCAAGGCGCCGACGAGGTCTCCCTCTTCTTCCGCAACCATAATCAGGTCAGAATCCCATGACAATTGACGGGCAAACGGGCCCATCGTGTTCTCATAACACTCTTCCGATAGTGCAACCTGGAGAAGCTCCGTCATCTGGCTTGCATCACTCAACTGAAAGGAACGAACGTGCATGTCTTAAATCTCCCTTTTCGTTAGCTTGATGAGGTTTTACAAAAAAGGGATCCCCTTTTTACCAAAAACCCAATGTTCGAATAATGACAAAAAACGAGAAAATACCGCTTCTTCGTCAATTAAACCATACTTTCCGCCATAAAACACGCATTTTCTTTTGAAAGCGCTTAATTGTAAACGTTTACATCCGAATATTAACTTTTACGTCTATGAAATCGACGAATATCACATAAATATATTCATATTGGGTAAAATATGTTTGTTAACCCGAGTCATGCAATTGATCAACTTCCCAGGGGACTTAATAAACAAAAATGTTGCTTAATTAGCCCGGATGCGGTTTAATATTAGTGGCAAGGGTATTATTACATATGTACCTGAGCAGTTTGCATTCATCCAATGATCGACTCTCCTTCACCAAGGTTGAGATCGAAATGATTCCTTTCGTCTATATCCTTGTACCGGGGATCGAATCAATTGATGATGCAAAATGCTGATTAAAAAATTCAAAATCTCAGGAGGTATTTTCACTATGGCTTTTCAATTACCGGCACTTCCTTACGCTAACGACGCTCTGGAACCACATATCGATGCACAAACGATGGAAATCCACCACGATCGCCATCACAATACTTACGTAACTAACCTTAACGCAGCTCTGGAAAGCGCTCCTGAACTGCAAGAAAAAAGCTTGGAAGATCTGATCGCTAACCTCGACAGCGTACCAGAAAGCATCCGCACAGCGGTTCGCAACAATGGTGGTGGACATGCTAACCATAGCCTGTTCTGGGAAATCATTGGACCTAACGGCGGCGGCGCTCCAACAGGCGACATCGCAGCTGCAATCGACAGCGAACTGGGCGGCTTTGACAAATTCAAAGAAGACTTTGCAAAAGCAGCTACAACTCGTTTCGGTTCCGGTTGGGCATGGCTCGTTGTAGGCAAAGATGGCAAATTGTCCATCACTAGTACGCCTAACCAAGACAGCCCGCTCTTCGAAGGTCTGACTCCAGTATTGGGTCTGGACGTATGGGAGCACGCTTACTACCTGAAATATCAAAACAAACGTCCTGATTACATCGGTGCTTTCTGGAATGTAATCAACTGGGATGAAGTGAACAAACGTTACGCAGCAGCGAAATAAGACTGCCTGCCTATAAGAAGAGCCTGATTCGGTCGTCATGACTGAATCAGGCTCTTTTTTATTGGAATTATTCCTTTACCTCATCATACGCCCCAGCAAAGTAACTGCTCAGCAGCTTCAAGAAGACATTAGGGAATGCCAGCTTGTCCATATCCTTGGGCCCGATCCATCGATAAATGAGTCCGTCTCCCTTGCCTGTCTGCGACAGGGCAGAGTTATAGGGTGTATCCGCAGCTTCCGTAACGCTCTCTCCAACCAGATCGGCTGTTGATGAACTAACATCCAGCATGGAAGCAGCCATCTCCTTGGCGGCCGCCTGGGCATCTGCATCATAGGCGGCTCTTGCTTCCGCAGCGATCAGCGGAAGCTCCTCACTGCCCTGGTCCTGCTCGGTGAACTTGTACACCTGCAGGTTCCAAACAATGTGGCTGAACACATGCTCCGCATGGGTAGCCAGCCCCTCCGGGCGGGCAGCGAAGCCCTCCGCCCACAGACTGCCAGCCAGCAGTGCCATGGCTGGCTCATCGGCCAGCGGCCCCGCCGCCTTGCCGGCTGCGGCGGGCGCCGCCAGCACATGCGGCAGCTCCCACATGCGGGCCAGCAGGCCCGTCGCTGGGCGCTGGCGCACAAGCACTTGGCCGCGATGCTCGCCGCGGCCCTCAACCAGGGCGACCAGCCGCTGCTCAGGGCGCGGCGGCTTCGCCTTGGTCTTGACCGGCAGCGTGAGCTCCCGTCCGGCGATGCGGCCGGAACATTGCTCCATGACCGGGCAAGTCAGGCAGTGCGGCGCTTTTGGTGTACATACCAGCGCACCAAGTTCCATCAGCGCCTGATTGAAATCACGCGCGCGCCCTTCCGGAATGAGCTCTCCTGCAAGCTCTTCCATTAGTACCCGGGTGCTGCCCTTCATAATGTCCTCATCAATGAGGAAGTATCTGGACAGAACCCGCATGACATTGCCGTCCACCGCAGGCTGCGGCTGGTTGAAGGCAATACTGAGAATGGCCCCGGCTGTATACGGGCCCACCCCTTTTAATGCAAATACGGCCTGTTTATCCTGCGGCATCTCTCCTCCGTGCAGCTCCATCACCTGCTGGGCTGCCGCCTGAAGGTTGCGGGCACGGGAATAGTAACCAAGTCCCTCCCAGTTCTTCAGCACATCCTCTTCCGCCGCTTCGGCCAAGGCCTGAACGGTTGGGAAATTGGCAATAAACCGGTTGAAATACGGGATGACCGTATCCACGCGAGTCTGTTGAAGCATGATTTCCGATACCCACGTAAAATAGGGATTATTGTGACGACGCCACGGCAAGTCACGTCTGTTAATCATGTACCAATCCAGCAAATTCACACTAAAGTGTTGCTTTTGTTCCATTAAACCCATATTCCGTCCTCTCCTGTTACCTTGCTATTCCTATTGCTCTATTCTTACCAGCTATTTGTCCGTCTTCTCCACAATGGCAAAAGCTGCCGCAAGCTCTGTCTGATGCGTAATACTGAGATGAATATCATACTGCTGGTCATATGGCAATTGAAGCCGTTCCCAAGCCTGGCTCGATAACGTGGCGACCGGGCGTCCCTTTTCGTCAGGAAGCACCTCGATATCTGTAAAACTCATCACTCGGCCGATGCCGCAGCCAAACGCTTTGGACACTGCTTCCTTGGCTGCAAACCGGCCAGACATAAATTCAGTCATTCTCTTCCCTCGTTCAGCTGCCAATCTCCGCTCAGCCGGAGTTAAAATTCGAGCTATAAATGCTTCGGCATAACGACCAGACAGCAGCTTCTTCATACGTCCGATCTCCAGTACATCGTTTCCAATTCCATATATCATTAACGATTCACCCGCTTAATCTTTTATGCTGTGTAGAATCTTGAATGGTTTCTATTCATCGCTGTTACTCCGAACACGTATTCTATTGTAGCAGGAGGTAGAGCGAGAAGCGAGTACCTCACCGACATTCCCATTAATGTTAAAATAAGAATCCGGAAGGATGTGGACCTGGGCCTGCTGCTTCGTCAGATTGAAACCTGGAATGGATCATAATGGATATCAACCATTTTCAACTACAGCAAAAAGAGTCACTGCCTCATGCAGTGACTCTTTTTTTCATTAACAAGCTAAATCATTCACCCTGTAAACTTTACACCAACATTTTAGATGCCTGGGATGGCATTGCGTTTATGGTGTGTGCGTGTATAGAATGACTCAAGACGCTCCTGTGCAGCAGGATCAATCTGTTTGCCTTCCAGATAGTCGCTGTTATCCTCATAGGAAATACCCAGTTCCTGTTCATCGGTCTGGCCTTCCCAAAGCCCTGCTGAAGGAGCCTTGTCCAGAATTTCGCTCGGAACACCAAGGTATGCAGCAAGCTGACGAACCTGACGTTTGTTCAGGCTGCTCAGTGGGGTAATATCAACTGCCCCGTCGCCCCACTTCGTATAGAAACCGGTGATGGCTTCGGAGGCATGATCCGTACCTACCACCAGCAGGTTTTCTTCAAAAGAAAGTGCATATTGCATAACCATGCGGGTTCTTGCCTTTACATTCCCTTTGCCTTGTGGAGTCATATGACGTGGGCTGCCCATGGATTTGAAGCCTTGCTCCACTTCAAGCGCGATCTCATTAACCGCATCTTCAATATTGGTTTCCACCACATGCTTCAGGTCAAACGCTTTTGCAACCGCGTAGCTGTGATCGATATCGGATTGCTCACCGTATGGCTGGAATACTCCCAGTGTTTTGTATTCCTGGTTGTTCTCAGCTGTGAGTTCGTCTGTAGCCTTTTTGCACAACGCTGCAGCGACCGCACTGTCAATTCCGCCACTAATGGCAATAAGCAATCCCTTGGTACCGGAATTTTTCACATAGGATTTCAGAAAGTCAACGCGTTTGCGGACTTCCTCTTCTTCATTAATGCTTGGCTTAACCTTCAACTCAGCGATGATCTGTTGTTGCAAACTCATCGTTCAACACACCCCGTTTCTACATAAATGAAATTTGATGTCCAGCTTGAAAGGTCCGAATGGTTCAATAACCTTATTTGCTCAAAATGAAACGCCCCGGCATCGGTCATCCGAAGGGCGGGGCGCTCCTAGAGCTAATTAACGGCAGTAACGGTCAAATGCATTCGTGAGATCAGCCGCAATTTCCTCCGCAGAACGGTCTTCCACTTGGTGACGCTCGATAAAGTGAACGAGTTCACCGTCTTTCATCAGAGCAATGGAAGGTGAGGACGGAGGGTACGGTGCAAAGAACTCACGCGCTTTTGCTGTAGCTTCTTTGTCCTGTCCGGCAAATACCGTATACAGGTGATCCGGTGTAATATCGTGCTGAAGCGCTTGAGATACACCTGGACGACACTGACCTGCGGCACATCCGCACACCGAGTTAATCACGACAAGTGCTGTTCCTTTAGCATCTGGCAGACTAGCTTCTACTTCCTCAGGGGTACGCAATTCCTGAATACCCAGGCGAGTCAGCTCATCCCGCATCGGTTGAACCATATCTTTCATGTATTGATCAAATGACATCGACATTCGTTTCACTCCTTATTAATGGTTGTTCTATTATTTCGGGGAACATGTAATTGCCTCGGAATCCACAATCATCAATGCTCCGCCATACAAAACATGGATTTTAATGATGTGCTATCCCTATTATACATCGCCAAGCAATGAAAGCAAGGTTCAGACTCCGCCTGCGGTAAGGCTTCTTTCATATTATTATGTCTTGTTCCCTGGCAAAATATGCTGAGCTTTTATCGTTGAAACGAAACCTTGAAGGTCGTACCCTCACCTTCCTGTGACTCCACCGTAATCGTTCCGTTGTGTCGTTCCACGATGCTTCGGCACATGGATAACCCGAGTCCGGTCCCTTTGGCTTTCGTCGTATAAAAAGGTTCAAACAGCTTCTCTTGCTTCGGTTGTGCTATGCCTGCACCTGTATCGTGTACACACAGCTCGACCTTGTCATCGACCATCCGCGTTTCGAGCGTCAGAACCCCCTTCTCTGTCATGGCTTCCATGCCGTTGCGAGCCAGATTGAGCACGACCTGCTTGATTTCTTTCGTATTCAGGTGCAGCTTCGGCACATTATGGTCAAGCATGAGTTCGATACTCTGTCCACGCAGATTGGCATCTGCCCATAACAACGGGCTCAATTCATGGATAATGTCATGCAGCTGGGACTCTTCCTTTTCTGAGATTCGGTTCTGTGCTAGGGAGAGAAAGTCATTGATGATGCTGTTTGCCCGGTCCAGCTCCTCCAGTACAATCTGATAGTAGTGATCTAGCGATTCGGGACTCTTCTCTTGCATTAATTGAAGGAAACCGCGTACAACCGCCATCGGATTTCTCACTTCATGGGTTATGCTGGCAGCCATCTGCCCCACTAGACTTAGACGATCCACATTGTTCAGCTCGCTTCGCAGCATTTCCAGCTCAGTAATGTCCTGAATAATGAGCATGGCTCCCGTGACCTCTCTTGACCTTTCGTGTGAAAGGGAGTAGATCGGCACGGTCCGTGACTGGAATACATAGGACCCATAGCGTACAGTCATTCCGTTGATTTCCCCATGCACAACAGCCTTACGTATACTGTTCTGCAAACTATCGGCCTGACCCTGTTCGACAAACTGGCTGGCCGGGAGACCGATAAAATTGGAAGTGGTCGTGCAGGGCAATTGATTTCTTGCTGTTTGCTCCATGGTATCATTAACAAACTGTACAGTTCCCTCCGGGTCCACTGTAGCGATGGATAATGGAACTGCGTTCAGTATTTGGTGAAGCTTTTCCGTTTCGGATATGTATTGATGATGAACTTCGGACAGATGTTGTTCCAGCCCCTGATGATGATGCATATGCTCAATCCAGAGCATACTAAAGCTGCCTGCAAGAACGGCACCAATGATGTACCCCAGCATGATGCCTATCCCTTGAGCGAGGGAGAACGTTGAATTGCCATCCATCAAAGGAATGCACAGCAGGGCGGATACAATCAATTCTGCTGCGATCAACGAGCTGACCATCGTCATTTTGCGTGAACGCGTATAGTGCTTGAATCGTCTGGCCGTCAACCATACAATAGGATAGAGAAGAATGCCTGTTTGAAGGAGAAACTCGTACAAGGTGTAGGGATGTCCAATAAGAAAATAAGCGATTACATGGAGAAGGGTGAGCGTGAGGCCTACCACAGGCCGGCAGTACAATAGGCTGATGGTAAGAGGTACAACCCCCAATGAAATGGGAATAGCGGCGGGATACGCATAATGGGCAAATAGCAAACAGAGCAGCATACTGGCTGCACTTGTCAATGCCAGACAGTTCAGCATCATTCCACTGCGATCTGCTTTGGCCTGAACATTTTTAGGAAGTCCCAGATAAAAAAAGGGAATCAGGAATACTGCAGAACCTGCCAGCAGCACTTGTAAAAGAATGTCCTTTAACGCAACCATCATGCCATCTCCCTCCTCGCCCGCACATACCCTCATGTATTTCTGATTAAAACATAGGCGACAGTATATTACAATATATCCCTTGAGACCTCATATTAGAACAGTTGCTTTCATTATAAATGGTTAAAGATGTGTACCATTTGTCCTATAATCCTGCATAATTCGATTTTTAACGTCCAAGTGTACTATATATAGAAAACGAAAATAGCTGGAATCTATATGTGGTTTATTCAATTTCTTACCAGTGTTCAATTAAGAGTAATAAAGTAGACAAAATCAATGGAAAAAGAGGGTAATAATATATGTATGATGTCATTGTAATTGGTGGCGGTTCCGCAGGCTTAATGGCATGCGTTGCTGCTGCCGAGCATGGAGCCTCTGTGCTTCTGCTGGATAAGGGAGATCAACTGGGCCGCAAGCTCGGAATCTCCGGAGGCGGTCGCTGCAATGTGACCAATGCCAAAGAGACAGATGAATTGATCAGGCATATTCCCGGTAACGGGCGTTTCTTATATAGTTCATTTCAAAATCTGGACAATCAAGGGATTATGCGTTTCTTCGAAAACCTGGGTATTGCCCTGAAGGAAGAAGACAATGGAAGAATGTTTCCCGTTACAGACAAGGCCAAAACGGTGGTCGATGCTCTGGTGGGCAAGGTGGTTTCCCTGGGTGTGGAGATTCGTACCAAAGAGCCTGTCGAGGAGCTGATTCATGATGGACAGCATGTACAGGGTGTCAAACTTGCATCGGGGAAGATCGTCAAAGCCCATGCAGTCATTGTAGCAACCGGAGGCAAATCCGTACCTCAAACCGGTTCAACCGGGGATGGTTATCCTTGGGCTGAATCAGCCGGACATACCATAACGGAACTTTACCCGACCGAGGTACCGATTGTTTCCGGTGAGAGCTGGATCCAATCCAGAGAACTTCAGGGGTTATCTTTGCGGGATGTAGGGTTATCTGTACTGGATGCCAAAGACAAGACTGTGATTTCGCATCGTGGTGATATGATCTTCACGCATTTTGGTGTATCGGGTCCTATCGCCCTCCGATGCAGTCAATTCATTCGTAAGGTACAAATGAAATCCGGCAGCACTCAGGTCATGATGAGCATTGATTTCTTCCCTGATCTGACTCCAGCTGCTCTGGAAACACAGGTTCAGCAGGTCCTGGAGCAAGAGTCACGCAAGGCGGTTAAGAACATTCTGAAAACTTGGGTACCTGAACGAATGATTCCATTACTGATGAAACGTGCCGAGATTAGTGAAGACCTGACGTTCCACCACTTTCCTAAAGGCATGCTCAGCACATTATGCGGACTAATGAAGTCTTTTACCTTCCGCGTGGATGGCACACGTTCTCTTAAGGAAGCCTTCGTCACTGGCGGAGGTGTGCACTTAAAGGAAATATACCCAAAAACAATGGAGTCCAAGCTGTTGCCAGGTCTATTCTTTTGCGGTGAAGTCCTGGACATCCACGGCTACACTGGAGGGTATAACATTACCGCTGCATTCTCTACCGGATACACCGCTGGCATGCATGCCGCAGAGTATAAAAGTGCCAGTAGTATAAGATAAATAAACATGCCAAAAACAAGAAAACCTCGATGTGCCCACATGCTGTGGGACCCGAGGTTTTTTCTATTCGTCTGATTATGCTTTTACACTGCCCGAGAATCCATCCACTGAATCGTCAAAGGTTGGGTCATCGTCCCGATTATGCAATCCTTGTTGAAGCCCGCTGTCCTGAGTTCCATTTGCATAACCTTCTTGCCAATCCTCGTTAATGATATGAGCCGGAATGGATATATCCTGAAATTGATCAAACCCGTCTGTTTCAGCCAGGAACGCTGCGCTTCCTCCGTGTGACTGCACAATCTCCACCGCGGACTGTATATCCTGGCGATCGGTAGGAATGTACAATTCCAGCGGCCCCGATGGATACGGCTTATATCCAAGCTCCTTCAGCGTGGCCTCCGCCGCAAGCAATGCTGAATGGTCAGAAAAATGTACCTGAAGTTCACTATCGTCCATCATTCGTTTTTTCCTCCTCACTACAGTTGATCTCTCCTATAGCATGGTCACTTATGGAAGACGATATGCGAATTCTACTGAGATACTTTAGCTTGAACGGGTCAATCGAATCCATCCTCCCACGGAAAGGCAGAAGAGTCCGAAGACCACGACAGCTGCCGCAACAATGATACTTAACAGCCAGCCAAGCCAGGTTATTCCCAAAGCGAAACCCATGATAAGGCCCAGCGGGATAAAAAGCATCCGAACCATCGTCAACCCTGCACGGTGCAGGGCAGCCGGGTCATAGGATAGGAGCTGCACATAGTCTGAATTCGCGAACACATCCCATGAGCGATAAAACAGCAGGGTCAGCATAATAATCAGCAAGCAGCACACGATGACATTAACGGGAAAAGGGGGAAGCATAACAGCTGCTGTGGAGAGACTACCCAGCTGCAAATACAGTTTCATCGTGGAAGAGTCTCGAAAAAAAGCTTTGAAAGCCGTTTCGGCTGTCCGGTTGGACATGGAACGATTGCGCAGAAGCCTGCGCCTTTTTCGAAAAATGACTGTTTTTGTACGAGGAACCTTCGGCTTGGATACCGATTGACTTAACATAAGCGCCGTTAGCTTCAATCGACCTCGTAAATCCTCCCGTACATCCCCCTCAAACGTGCCCTTCATCAACAGCCTCATTTGGATCAAAGTGACAAGGATAAGGATTCCGACAAAGATTCCAGCAAGCTGTCTCCAGATCTCTCCGTCCATCCATGACGTTGTACGGATCGTAAAAAGTCCCAAGGCAATCGCGGCAGGGATGAGTCGAATCCAGCGTCTCCATCCGGTATATCGCACCTTAATGATGTGCAGAGCGATCGCCTGAATGGAAGCCACTATACCAAACCAGAGCGCAAGGAGCGCGATAGGTGTAAATGACATTTCATAAACACGAGACCACAAGGGTGCGGTCAAGGCCGTAATCACCATCATTTTGCCCAAATGCAGCACACAGGCTCGGAAAAGCCCTTGCTTCATTAAGGTCCGCATCCATAACGGTCTTGATTTCAGAAACAGCATGTCCGCTTCTTCCACAAAGATCAGTACACCGCCTGAAAGCATAACGATATCGATCAGCCCTGTCAGGACAGGCACAGATAGTTCAGTCGCCCATGTTGGTAGCGGTTTGGTCCATAGACTCGAATACCAACCGATCAGATACAGCAGCCCCGGAACCAGCAGATACAACCATACGGTCCAGTCCACTGCCAATCTCAGATTTTTCAACTGTCCATTGAAATGCTCTCGACTCCTGCGTCTATATAAACGAAGTGGTGTATATCGCTCAGAGTTTCCCATCCCTCTTTCACCTCCCTGACTAGGATGTCAGTATATCAAAACAGTCGAATAAGGATAATTCTGGCTGCCCGGCTACAGCGCGAATCTCATCCAGCGTGCCTTCAGCGGCCGATCTGCCTGCTGCAATCAGTACAAACCGGTCACAGATCCGTTCCGCTGTATCAAGTACATGCGTGGACATTAGCACCCCTGCCCCGCGGCGGCGTTCCTCATCAAGCAGCTGCAGGAAATCCTTCGTTGCACGCGGATCCAGTCCAATAAAAGGCTCATCTACAATATATACATCAGGTGAAGCCAGGAAGCCGATCATCAGCATCATTTTCTGACGCATGCCTTTGGAAAAACTGCCGGGAAGATCATCGCGTACATGATCCATGCCGAAACGAACCAGCAGTTCCTCCGCTCTCACAACAAATTCCCTTTCCTCCATTTCGTAGGCCGCTGCTGCAAGATCAAGATGCTCCCAGAGAGTCATATATTCATAAAAGACAGGCTGCTCCGGGATGTAGGCATATCTGCCCTCTCCTCCAATTGCAATCTCAAACTCGGCATGCTCCAGCAAGCCAAGCATCGTTTTGATGGTCGTGCTTTTGCCTGCACCGTTTGGACCAATAATACCTACCAGTTCTCCTGGATACACCTGGATTTGAATGTTTTGTATCGTCGACTTGCCTGCTTCATATCCTGCCTCTGCTATATGTACGTCCAGTATGGACTGCTTCGATGCTGACTCTTCCATATCGATCTTCATGACCTTCACTCCCCGGTTAATGACTTGTCCAGTGTGTTCTCCATTATTGTAATGGAGGTATTAGCTTTGTATTTGATCATTTTGAGCATCTTTAATGAATTAGAGATGGAAAATGAAAAACCTTTAAACACACAAAAAAAGCAGGGTTCCGAAGCCCCTGCCTTTTTAAAACACTAGAGTGGAATCTCATACCAAATGATGCTAATCGCTTACAGCCACTGCCTCACTCGCCACCGTTACATCCATCATTTTCGATCTGCGTTTTAATACATAGACCAATCCCAGAAGTGTCATCAAAATGCCTGAACATACAAAGGCAGGGATAACACCAAACGACGTGACCAGAAATCCCCCTACAACAGGACCCATAATATTGCTTGCTGTCATGACGCTGCCAACAGTACCAAATACACGCCCAGTCATCGCTTCAGGAGTTTGTTCCTGCAGCAAAATTTGAAAAGGCACCACGGCGAACCCAATTCCGATTCCTGCCAGGGCAAACATCGATATCAGCAGCAAGTTAGCACCCAGACCAGCATGCGGCCATACGCCGACAACGACACCTGCTGCACCAATGACAAGCCCAGTTATCGAGGTTCCAATGCCCATTTTCAGCACATGTCCTGCTCTTTTCCACTTCCTCACACTCATGGCTGCAATTAACGTTCCAACCCCACTGGCACCAACGCACCACCCCAGCAGATCACTCGAAATTCCAGGCAGCTGTCTGAACAGGACAACGGTCTGGGAATCTGCAAATTGCAGAAACAGAATGGCGGATGCCAGCAAAATGAGAGAAGAGCCTACCTGTGGAAGTGAAGCGAGCATACGAACGCCTTCCAGCGTATCCTTCAAAAAGGCACCTTTTTCTCGGGATGAAATGCCCCCTATTTCTTCTCCCTTACTTTCTTGTACGGACGGTCTTGCAGATTGGATCACCCGCTTACCCGGAATCCACAGCAAAATAATACCCGAGATGAGAAACGAGGCTGAATCCAGAATAAAACACCAGGTAATCCCAAAGGCTGCCACCAGCAATCCGCCAAGCGCAGGACCTATAATTTTGGACATCTGTTCGATCACCGAGCTGATGGAAACGGCTTGAGCCAGCTGCCCATGCGGCACAAATTCCTTCAACTTCCCGTTCTTGGCAGGTGAGAATACGACGTCGAATAACGATTTGAGAATAAGCAATACGTATACATGCCAGATCTGATCGGCAAAAATGAACCCGGCAACAATCACGACTCGTGCACCGTCCGCTGCGATCATCAACCATTTCCGATTCATCCGATCCGCCAGCGCACCTGCAAACGGCCCTGTCATCAGCACAGGCAATGCCGCACAAAGTGTAGTAAACGTAATTTCCCACGGCGTAGCATTCCAACGTATTCCCACCAACGTCAAGATTGCCAACAAATGCAGCCAGTCGCCCAGATTGGAGATGGCCTGCGCCACCATCAGTGTTACAAATGGACGGTTATGCTTCAGCCCGCGTTGTCCCTTCATTGTCATTTCCATTTCCGCTTCTCCTCCACTTGCCGGAATGTTGATATGGCTTTAATTATATAAATGGAGACTTATTCCAACCTCCTTCCGGAGACGGAGAAGAGCCAACATCCGAAGGATGAACTTTCTCAGGTGCAGGCTGCCATGGAGAAGGACGAAAGCTTAAATTTTAAATGCTAAAAATGCAGATCTTGTGACATATCGCATGTTTTTAGTGGAAACAGAAGCTTACAATAGGGACATGGCGACAATCTGAATCGTCAAATGTAACCTACTCAACCCTATATAAGTTGAATATATCGTTTACATGTTAATCGTAACGAAGAGGACAGAAAAAACCTGAAAAGCAACGCGTTCACCTTTATCACCGGATTTTATCTTTGAAAAAGATTCAATAAAATCTGGAGATAACAGTGATTGGAGGGTTGTTCTGTCATCGTAGTGGCAGATAGTAACCTTATATTTCAACTTATATCACTAAACTGAAAAGGCGGGATCAGCATGCTGGAATTACAAGAAATCGGAACCGAACGTTCACTTCATCTGTACCGCACCTTGGCCAAAACATTCAAGAGCGTGAATGAACACGCTGTATCCGGTAGCAAAGTGCACGGCTTCAACCCTACTGCATACGGGGTGCTGGAAGTACTGTATATGAAAGGAGCACAGCCGATTCAACAGGTAGGCGCACAACTTCTGCTGCAGAGCGGGAACGTAACCTATGTCATTGATAAGCTGGAGCAAAAAGGGCTTTTACATCGCAAACACTGTCCGCAGGACAGACGGATTATATTTGTGGAACTGACAGAGGAAGGTCACCGGACCATGGATGATATCTATCCAGGGTATGCACACAAGATCGATCGTGCAGTCAGTGGTCTGAGCGAGGGTGACAAGACATTGCTGTCTGAGTTATTGGAAAGGCTTGCGCTCGGCGCAGACCGTCTATCCGCTAATGGTTGAAGAAATAACCCTGCTGAATAGTGAAAAATAAAATAACCGGTTTCGCCATTCTGCGGCGTAACCGGTTATTGTTGTTGAATTATTTATTAACTTACGCGCTTCCTCGGCTTGCTGATCCATTTCAAAATGAATTGCCATAACAGATAAACAAACGTAATGATCAGTACATATAAATACTGCCCGGTATGCTGAAAAGCATCCATCCTGAATACAAAGATCGCAAATAGAAAACCACATCCTATCCCCAACAGGAGATAAGCCACAATTACATAAATCAACCTTGTTCCTGGATCCTTCATTTTTGTTGAAGCAAGCACACGATCGACGAATAGGGAAAGAGGCAAAATGAGGAATAGCATCGTGGCCGCATTGATCAGCAAACTTATGATCCATATATACCAAAAAGGATAGTAATACGTATCTTCTGCTCGTTCCGCCAACGTTAGAAATCTTGAAACCCCAACGTACAAAGAAATGGTTATGACGGTCAGCAAGGCTGCAAATAATTTAATGGAAAATGGCATGTACCAATTAGATTCAGTCTTTGAATTATTCAATACACCTCAGCCCCATTCATATCAGATAACTCCATCTGGTACGGCGAAAAAGTAAAAACCTACTATAAATTATATCAAATTCCCATTTAGAACCAACAAAAAAAGCAGCTGATCACAGCTGCCTTCTGGTGAAATCAGTGCTTTATCTCGTTGTGCTAATCAACAAAGTATCGGTCTTATGTACCGCATGGGTTAGACAATCACTTCCCGGCAACCTTGGCCTGTTTCGGCATTCCTGCCTCTGCCTCTTCCGGTACGATTAAACGTTTGCGTAATGCTAATGTGGTTAACCAGGATACGATCGCAATGACGAACATGATGACAAACAGGGAATGCAGACTGCCTTCCAGCACATTCCGAAGCAATGCCCATTTGTCATCCGACAAGGCAGCATCTGTATGCGGTGCGAGCAGCTCATTCAAGTCACTTTCGGAAATGCCGGCATCGGCCAGGTGCTGTTCACTGGATAATTTCGATATCCGGTAATTCAACCATGTGCCAAATACGGCTGCGCCAATCGTTTGCCCCAGAGTACGCATGAACGTATGCAGTGCCGTTGAAGATCCACGTTCCTGATATCCTACAGAGGACTGTGCAATGATGGTGAATATCGTAAACGCAAATCCAAAGCCAAGTCCGTATATAAAGGTCAAAACAAACAGCACGGCCTGCGGGGATGTTCCCCCGACCAGGAATAGCCCTCCCGAGCCAATCGCGATTCCGGTCAATCCAATGAGCGCAGTCAGACGTGACCCGATTTTCATCAACAGACGACCTGCCAAAACGCTACCGATTAACCAGCCTACAGACATCGGCGCGAGCAGCAGTCCGGATTCAGTTGCATTGCCTCCGCGAACGCCCTGTACCCATAACGGCAAATAACTGGTCAGGCCGATCATCAACGTGCTGGTGAGCAGTCCCGCAATATTGGCAACGCGGATATCCCGAATACGGAACAGATGCAGCGGAACCATCGGCGCCTGGGCTCTTTTCTCAACAACAAAGAATAAGATCATGAATACAACCGCAACTGCACTCAGCCCCAAAATGAGCGGAGAGCTCCAGGCATAATACTGCCCGCCTGCTGACAACACAAAGAGTAATGCCGTTATGCCCACCGTGAAGGTCAGCGCACCGACGTAGTCGATTTTGGCGGTACGAGGTGAGATGTCTTCCTTCAAATAACGAAATACGAACCACATGGCAAGCAGACCAAATGGCACGTTGAATCCGAAAATCCACTGCCAACCAAGATTATCGACAAAGTAACCGCCAAGCAGCGGCCCTGCCAGGGAAGATATGCCCCACACCGAACTGATCCAGCCCTGAATCTTGCCTCGTTCTTCAATTCGGTAAATGTCTCCAATAATCGTAAACGTAACAGGCACAACCGCTCCTGCCCCAATCCCCTGAATGGCACGGAAAATAATCAACTGTTCCATATTCTGTGAGAAACAGCAAAGCAATGAACCGAGCAAAAACAATGCACAGCCAATCAGGAACACGGGCTTTCGGCCGTAAAGATCACTGATCTTGCCAAAAATCGGCGTGCTGACAGCCATCGTGAGCAGATATGCGGTAAAGATCCAGCTTAGCAGCTGCACACTTCCCAGCTCACTGACAATCGTTGGCCCCGCCGGACCAATGACCGTTCCTTCAATCGCCGACAAAAAGGTTGCCAGCAACAATCCTGCCAAGATGAAACTGCGTTTCAAACCTCCGGTTGTATTCACACAAACCCTTCTCTCTTTGTTCTCTGTTTATTTACGGTGCTTGCGCAGCCACTCATCGTACAGCAGGGAGTACATCACCATATCCTTATACCCTGTTGACGTATGCTGTACCTGGCGAAGCAGGCCTTCCCGCGTGAAGCCTTGGTTCATTAGAAACTCACCGGAAGCGGCATTTCGCGGGTCGACCAATGCTTCAATCCGGTTAAGCCCCATGGTCTCATACCCGAAAGGCAGCATCACCGAGAACACTTCGGTCATATATCCATGCCGCCAGTAGTCACGACCCAGCTCGTAACCTATCTCTCCGCGGAATGCGCCTTCAAGCTGCCAGGTATTGTATCCACAGCTACCAATAAGACGGCCTTTCTCCTTCAGTTCGATGCCCCAGCGAATCGCCTCCTCTTCCCCTGCCATATGATTAAGCAACCCAATCATAACCGCAGCTTCACTTGTCCCGATCATCGGCGCCAGATTCATATAGCGGGTCACCTCCCGGTCTGACCAGTATGCGAACATCTGAGCCGCATCCCGGCGGCGCATTTTGCGCAGACGAAGTCGTGCTGTCTCGAGTTCGGGAATTCTCCCTCTGGATTTATACATAAAAAGACACTCCGATCCGATCCATCTCTGCAGACCATAAGATTCAATAGTCATCTAAACATAACCTGCGCCGATTGGCAACCGTTCAGTCATCGGTTTTGATATCAAAAAAACCGGGCCGCAAGGGTCCCGGTCTTGTTGTACGTATGATTCAATCGAGCTGTCCTGTAACAGCTTGTCCTGCCAGAGTTTCATCCTCAGGCGGTTGAAGCCTTCTTATCTGCTCCCAGCAGCTCATCGCTGACCCGGCCAAGCACAGCCGTAATTTCCTTATACTCTTCAATGCCTGTCCCGGTCAGGCTCCACTTGTCGCCATGGGCGGTCAGGAAGTTTTCCTGCGTGAGATGTTCAAGCTCCTGCTTGATCTCCCGCTCACCAACACGATAGCCGCGCTCCTCCAATAGAGGCAGTGCGTCACCGACGGTTAAATCCTGATTTTGGGCCAAATATAGAAGATGAATCCGTACAAAAAGATTCTGTACCTCTGCGTGCATAATCCAAACTCCTTCCAGGGTTATAGCCCTCCGTGATTGCTAAGTAATTACCCCGTGCGAGAAGCTGAGAAACAGGATGAATTTACAGGGGTTTCCCCTTCTCAATCAAAATTCTACCGAAATCCTCCGCTTGACTAAAGGCATGTACTGCACTATCTTGAAAATAAGTACCATTTTTGCTCGGGAGGGTGATTCACCATGTTTCAAGCTGTTTCCTATGAAGGAACACGAAGCGAGCAGCACACCGCCGTCCTGGGACAGTTAAGTGCTCTGATCCGCGATGAACCAAGCGCCATTGCCAATCTGGCAAACGCTGCGGCGCTGCTCAATGTATTTTTAACCGATACCAATTGGGTCGGATTCTACCTTTATGATGGCAAAGAACTTGTTCTTGGTCCATTCCAAGGGCTGCCTGCCTGCATCCGTATTCCGCTCGGACGCGGGGTATGCGGCACATCTGCGGCGGAACGACGCACACTCGTTGTAGACGATGTTCATGCTTTCCCAGGTCATATTGCCTGCGATGCCGCATCGAACAGTGAGATTGTCGTGCCCATTATCAAAGACGGCGAATTATATGGGGTGCTCGACATCGACAGCCCGATCAAAAACCGGTTTGACGACGAAGATCGTATTTTCCTGGAACAGGCCGTCAAACTGCTCACAGAGCAGCTGTAACCACGGTTCTGCCGAAGGTCATTGTACCTATAATAAGCAGGTCGTTACAGCAATACGTACCGAAGATAACCAAAAAGCACAGACCATTAGTGGTCTGTGCTTTTTGGTTTATGCCTTTACATCCATGTTCTGCTCGCCCATGGTTACTCTATGCATCTAGGTCAATTCCTGTTCCGCTTTGATCATCATGCCGTCTCGCAAAAATTCAGCCAGCTTCGGATGATAACCATCGTACATTTGGCGGAAATTTTGATGCTCCACATACAGATTGCCCAAATCACGATAGATTTCGGCAGTAGGCGTGTAATAATCCTTGACCCATTCGAGATGTCTGCCAATGATATGCTGAACTTCCGGGGATTCAGGTGTCAGGCCATCTTCGATCGCCCGCTGTAAGTCCCGGTTGATTCGGTCTATTTTTTCCTGGGAATCCAGGTAATCTTCTTTGGTTTTGAGTTCCCCGTCATAAGATACGGCTGATTCAGATTGTGCTGGATGCCAGTTATTCGTTATGACCGGTTCATGGTTCGGTGCCTCCGTTGAATCAGGCAGCATACTGTGATGCCCTTTTTTGACAAAACCCTGATACAACTCCCGAACCTCAAGCTCATATTCTCCCTGCAAATGGGAAATGGTTTTGTCCAGAGTCTGGATCAAGCCATGCAAATGTAAGGCCTTCTCCAGCAGCTGAATGCGCTGTTGCTGCATCAGTTGAATGATATCGTGATGATCCTCCTGCAGCATGGAGCCGATTTCTTCCTGCTCCACTCCCAGCTCCTTACAGAACAGAATCTGCTGGAGCTTCAACAGCTCCGGTTTCTCATAATAAACTTCATTCTGGTCTCTACCTGCAAATGCAGGTGTTAGCCAACCTGATTTCACATATTGGCTCAATTCATTCAGACTTATACCGGACATGCCGGATACGTCTGCCATGGTATACGCCATTCGCAACACCTCCTGTCTACACTGCCTTATGATTCAGGTTTATTCATACTGCTTTTTATGTTGATTGAGTTAGGTACAAGATGGGGACAACAATTAGTCGATTGTTTTGCGGTATGTAAAATATTTATACCCTTCTGATGGGATGTGAACCGGGGGTCAGAAGGGAAATCGAAAGTGTTTTCACTATTTCCTATTGATTGATATAAGAAAAGTCCCGCACCAACTACATTGGGTGCAGGACCTTATTATTACTTCATGTTAGACAGGGCAAAACAGCCTGTTTGCAAACATCCTTAATTTTTATTGAACATGACAAATTTGAGTTCTGTCATTTCTTCAACGGCGTATTTGACACCTTCACGTCCCATACCGCTCTGCTTCACACCACCGTATGGCATGTGATCCACCCGGAACGTAGGAATGTCGTTAATTATGACCCCTCCAGCCTCGATATGATCAGCTGCATGCAGTGCCGTATGAATATTGTTCGTGAATATACCAGCCTGCAGTCCATAGATAGAATCATTTACGTACTCAATGCCTTCTTGGACCGAGTCAACAGTGTTAATTACAACAATCGGTGCAAAGACTTCCTGGCACGACACCTTGGCATCACGCGGCACGTTAACGAGCACGGTTGGACGCAGCACGCCTCCTTCAGCCTCTCCTCCTGCGGCGACCGTAGCTCCTGCCTGTTTTGCCTCTCCGATCCAATCCAGTGTCCGCTGTACGTCTTTGGCTGTAATAAGGGCCGAAACAACCGTATCCGGCTTCAGCGGATCTCCTATCACGACTTGATTCGCTTCTTCCGCGAAGCGGCGTATGAATTCGTCTGCAATGGCACGGTGTACATAGATACGCTGCAATGAAATGCATACCTGACCCTGATACGTAAAAGCACCTGTCACGCATCTTGGCACGACTTTGTCCAGATCCGCATCCTGATCCACAATGACAGCTGCATTTGATCCAAGTTCCAGTGTTACCCGTTTCAATCCCGCCTGACTGCGAATGCTTGTCCCTACAGCTGGGCTGCCCGTAAATGTAATATGGGCTATGCGTGGATCGGATACGAGCACATCACCAATTGTTTTGCCATCTCCGCTTACCACGTTTAATGCCCCATCCGGCAACCCGGCTTCCTGAAGCAGGTTTGCAATATAGTAGGCAGACAACGGTGTCTGCTCAGCCGGTTTCAGAACAATGGTATTGCCTGCTGCAAGTGCAGGTCCAACCTTGTGTGCCACCAAATTCATCGGAAAATTAAACGGCGTAATCGCCCCGATGACACCCAGAGGCTGTCGCATGGTATATCCGATGCGCCCTTCGCCGCCCTTGGCTGCATCCAGGGGAACAGTCTCTCCCGTCAACCGCTTCGCTTCTTCTGCGGCAAAACGGTACGTTTCCACGGTACGATCCACTTCCGCAAGGGCAGCCGTGATCGGCTTGGCAGCTTCCAGCGCAATCACTCGTGCCGCCTCTTCCTTCCGCTCTTCCAGCAGGGCCGAGAGTTTGTAGAGAATGTCTGCACGCTTATGGGCAGGCATGAAGCGCATCTCTTTGCCGGCCTGAACGGCAGCTGTTATGGCTGCTTCTGCCTCCTCCGCTGAAGCGGTAGACACTTCCGCCAATGTTTCTCCGGAATACGGTGCCTGAAGTGCCTTATATTTTATGGATTCCGTGGGTTTACCACCGATAAACAGATGTTGTTTTTTCATTATTGAATCCTCCAATCCATCATTGCTGCAAGTCCGACCTATGAAGTTACAGCGGGTCAAGTCCATGACAGAACAACCTGGTGATCGCAGTTATCCTTTATCTATTTATACACCACAGCAGTATCTTCAACCCAGCCTTAATTCTGGCAGAGTCCTATTTCACCGTTAATACCGGGCATTCTGCTTGTTTCAATACACCGTGGCTGACACTGCCAACGACGATTTCAGCCAGCACGCTTTTGCCACCCGTGCCCATTACAATGAGATTGCCCTCTCTCTCACGCGATACCCGGCAGATCTCGTTTACCGGGTCTCCTGCTATCAGCAGCGTCTCATAAGGGATAGAATGTCCGGACAACAGCTGTTCTACCGGTGCAATAATATGCCGCCCTTCTTCCGCAATTCGGGCTTCGAGGTCTACTCCCAGAGCCGGCTCATTCAACGATATAGAAGGATTCACATGCACGATAATCAATCTGGCGGGATGCTTCAAATTTTCAGCTAAGTCAACTGCTGTTTCCAACGCCTTATGAGCATGATCCGACCCATCAACAGCCACTACGATTCGTTCCAGCATTTCAATTCCCCCATCCATTAATGTGTAATTGCTGCATCGATATCACGCAGATGTCTACGGCGTGCAAGCAGAACCACGACACCAACCAATACCATCAATGCGCCAAAATAAAACGGTGTTTCCGGCAGGAACCATTCCGACAATTTACCTGCAAGCCAAGGTGCCAGCGCACCGCCAAGGAAACGTACGAAGCTGTAGGCAGCGGACGCAACCGAGCGTTCAACCGGAGCAGCCTCCATAACAGCCGTCGTAATCAATGTGTTGTTGATACCGAGGAATATCCCGGCGACGATAACAGCAACAATGACAGTTGTGGACGATCCCATGACTGTACCCACGGCCATAACAATAAGGTCAATCGCAAACAGGGTCAGCATAACACTCATGGAAGGGACCGAGCCGAATCGACGCTGCAGTCTTGGTGCCACGAATACCGACGTAATCGCAAGCATGAGGCCCCAGCCAAAGAACACATAACCAAGTCCGTGCTCATCCAGGTTCATCACATAAGGTGAATAAGCCATCAACGTGAAGAAACCAAAGTTATACAGGAAGGCAGTAATCGCCAGTGTTTTCAGGGATGGATAACCCAGCGCCTTGAACGGATCGGACAAGGAACTGCGTGTTTTCGGCTTGGCCATTTTGGGCAGCATAAACGTAATGCTGATAAAGGCAATCATCATCAGGACTGCAACGCCATAGAATGGGCCACGCCATGAGATGGAACCAAGCTCACCACCAAGCAGTGGACCTACGGCAATACCAAGACCAAGGGCAGCTTCGTACAAAATAATCGCTTTGGCTGTCCCCGAAGTGGACAGACCAACAATGGCAGATAACGCTGTAGCGATAAACAAGGCATTACCTAGCCCCCAGCCTCCGCGGTAACCAACCAGGGCACCAACCGTATCTGATGTTCCGCCCAGAGCAGAGAAGATGACGATAAGTATAATCCCGCTAAGCAGCGTCCATTTGACACCGATCCGGCTGGAAACAACGCCAGTAATCAGCATGGCAATCCCGGTTACGGCGTTATAGCTTGTAAACAGCAAGGAAACCTGACTTTTGGATGCATGCAGCTGATCTGCAATGGCAGGCAGGATCGGGTCAACCAATCCCAGCCCCATAAATGAAATGATACAAGCGAAGGCGACAGCCCATACAGCCCGTGGTTGGGACAGTAATCCTCCGCGTGATGACGGCAGTTCATCAGGTAAGGATGGTTCTCTTTTCATACATGATACCTCCTAGTTATGAATTGAAATATAATTGTAATGCATGAAATTTTCATTTCATTTTCAAAATCAAGTGAAACAAAACGGCACAAAATGACACCGGCTCTCCGGTGCTTGCACGATTTCGTTTGTATGGAGTTATGTGCTGCTCTCTTGCTTATCCGTCTTCCGGATGTTTCGTAATCTCATTCTTTTGTAATCGCTGAATCCCGTTCTGAACCCTTTCTCGCAAATCCTCCAGCTCTGCCTGTACGGCATGAATACTCTGCAGTTTCTGTTCAATTAACTGTAGTTGACCACCCAGCGTTTCATCCATACTCGTGAGTTTTTCAATCCGATCCTTCACTTCGGTTGTCTGCTGGTAATCAAATCGCTGCTCATTCAGCACATCAGCCATTGCGATATACGTATGCAGTTCCTGTAGGGAGAAGCCAAGCACTTCCTTGGCACGGACGACCTTTTTCAGATAGTCGATATCCTCTCTCGTATACAGCCGCGTGCCACCGTCCGTCCGCTGAGGTGAAGGCATGACACCAATCTCTTCGTAATACCGGATGGTACGCTTCGTCAAACCACATTCCTTGGCTACGTCGTCGATCTTATACAAGCTCATTTCCTTCACCTCACTTTTATATGTCTATAATGTTATGTACATAATTATATATAATTATAACGTTAACGTCAACGTTAGATTTGATCTGCAGCAGCGCCATGACCTCACCGAACACAAAAAAGACCCGCTTTCGCGGATCTTCTGCCTCTATCTTATATACATCAAACTACGATTTTCTATGATGCACCTTGCTCGCTTTGCTTCCGCTTCTGAGCATGCTGTACTTCCTTTAAGCGCCCTTCCACTTTCGTAAACAGTCTGAACGTATAGAACGCAACTGCAAACAGACTGAGTACGAGTGCCTGTACATCGGTAAACCAGAATCCAAGAATACCAAACACCGTAATTATGACCCCAAACTGCATCATCAGGTTTGCGCTGTAACGCTGAGCTTCGTCCCATAAATCGGGATCACTCATGGCGCGCGGGGTACGATAACCATATATGCCATTAATCTTTTTCGGCGGTTTTTTGAACAGCATTAACCCCAGCACGAAATAGCACACTCCGCATATTAACCCTACAATTGCTCCTGCCAAATTGTTCTCCCCTTCTCTTCAAACGTGCCTCTAAACATGCCTGCAGCCATAAAAATAAAAAAACGGCTCTACGTATATACGAAGAGCCGCGTCGTTCGTTTCGAAAACTTAAATGTTCTTCACACGCAGCACCCGCATAGCGTTCAGAACGGCTAGAACCGTAACACCCACATCGGAGAAAACAGCTTCCCACATCGTGGCTATGCCGAACACTCCAAGCAGTAGGAAGATCACCTTAACGCCCAAGGCAAAACCGATATTTTGCCAGACAATCATTCGTGTCCGCTTCGCAATGCGGATGGCGCTTGCCAATCTGGACGGTTCATCCGTCATGATGACCACATCTGCGGCTTCGATGGCAGCATCAGACCCGAGTCCTCCCATGGCTACACCTACATCCGCACGAGCCAGCACAGGTGTATCGTTGATGCCATCCCCGACAAACACCATTTTCTCCTTCGGAGACTTGCCCGCTTCGAGCTCTTCGAGCCGTTCTACTTTGTGCTGAGGCAGAAGCTCAGCGTATACCTCATCGACTCCCAGCTGCTGGCCAACGGCTTCACCAACGGCTTTGGCATCACCTGTGAGCATGACCGTTTTGCGGATGCCGAGTGTCTTCAGTGCCTGTATCGCTGCCGCAGCATCATCCTTCACTTCATCCGCAATAATCAAATGGCCAGCATATGCGCCTGCTTCAGCAACGTGTACCACTGTCCCTACCGTCTCTGGCTTGGTATAAGTAATACCCGCCTGTTCCATCAGTTTCGCGTTCCCTGCCAGCACTTCACGGCCATCCACACGGACTCTGATCCCATGTCCGGCAACCTCGTCATATCCTTCAACACCTTGTGTACGGATATCTTTGGCCCAGGCTGCACGAATCGATTCGGCGATGGGGTGATTCGATTGGGCCTCCGCGATGGCTGCGAGTTCCATCAGTTCACCTTCTGTACGTTCGCCTTCCGGACGAATAGCCGTTACGTTGAATACACCTTTGGTTAGTGTACCCGTTTTATCAAAAACAACTATTTTCACATCATTCAATGCTTCAAGGTAATTGCTGCCTTTCACCAGAATCCCGTTACGGGAGGCAGCCCCGATCCCGCCGAAGAATCCGAGTGGAATGGAAACTACCAGTGCGCATGGACAGGAGATGACCAGAAAGACCAGTGCACGATAAATCCAATCGGCAAATGTTGCACCACTTAGCACGAGCGGTGGTACGAACGCAATCAACGCTGCAAGAATAACGACGATCGGCGTGTAATAACGGGCAAATTTACTGATGAAGTGTTCCGTTTTCGCTTTGCGGCTGCTGGCATTCTGCACCAGATCCAGAATCTTGGATACCGTCGATTCTCCGAAGGTTTTGGTCACTTCAATCGTCAGCATACCATTCTTATTCACAAAACCACTGAGTACATCACTTCCAGGCTCCAGTTCCCGAGGAACGGATTCCCCTGTAAGAGCAGACGTGTCTACCATGGAATGTCCTGCCTTCACCATTCCATCCAGCGGAACCTTCTCACCCGCACGGACAACGATGCGATCACCGATGCGCACATCTTCAGGAGAGACACGCTTGGTCTCATCGCCAGAACCGACCAGAATATTGGCATAGTCCGGGCGAATGTCCATAAGCGACTGAATCGACTTGCGAGAGCGGTTAACCGCCATACCCTGAAACAGCTCCCCAAGCTGATAGAAGAGCATAACCGCTACCCCTTCAGGATACTCACCAATGGCAAAAGCACCAATCGTTGCAACCGACATCAGGAAGTACTCGTCGAATACCTGACCACGAATGATGTTTTTGCAAGCCTGGAGGACGATATCTCCTCCTGCAATCAGATAAGCAACGATATAGAGAGCGAGCTGTGCCCATCCGTCCAGTGGGGACCAGATGGCCGCAGCAAGTAGGGCAGAGCCGGCGGCAAGCCGGGTAAGCAGCACCTTCGTCTGTCCTGCACCATGCTCGTGCGAATGCCCGGCATGCGCATCATGATCATGTGAATGACCGTGGTCATGCCCGGCATGACTGTGATGATCATGCGCATGATGTTGTGCACCATGACCATGGCTATGGTGATGCGCTCCTTCCACAGCTGTTTCTGCATGTGTGTGCAGTTGGCCGTCCAATGGATCTCCCAGCCCGGCAGAAGTCTGATTGCCGAGCGGCGGTCTCCCTTTTTCCGAGATGCGAATGTGCGGCTCAAGCCGCAGGACCTTACGCTTCGCTTCTTCCATAACTTGCTCATCCATATCGGAAGTTGTATGCACCAGCAGGGTTTTGGTTACGAAATTAACGGAGCAATCCGTTATACCCTTTATTTTTTTGACACCATTCTCAATCTTCAGCGCACAATTGGCACAATCCAATCCATCCAGCAGCAGTTCTCGTTTCACCTGTTCCTGACCGGTTCCCATGTGAATTCTCCCCTTTGCAGTTTGAAGCAGCATGAACATTTTAATTGAAGTTAATATATGAGCAACCATTCATATATTTGATTAACCCTATTATATGCACGCCTAAACTGGAGTGTCAACGATCGATGTTGATTTTACAGACAGAATATGCTAATAGTAATCATTTCGCTTTAGACGTTTTTTGGATATAATAGGCGTATAGTTGCTAGCATAGGCGGTGATAGGAAATGGAACAACCGGTTAAAGCGCCAGCGGATTGTGATGCGGCCTGCTCGGGAACGGAAGCGGACGTAGAGTCCATCCGCACTTCCCTTATAGATCGGGAGACTTCTTCCGAGATGGCGGATTGGTTCAAGGCGTTCAGTGACCCAACCCGACTACGTATTATTGATGCGCTGTTGCAGAAGGAATTATGTGTACATGATCTGACGGTGCTGCTTGATATGGGACAGTCGGCCATTTCACACCAGCTGCGTTCACTCCGCAACATGCGGATCGTCAAACGCCGCAAGGAAGGCAAGACGGTGTATTATTCTCTGGATGATACGCATATAGAGCAAATCTTCCTGCAAACGCTCCAGCATATTAAACATGGCTAGGCGTAAGCCAGCCTGTTCAGACAAAGAGAACCCCCGTCTTTCGGCTGCTGCCGATGACAGGGGTTCTCTTTCGTTAAGGGTACCGTTTTCCACATGCAGTACCTACAGTAAATTGTTTTTATTCGGATCATACAGACCGGAACGGCTCTTGAACCAGTTGAAGATGTGGGATACACAGACCTTAAGCACCGCATAACCCGGAACGGCCAGCAGAATGCCCACCACACCGAACAGATTGCCTGATGTCAGAATGACAAAGATAATTGTGATCGGATGAATTTTGAGCGTTTTGCCCATGATCTGTGGAGAGATAAACTTCCCTTCAATTAGCTGTACAATCGTCCATACCGCCACCATTTTCAGCAGCATCACGGGAGAAGTCACCAGCGCCACAATGAGTGCAGGCGTAATGGCAATCGCAGGTCCCAGATACGGCACCACGCTGGTAAAGGAAGCGATAATGGCCAGAATCAATGCGTAATCCAGTCCAATGATCATATAACCGATATAGAGCAGGATACCGATACAGAAGCTCACGATAATTTGCCCGCGAATGAACGAACTGATCTGGTGGTTAATGTCGTGAAGTACCTCCATGGCACCCGTACGGCTTTTGATCGGCAGAAACGACAGGATCTTCTCCGGAAGCTTCTTCCCGTCCTTAAGCAGGTAAAACAGAATAAATGGTACGGTTACAATGGATAATACCGTTTCGGTAAAAGCTCCAAGGAAACCGCCGAGTTTATTCCAGGTGGAATTCAGAATCTCTGTAGCTTTCTCGGAGATCGTTCCCCACCAGTCCTGCCAGTTCATGTTCACCGTTTCCTGGACCTGACTGAACAGCTGACTGCCCGTAAGCTCCTCGAACTGCTGTCTGACATTTTCACTATACATCGGGAAATTAGCGATAAGCCCCATAATCTGATTGCGGAGCACTGGAATGACTGCCAATACCACAACCGTCAAAATGCCGCCAATCGCGAGGTAAAGGATCAGTATCGACCATCCACGCTTAATCTTCCACTTTTCCATCACATCCACCAGCGGATTCAGCAGATAGTAGAGGATACCAGACAGAATGATAGGCAGTACAATCGTCTTGATTAGCACCGCAACTGGATGCAGAACAAAGGATATCTTTGTTAGCACCATCACGTTTAATCCGACCAGCAGCAGAATCAGCAGAAATAGGACAAACTTGTTGTTCAGAAAAAACCGCTTAAACCGATCCGGCCAAATGCGGGGTTGTTCGGGTTGCTCCATGGGCATGTCTTCCTCTCTTATGTATCTGATCATGATAAAAATAAGCTTTCATACTGCATGCCTCATGCACATGCGAATAAAGAAACTTGTACAAGCCAACATATGTATAATGCTCTTGGTTTATACGTACGGCTCTTTTAACCGTTTCAAAATAGACCGTAATGTCATTTTACCCTAAAAAATCAGAACTGCCTCATAAATTCATTAGGATGAGTTCTTGATAAGCAAAAACGGACCGCCTCTTGCGAGGGCGACCCGTTATTGAATCCGATATTCTAATCCTTGTTCTTATGCTGTTAAAGTTATGCCTTACCCGCCAATTGTGCGATCAATTCATAAGAATGCAGACGTGCCTGATGGTCATAAATCATAGATGTAATAATAACCTCATCCGCTTGTGTCTGGGCAATAAATGATTCAAGCTGTCCACGTACCGTCTCAGGTGAGCCGTTCACGGCTGCTTTCAGCGTCTGTTCCACTCCAGCTCGCTCGCGGTCGGTCCATTTGCCTTCCATATCGGCTGGTGGTTGTACCAGTCCTGTCGTCCCGCGGATGATGTTCAGGAACTGCTGCTGCATCGTTGTGCCAAGCCATGCTGCTTCTTCATCGGTATCTGCAACAACTGCATTCACACCTACAATAACATGCGGCTCCTTCAGTGTGTCAGAGGGCTGGAAGCTGCTTCGATATGTTTCAAGGGCAATACGAGTATAATCGGGCGAGAAGTGGCTGGCAAAAGCAAACGGCAATCCGAGCCGCCCTGCCAAACGTGCACTGAAATCACTGGAACCGAGCAGGTAAATTGGGATGTTCAACCCTTCACCCGGCACCGCACGAACAGGTGCATGATAGGATGTAGCAGATGTATCGAAGTACGCTCTCAGCTCAGCCAGCAATTCCGGGAAGTCTTCTCCGCTGTTCAGATCTTTGCGCAGTGCAAGAGAGGTACGGCGGTCACTACCTGGTGCACGGCCCAGTCCAAGATCGATACGGCCCGGATATAGGGATTCCAGTGTTCCGAACTGCTCGGCAATAACGAGTGGTGCATGGTTGGGCAGCATGATACCACCGGAACCGAGACGAATGGTATTCGTGCCACTTGCCAGGTATCCGATCACTACCGATGTAGCGGAAGAAGCAATACCTGGCATATTATGATGCTCAGCTACCCAGTAGCGATGGTATCCCCAACGCTCGGCATGCTGTGCCAGATCCAGACTATTGCGGAGCGCATCTGCAGGTGTAGCACCCACAACGACAGGAGCCAGATCCAGGATGGACAGCTTAACGTCGTTAATATGTTGTTTATGGGATGAAACTTGGTTATCAGTAGTCATTATAAGAAGTTCTCCTTTGGTGAGATATATTTTTGTATATCCAGATATATAGATGTAAATACACATAGAAATAGGAGTACCAGCATTGTTCTTCGCCGTTTACATCCGGACGGAATCCCCGCCTGCTGCTGCATTCTTGCTTCCGTCCTGGCGTCCGGCTTTATAACTCGTGCTGTACATACTCGGCAAATTGACGAATGGTTTCTTCGTTGCGGCGATAATACGTCCACTGGCCCCTGCGCTCGGAGAGCAGCAGCCCGGCTTTGAGCATGGTCAGCAAATAACTGGATATGACGGATTGAGCCAATCCAGCCTTCATCTGAATGGTTCCGACACAGATCCCGCTCTTCCCTTTATCGGGATGCTGAGACAATTCCAGAGGTGAGAAATGCTGCTCCGGATCTTTGAGCCATGACAGTATCTGCCTGCGTGTCTCGTTGGACAAAGCTTTAAATATGAGTAAAGGTTCCATGGGTAAGATTATACCCCCTTTCTTCTATTTTGCAAACCAAACAGGTCGATTCATCATGCGAATCGACCTGCCAATTGTTGCATTAGTCTTCGTTAGAATTTGGTGCTTACCGTTTGCTTCACTTGCTCCAACATGGATTGATAAGCTGAGTCATCCAGATATCCGATACTGCCAAAGAACAAATGATCCACGGACTCAATTCCTACGAAATCAAAGATTCCGACATCGGAGGTCATTTTCATGCCGGCAGTCATGCCAATCTGGTCATATATGTCACTAGGTGTACCGTGTGTATTGATGATCAGTCCTTTTTTGCCTGTTAACAGCTTCTCGATTCCTGCTTCGCCTGAAGCATAAGCAAAACCATATGCAAATACCCGGTCAACGTACCCTTTCAAGATTGCCGGCAGCCCTGTCCACCAGATTGGGTAGATAAACGTAATTGCATCGGCATCCGTGATAAACTTCTGCTCTGTCGCAATATCTTGTGGATTCTGTCCTGCTCGCATGGATGCCGTGTCAGCTGCGCTCAATACAGGCTGAAATTCCAGAGCATACAGATCACGAACAACAACTTCATGACCTTGGGCTTCAAGTGCTTCTACAGCCGTGTTTAGAATGGCGCGATTGAAGCTGTCTGCGTGGGGATGTGCATATACGATAAGATGTTTCATAATAGATTACCTCCAGGTTATTGTTATATTATGCTGCTGCATAGTGAAGCAATTGATACTCACTAGACCTATCCATAGATATCTATGTTTTTGTCTAAAAAAATTTTTTCTTTTTTTATAGCTTATGAACGATTCCAATCAACAGACTTTCCAGCTGTTCCGCTTGCTCATCTGTCATTCCACCATAGACCATTTCCTGAATTGTCTCCGATACTTGTTCAAAAATGGGCTTAAGCTGCCGTCCTTGCTCTGTGAGGCGAATCAACGTCACCCGGCTGTCTTCCGCACTCTTGCTGCGTTCCACATAGCCCAGCTTCTCCAGCTTGTTCACAAGCACGGTCACCGTTGGCTGTGTACGATGAACACGTTCGGCCAGCGTCTTGATGGACAGCGAATCTTCACGGTACAAAAACATCAAAATGTCACCGTGGGATGGAACAATCCCCGTAACGTCGTGCTGCTCCAGTTCCTGAACAATGCGTTTGTTCACATGATCCCTGATCCTAGCGATTAGTGCAATTGCATTATATTTTGGCATGACCTCATTATACATAGATGTCTATATATAAGCAAGCTTCATTTTTATTAATGTGTTTTATTAAAGCGTTGGCATTTGTCAAATCAGCCCCTGCTACCTCCTTGATGTAACAGAAGATAACCGAGGCTTACTTCGTATGATTTTATTTACTCAATCCATTCTGTAATCTTGTCCAGAGGTTGCCGAGACTTTTCGCGTTTAGGTTCCTCTGCACGATAGCCAAACGCCGCCATCATCGAAATGTCCCACGCTCCATTCTCCAGCAAACCTTCTTCTTCGAGAATACGATGCACATCCTGGTAGCTGAAACCTTCAATCGGGCAAGAATCGATGCCAATAAGAGCTGCCGAGGTCATCATATTGCCAAGTGCAATGTAAGTCTGTTTGGATGCCCAATCGAATAGCGTTTTTGGGTTCTCAAGCAGACGCTGGTTGTTTTGAAAATTTCCGTATGCCGCACTTGTTAACTCAAACACATCATCCGGCATGCCCTTAATCTCTTTGAGCATGTACTCCGCATAAGGGGAATTATAACTTGCATCGGTCCGGGCCAGAATGACCACGAAATGGCTCGCCGTTGCCAATTGCTTCTGCGCTCCAGAGGATACTTCAGACAAGCGCTGGCGTAGCTCCGGTTTTTGCACAATCAAGAACTTCCATGGCTCGAATCCGATCGAACTCGGTGATAGCCTTCCTGTTTCCAGAATAAATTCAAAATCCTCCGCTGTAATTTTCCGTGAACCATCAAATACCTTCGTTGCATGCCGGAAATGATATGCGTTCAAAATTTCTTCTTTTTTCATTGTTTGTGTTGTAGGCTCCATGAAACTCCACGTCCTTCTCTTTAATTATTTTAATGGTATGCTGACTCTCGGTGTCTTCATTATTTTCTCATTTGCTTAAGTATTAGTTTAGAATCTATAACTACAAATTAAAAGTACGCACATTATTGTTGCTCAGTATTTAAAAGTAAGTATTGTGTCGTTACAAAGAGAAAAAGCCGCTTCGAGAATATGATTATTCTCCTGGGCGGCTTGTTCCATACCTTGTATGCTTTACAATTGTTCCATGAATTCAACTTCCGAAATGACTTTATAGCCTTCTTGCCGAAGCAGAGCGGATGTGACGCCTTCACCTTGTACCTTGTGATTAGTGAAGTTACCATCATAGATGGCTTGTGTGCCGCAGGAAGGACTGAACTCCTTCAATACAACACAAGAAACATCCAATTTTTTGGCCCATTCCAGCGTTTGATAGGCTCCCTTAATATACAGATCTGTAACGTCCCTGCCACCTCTCTCCAGCACCTGTGCTGTGCCTGCGAGCACATCCTTGCCTGTACCTCCGATAATCTCTGCCGGTTCCCGCGGGGTGGAGAATCCGCCGAGCAGTTCCGGACAGACCATCATGGCCTGCTCTTGCGCTACGAGCTCCTGAATCTTCTCATCCAGACTCGCTGTTCCGTTGTAACGGCAGGCTACGCCAGCAAGACATGAACTCACCAAATATTTCATTATGCTCTCCTTATGTTCAATTCCTAAGCTATTAGGATTGTATCATACCGATTAAACTTAAAGATCTGATATTGTAATCATGGTAATGCGTGCATTTTCTTCATAACGAATTTGAATCATATTGGCCATCTCTTCCAAGCGGAATGTTGCCATGCCAACATTGTTTTTATCCCGTTCAAAGACATATTTATCAAGATCAATACCGAACATTTTTTGGATTATGGGTGCTGCATTCTGCCTGATTATTTTTTCGTCCATGTTATTCAGCTTATCAAAGTAGAGCTCATACTCCTCACCCGTTTCGAGCTCTGGAACGCCCCTTTGAAAATCCATTACAGTATATTCATTGCTAAATCTCCCACCAACACTTCTTACCAAATAGCGGTCTCCAAAATACAGGGACGTTGTTTCCTCAAGCTGTTTATCATTTTGAGTAAACGTTACACTTTTCAAAGCAGGTGCTGGCTCACCAGACAAGGCTTCAATCGAACTTCTCGCATTGGTTATCAAATCTTTGGACACTGTGTCGGTACTCACTGTACCAGAAACCGAAACTGCTTCATCCCGTGTCCATTCAATGCTGCCACTACCTTTCCCGTTCTCCAAAAATAATGTGGTAAACCATACAGGCTTCTCCTGACCCTGCTTCATTTTCACATAACGTCTGGCTGAGATTGGCTTCAGCGTTGGATCGCTGTTAATTCCTTTAAGAAGCCCAGGGACTTGACGCAGAAACCGGTACTCCAGCTCGCTGCCAGGCATCTCACTTCGCATATCGGCTTCCACCAGTGCTCCAGTCTTCCCATCCAGCCACATCTTGGCATACTCTGATTTATTCACGTCGCCAGCCTCGATATATACCCACCCGGTAATTGGACCCTTCTTAGCGTAATGGACTTCCAGTTGTTTACCTAGATAGTCTCTCATCGTCATAGCTACAGTTTGCTTCATCTCGCTTGTTAGCAGGTTCATGCTAGGGTCCTCCGAGAGCTGCAGAGCAGACACAGGATACACCTTCTCTACAATGGGTTCCAGAACCTGTCCATTCCATAAGATAGCTGCTGCAGCTACTGCCGCAACTGTTGTAACTACAACAACCTTCCAGGGACGTGAACGAACAGTACGACGGTTACGCTTCATAGTATGTTGTTTCTTCTTGTGATCTGGAGCATCATTGACATGTTTCTCACCCGTTTTCATCCATTCCACCTGGCGAAGTACATTCTGCTTGTGCTGGTCTTGAAAAGGAGACGATGCAAACGGCTCCTTGCGGATTTCTTTTTCCCAGTCCTCATCCTTGAACCTCATCTATTTCTCTCCTCCCATTGTTTCCGCACTTTAGCTTTGCCCCGTGATAATCTCGATTTCACTGTACCTGTACTGATTCTCAACATTTCCGCAATTTCGTTCATAGTGAGCTCATACTTCAGATGCAGCAACAAGATTTCACGAAACTTATCCGGCAGAGCCAGAACGATATCCCATATTTCATGTACATGCTCCCTACTTATTACCTCGGCTTCAGCTGAGGGATGGGCATATGGTGCAGGCGTCATCTCACGAATATGTGAAGGTCCCTGTTCTGATTCGATCGGAAGCGTCTCCCCCCATAAACTGCTGCGAAAAAACCTCGATTTCCGGTATGTAAATGTCGTATTTCTAGTAATGGTGAGCAACCAGGTTTTCAGAGAGCACTCCCCGCGAAAGTGTTTGATCCCGGAGTATGCCCGAATAAATACTTGCTGTGATATTTCGTCTGCCTGCTCCGTACTTTTGGTCAAAAAGTATGCATAGTTCCACACATCATTTCCATAGTCATCCATCATGCTGCTGAGTGTGTAATTGTCGATCGTCTGGGCCTGGGCCAGAAATTGATATTCCAACGGATGTTCACCTCACTTAATAAGACTGTATCATCTCCGGTTTGGTTCCCAATCCGATCATTTTCTCATTTCCTTTTCTAAAATTAATTAAAATAAACCAGTAGGGTTCCAACGATGTGAACCTACTGGTTAAGCCATATCCAGGCTATGCAGCCTAATACTAACCATTCTAGCCAACTTTACAGATAGCTCATGCTTTAACTGCTGCGATCATGAGAAACATGGGACGGCGATTCTCGTCTCGCATACCCGGGATTTCCATCATCTCAGGTGAAGGTTTGGACTCAGCAACCTGCTGAATCACAAATCCCGCCTGGATCAGTTCATTCAGATGGGTTTCCAACGTCCGGTGGTACTTAACTACGTCCTGATTCAGGAAATTGGCGACACGCTTTCCCTCCTGATGGTAGTCATCCACAGGCCAATGCATAATCTCACCTTGAGGCCCATAGTGCCAATCCTGCGCAGCACGAGCCGTGAAGATCGGATGTTCCACTGAATATACCAATGTACCACCCTCGACAAGACAAGCATGGATTTGAGCAAATACCTGATCCAAATGTTCAATGTAGTGCAGCGCAAGTGAGCTAATGACCACATCAAATTGTTCAGGGGCAAATTCAATATCTTCAATGGCCATATGCCTGTACTCAATCCGAGAATCATCCGTCATCTCCCGGGCACGCTGCAGCATATTCTCAGATAGATCTACGCCAATAACTGATCTGGCCTGCTGCTCCCGTGCATAGCGGCAATGCCAGCCAAAGCCACAGCCCAGATCCAGTACATTTTTGTCCTTCAACTCAGGTAGCATGGTTCGCAGTTTATACCACTCACCTGCAGCCTCAAGCCCTTGAGTAGAACGAGCCATCTGACTATAGTTCCTGAAAAACTCTACCTCATCATATTTGTTCTGCTTCATACAACAGCTCCCCTTCTTTATTAAAAAGACTACAGTAACTCTACTACATAAACGAGGTTTTTGAGGAAAAGTTGCCAAGCAAATTCATCCCGTGTTATCATACAGAACGAACGTTCAGTATTATTTGTTACAGAATGAACATTCAGTTTATTAAATGGAGGTTATTATGAACACGAACTGGACGCATCCCCTCGAAAGGCAATCTGTAGGAAAAGCTTTTGTAAGCTACCTTGTGCCATCCATACTTGGGATGCTGGTCATTGCTTTTAATTTTATTATCGATGGCATCATGGTTGGGCACAAACTTGGATCCACTGCGCTCGCCGGAATTGGTATTGCTTCACCGGTATACACCCTTTTCGTGGCAATGTCGTTATGGATCGGCATGGGCGGAGCTACCCTGTATTCCAACTATATGGGTCAAAGGGATATGACCACAGCCAAACAAATATTCACGAAATCAATTACGATTATTCTGCTAATTACGATGGCTATAGGATATACCGCATTTACATTCAAGGACCAACTGGTCTATGCTTTGGGTGCCAATGCAGAGACGTTTCCCTATGCCGCTGACTATATAAACATCATGCTGTTGTTCGGGTTTGTATTCACCATTGAAAATGCCCTGACTATCTTTGTCCGTAACGACGGTGATCCCAACACCTCCATGTACGCGCAGATCACATTTGCCGTAGCCAATATCGTTCTTAATTATATAACGTTGTATGTACTCGAATGGGGTGTGCAAGGTGTGGCCATCGGTACGATCGTCTCGGCTTCCCTAGCCCTGCTTGTCCTGTTGTCTCACTTTTTCAAAAAATCCAATAACCTTGTCATCACTCGGTTCAAATGGAATACCAAACTGCTCGGAACCATTGTTCTTATTGGTTTTCCCAGCTTTCTTGCCGAACTCGGCATGTCTGTCTTCTCCATCTCACACAACATTTCACTGGACCGGATTGCAGGTACGGATGGTGTAGCATCCTTTACAGTACTGAATTATATCCATGGTGTAGTTTTGCTCGCTTTTCTGGGTCTGGCTTCTGCTGCCCAACCTCTGGTTAGTTACTATCATGGAGCCAAACAGATGACGCGTGAAAAACAAACCATTCGCATAGCCTCCAGAACGGCTCTGGCCTGTGGTGTCATACTGCTGCTTGTTGTGCAATGGGGAGCACCTTATTTCGTTCAGATCTTCGGAAACTTCAGTGAGAGTGTCACAAGCAATGCCGTGTATGGTTTAAGAATATTTACTTTTGCATATCTGTTTATGGGGATCAACTTTGTCATGAGCACCTATTTCCAATCGGTAGGGAATGCCAAAATGGCAATCTGGATCACGGCTGCACGTGAGATGATCATCATGATTGCATTCATTGCAGTCCTTCCATCTTTCTGGGGCGTAACAGGTGTATGGCTTGCTGTGCCTCTCTCTGAGATGCTAGTTCTCGTGACAATTGCCGTTTACTATAGGAAACGTACTGTTTCGGAGAGGATTCATAGTCTGACTATTGAGTAGATTTTAATTTTACAGTTAAAAGGCCTGTCTAATCCATGGATTAGACAGGTCTTTCACATCCATATTCGGTTGAATGTCATAGAAAACGAATTAATTAGTTCAAATTTGGATTAACCCAATTTCACCAACTATATTGGAATATCGAAACAGCCATTGCTGTCCATTGTTGCATCGAGCCCATACTTGTTCAGAATTTGTTGAGATCACTATGGTACAGTTGAATGATTAACCTGATTGGATGGTGCACGAACGAATGGATAAGGCATACTTCGAAGAAATGCATAAACTTGGGCATGATGATGAATTAAGATATCGGCTTCTTATTAGAGGCGTTAAACAATTATTAGAGAATCAGAAAAAGGAACGCATCAAACAACGTTCCCAATTGCTCAAACTCCGCAAGAAAAAAGAGCCCCAGGCTGCTAACTGGTCGTAAACATATAAGAAGTCATAAATAGATAAAAATTTCATCTTAAGTAAAAGAACAAATGAGCTAGTGCAACACCCCCATCGGGTAGATCCCTATTTATTTCTTAACTACAAGTGTGTTTATGAGTCATAATAGAAGGAGGCACTATTCAATTAGAATAGTGCCTCCTCTTGTATTTATTTAATAGTATTTAATAGTCATTCTTATAATAATCTTACTTGAATAT
>NZ_NPBR01000029.1:0-158785 GCF_002276415.1 Paenibacillus sp. 7523-1 | reverse complement strand
CTTGTTAAAAAGAGCGATTAATCATTAATTTGATTAATCGCTCTTTTTGTATATTTGAAAATTAAACAGCTGATTACAGATCCAAGGCATCGAAGGCGATGTATTGTAAGATATGATAAAATAATAGAAAAAAGCAAAGTGGTGGCGTTCATTATATGAAGCTCATACTTGGTCTTAAACAACAGATTGAATCCATTATCGGCACTAGCTTGGATGAATACGAGATTACCGTAGAAGAATGGAATCAGTCTGCAATGCAGTTAATTGGTTGGGAACATAATCAAAGCGGTTTGCTTGAGATGGAAACTCCCGAGGAAGGACAACCTAAACAGGAGTTTGCTTCTGACGCGATAGCGAGTGTAAAGAGTTTAACTACAGAGGAACGTATCTACTTCAAAGTTAAGTTTAATGAAAATGAAAGAACTTTAGTATGTTGGGGTTGTTCTGCTAGCTCCATAACCACGGAAACAAGGCGCTTAATTGAATTGCTGATTACCAACAGTTCAGACAGAATAGCTGAAGAGCTGCCAGTAATATATGAGAATAATCGGGAACAGGAACTTGCTGAACTGGGGAAATGGCTTCGGCAGAAGATAGAGCACCCGGCGGGGCAGGAATCCATTCCGGAGCGCTTTTCATTTCGGGATGAGATGCATTCTGAAAAGATCCCGTTTCTACTGCAATGCGAGACACCAGACGCCCATCGTATTCGTTCAAAGGAATTGAACAAGTTGCTGGGGAGTTATTTTGGTGAGGACATTATGCTGATTCCTCTGGGAGAGCAGGACTGGCTCTTTCTGAGCGATGAGCAGATTGTAACAGGTGAAGCGGAAGAGGATACCCTCGAAGCAAAAAAGGATTTACTTAATGCTTTTTGTTTAGGGCTATATGAATTGGTGGCGAGTGAATGGGCAGGAGTATTTCATTTATCTGCGTCCATGCCGTGTATTCCAGTACATGAGTTATCGACAATTACAGGTCTGCTTCAAGAGAGCATTCATTTGGGAAGAGCATTTCACGTGGCTCAGCATATTCACTTACCATGGGAACTGCATCTTGAGCGATTGGTGGCGAGTATTCCTGAACAGCAGCGTCTTCGTTTTATCAAGGAGACAGGTAAGGATACGGTGATCTTTGAGGATAGTGAGACACTTGCAACACTGGAGACCTATTTTAGTCTGGACTGCAATGTCAGTGAGACAGCAAAGCGCCTTTTCATCCACCGCAATACGCTTATATACCGTCTGGATAAGATCAAACAGGAGATTGGTTACGATGTAAGAAGCTTTGAAAGTGCTGTTCTGGTGCGGCTTTTGCTCCTTATGTACAAAGTGACGAAAAAGCTCTGATATTTTTGTGCAGTTTGCGAATAGTCAAACATCACATGGATGGGTTAATATAAAACTACAAAATGTATTCGATTACAAAATGATCTCTGAGGAGGCAACAATCATGGCTGGTGTACGTTTAGAGCATATTTTCAAAAAATACCCGGGTTCTGATAAAGCAACAGTAGTTGATATTAACCTGGACATCAAAGATAAAGAATTCTTGGTACTGGTTGGACCGTCCGGTTGTGGTAAATCAACAACACTGCGTATGATCGCAGGCCTTGAGGAAATTTCTGAAGGTAAACTCTATATCGGTGACCGTGTCGTTAATGATGTTGCTCCTAAAGACCGCGATATCGCGATGGTATTCCAATCCTATGCCTTGTATCCGCATATGAGCGTATATCAAAACATGGCGTTTGGTTTGAAACTGCGTAAAGTGAAGAAAGACGAGATCGACAAACGTGTTCGTGAAGCAGCTAAAATCCTGGATATCGAGCATTTGCTTGAGCGTAAACCTAAGGCATTGTCCGGTGGTCAACGTCAGCGTGTCGCTCTGGGACGTGCGATTGTCCGTGATCCACAAGTCTTCTTGATGGATGAGCCTCTTTCCAACTTGGATGCGAAACTTCGTGGTCAGATGCGTGCGGAAATCACAAAGCTTGCTAAACGTTTGGAAACAACAGTTATCTACGTAACGCATGACCAGATCGAAGCCATGACCATGGGTGATCGGATCGTCGTTATGAAAGATGGTATCATTCAACAAGCAGCTTCTCCTGAAGAGCTGTACAACCACCCGGCTAACCTGTTCGTAGCAGGTTTCATCGGTTCCCCGACAATGAACTTCATCTCGGGTAAACTGGCTGAGCAAGGTGCTAACCTGCACTTCGTAGCTCCAGGCGTGGACGTTGAAATCCCGCAAGGTAAAGCACAAGTGCTGAAATCAAGAGGATACATTGGCAAGGAAGTTATTCTGGGTGTTCGTCCAGAAGACATCCACGAAGAGCCAGTATTCCTGGAAGCATCCCCGAACTCTGTATTCTCTACACACGTAGACGTAACAGAGAACCTGGGTCACGAAATGCTCCTCTACTTGAGCGGTGTGGGTAACGATACGACTATCGCACGTGTAGATGGACGTTCCAATACTCGTGATGGTTCCACAGTTAAAATGGCAATTGACATGAACAAGGTTCATATCTTTGACAAAGAGACTGAAGTGAACGTTCTCCTTCAAGACTAATCATACTGGGATTCCTCGGATCCGATGGATCATCAGTTAACGCAATCATACATTGTATTCAGAGCCCCTTCCGTTGTTGCTGGAAGGGGCTTTTTTGATTAATGGGCGGCTGTGGTCCGCGATTGCATTCAACACTGAATTCATTTAAGATTATTTGAAGGCTGGTTTTGTTTCGTAAAGTCTGTAACCTGAAACAAACAAAATGAATGCGCTAATAATGGAATGGAAAAGACGCAAAAATGCTGATGTACATAGAGAGGCAGCGAATGCTGAAAGGAAGAGACAAATGGCGAAAAAAGTGAAAGTATCTGAATTGGTACAGCAGTTCCAGCTTGAGGTCGTTTCCGGATCTCAAGGTTTGAAGAGAGTAATTACTGTAGATGACTTAAACCGTCCTGGCCTCGAAATGGCCGGTTATTTTGAATACCATCCACAAGAACGGGTACAGCTGCTTGGGAGAACAGAGCTGGCCTTTTTTGCAATGTTACCTGAAGCAGAGCGTCGTGACCGGATGCAGCGTCTATGCACGGAGGAAACACCGTGTATCCTGGTGACTCGTGGACTGGAAGTACCACAGGAACTTATCGAGATCAGCGAGGAGCAGAATCTGGCTGTGCTTCGCAGCAACATGGCAACGACGATTCTGTCCAGCCGTATTACCGGATTCCTGGAGCGTAAGCTTGCGCCAACGGCAACCATTCATGGCGTACTATGTGATGTGAACGGTGTTGGGATGCTGATTACTGGCAGCAGTGGTATTGGTAAGAGTGAAACGGCACTTGAATTAGTGAAGCGTGGACACCGCCTGATTGCCGATGATGCCGTTGAAATCCGTCAAACATCAGACTTCCAGCTGCACGGAACCGCACCAGAGCTTATCCGTCACCTGCTTGAGATTCGTGGAGTCGGGATCATCAACGTAATGACATTGTTTGGTGCAGGAGCTGTTCGTAACAATAAACGAATTACCCTGGTAGTGCGTCTTGAGGCTTGGCAGCAGGACAAACAATATGATCGTCTCGGTCTGGATGAGGAAACAACACGAATCATCGATACGGATGTACCGCTGGTAACCATTCCTGTTCGTCCGGGACGAAACTTGGCTGTCATTATTGAAGTAGCGGCGATGAACTATCGTCTCAAGCAAATGGGACTTAACGCTGCACTGCAATTTACGAACAAGCTGACAGCAACGATTTCGGAAGACATGGAAGACATGGACTAGGATAGTAGAAATATTTATTAGAATTGTAGGAACATGAGTTATACGTATTTAAAATAAAGACCAAGACTGGCCTGCTCTACTTCTTACGGAATTTGAAGCAGGTCCCATTTGGTCATGCATACAGATGAGTGAATTTATAGGAGTGTGAATGAATGGATACATTATTACTGTTGAACCCCATTGCGTTCTCCATTGGAGCGTTAAAGGTTCATTGGTATGGACTTATTCTCGGAACGGCAGCACTCGTAGGTCTGCTGCTGGTCATCCGGGAGGGTAAGCGGTACAACATACCACAGGAAGTATTTATGGATATGGTCCTGCTGGGTGTACCTTCTGCCATTATCGGAGCACGTATATACTACGTAGCTTTTCGATGGGATGATTATAAGGATAATTTCTGGGATGTCTTTAAGATATGGAATGGTGGTATCGCCATATATGGTGCGCTGATTGGCGCAATCATTTGTGCCGTTATTTTCTTCCGACGCAAAGGGTACAATTTTTGGCGCATGGCTGACATCTGCGCACCTGGACTCATTGTTGGTCAGATGATTGGACGCTGGGGAAACTTTGTAAACCAGGAAGCCTACGGTGGACCTGTGGAGGAGTCCTTTTTACGGGACAAGCTGCATTTGCCAGACTTTATCGTCAATCAGATGAATGTGGAAGGTGTATTCCACCATCCTGCATTTTTGTATGAGTCGTTATGGAGCCTTGTTGGCTTGGTCTTGTTGCTGGTTCTTCGCCGTCAGAAGTTTTTGCGTGCTGGTGAGTTGTTCATGTCCTACTTTATCTGGTACTCCATCGGTCGTTTCTTCATTGAAGCTCTGCGTACAGATAGTCTGGGCTTCCAGGCTCCTCAATGGCTTGCATCGCTCGTCAACGGTCTATGGTCTCCAATGACTGCACTGGGCTTCGAACAGGGTTACCTGGATTCAGCCTACGGTAACGTAAGAATTTCACAATTGCTCGCCATTGGCATCATTATTGCAGCTATCATATTTATCGTAGTGAGAAGAGTAACTGGAAAAGCTGATGCACGTTATAGCGATCCGATTGTATCTTCCAAGGTCTCATCTGAACCAACGGATGATATGCCGCAAGCAGGCCCGGTTGCCAGCAAAGAAAGTAAGGCAAGCCCAAGCCCCGCTAAAGAGGAGACGAAGCAAGCTGAGGATAAAAAGGAGTAATGCAGCATGATTGAAACGGTACTATTTGATCTCGACGGAACCATTATTGATACAAATGAGCTGATTATCAGCTCGTTCCAACATGTCATGGAAGGATGGGAACATTCTGCTCCATGGACGCGTGAGCAGATTATCCCGCATATGGGAGGCACCCTGGAGCAGCAGATGCGTACCTTCTCAGGACAGGAGGAAGTAGCTGAGTACGTTAAAGGGTACCGTGCTTATAATGATATCCATCATGAAGCAATGGTAAGACCTTTTCCGCATGTGAATGAGGTTGTTGAGGCACTGCACCAAGCGGGTATTGTGATGGGAGTAGTGACAACCAAGATTCGCCCGTCTACACTTAAAGTGCTGGAACGTTTTGACCTGATGAAATATATGAAATCCATTGTAACGGTGACCGATGTAACCCATCCGAAACCTCATGCTGAACCTGTGCTTAAAGCGATGGAGGAGTTGGGTGCAAACCCGGCTAAAACGCTGATGGTTGGGGATAGCCCGGTCGATATCCAATCCGCCAAAAATGCAGGTGCACTTGCGGCAGGCGTTGCCTGGTCTCTTAAAGGAGAGGCAGCACTGAGTGAATATGGCCCGGATTATATATTGCATGACATGAAGGATTTACTTGCGCTGACCCGTATTGAAACGGGACGTTCATGAGGAAAGTCACCCGCTATCCAGTAGAGGGCCACAATGCACTCTGGCATATCTACAAGACGGTAAGTCCGTGGAAGGGTGTTCGCAACTTTATATGGATTCAGTTGTCACGGTACTGCCCGATTCTTCCGGTGAAGAACTGGATCTATCGCCACATGCTCGGTATGAAGGTGGGCAAACATACGGCATTCGGACTGATGGTTATGGTGGATGTGTTCTTCCCCGAGAAGATCACAATCGGTGAAAACTCAGTCATCGGCTATAACACGACGATTCTCGCGCATGAGTACCTCATTAAAGAGTACAGATTGGGAGAAGTTATTATTGGCGAAAATGTGCTGATCGGTGCCAACACAACAATTCTCCCGGGGGTAACCATCGGGGATGGAGCAGTGGTCGCTGCAGGAGCGGTCGTTCATAAGGATGTAGCCCCAGGAGCTTTTGTCGGTGGGAATCCACTTCGTGAACTTTCGCGCAACGTAGATATCAGTGAAGTGGAGCTTCACGTGAAAATGGATGAGCGTGTCCATTAGGGTAGGGTATCAAAAGGTACAGCGGTGGACACCCCATGTAAGTTATGAGGAGACGTCTAAAATACATGATATACAGAGGCACATGGCAATTGTGCTTGCTTCTGATGAGAAAGAGCTGCTGATGGCAGCTTTTTTCGTATACAGATGTTGCTGAGAGGGCTTGTTTCAACAGAAATAAATGTTAAGGCAGAGCGGGTAAGCTAGAGGACTGTATTGTTGACGATGAGGAGTCATTCATGTTATCATATCCCATATCCTTTAGTTTGTTAGCACTTTACCATGAGAAAGCATTATGGAGTAGTAAGAACTTATCATCAATCAAGAACAGATCAAGAACAAGAATGCATCAAGAAGGCTGCCCGGCAGCATCTGAACACAGTCCCTTAATATAGGGTAATAGAAGATGGAATCGGGATTTACGATACATAAATCCTATTTAAGATAAAGCTAAAGCCCATAAACCAAACTACTGACTCGGGGTGAATGATACCAATGTCCAAACCAAAAGGCTTCGAAAAACCGACAGGTTTTCGTGACTATACACCGCTTGTGGTAAACAAGCTGAGAACGATTGAACGGAACGTATTGGAATGTATGGAACGCTGGGGTTACCGCCAGATTATAACACCAACGATTGAATATTACGATACGGTAGGAGTGGCGAGTTCGACCTCGGATCGAAAGTTGTTCAAACTGCTGAATAGCCGGGGAACTACACTTGTACTGAGATCGGATCTGACGGCACCCATTGCGCGAGTAGTATCTTCTCTATTAAAAGATGAACCGCTCCCGCTGCGTCTGTCCTATCATGCGAATGTGTTTCGTTCAATTGAAGAAGAAGCCGGACGCGAGGCGGAATTCTTCCAGACAGGTGTAGAACTGGTTGGAGATGACTCACCAGAGGCAGATGCTGAAGTCGTTGCGCTCGCGATTGCCTCGCTGCAGGCAGCAGGGGTGTCTTCTTTTAAAATAGCCATGGGTCATATGGGTTTTCTAAACGGGCTACTGGAGGAAGCCATTCCAGGGCAGACGGCACAACAGGCTGCACTCAAAGAAGGGTTGCTCGGACGCGACTATGTTGGATATCGTCAGTCGATAGAGGAACTTAACCTGGAACCCAAACCGAAAGAACAATTGGAAGCCATTCTAAGATTGCGTGGCGGGAAAGAAGTATGTGCACATGCAGCAGAACTTAGCTCCAGTGCTGAAGCAGCGCAATCGATTGCTCATCTGTGTGCTGTGTTTGAAGTGCTGGAAGCCTACGGTGTATCAGAACATGTACTGATTGACCTGACCATGATCGGAGACTTCTCCTACTATACAGGCATGACCTTCGAAGGGTATGCGGCAGAGCTAGGATCACCGGTGTGCAGCGGGGGACGATATGACAATCTGCTGCAGCAGTTTGGCCGCTCACTTCCTGCAACAGGATTTGCGCTGAAAACGAACCGGATCATCGATGGAGTGCACGGCATTACGATGGAAGAGAACAAACCTGTGCTGATCCAGTATGACAAAGAACGCCGAGCTGAGGCACTGGCGGAAGCAGCCCGTTTACGGAGCGGCGGACAAAACGTGGTGACTAACCTTTTATCGGATCATGAAGTAACAGAACCAGCAGCAGAAGTCATTGCATCATCCGGTGGTAGCTCAGTACGTTCGGCAAGGGACGTCTACGATCAGGTTATCACCTATCAAGCTGAACAAGGAGGACGCTGAGATGTCGGATATTTTGAAGGTAGCTATGCCCAAGGGCCGAATCTATAAAAAAGCTTCGAAGCTTTTCCGTGAAGCGGGCCTCGATATTCCAGTCGATGTGGACGATACACGCAAATTGGTCATTGAAGTACCCGAAGCAGGAATGGAGTTCATCATGGCGAAGCCTGTAGATGTGCCAACGTATGTGGAATACGGTGTAGCGGATATCGGAATTGTCGGTAAGGACGTACTGCTTGAGGAAAATCGGGATGTCTACGAACTGTTGAATCTGGGGATTGCACAGTGCCGCATGTCGGTGATCGGTCTGCCGGATTGGACACCAGGTATCCAGCAGCGTGTGGCTACGAAATATCCGAGAATTGCCTCTCAATATTTCCGCGAACAGGGTCAGCAGGTGGAAGTTATCAAGTTGAACGGCTCCATTGAACTTGCACCTCTGATCGGGCTGGCTGACCGGATTGTGGATCTGGTGGAGACGGGCCAGACACTGCGTGAGAATGGATTGGTTGAGATGACAGGCATTCTGGATATCACGAGTCGCCTTATCGCGAACCGGGTGAGTTATCGGATGAAAAATGGACGGATTCAGGCATTGTGCGATGCCTTGCAGCAGGTCATTCCAACGCCTAATGAATTTTCAGCAGGAAGCCTTCAGGGATAAATGATCGGGCAAGAAAGATTAGAGGAATGGATGAACACTTATGGCTGACAGGGAAGACAGGGCCAGGGAGGTAGAACGCATGAAAATTGTACCTGCACGGGAATTTGATCTGAAGCGTGAAGTGGATTACGGTACACCTGAGCAAAATGAAACAGTCCGGCGCATTGTCAGTGATATCCGCCGGGAAGGGGATGCGGCACTGCTGCGCTATACGGAGGAGTTGGACCGCACGAAACTGACTGCTGCGGGACTACGCGTGCCGCAGGAAGAGCTCCAGGCGGCCTACGCTGCTGTAGAACCTTCCTTCGTGACAGCGATTCGGCAAGCCGCTGCCAACATTCGAGCGTTTCACGTGAAACAGAAACGTAATTCGTGGATGGATTGGCAGCCGGACGGCAGTCTGCTGGGCCAGGTCATCCGGCCGCTGAAGCGGGTCGGGGTATATGTGCCTGGCGGCAAAGCAGCATATCCTTCGTCGGTGCTGATGAATGTCATTCCGGCACAGGTTGCCGGCGTGCCGGAGATTGTTATGGTGACGCCGCCGGCAACCAACGGCGGCGAGGGAATTGACCCGTACATTCTCGTAGCTGCCGCGGAAGCGGGCGTGAACGAGATGTACCGGGTTGGCGGCGCGCAGGCCATCGCCGCCCTGGCTTACGGCACGGAGAGCATTGCCCCGGTCGACAAGATCTGTGGACCGGGTAATATCTACGTGGCGCTCGCGAAGCGCGAGGTCTACGGCGCGGTCGATATCGACAGTATCGCCGGGCCCAGTGAGATTGTGGTGCTCGCCGATGAAACGGCGAACCCGGTGTATGTCGCCGCAGACTTGCTGTCGCAGGCGGAACATGACGAGATGGCATCGGCCATTCTCGTCACGACCTCGGCCGTGCTGGCAGAAGCCGTGCAGGCCGAAGTGCAGCGCCAGCTTGAGGCGCTGCCGCGGAAGGCCATCGCCGCTGCTTCGGTGGAGCAGTATGGCGCGATTATTGTGGTCGATTCCATGAATGAAGGAATCGACGTGGTGAACCGGCTTGCACCAGAGCATCTGGAGATTCTGGTGCAGGAGCCGATGGCTTATGCCGGCCGGATCGAAAATGCCGGTGCGATCTTTCTTGGCCCGTACAGCTCGGAGCCGGTAGGAGATTATTTTGCCGGACCGAATCATATCATTCCGACAAACGGAACTGCACGGTTCAATTCTCCGGTAGACGTGGATGACTTTATTAAGAAATCAAGTTTGATCTACTATAGCAAGGAAGCGCTGCTTCAAAACGGAGCGGCTATCATAGAACTGGCCCGCCATGAAGGGCTTGAAGGGCACGCCCGTGCAATCGCTGTACGGTTAGAACAGGAAGGGAAGGCGGAATCGAACAATGGATAAACAAAATATCGGAGTAGAGCTTGATACTACAGGTGCTGTGCGCCAGGCAGAGGTTGACCGCAAGACGAATGAAACCAATATTCAATTGGCATTTGCCGTAGATGGTACAGGGCAATCGACGATTGAGACGGATGTCCCTTTCCTCAACCATATGCTCGATCTGTTCACAAAGCACGGACAATTCGATCTGAATGTACAGGCGCGGGGCGACATTGATATTGATGATCACCACACCGTTGAGGATATCGGAATCTGCCTGGGGCAGACCCTTCGCGAGGCGCTGGGTGACAAACGGGGCATCAAGCGTTATGCGAGTGTATTTGTACCGATGGATGAGGCACTTGCTCAGGTTATCATTGATGTAAGCAACAGACCTCACTTCGAGTATCGTGCGGAGTACCCATCCCAGCAAGTAGGCAGCTTCTCGACAGAACTGGTTCATGAATTTCTGTGGAAACTGGCGCTGGAGGCGCGAATTACGCTGCACGTCATTGTACACTATGGCCAGAACACACATCACATGATTGAAGCGATCTTTAAGGCATTGGGACGTGCACTGGATGAAGCAACGATGATCGATCCACGTGTAACGGGCGTGCCTTCCACGAAGGGAGTGCTGTAGACGATGGCGATTGCAATTGTCGATTACGGTATGGGGAACCTGCACAGCGTCGGCAAAGCGGTCGAACGTCTTGGCTATGAAGCGCTGGTGACAGGTGACAGGGAAACGATTTTACAGGCAGACGGGGTCATCCTCCCTGGGGTTGGTGCATTTGGTGATGCCATGGAGCACTTGCGGGAGAGTGGATTGGACGCTGTTGTGAAAGAAGCGGCAGCTGGAACTAAACCACTGCTTGGGATCTGTCTGGGCATGCAGCTGCTATTCAGCTCCAGTGAGGAGCATGGGGAGCACACCGGATTGGATATCCTGCCAGGTAAAGTGGTGCGTTTTGCAGCAGGAGAGCTAAAGGTACCTCATATGGGCTGGAATCGCCTGGAGTTCCTTCATCCGGAAAATCCTCTCTTTGAAGGGCTTGAAGCCGGACATGTTTATTTTGTTCATTCCTATCATGCACGTACCGAAGTGGAAAGTGATCTGCTGGCAGTAACGGATTACGGACACCCGGTGACAGCCATTGTGGGAAGAGGAAGCAACTTCGGCATGCAGTTTCACCCGGAGAAGAGCGGTGAACTGGGCATGAAGCTGCTCGGAAACTTCCTGGCGTTGACAGGCAAGCCGAATCAGGGATAAATCGAATTCCCGAACAGAGACCCGTTTAGATTAAAGCTATGCTATGCAGGATAGGCAGCCCCTATCCTACTTTTAATAAGCAGTCATACTCATATAGATGGATAAACAAATAAAGAACAAATCAGGAGGCCTTGTATGTCATCTTTTATCATATATCCGGCAATTGATATCCGGGACGGCAAATGTGTAAGACTGGTGCAGGGGGATTACAATCAGGAGACGGTATATAATGATGACCCTGTACAGGTTGCCCTTTCCTGGGAGAAGCAAGGTGGTACATACGTTCATCTGGTCGATCTGGACGGTGCAAAGGCAGGTCACCCCGTAAATGACGAACTCATTGGCCGCATTGCAGCCGCAGTGAACGTGCCTGTTCAGGTAGGCGGCGGGCTGCGTACCGTAGCTGATGTAGAACGCTTGCTGGGTCTTGGTGTGAGCCGGCTCATTATCGGAACAGCAGCTATTGAAGACCGTGCATTTACCGAAGAAGTGTTAGGACGTTATGGAGATAAAGTGGCGATCGGTATCGATGCCCGAAACGGTTATGTGGCTACTCGCGGCTGGCTGGAAACATCCGAGGTGCAAGCTGAAGTACTAGCGAAAGAACTGGCTGCATTCGGTGCTGAGACGTTTATCTTCACCGACATTTCCCGTGATGGAATGATGCAGGGGCCAAATGTGGAAGCCATTGTATCACTTGCCAAGGCGAGCGGACGTAATGTTATCGCTTCCGGAGGTGTCAGTGTGATGGATGATCTGCTTCGCCTGAGCCGTCATGCGGATGATGGAATCGGAGGAGCAATCGTTGGTAAGGCGCTGTATACCGGCAGTATTGATCTGTCCGAAGCAGTGCGCGCAGTCAACAAGTAAAGGAACTGGATAGAGAGGAAGAGGAGTATGCTGGCAAAAAGAATTATCCCCTGTCTGGACGTTAAGGATGGCCGGGTTGTCAAAGGCGTTAACTTCGTGAATCTCCGCGATGCGGGTGATCCGGTCGAGCTGGCGGCACTGTATGACCGTGAAGGTGCAGACGAACTGGTATTTCTCGATATTTCAGCTTCTGTCGAAGGTCGCGAAACGATGGAAGAAGTGGTACGGCAGACCGCTGGCGAAATCGCCATCCCCTTCACTGTTGGTGGTGGCATCTCCAAAGTTGAAGACATGAAGCGCATCCTGCGTGCGGGTGCAGACAAAATCGCAGTCAACACGGCTGCTGTGCTGAATCCCCAGCTGATTGCCGACGGTGCTCGCCGCTTCGGTTCCCAATGTATTGTAGTGGCAGTAGACGCCAAGTACAATGAAGCCTGGGGAGAGTGGGAGGTCTACACTCATGGAGGACGGAAACCTTCAGGAATCAAGGCGCTCGAATGGGTAAAACAAGCTGAGGAACTGGGGGCCGGCGAAATTCTGCTAACCAGCATGGATGCGGATGGAACCAAAGATGGATTCGACCTGAAGCTGACTGCTGCTGTATCCGAATCAGTACGAATTCCTGTCATTGCTTCAGGCGGTGCGGGTAAGGAATCTCATTTCTACGACGTGTTTACTGCTGGCAAAGCAGATGCAGGACTTGCGGCAACGATATTCCATTATAAAGAAATCGCCGTACCGGCGTTAAAACAACATTTGAGAGAACAAGGGGTGGAGATCCGTGAGTAATGTAAGTAACGAGATCAGGGAGCGCTTATCCCTGGAGCAGGTTGTAGAGCATATCCGCTGGAGTGATGGTCTGGTACCTGCGATCGTGCAGGATGCCGAGACACGTCAAGTGTTAATGATGGCTTATATGAACCGGGAATCATTGAAGTTGTCGCTGGAATCGGGAGAAACCTGGTTCTGGTCGCGTTCACGCCAAGAGCTGTGGCACAAAGGCGCTACGTCCGGGAACGTACAGACGATTACCTCGCTAAAGTACGATTGTGATGGGGATACGTTGCTGGTAGAGGTTAAACCAAACGGTCCTGCTTGCCATACCGGTGAAGTGACCTGTTTCCATAATGAAATTGTGGGTCTGCCTCAGAAATCTACAGAACAATCCGGAAATGAGACAAACGCAGACTCTTCGGAATCAAGAGCAGAAGGCCGCTTTGACGTACTTGCTGAACTTGAATCCGTCATTGCTAAACGTGAAGTGGAACGTCCGGAAGGTGCATATACCACGTATCTGTTTGATAAGGGCGTTGATAAAATATTGAAAAAAATTGGTGAAGAAGCTTCCGAAACGATCATCGCCGCCAAAAATAAAGATAATGACGAGCTTCGACTTGAGGTCAGTGACCTGATGTATCACCTGCTCGTTCTATTGCAAGAGCGCAAACTGCTGCTGGACGACATTATGGCTGAGCTGAGCCGCCGTCATGAACGGCCACGCCGCGATTAGGGGGTGCTCTAATGCGTATTGATTATCACACTCACCATGAGCGCTGTGGTCATGCTGTCGGCAAGCTTGAGGCTTATGTACAGCGAGGCGTGGAGATTGGACTGTCCCAGATTGGACTGTCTGATCACATGCCTTTGCTGCATGTAGATCCATCGAATTATTATCCCGAAATGGCAATGCCCATGGAGGAGCTGCCTCGCTATGTGGAAGAATGCTTTTCGCTGAAAGAGCGGTACCGCGGACAGATCGAGGTGCGTGTTGGCCTTGAAGGGGATTACATCGAAGGATGGGAGTCCGAAATCCGGTCAATCATTGAACGTTATCCTTGGGATTACATCATCGGTTCGGTTCATTTCCTTGGGGAATGGGATATCACCGACTTCCGTCAGACCCATCACTGGGAAGGCAAAGATATTTTGGAGGTATACCGTCAGTATTATGATGCTGTAAGTAAAGCTGCTGCTACAGGCATGTACGATATTATGGGGCACACTGACGTTATTAAGCGTTTTGGCTTCAATCCCTCACCGGAGCAGACGGAAGAGCGTATTGCACTGGAAAATGCTGCTCTGCAAGCTATTGCGAAGAGTGGCTGTGCTATGGAGCTTAATGCGTCGGGATTGTCGAAGCCTTGTGCTGAGATGTTCCCTAGTCGCCGGATGTTAACAGAAGCCATTAAGCTGGGTATCCCGCTCACCCTTGGTTCTGATGCCCACGACCCACTTAAACTGGGTGAACATTTGCCTGAAGCCGAGCAGCTTCTGCATGAGCTGGGTTGTACGGAGGTGGCTGTTTTTGAAGGCCGCCGCCGCTCTTTCGTTCCTTTAAATGTATAAGGCAGTGGGGTATAATGAGGTTAGGAAATAACCTTGTTCAATAAGGGATTATATAGGGAATCTAACCCTCGGGAGGGGCATTATGCAACATTCGTTACGTATTTTTTCCGGTTCATCGAACCCCAAGCTGGCAGAACAGGTATGTGACAAGCTGGGTGTACAGTTGGGCAAAATTAAGCTGTCCCGGTTCAAGAGCGGAGAAATATACGTTCATTACGAAGAAACCATCCGTAACTGTGATGTGTTTCTGGTCCAGTCACTGTCTCATCCGATTAACGAGCTGTTTGTCGAACTGCTCGTGATGATTGATGCAGCCAAACGGGCTTCTGCCCGCACAGTGAACATTATCGTTCCCTATTACGGATATGCCCGTCAGGAGCGCAAGTCTGCACCACGTGAGCCGATCTCGGCTAAGATGGTAGCAGATGTCCTGACGACAGCTGGTGCAAACCGGGTGGTAACGATTGATTTGCATGCAGCAGCGATCCAGGGCTTCTTCAACATTCCTGTCGATCATATGACATCGCTTGATCTGATAAGCGAGTACCTGCTCAGCAAAGGCATTGAAAATCCGGTGGTCGTATCCCCGGATGCAGGACGGGCATCCATGGCGGAGAAGCTGGCCAATCGGTTGGACTCACCTTTTGCCATAATGATCAAAAAGCGGCCGAGCCACAATGAATCCATCATTACACATGTGATTGGAGATGTGGAAGGACGCACGCCGATTATTATTGAGGATCTAATTGATACAGGGACGACCATTTTGAATGTGGTGGAAGGGTTAAAGGAGCGCGGGTCCAAAAATGTGTATGTGTGTGCCACACACGGTCTGTTCTCGGATAATGCGCTAAGCAAGCTTAATCATCCATCCATAGCCGAAGTGGTTGTCACAGATTCCATTGCGCTGCCTGATGACCATCCGGAGTGCTTCAAAGTCCTGCCTGTCGCACCAATGCTGGCACGAGCTGTTCGCATTATTGTGGATGGCGGCTCCATGGCGACATTGTTCAGAGATTCGGGAATCTAAAGTGTTCATGAAGATTTGCTGTTCCGTGTTTGAGTAGTTTGCTGCTCAGCACGGTTTTTTGTTTTTTATCTAAATTATATATGAACTGCTTGATGCTATAATTCCCTGCTTGGCTGCTCTGAAGCTTGTGCTATAATAACATCAAATTGTATCTATCGGACTTATTTGGAGTTACCCGAAAGCGCCGCAACCAGAGCAAGAACGAATGAAAATGTGATAAATAGGAGAACCACAGCTGATGTACATTAGCTCAGTGGAGTGAGGAGTGGGGTCTATTGTCCCGTACTTGGTATTATCGGTTACTCTTTTCGTATTTCCCTATTTTTTTTCTTACCGTGACCATACTCATTTTTATTGCTTTTGTGTTCATTAACGATATTTCCAGAGAAGAAACGAGAAAAGCGGACCGTATATCCTCCAGTTATCTGGTAGATAATCTCGATCGTACTATTCGTGATATTGAACTGTCGGTGACGGAGGCCGTACAGAGTGAGCAGGCGTATAAGCTCTACTTCAATAATCCAGGTCAGGCAAGTAAGGAAACGGTCTATACGATTGCGCAGAGTTTGCGTGAACTGACGAATTCCTCTTCATGGATTCAATCAATTTATTTATATGACAAGAAAGATGATAGCGCTTTAACTTCAAGTGGAGCCCGGGAAATAGAAGGCTTTGCAGATCAGAACTGGATTGATCAAATCATGTCTGGTTCCCTTGCTCCCGGGTGGCAGCCCGTCCGAGTATATGATGTGGAATCGGTTCAGCGTACCCCAATCCGGGTGCTCACGGTTAATAAGGACATGCCGTTACCCTTTGGCACCGATGGTGTATTGGTCATTAACATCAAGATGAGCAGCATTGAGCAGAGCATCGACAGCATGGTGAATGGACAACTTTCCTTCATGACTGTTACGGACCAGAAGGGTCAGGTTGTATATAATGCCCACTCAGACAGTGAAGGCGCTCATGGGGGACAACCATTAAATACACTTCACCTCGAAAGGCTTGGTTGGACGCTCCATAGCGGTATTAAGGCAGGCAATCTCTTTGGCTGGGTATCGGTCATTTCTTATGTATGGGTGTTTATTGCTGCCCTGACCGTTGTCTGTGCCATCATTTATATTGTCTATATTACTCGCCGCAATTATAAGCCTATTCAGATTATCATGAACCGAATTGAGGCCCATCAAATTAGAGCATTGGAGCAATCGGGGTCAAGTGTGGACGAAATGAAGCTGATTGACGGCGTACTTGAAAATCTGATTAATCACATGATGGATTATGACGAGAAAAGCAGGGAAAATGCGCTGCTACAGCGGAGCAAGCTATTCAACGATCTATTGCATGGCGAGAATCTGGATCGTGCCACTGAACGATTAAAGGACCTATCACCGTTAACGGATACGGATCAGTCATCACACTTTACGGTCGTACTCGGAGAAATCAATCGATATGAGAAGGGGTTCCAGGAACGATACACGCGAGGCGAGCAGAACACGCTAAAATTCGCTCTGATGAATGTCTTGCAGGAGCTCACTCGTAACACAGGCATGCAATGCTGGATGGAGTGGGTGAGTGCGGACCGGATTGCGATCCTTTTCCAGTCCCTGGAACCAAGTGAAGATATGACAGACCGAATCTGTGCAGTTGCAGAAGAGTTCAGGTCTTGGGTGGAACAGAATCTCCGTATCTCGCTTAGCTTCGGAATCGGGCCGATTGCCAGGGGGGTAGGAGCAATCTGTGAATCATATACAGCAGCAGAAGCCGTAATGCAGCGCAAGCTCCTGATGAATGGAGATGTGGTTCTGGCCGGTGCTGGTGAAACCTCTCAACAGTTGCTGGAAACCTACACCTACTTGCAGATGATCGCCGATTTTGTGAAGCGATTCCGAATGTCGAGCGGCCAGTGGCGTGACCTGCTTGAGGAGATTTTTACTGCCTTTGAGCACAACATGCTGCCTGATGACGATATTCTCTCCCTTGTAGAGGCCATGCTGCAGATGCTTCGCCGAGAAGTGGCTATGATGTCAGAGGAGCTACAGGAGAAATTATCCGAAGATAACTTGAACAATTGGTTAAAATCGATGAAGGAAGCGGAGACACTTGAGGATGTTAAATCCATGCTGTTTGATGATCTGACCGAACTGTTCCGAACCTATGTATCGGTGACCGAAACCAAGAGTTACAGAGCACTCGTCAATGAGATGAAAACATACATTGAAGAACAGTTTGCGAATCCGGATCTTTCGCTGAAGCATTTGAGTGATCGATTCCAGGTTTCGGGCAAGCATGCAAGTTATTTATTTAAAACAGAGTTTAACATGAAGTTTGTGGATTTCCTGACCGAGCTGCGGATGAAGGAAGTTGAACGACTTCTGGTCCACACCGATCTTTCGTTGCAGGACATTGCTCTGAAAGTTGGTTATGCCAACGGAATTACTCTTGGACGTGTGTTTAAACGGGTAACAGGGATTACACCAGGTGATTATCGCCGGTTGAAGCGTGAGCATCCCGCGAACTTTCATGAAGAGAAAGAGTCGAGCGGCTGACTACATCAGGACATGTGCAGGGCGGAACTCGTGCAGGCGCTCTCCGTCAGGAGAGCATTATGCACGAATCCCGCCCTATTGCTGTTGGAGCATAATGATCCTACTGACAGAGGGACAGGTTATCGTGTAACGGACTCACATGATTCCAGTTTATTGCGCTCTTGCGAATATAGGCAGTGTATGAAAATGGTTTATCGTGTTTTGAAGGCGGGTCGGTTGGGCGGTAACAACACTGTGCAGCGTGGATGAATACATGGGGCAAGGGTCGATGAAAATGGTCAGTGTACGAAAATCGTCGCTCGCATAAACCATTATCCTTATGTAAGCGTTTACGAAACGGGTTTGTTGCCAATGTCAGGAGTGATGTGGAATACTCTGGGCAGGATTTAACCATTCACACAAGGGCAAAGGAGATGACACAAATGACAGGAAAAGCAACCAAGGGGAGTCTAAAGAAATGGGTAGGACTTGCGCTTACGATGGTAATGGGAGTTTCCTTGCTGGCCGGCTGTTCATCCGCATCAGAAGAAGGCGGAGCAGATGGCAATGCGTCAGGTAATGGCGAGCGTGTCACCTTGAAAGTGGAAGTGTTTGATCGTGGTAACAGTCCTTCACCTTACACCATTACGAACAACTACTTATCGAAACTGGTGCAGGAAAAATTCGGTGACCCGAATAATATCGATGTGCAATTCGTACCGATTCAGCGCTCGGAAGAAGTGACGAAGCTGAATGTTCTCATGGCCAGCAATACCGATGTTCCCGATATTGTTTTTGTATATGACTCAAGTGTGTTCTACCGCTATGCCCAGCAGGGCGGGCTGACCGATGTCGGTGAACTGCTGGATCAGTATGGACCGAACCTGAAGAAGTTCCTGGGCGAGGATACATTAAAGTTTGGACAGCTGGAAGGCCAGCAGTTCGCTGTACCGGGTAAACGTGCGATTACAGGGCGATACAGCTCGTACATTCGTCAGGACTGGCTGGATAAAGTGGGATTACCATTGCCTTCAACGACCGATGAACTGTACACCACTTTGAAGGCGTTTAAAGAGAAGGACCCTGGTCAGCTTGGCAGCAAAAACATTCCAATGGGAATGGCCCTGGCTCCAGCTCAATTTGAAACATTGATCTATTCCTTTATCAAGCCGGTTAGTGGTGATCTGACATACGCTCAGCGTTTTGAGCTGCCTCTGCATGAGGGTTTCAAGGATGCCATGAAGTTCATGAACAAGCTGTACAACGAGGGCTTAATCAGCAAGGACTTCAGTCTGGATGAAGATAAAACCCAACTGGCCAAGGACGTGCAGAACGGTAACATCGGCTACTGGTCTGAAGATGTGGATGCCATTTTCTACGCGGATGGAACGCTGGACAATCTGCGCAAAAATGTAGAGGGAAGCAACCTGGTTCCAGTCGATGCTTATACCAATGCGAATGTAGACAACAAACATATTAAGTCTCGTTACGGCTCCAACGGCATGTACATTATGATTCCTAAAAGCAGCAAACGTGCTGTGGAAGCCATTAAATATTTGGACTGGATGGCTTCTGACAATAACCTGAGGGATATCCTTAGTGGGGTCGAAGGTGAGAACTATGAACTGGTTGATGGACTTCCCGTTGTCAAAGAGGATGCCACGCAGGAAGCCAAGGATCGTCTTTTCAATGCAGGGGATATGGCCATCATTTCGAACGGCAAAAATGTGGGTGACCAGGCTATGAATGAAAAAGCTTGGGTTTTGGGATTCCCGCAGAACAATCAGGAGATGTTGAAGCAGTCCATCGATATTGCCAATACGGACACTGTAGGACCGATTATCTTCGATAAGCCAATTGAAGCAGAGATGAAATATGGTACAGCACTCAAAGATAAGCTCAATGTCATTATCGTGAAAACAGCAATGGCAAAACCGGAAGAATTCGAAGCGGTATACGAACGGGAAATGAATGATTACATGTCACTTGGCGGTGAAGTACTGAAGAAAGAACTTGAACAGGCCGTTCAGGAGCTTGCTGCCAAATAAGAAAAAAGATCCTCGCAAGTGGTACAGAGCTACTGGATAGAGCGGATAAACTTTGAAGTGACCTGTGCCGTCACCTGAGGCGGCACAGTTTATCTTCACGGATTGGAGGAGACAGACATGACCCCCTACTTGAAGAGGTATTGGCAATTGTACGCGTTGATTTCCCTGCCCCTTATTTACTTCGTGGTTTTCCGTTACGGACCAATGTATGGCGTACAGATCGCATTTAAGGATTTTAACCTGTTCCAGGGTATTGGTGGCAGCGAGTGGATTGGCTTTGATGCCTTCCGCGAGGTATTTGGGATGCGGGACTTCTACACCACGTTACGAAATACCTTTATGCTCAACTTTCTGGATCTGATTGTATCTTTCCCTGCTCCAATAATCCTGGCAATCATGCTCTATGAAATTCGGTTTAAATGGTTCAAGAAGCTTTCCCAGACCATCCTGTATATCCCTCACTTCATTTCATGGGTGATTATCGGGGGGATCGTATACCAGCTGTTTGGCAACCAATCAGGTATGGTAAACGGTGTGCTCGAGAGTATGGGGCTGAACCCCATCCCATTTCTGACGGAGAAGAATCCGTGGCTTGTAACCTACCTGTTTACCGGTGTCTGGCAAAGTGCCGGATGGGGAACCATCCTGTATCTGGCTGCACTGACGGGTGTGAACAAGGAGTTGTTTGAAGCGGCTGAGATCGATGGAGCAACACGTCTCAAAAAGATCTGGCATATTACATTGCCGAGCATCAAGCCGACCATCGTAACCCTGCTTATTCTGAATCTGGGGCACATGGTCACGATTGGATTCGATCGCCCTTACATTATCGGGAACACAGCGGTGCGTGAATATTCAGATGTTCTAAGCACCTTCGTATACCGGATGGGTTTGGAATCCGGGCAGTATACACTGGCAACGGTAGTCGGACTGTTCCAGGCCGTCGTGGGTCTTATTTTCGTGCTGGGCTCCAACTACATTTCGAAAAAGGTAACTGGTGAAGGGATTTTGTAGAGGAAAGGAACGTACGCGAGCTTGTTATGCTGTAGACCATCAGTAAAGGAGTTGTGCACATATGAGTGAACGCACCTCAAATCGGATTTTTGATATCGTTAATATCTCCTTTGTAACCCTGTTTGTCGTGTTCTGTCTGGCTCCTTTTCTGCACACGATTGCCATATCATTTAGCTCCAACCGAGCGATAACATCGGGAGAAGTGACGCTGTTTCCGAAGGAGTTTAATTGGGATGCATACGTCAAGGTGTTCTCTGACCATTCCATGCTCTATTCACTTGGTTACACTGCGCTTTTGACGATTGCGACTACGGTATTATGCATGCTGTTTACTATTGCTGCAGCGTACCCGTTGACCAAGAAGAAACTGAAGGGCCGCAAGCTCTTCATGTATGTCATCATCATTACGATGTTCTTCAGTGGCGGGATCATTCCGGAATACTTGCTGATTCGTGATCTGCATTTGCTGAATTCGGTCTGGGCATTGATATTGCCGGGTTTGGTCAGTCCATTTAACCTGATTCTCCTGATCTCCTTCTTCAATGGCATCCCGGAAAGTCTGGAGGAGTCAGCTGAGATCGATGGAAGCTCACATCTTCATACGTTGTTGAAAATCATCCTTCCACTCTCGCTACCAGTGATGGCTACCTTGTCTCTCTTCTATGCGGTGGGACGCTGGAACGGATTCCAGGATTCCCTGATGTACATTAATGATCCACAGCTGTATCCGCTGCAGCTCAAGCTGTTCCAAATGGTACAGAACAATATGGTGAGTGAACTGACACAGATGGAGGGTGCAAACCGCACACCGCTTACGCCGGAAAGTCTGAAGGCTGCCACCGTTATATTTGCTACCGTTCCCATCCTGCTTGTCTATCCTTGGCTGCAGAAATATTTCGTTAGTGGTGCCATGCTTGGGGCTGTAAAAGGTTGATTGAAGCCATATCCATCATATGTGGGAAAGGTTGCAACAGAGAAAGGAAGAGTGAGCTTGTATGCAGCAAAATGACAAGGGTGAGTATTCGTTCTCCACATGCTGGAACATTAAGCGTCACCAGGTAGGCGAGGCCATGATCCAGGAAATTCGCGAGCTTGGCTTCCGCCGTATAGAACTTAACTACAACGTGACGAAGGAAATGCTGACGTCTATTGAGCCTATGATTGAGCGCGGAGAGATTGGTGTTTCCAGTGTGCATAACACATTTCCTCATGTGCCAGACCCGGATTACGGTACAGACTCGGTACTGCTCGGATTCCAGGACGAAACGAAGCGTCAAAAGGCCATCCAGCTGCTTGTCGGTTCCGCAGAATATGCCCATCGTTACGGAGCTGAGGCTGTTGTTGTACACCCGGGAGAGGTACCTATCCCGGAGAGTGTCAGCAAGGAGCTTGCACAGCTGTATCACGACGAGGGGAAGGATTCATCTAAGTATCGCAGCAAATGGGAGGAATTTGTTGAACGGCGGCAGGCACTGAGCAACGGCTATGTCCAACAGATTATCCGCAGCCTGGATGAAGTCTGCAATCAAGCGGCAGCCAAAGGACTGAATGTCCAGTTCGGTATCGAGACCCGCTCCAGACCACAGCAGATTCCTACGCTGGCTGAGGCCAAAACCATTATTGAGGCACTTCGAGGAGCTTCGGTTGGCATCTGGTATGATACCGGGCATGCCATCATGATGGATCGCCTGGGACTCTACGACAGCGTGGGTGAGATGCAAGGACTGATGGATGATATCGTAGGCGTTCATATCCATGAGACGCTTGGCCTTTCGGATCATTGGTGCCCTTATGTGCACAGTCAAGATATGCATTTCTATGATGCATACCTCCCCATGATCCACCGAGCAAGGGTCAAGGTCTATGAACTGAAATCAGCTTGTACACCGGATGAAATTCACGAGAGTCACGAACTGCTTATGAAGAAGATGAATCCGGCAAGGGAGGGACGATGATATTGGAAACAGACCGCGCGCTGAATGAGTGCGCTGCGGCTGTTTCTTTGGCAATCCAGCCCAGCCGCGAGCAACTACTCAGTTTGGAGGGAACGGAACATGTACAAGCAACTGGTGGATAGCAATGACAAGGCGGTGGAGAGAGGCTTGTCCCGGCAGGAGCTTGATCCGAATAGCCGATACTACGGTGGAACAATCGATCCCTACACAGGTATCGCCTGGGTCAATCATACGACCGGAACCCCTACGGATATGTGTTACTGGGGGGCTGCGCTTGCTAACCCCGATTCAATCTATTATCGGAATGAAGAGCTGTTAAAGCGTCTTCTGCTGGCAACGGAGTTTGTGCTCCGTAACCAGCATGAAGACGGCTCTATATCTCCGGGATGGACCAACTATCATTCACCGCCAGACACGGCATTTGTCGTTGTGGGGTATGCTCAACTGTACCAGCTGCTTCAACAGCAGGATTGGGAGAAGCTGCAGCCTGTGCTGGACAACATGCGGTTATTTTTGGAACGAACCGTACCCGTCATGCTTACAGGAGGTTGCCATACGCCGAACCATCGTTGGGTGTTATGCGCGGCTCTTGGTTTCCTGCATCAGCTGTTTGACCTGGAAGAGGCAGTGAAGCGTGCAGAGCAGTGGCTGGCGGAAGGAATGGATATAACTCCAGATGGGGAGTGGACAGAACGCAGCAACGGAATCTATAACGCGGTTAGCGACATCATGCTGATCCATGCGGCTCGCTTGTTGAATCGTCCTGAGCTGCTTGAGCCCGTCAGACTTAATCTGCGTATGATGGTGTATCTGGTACATCCGACAGGTGAGATTGTTACGGATTACTCGGGTCGTCAGGATCTGGGCAGTATGCATGACCTGTCCCCTTATTACCTGCCATATGCCATTCTTGCCCGGATTGACCATGATCCGCTCTTGGCCAACATGGCGAAATGGGCAGGCGATTCATTAACAGACCCTGGCGTTTGTTCGGTCAATTCGCTCATTCGGTTATTACTTGAACCGGAGCTGCAGAAGATATATGAGGTGGAAAATGAACTGCCCAAGCAGTATGAGATCATGTTGAATGAACATTTTGCGCGTGAGGGTTATTTACAACAAATGGGGGCAGCAGGACATTATGGACGTATCTCTTATAGCCGGATGCATACGGACTTTGGCGCGCCTGTTGCCCGTATAAGGGATCATGCGACAAGCATAACCATAATGACGGAAGTGCCGTCTTTCTTCGCCCTTCGTCATGGTTCGGTGCGTCTGCTGGCCGTGCAGCTGGCCTCCTACTTCAATCCAGGCTATGTGCCGATGCAGCAGATGGACCGATTGCCCGCAGGATATCGTCTGACGGGTGAGCAGAAGAAAGGCTATTATGCTCCTATTCCTGCAGATCAGCTGCCCGAGACTGTGAAAACTTCCACTAGTCCATGGTATGTGTTACCTCATCAGAACCGGGAACTTACGCATGAACAGACATTCCGCACACGGGCAGAGGTTGTACCAACGGAGAAGGGTTGGAAGCTGGAACTGTCAGGTGACGAGCCAGAGGAGATTATGATGCAGTTGTCCTTCGTATTTGGAGATGAAGGGGAGCTGTCATCTGACGAGCTGCTAGAGACGAGTGGCGGGCATTATCTGTGGAAGAGTGGAACGCTCCGCTATTCTTGCGGAGAAGATTGGATCGAGCTGACTGGAGGAGAGATGGGACATCTTGCAGCAACTGTACGCGAGGCGAAGTTACCGGACCAATGCAAGGTTGTGCTGGTCAATTTCATGACACCGTTCAGGAAGACGATAGACATTACACTGTCACCGACGATGGCAGCGAAGTTGTAAATGGGGAGGGATCTCCATTTTGAAAAGAAAAATTCCGATGATATCCAGATGGCATTTCACCCTTTGAGGAGGATGGGATGGCATCTTTTTTATGTGCAATTTTTGCATAAAGCTCTTGAAACTACATGTTGAGAAGACCGCCGCCAGATGTGGTATACTGGAGAGTATGAATGAAAGCAAAGAGGAGGTGCCTTGGAAGATGAAGGGCAAGCTAGTGCGGGCAGAAGGACCCCTTGCCAATATTATACCGATTCACTTGGATGCTTCTTTCTTTTTCGAGAGAGCTGTCCGCTCGCTGGACCGTAATCATGTTGACAAGGCATTAAAATATTTTCGTAAAGCTGTTGAATATGAACCGGAAAATCCGGTGAACCATTGCAATATGGCGGGTATATTATCTGAGAAGGGAGATTACGAGGCTTCCAATGCCGTTCTGGCGCATGTGCTGGAGGTGGTGGATCCGTCCATGACGGAATGCTACTTCTATATGGCCAACAATTATGCGAATATGGACCGGTTTGAGGAAGCGGAGCAGGCACTTGTTACGTATTTGGAGGAGGACCCACAGGGGCAGTTCATGACGGAAGCCGAAGAGATGATGGAGCTTCTGTATTATGAGCTGGATCGCCCGGCCAAGCTGAATCGGATCAAATCCCGCAAAGGTGTGGTTGAGCACGATCAGGCAAGAGAGCTGTTGGAAGAGGGGAAATTTGCTCAAGCAGCCGAACTCCTGGAGGGCATGTCACCCGACTACCCCGACTATTTGGCAGCCCGGAACAATCTTGCGCTGGCTTATTACTATATGGGACTGTTCCCCAAGGCGAGAGAGACGATTGATGAAGTGCTCGAGCAGGAGCCGGGAAACCTGCATGCCTTGTGTAATCTCGCGATCTTCCACCAGAACGAGAATCGGGCAGACCAAGTGCTATTGTTGATCAAAAAACTGCGTGTCATCATGCCTTTCCAAAAGGAACAGGTATATAAATTGGCTACCACGATGGGAATTCTCGGGCAGCATGACTCTGCCTATACCCATTTCCGCCGACTCTTGAAGGATGAAGAGACGGCAGCCGATCCGGCGCTCGCTCATTACGCGGCCGTGGCGGCGTATAATACGGAGCGTTACGACGTTGCAGAGCGGCTATGGCGCCATGTGTCCAAGCTAGATCCGGGCTCAGAGGTTTCCCAGTTCTATCTGTCTGGCCTTGATGCAGTTCGGGAAGGGGAGCTTGAGCCGGAGAAGCTCAGCTATCATTACCATCTTCCGTTTGACGAGCAATTCAGACAATGGGAGAACTATGGTAACGGTATCCCCGAAGAGATGAAAAATGACCCGCTCATCCGTTCATCGTTCTTCTGGGCGCTGCGCCATGGAGATCGTGCAACCAAGCTTCAGGTCATTCATGCCTTGGCCATGATCGGTGATTATGAGGTGCAGCAAGCCCTGCAATCCTTCGTACAAGAGCCTGATGAAGATCAGGACCTGGTTGCTGCGGCTGAATCTGTGCTGAGCGGACTCCAAATGAAAGAGCAGAATCATGGCACGAACCATGATCAACAACCGGTATCCGGTATAACAGACCGTCTTCTCCCTAAAATGCAACCAAGCACAGTGCACGCCAAGTCGGAAACGACTTCGCACTGGCAAGCCGTTGTGGAGCGCGCTCTGCAGATGACAGAAGCGAAAGCGGAGCTGCAGCAGGAGATGGAACGGATCTGGACCGATTATGTATCCAGAGTGCATCAGGATGGTCCAGGGCTCAAGCAAATTGAAGGCTGGGCTGCGGGGCTGGAATATCTCGCAGCCAAAATCCACAGTCGTCCCGTTACCTATCAGAGTATAGCGGAACGGTACGGCATATCGGCTTCAACCGTTAGCAAATACGCACGGCAGATTGTTCGGGTGTGCGGAAGCATCCCGCCAACCGTGTAGCATACTCCGGATTACATGTACCATTTTCTTGTTGGCCGTATAGATGAGCGACATTACGCGCTTGAAGACAGTTTGAGAAAGATCGGAATTTCATGAAGGATACAATTGCCTGCAAAACGGGTAAACTTAACGAATAGGCTTCGTCATATCACTCTAGAAGTTTTCCAGTCAACACACTCTCAACCTTATCAAGGAGGCTGTATCTATATGTCTAAATACAGAACGATTGTGATCGGAACCGGACCTGCAGGTTTGACGGCAGCGATATATCTGGCTCGTGCCAACCTGAACCCTTTGGTCATAGAAGGTTTGCAACCTGGAGGCCAGCTGACAACCACGACAGAGGTTGAAAACTTTCCAGGATTCCCTCAGGGCATCATGGGGCCAGAATTAATGGATAACATGCGGAAGCAAGCAGAGCGTTTTGGAGCGGAATTCAAGAATGGATGGGTAGAGGAAGTTGACTTCAGCAAGCCGCCATTCAAGGTGAAAGTCGGAGGCATTGGTGAGCTTGAGGCGGAGTCGATTATTATCTCTACCGGTGCTTCTGCCCGCTATCTCGGCATTCCGGGAGAGCAGGAGAATGTGGGGCGCGGCGTAAGTACATGCGCGACATGTGATGGATTCTTTTTCCGTGGCAAGAAAATCATTGTTGTGGGTGGCGGCGATTCCGCGATGGAGGAAGCCAGCTTCCTGACCCGTTTCGCAACAGACGTGACACTCGTTCACCGCCGGGACGAATTGCGGGCATCGAAGATCATGCAGGACCGGGCGCGCAGCAATGAGAAGGTGAAATGGGCTCTGAACCGGACACCGCTCGAAGTTGTGCCTGAGGCACTTGGTGTCAAGGGATTGAAGGTGCGCAATAACGAGACAGGTCAAGAGGAGCTGCTCGAAGCAGATGGCGTATTTGTAGCGATTGGGCACACGCCTAACACAGGCTTCCTGGGTAACCAGATTGCTCTGGATGACCACGGTTATGTTGTGGTGAAGCCAGGAACCACCGAAACGAACATTCCAGGTGTATTCGCCTGCGGTGACGTTCAGGATACGAAATATCGCCAAGCCATCACGGCTGCAGGCTCAGGCTGTATGGCGGCCATGGACTGTGAGAAGTACCTTGAAGGCAGTATTATCCACGATTGGAGCGAGACGCTGGATAAGTAAGCATGACCAAGGTAGTGCACTGCATAAACTATAAATAAGAGACAACGGGAAGTCTCATCACGTGAGAGAAGCCGGGAGGCTTCTCTTTTTTTGAAACCAAATGGACATGAGATCGTATACATAATGGGCATATTAGCTGCGAGGTGAAGATTTTGGGGGAAATGATTAAAGAGTGGTTAAAAAATGCAACAGTCAGACGCTTTTTGATTCTACTGTTGTTTTGTTTGGTCCTGTTCAGCATGGGGAGTATGCTGCACATGATCTTGCTGCTATTTTTAGTGACGTATGTCATGAATCGGTTGCAGCAGTTTATTACGGGGAAACTAAATCGGCTATTTCCGATTAATTATAAAGTCGTCGTCATACTGCTCTATCTGATCGTAATTGCAGCCATTGTGCTGGGTATATCCAGATATTCACCGAGAATTGTCAATCAGGTCATTCAGTTAACCAATGAGATTATGACATTCTTCGATACGGCCGAAGGGGATAATCTGGCAGCCAAAGTGGCCAGCTTCCTTCAATCATACGACATCAAGAACTATGCGAACGATGCGTTGAAGTATATATTTGCTCTGAGCAAATGGCTTGAGTTTATTCTGCTGGTCATCATACTCAGTCTGTTCTTCCTGCTGCAGAAGCAGGAGATCGTCAAGTTCACATCCAAGTTCAAAACGAGCAAGATCGGTTGGTTCTACAATGAAGTGGCTTATCTTGGGGACAAATTTGTATCGTCGTTTGGTAAAGTAATTGAAGCTCAGCTGATGATCGCCGTATTCAATACGGCTCTGACCATTCTGGGTCTATGGATACTCGGATTCCCGTATCTGTTTGCTCTGACGATTCTCGTATTCCTGCTGAGCCTTGTACCGGTAGCGGGCGTTATTATATCATTGGTGCCTCTGTGTCTGATCGGCTATCAAATGGGCGGAATACAGCTGAGCATTATCGTTATCGTCATGATAGTCATCATTCATGCACTGGAAACGTATTTCCTTAATCCAAAACTGATGGCACATAAGACAAAGTTGCCGATGTTTTACACGTTTATCGTACTGATTCTGTCACAGCACTTCCTGGGAATCTGGGGCCTCATTATCGGTATTCCGATCTTTGTCTTCCTGCTCGATATCCTGGATGTCAACAAAATGGAGAAGACCGAAGAACCGGTACGTGTGGAAACCAAGCTATAACGAACCGCTCGATGAATGGTATTCGTCAGGAATATACGGTTGAAAAAGTTAAAACGCCTCCCGTAAGGGGAGGCGTTTTATTTTGCGCACGGGCCAGAGGCCACATCTTTATATATGTAGTTCGCCGTGGATCGCGTCACTGGTGGATGACGCAAATCCTATTTACAACCATCCTTTCTCCTCAGCCATACTGACCGCTTCCATCCGATTTTTTGCCCCAAGCTTGTTAAAGGCTTCGGACAGATAATTACGCACGGTGCCGTACGAGAGATGGAGCGAGGTGGCGATATAATTGGCATTCATGCCGGTTGCCGCCAGTTTTAGCACTTCTTTCTCCCGCTCCGTTAAGGGATTAGCTTCCTTGGCTGCGCCAAAGACCAGTTCGGGGGACACTTCCCGTCCGCCATTCATGACACGGCGAATGGCTTCCGCCAAACGGTCACTTGGTTCGTCCTTCAGCAGGTAACCTTGCACACCGGCCTGAATGGCTCGTTCCAGGAAGCCTGGCCGGGCAAAGGTCGTAAGGATGATAATGCGGCAGGTCAGGCCAAGCTGTTGTATACGTTCTGCGACCTCAAGACCCGTCATGACAGGCATTTCAATATCCATTAGGCATAGGTCAGGCTGAAGAGAAGAGATCTGCTGAAGTGCTTCTTCTCCGTTACCTGCTTCACCGATGACTTCAAAGTCGTCTTCGAGATCAAGCAGTGACGCAAGTGCACCGCGCAGCATACGCTGGTCTTCGGCAATCATGATTCGAATCATTATTACACTCCTCCTTGGGGTTCACTGGCAATCAGCGGAAAGGAAAAGACAAGAATGGTTCCTCCTGCATCGGATGTCATCCGTAGAGAACCATCAATCAGTCCCAGACGTTCGGACATGCCCTTCAGTCCGTTGCCTGGACGTTCGGTGGAAATCATGCCATGACCATTATCCCTAACCGTGATCTGAACGCCATCGTGTGTTCGTTCCAGATGAATCAGACTCTGAGAGGCACCGCTATGTTTCACAACATTGGTTACCGCTTCAAGCATGCAGAGACTGGCCATGTTCTGGGTCAGGTCCGGCACATCGCCATACGGCCCCAGATCACCTGTTATTTGAAGCACAATGTCTGCACTCTTCAGCATCTCTTGGGCGTCGGCTAGCGCTTCAGCAATGCTGATCGCCCGCATATCAGAGACGAGCTGCCTTACTTCTCGCAGCGCTGCTCGAGAGGTACGTTCGATCTCACGCGCTTCCTGTATGGCACGTTCGGGATTTTTCGTGATCAATTTGGTGACGAGCTCGCTCTTGAGCGTGATCAAAGAGAGTGTATGTCCCATCGTATCATGCAGATCGCGGGCGATACGCATACGCTCTTCGCGTTTGATTAACTCCTTGATGTGCTGGTTGGCCTCATCCAGCTTCGCTTCCAGCTGCTGACGATCCAGCATGGTTCTGATTCCATAAGGAGATACCAGCATAATCAGGTAAAACGGAGTTAAGAAAAGGAGTTGCTCCGCAGTAAATTCCTCGATGTTAACAGCAATGGGGATGGTCTGGACGATGGCAAAAAGCAATAGAAAGCGCCGGAACTTCCGTCGATCCGTATACCATCCGATAAAGTTGGCCGAGAAAAAGCCCAGAAAGAACATGTTCGGATCAATCACAAGACTCAGTACCAGTACGGCAGCCATCTGCAGACCAAGCCAGTAGGAGAATGCGGAGGACCCAGAAGTCATATATAGCTGCCGGTAGGTCAGGATAAAAAGAATGAATACCGTAACTCCTATGTACAAATCAAGTCCCTGAGCATTCCATAAATAATAAATCGGCATGGCAAGATAGATCATCCAGATGTATGGATATATCCCGTACCGTTTAGGGAAAAGCTCAAAACGCTGAAGCATGTAGAAAATTAAGCCTCCTTTTGTTTGCTGCGGATATAGGTGGATATTAACATAAATACCGCCAAGTATGCTGCCAATAGCAGGACATCGCGCAGCTCAGGTACACCACCAGTTATAATGATCCAGGCTCCATGGCCGAAACTGTAGGAAGGCAGCCAGTGACCGATTTGTGCGAGCCAGCTCGGCATGACGTCCAGCGGCATCCACATTCCCCCAAGCAATGCCAGCGAAAGATACAGGGCGTTGCTGAGCCCGGTTGCGGTATCGACGCGGCGGAAGGTGCCAATACACGTACCCAGGGCGAGAAAGGGCAGAGAACCAGCTAAAATCCACAGAGCGGAGCCGATCCACTCGGAGGCTGTAAGGGAGACACCATTAATCAGATAGCCTGCTACAAAGATGATAACAATGGAACACAGATGCATGGCTGTCTGACCGATCATTTTGCCGCCAAAATAAATGGAGTCCGGGAGAGGAGTGACACGCAGATAGGTGACCCAGCCGTGCACTCTCTCCTGAACGAGCCGGATGCCTAGGGTCATAATGGATGAACCCATAACGCTAAAGCAGGTCATGGACATGAGGTAGTGTGCATTCCACTCCTTCGCATCAACTGCACCTGTGGTAAATATGCGAGTGTAGAGAACGTAGAAGATCACAGGCATAAGCAGTGACCAAAATACGAAGTAGACATTGCGGGACATGCGAAGCATTTCTACGCGAGATTGAGCAAACAGCATGGACATATCAGTGTTCCTCCTTCATGGTTTCGAGTAAGGTTGCGTAAGCATCGTCCAGTTGTCCGGTTTCAATACGAATTTCCCTAACTGGCAGCTGGCGTGTAATGATGACACGAATCAGAGCGTCTGTATCTTGGGTATGAAGAATACAGCGGTCTTTGCGATACTCGATCCGTTCAACTCCAGGCAGATCTTCAATCTGTATACGGATGTCCGGCGGTGCTGCATCGGGAGTTACAAGTACGTTATCCAGCTGGACGCCTGGCAGCGAGAAGGAAAGCGTCCGTTTGGCGATTCCGCTTTTGATACGATCAGGCGTACCGTCCGCAATGATTGAGCCTCCGGCGAACAGGATAATCCGGTCGGCTGCTTCATCGGCTTCCTGCAGGTAATGTGTCGTGAACAGTATCGTTTTGCCGTGCTGGGCAAGCTGGCGAATCTGCTTCCAGAAGTATCTTCGGGTCTCGGAGTCCAAGCCAACCGTAGGTTCATCGAAGAAGAGCACGTCCGGGTCACCTGCCATGGCAAGGGCGAAGTTCAGACTGCGCTTCTGACCACCGGACAGCTTCTCAGCCCTTTTGTTCATATCCTCCGGCTTTAGACCTGTCAAAGCTTCGATCTTGTCCGCATCCAGCGGGGTAGGATAGTAGCTGCGCACCATACGAATGATTTCCCGAACCTTAAGGCCGTCCATGACACTCACGTCCTGGAGCATGACACCGATGCGCTCGCGAACTTGTCTGTGGCCTGGCGGCATCCCCAGGACAGTCACTTCTCCTGAGGAGGGGGTGGACAGGCCAAGCATCATGTTCAAGGTGGTTGTTTTGCCTGCGCCGTTTGGGCCAAGGATGGCAACGATTGAGCCGCGGTCAATCTTCAGGGAAATAGGGTTAACGGCCAGCTTGCTGCCGAACCGTTTGCTGACTTGTTCAAGCTGTATGATGGTTGAATCGGTATTCATCTGTATTCACGTCCCTTGTCTGTTCTCTAAGATATTTCCATCTTACCGAACGAACTGTGACGGGATTAGTAAGAGTTGTCATGACTTTCAGGTGACAACTGTCATCTTTTACGCATGGAACGAGTGATCATGAAATATCATGAGTTGAGGCTTCGCTTTCTAGTAGGGAAGCATGAAAGCTTGCGTTTTGGTAGAAGAGAGGAGAGGTTGTATACGTATACATGATACGGATGTGATAGGGTTCACAATCGCGGCGAAGCGTTCTGTATCAATGGTCTTATCGTCTTGACCCAGGCGTATCCTTCAATTATAGTTGGTACGTAGGATTAAACTATTTTAGATAGATAAAGGTGGCTTGCGGCATGTCTGAGAAAATCTACGTTGGGGTCGATCTCGGCGGAACAGCAATCAAGGTCGGTATATGCAATGAACAAGGTCAGCTTATGCATACGTATGAAGGGCCGACAGAAGTGGATAAGGGCGTAGATACGGTCATCGCCAACATCGAGAAGTATGTCCGTCATATCGTGGCAGAATCGCCATATAGCTGGGAACAGCTTGAAGGTGTAGGGGCTGGGGTAGCCGGGTTCACGAATGTACGCGAGGGTATTATCGTTCTCGCTCCTAACATCGGATTTCGGAATGTAGCCATTCGTTCGATTCTGGAAGAGCGTCTGGGCAAGCCAGTCAAAATAGATAACGATGCTAACGTTGCTGCACTGGGTGAGGCTTGGGCAGGTGCCGGCAAAGGTGTGGAAAATTGCGTATGCTACACGCTGGGCACAGGTGTTGGCGGAGGCTTGATACTGAACGGCAAAATCTATCAGGGATTTTCCGGCATGGCGGGAGAACTGGGTCATGTCAGTGTTGTGCCTGATCTGGAAGCCATTCAATGTGGTTGTGGTAAAATGGGATGTGTTGAAACCGTATCGTCCGCAACGGGTATTATCCGTATGGCTAAGGATGCGGTAGAACGCGGCGATCATACGTCACTTGCGCTTGTGGACAAAATTGCAGCCAAGGAAGTATTCGATGCAGCCAAAGCTGGCGATGAAGTGGCTCTGCGCATCGTAAATCGTGCTGCATTCTATCTGGGTAAATCCATGGCGGCCGTTGCTGCAGTCATAAACCCGGAAATGTTCATCATCGGGGGCGGTGTATCCAAAGCCGGTAATATCCTGTTTGACGAAGTACGTGCTGTATTTGCGAAACTGACACCTGAACCGCTGCAGGAGGGTGTTCAGATCCTGGAAGCAACTCTGGGCAACGATGCGGGAATTGTTGGCGCGGCAGGACTTCTCTTGCGTTCTTAGTAACCTCGGAACCATATGATTAGGCAGCAATATGATAAGGAGGGGACATTTATGCTTGAAGGTGAAGTTTCACCGGGCACAGGCGCCACGCTCATTATCATTACGGGCATGTCCGGAGCAGGCAAAACGATTGCGGTACAGAGCCTGGAAGATCTCGGCTTTTTCTGCGTGGATAATCTGCCACCGGTGTTGATTCCGAAATTTGCGGAACTGATTGAACAATCGAACGGCAAGATCGGTAAGGTAGCCCTCGTGATTGATCTGCGGGGACGGGAATTCTTTACGGCTTTGTCCGAGTCTTTGAACTATATAAAAGATCATTTTACCATTCATTGCGAAATTTTATTCCTGGATGCTACTGATTCCGTCCTTGTACAGCGCTACAAGGAGAGCAGACGCAGACATCCGCTGGCTCCTGAGGGCATGCCGCTTGACGGCATCCGTCTGGAGCGCAAGATGCTGGAGGAGCTTAAGAATTCGGCTACCCAGGTACTGAACACAAGTACGATGAAGCCAGCGCAACTAAAAGAGCGGATTATTTCCCGCTTTTCTCATTTGGAAAGTCATATGCTGTCGGTGAATATCACGTCGTTTGGATTTAAATATGGCATTCCAATCGATGCGGATCTGGTGTTTGATGTTCGTTTCCTGCCAAATCCGCATTATATTGATCATTTGCGTCCGAATACGGGGCAGAATAGTGATGTATATGAATATGTCATGAAATGGCCTGAAACACAGTCGTTTTTGACCAAACTGCTCGATATGCTGCACTTCCTGATTCCGCAATACCGGAAGGAAGGTAAAAGTCAGGTGATTATCGGGATTGGATGTACCGGCGGCAAGCATCGTTCGGTAGCCATATCCGAATATTTGGGCAAAATGTTGGGAAGCAGCGAAACTGAAGCTGTTACCGTGAGCCATCGCGACGCTGACCGTGATCGTCATTGAAGAGGGTGAAGGGATGAAAGAAGCCGGACCACGAAGAGAACGTCCGAGAATTGTTGTAATGGGCGGCGGAACCGGGTTATCCGTGATGCTGCGCGGTTTGAAAGAGAAGCCGCTGGACATCACGGCCATCGTCACGGTTGCAGATGACGGTGGAAGTTCAGGCATCCTGCGCAACGAACTGCAAATGCCGCCTCCGGGCGACATTCGTAACGTGCTTACGGCGCTGGCTGATGTTGAGCCATTGCTATCGGATATGCTAAAATATCGTTTTAATACAGGCGCGGGGCTTGCAGGCCACAGCCTGGGTAATTTGATTTTGGCTGCAATGACGGATATTTCAGGCGACTTCGTAACCGCAGTGCGGGAACTTAGCCGCGTGTTTGCCGTTCGCGGTGAGGTTTTGCCGGCAGCTGGGCAGGCGGTTGTGCTGCATGCGGAGATGGAGGATGGCTCAATTGTTACAGGCGAGTCCAAGATCCCTGAAGCAGGCGGGCGCATTAAACGCGTTTTCCTTGAACCGGATCACGTGGAGCCGTTGCCAGAGGCTGTGGAGGCTATTCGACAAGCAGATGCCATCCTAATTGGGCCAGGCAGCTTGTATACGAGCATTCTGCCTAACTTGTTAGTTCCCAAACTGGCAGAGGCTGTCGTCGAGGCAGAGGCTGTGAAGATGTTTATATGTAATGTCATGACACAGCCTGGAGAGACGGATAACTATACGGTAAGTGACCACCTCAAGGCGGTTCATGAGCACGTGGGGCATCAGCTCTTTGACTATGTTATTGTTAATAATGGTGAAATTCCGCTGCAGGTGCAGAATAGGTATGCGGAAAAAGGAGCCAAACCGGTTGTTTTGGATATGGATGTACTTAAAAGTTCCGGCTATCAGGTGGTTGCGGATACACTTGTTCTGTTTAGAACCTATCTGCGTCATGATGCCGATAAGCTTAGTCACCACATCTATCAGCTGGTACAAAATTGGATGTTACGGAAGAGGTGAAGTCCCATGTCGTTTGCAGCACAGACCAAAAAAGAATTAACCATGATTGAGAGTGAACCGTGCTGCGAAAAGGCGGAACTTTCAGCCCTCATCCGTATGCTAGGTGCGGTGCAGTTATCGAATAAAAAAGTGATCTTGGATATTTCGACGGAGAATGCCGCGATCGCAAGACGGGCATACTCTCTGCTTAAAAAGCATTTTCAAGTGCATACGGAATTGCTTGTCCGCAAAAAAATGCGGCTGAAAAAGAACAATGTATATATTGTTCGTATTCCGTCCATGGTACAGGAGATATTAAAGGATCTGTACATTGTATCGGAAGGCTTTTTGTTTACTCCAGGAATTAATCAGGAGCTGTTACGGAAAAACTGTTGTAAACGGGCTTATCTACGCGGCGCGTTTATGGCGGGTGGCTCGGTCAACAACCCTGAAGGATCCTCGTATCACCTGGAGATCGCATCCATGTATGAAGAGCACTGTCAGGCCCTCGTGGACCTGGCTAATGAATTTCATCTCAATGCCCGGTGTATAGAACGTAAAAAAGGATTCATCCTATACATTAAGGAAGGCGAGAAAATTATTGAGCTGCTCAGCATCATTGGTGCGCATCAAGCCTTGTTCAAGTTTGAGGATGTACGGATTATGCGGGATATGCGTAATTCCGTTAACCGGATCGTCAACTGTGAGACAGCTAATCTGAACAAGACGATCGGAGCTGCAGTGAGACAGATTGATAATATCAAGCTGCTGCAAAAGGAAGTCGGTTTGGAGTCTTTGCCTGAGAAGCTGCGTGAAGTCGCAGAGGTTAGACTGGCGCATCCTGATATTAACCTGAAGGAAGTTGGCGAGCTGTTAAAAGGTACCGTCAGCAAATCGGGTGTCAACCATCGGCTTCGCAAGATTGACGAGTTGGCTGAGAAAGTGCGGAATGAACGTCACGGTTAACGGATTTGGACCTGGTTGAATAGTCAGAATTGTTCTGGTTTTTTTTCTTCTAGTGTCCTGCGCGGGTTAATGGTATAATGTTATAAATATAATTGTGTATTTAATGTCTAGATTTCTAATAGGGGGTAAGTTTCCATGACAAAGCACCCGGTAGTTGTCCGTTTGAAAACGGGTCTCCATGCCAGACCTGCGGCACTGTTCGTTCAAGAAGCGAATAAGTACTCATCTGAAGTGTTCGTCGAGAAGGACGACAAAAAAGTTAATGCAAAAAGTATCATGGGGATCATGAGCCTTGCAATCAGTACTGGTACAGAAATCCAAATTAGTGCTGAAGGCGCGGACGCCGAACAGGCTGTAAACGCTTTAGTGAGTTTGGTGAGCAAGGAAGAACTTGAAAACCAATAAGATATGATTAACATGACATGAAGAAGTCCCGCAAGGGGCTTTTTTGCGTTATAGGGATAATCAAGTGCAACATTTTGGAAAATACCTCCGTCTGTTAGGGTATCAAACTGCTTTGAGATTGAGATCTTAAATATAAGGAGGCTATGTGTAATGGGTAAACAATGGATGAAACCGCTAGGTGCGGTATTGGTGGCAGGAACATTGCTCGTTGGTGGTACAGCGTGGGTGGCACCGGGGAATTATGCTTATGCTGCAGAAGTACAAGGGGTACAGCAAAATGTGATTAATGTCGTGGGCAAAGGCGAGATTCAGGTAAAGCCGGATATCGCTTATCTATCGATCGGTGTGAATAGCACAGCTGAGACAGCAGCCTCCGCCCAGAAGGCAAATGCCGCAAAAATTCAAAAGGTATCCAACCTGCTGAAGAATACGTGGAAAATCAGTGCAGACGACATTCAGACCAGTCAATTCTATGTACAGCCAAACTATACGTATAGCGAAAAAGAAGGTCAGAAAGTTAAAGGCTATACCGCTCATCATACGCTGACGATTACGTACCGCGAAATGGACAAGATTGGTGAACTGCTGGATGCTGCTTCGCAGGCAGGTGCCAACAATATCGAGAATGTACGCTTTACGGTAGAAAATCCGGAAAACTTCGAATCACAAGTGATCGAGAAGGCAGTAGCCAATGCAGATGTGAAAGCGGGAGCGATTGCCAAAGCAGTTAAACGTCAATTGGGGGCTGTGTTATCTGTGACCCAAGGTGATGCCAACGTGCCTGTATTCTATGCAACAGAAAGTTCGGTGGCCAAGGATATGGCACAGTCTGCTGCGGGTACAGAAATTGAAACAGGTCAGGTAAAAGTGAGCACGACGCTCAACATTACGTATGAAATGAAATAAACTTAGACGTAGATGAAGATATGAAGAGACTGTGTCCATCGGGCAGGGTCTCTTTTGTTATAAACACGAGCTTTAATGAAGTTAGGTGCAAACCACCTTGCTTCAACGAGAATAATGACGATGATTTGATGTCTTTTTTGTATATTTGTTCGTGACAAAACCTTTACCAAATGGATTTGGATTGAACAACATTGTAACTGGTGCTGTAAACCTTTCCTGAATTGGGTTAATTATAATAAAGAGGTGAGCGTATGAGACATGCGATCAGGATACATACGCAATGAACCCTAGGCAAATTCGAGAGGAGTTTTATATATGACATCATGGAAAAAGTGGACAAGTGCATTACTCGCGGCAGGAATCATTGTAGGTAGTGGGGCGGTATGGCAGGATAACTCCGTGCAAGCAGCTTCGGTTACTTCCAAAGTTACGGCATCCACAGATGTGACATTAAAGTCTGCAGGCAAAACGTTGACACAAAAGGGACTTCTACAAGGTGGATCCACGTGGGTATCCCTCACTGCTGTTAAAGATGTGGCTGGTGGTACGTTAACCTATAACGCAAAAACAAAAGAGTACGCACTGACTGCAGCGAATAACACGATGAAAATCAGCCTGGCGGATGGTGAACCGTCGCTAAGAGTAAATAATTATTATCCTAACGTTGAAGCGAAGCTGATCAAAGGACGTCTGTATATTCCATTTTCAGCAATGAGAGATTATTTAGGTGTACAAGGCAGTTGGGATGGTAAAACCAAAACACTGGCACTGAGCAAAGTGAAGCAAAATAGCGTAAAAGTAAAATCAGCAACTGTGAAAGTCGACATCAAAAATGCTGAGGTAGATATTCAATATCCACAGGTGAGTGGACTTGCTAGCGATGAAGCCGAAGCGGCAATCAACAAAGTGTTGAAAGACGAAGTGGATACATTCGTAGCTGCTTTCAAGAAGCAAACGGCCGAATACGGAACGGCAGCAGCCAACCGTCCATATGCATTTGAGAGCACCTATGTGGTGACGTACAACGAAAACGGCGTGCTGGGATTGGTTACTCAGCGTTACGAGGATTATGCCGGAGCGCACGGGATGACTACACGGACAGGTCACACCTTTGCGCTTGATACAGGTAAAGAGCTGAGTCTTGATGATGTGCTGCAAAACAACAAGACGATGCGCGATACACTTGGCAAAAAAGTTGGTGAACAGCTTAAAGCTCGCGGTGGTTACCTGGACGGCTATAAAGGGCTGAACAAGGATCAGGACTTCTATGTAACACCTACAGGGGTAGTTGTCTTCTTCCAACTGTACGAATACACTGCTTATGCAGAAGGTTTCCCGGAATTCCCGTTTACGTACAAAGAGTTGCTCCCTAAAGGTACACAGCCATTCAGTGGACTTGCAGCAAAGTAATTATTCGATATCATTCTTAAAAAAAAGAGCGCCCCTCGTCATGTTGATGACAAGGGGCGCTTCTTTGTAGTAGGAACAGGTCAATCAGATTGGCCTGTTCCTATCTTCAATATACAGTTACCTCGGCTTATACGCCTTGGGAGCCAACGTTTTCGATGACTTTATCAATGATACCGTAATCGGCAGCTTCAGCAGCACTCATGAAGTAGTCACGGTCTGTATCTTTCTCGATGCGCTCCAGTGGTTGACCTGTGCGCTCAGCGATGATGCGGTTCAAGGTATCACGCATTTTCAGAATGCGGCGGGCACGGATTTCGATATCCGAAGCCTGACCTTGTGCGCCGCCCAGCGGCTGGTGAATCATGATCTCACTATTAGGCAGTGCAAAACGTTTGCCTTTTGCACCTGCATTGAGCAAGAAAGCGCCCATGGAAGCAGCCATACCTACACAGATCGTAGATACATCAGGTTTGATAAATTGCATTGTATCGTAAATGGCCATACCGGCTGTAATGGATCCGCCTGGGCTGTTGATGTATAGATGAATGTCTTTCTCCGGATCTTCCGCAGCGAGGAACAACATCTGTGCCATGATGGCATTCGCAACAACGTCATTTACATCGCTGCCTAGAAAGATAATACGATCCTTCAGCAATCTGGAATAGATGTCATAGGCGCGCTCACCGCGGTTGCTCTGTTCAACGACCATAGGAATATAACTCACGTGAAAAACCTCCTCGGAAATGTACATGGAATAGTGTATCTATTTAAACTGTTACCGTATTACCCACATCATAAACAATTTCAAACAAAAAGTCAAAGAAAGTCAAACTAACTTTGAAAAAAAAGAAACCTTTACGGTTCCATTGGTTAAAAGGGGTATGAGTTGCTAATCAAGAATGGCGCGCCCGCCAAGAATCGAACTTGGATCTCAGGCTTCGGAGGCCTACGTCATATCCATTGGACCACGGGCGCACGTTGATGTGACAGCAATAATGATTATAGCTCATGGGATTCTGAAATGCAAGAGATATGATCAAGCTTATGGTTTGGATTGACCTGAAATTGATCATGATGATGAAGAATGGATAAAGAGAGCATTTAAGTAAATGCTAAGAGAAGTTTTGGACAGGTTGCATGAAGCGCGATCCTGGAGTCAATAGAAGCGATATATAGATGAGAATTTTGGTTTTCTTCTATATATGGTATGAATGTGGGTGCACTTTCCGGTGGAAGTTGGAGATTGTGAAAATAAGCGCGTACAATGGCCCGAAACGTTGTGAAATAAGGCTTTTGAAACACTTGCATGTCACGTCAGTTTTAGGTAGAATAGACGTGGGACTTAAAAAGTTAACCCGGGACATTTTAGGGCCATGAAAGAGAGCTTGGAACGAGAAGCTTGCGGGAGTGGAAAGCATGCGAACGATTTTAGAAGTGCAAAAGCAGCTTCTGCCTGATCTCATGGATGTCTTGAAAAAGAGGTATACGATTCTGCACCAGATCATGTTATCGGATGTGATCGGGAGAAGGACGTTAGCCAATTCCATGCAGATGACCGAGCGGGTTCTGAGGGCTGAGACCGATTTGTTAAAGGCTCAGGGACTTATTGAAATTGACAGTGCAGGGATGAAGATCAGTGAGGCAGGGCATGATTTGCTGCAGCAGTTAGAGCCAGTAGCCAAAGAGCTGTTCGGATTATCCGAGCTGGAAGAACGCATCAAGCAAGCCTACGGTCTGCAAAAGGTAGTTGTCGTTCCCGGCGATTCGGACATTTCTCCATTTGCCAAACGGGAACTGGGTAAGGCTGGAGCGAAGGCTCTTAGTCAAGTAATGAATGATAACGACGTTGTTGCCGTTACAGGCGGATCAACAACGGCAGGAGTAGCAGAGCAGCTGACTCCGCCAACATCACTTAAAGGTGTCTGGTTCGTACCGGCACGCGGCGGTTTGGGAGAAAGCCTCGAAATTCAGGCCAATACGATTGCATCGACGATGGCAAAACGGGTAGGAGCACAATATAAACTCCTGCATGTACCGGATTTGCTTAGTGATCATGCCTATGAGTCGTTAATTCAGGACCCTAGCGTTCAGGAGATTCTTCAGCTGATCAGACAGTCACGCATCGTAATTCACGGAATCGGTGATGCCGTGGAGATGGCGCGAAGACGCAAACTTGCAACGGAGATCATTGAAGAGCTTCAGGAGCAAGGAGCTGTATCTGAATCCTTCGGTTATTATTTTAACGATCAGGGTGAAGTGGTACATACCATGCTCACTCTGGGTATGCGACTTCAGGATATTGAACGGACCGATGTGGTGATTGGAATTGCGGGCGGCAAAAGCAAGGCGGCTGCCATTCATTCCGTACTGCGATTCGGACAGGAAGATATTCTGATTATTGATGAGGCAGCTGCCGAAGTCATCGTTGCCGAAATGGAATAAAGATCTTCTTTTACCACAACTCTTGTTGTCTTGACGGACTTCACCGTCTGTCTTGAATATATAGCTTCATAAAAAAATTAAATCAAAACTTGGGAGGAACTTACTCATGATTAAAGTAGGTATTAACGGTTTTGGACGTATTGGTCGCTTGGCATTCCGCCGTATTCAAAATGTAGAGGGCATTGAAGTAGTAGCAATCAACGACTTGACTGACGCTAAAATGCTGGCTCATTTGCTTAAATATGATACAACTCAAGGTCGCTTCGATGGCGATGTTGAAGTACACGACGGCTTCTTCAAAGTGAACGGCAAAGAAGTTAAAGTACTGGCTAACCGTAACCCAGAAGAACTTCCTTGGGGCGACCTGGGCGTAGACATCGTTCTGGAATGTACTGGATTCTTCACAACGAAAGAAGCAGCTGAGAAGCACCTTAAAGGCGGCGCTAAAAAAGTTGTTATCTCTGCACCAGCTACTGGCGACATGAAAACCATCGTTTACAACGTAAACCATGAAATCCTCGACGGTACTGAAACTGTAATCTCCGGCGCATCTTGCACAACAAACTGCCTGGCTCCTATGGCAAAAACACTGCAAGACAAATTCGGAATCGTTCAAGGTTTGATGACTACAATTCACGCTTACACTGGCGACCAAAACACATTGGATGCTCCACACCCTAAAGGTGACTTCCGTCGTGCTCGCGCAGCAGCTGAAAACATCATCCCTAACACAACTGGTGCTGCTAAAGCAATCGGTTTGGTTATCCCTGAACTGCAAGGTAAACTCGACGGTGCAGCTCAACGTGTACCAGTAGCTACTGGTTCCCTGACTGAGCTCGTAACTGTTCTTGGACAAAAAGTAACTGCTGATGAAGTTAACGCAGCAATGAAAGAAGCTTCCGATCCACAAACTTTCGGATACACTGAAGACGAAATCGTATCTTCCGATATCCAAGGTATCACTTTCGGTTCCCTGTTTGATGCAACTCAAACTAAAGTTCTGACTGTTGGCGACCAACAACTGGTTAAAACTGTAGCTTGGTATGACAACGAAATGTCCTACACAGCTCAATTGGTTCGCACTTTGGAGCACTTTGCAAAAATGATTAAGTAATATCTGCAATAACATAGAGCGGAAACAGATGCTATTGTTTCCGCTCTTTATCTATCAACATTTTGCAAATTTCTCAAAAACACCAGGATTGACAGGGGATTTGGGCTCCTGATCGGTCCACCAAATACATGGGTGCGGAGGAAATACAGATGAACAAAAAAAGTGTACGCGATATCGAATTGACAGGAAAACGGGCTTTTGTCCGTGTAGATTTCAATGTGCCGCTCGAAGATGGTAAAATTACAGATGACAAACGTATTCGTGCAACACTGCCAACGATCAACTACTTGATCGAAAAAGGTGCGAAAGTCATTCTTGCGAGCCACATGGGTCGTCCAAATGGCGAAGTTGTGGAATCCTTGCGTTTGACTCCAGCGGCTGAGCGTTTGTCCGAGCTGCTTGGTAAAAAAGTGGTTAAAGCTGACGATTCCATCGGTGAAACCGTTAAAGCGCAAGTTGCTGAACTGAACAATGGTGACGTATTGTTGCTTGAAAACGTTCGTTTCCATGCAGGCGAAGAGAAAAACGATCCAGAACTCGCAAAACAATTTGCTGAACTGGCTGACGTTTTCGTTAACGATGCTTTCGGAGCAGCTCACAGAGCACATGCTTCAACAGAAGGTATCGCTCACTTGCTGCCAGCAGTATCCGGTCTGTTGATGGAGAAAGAACTTGACGTGCTCGGCAAAGCCATTTCCAACCCTGAGCGTCCTTTCACTGCAATCATTGGTGGATCCAAAGTTAAGGACAAAATCGATGTAATCGACAACCTGCTTAACATTGCAGACAACGTAATCATCGGTGGAGGATTGTCCTATACATTCATGAAGGCTCAAGGCCACGAAGTAGGCCAATCCCTGTTGGATGAGTCCAAACTGGATGTAGCTCTGGGCTTCATCGAAAAAGCGAAAAAACTGGGTAAAAACTTCTATCTGCCAGTAGATATCGTCATTTCTGATGATTTCAGCGCTAACGCAAACACAAAAGTGGTTGAAGTTGGCGACATCCCTGCAGATTGGGAAGGTATCGACATCGGTCCTAAAACACGTGAGATCTATGCTGACGTTGTTAAAAACTCCAAACTTGTTGTATGGAACGGACCAATGGGCGTATTCGAAATCGAGCCTTTCTCCCACGGTACTCGTGCAGTGGCGGAAGCTTGTGCAACAACCGATGCTTACACAGTAATTGGTGGTGGCGACTCCGCAGCAGCAGCTGAGAAGTTCAAACTGGCTGATAAAATGGACCACATCTCCACAGGTGGCGGTGCATCGCTGGAATTCATGGAAGGCAAAGTGCTTCCAGGCGTAGTTGCATTGAACGACAAGTAAGTTTTAAGTTATAGCATGAAGGAGTTGAAAACCATGAGAACACCGATTATCGCAGGTAACTGGAAAATGTTCAAAACGGTTTCCGAATCCAATGACTTCATTCAGGAAGTTAAAGGAAAAGCGGAAGTTGAAGGCGTAGAGACTGTAATCTGTGCACCGTTTACGAATCTGCCTACATTGGTAGAAGCTGTGAAAGGCACAAACATCAAAATTGGTGCTCAAAATCTTCACTTTGAAGACAACGGTGCATTCACTGGTGAAATCAGCGGCGTAATGCTGAAAGACCTGGGCGTGGATTATGTAATCATTGGTCACTCGGAGCGCCGTCAATATTTTGCGGAAACCGATGAGACTGTCAATAAAAAATTGCATGCAGCATTCCGTCACGGGTTGACTCCAATCTTCTGTCTTGGTGAGACACTTGAAGAGCGCGAAGCGAACCAAACAAAAGACGTATGCAAAGTGCAAACGGAAGCTGCTTTTGCAGGTTTGTCTGCAGATCAAGCGGCACAAGTGGTTATCGCTTATGAACCAATCTGGGCGATTGGTACAGGTAAATCCTCCACATCCCAAGATGCGAATGAAGTTATTGCTTACATCCGCAGCCTGGTGAAGGATCTGTACGACGAGAAGGTTGCAAGTGCAGTTCGTATTCAATACGGCGGCAGTGTTAAACCAGAGAACGTAACAGAATACCTCGGACAAAGCGACATCGACGGCGCGCTTGTTGGCGGTGCCAGCTTGCAGCCGGCTTCGTTCATCGCGCTTGTTGAGGGGGCGAAGTAATGACAGCTCCAAAACCTGTAGCACTGATCATCATGGATGGCTTTGGTCTTCGTAACACGGTGGAAGGCAACGCGGTAGCGCAAGCCAAAAAGCCGAACTACGATCGCTTCATGAGCCAATTCCCACACACAACTCTCACTGCTTGCGGTGAAGCTGTAGGTTTGCCAGAAGGGCAAATGGGGAACTCCGAGGTAGGTCACCTGAACATTGGTGCCGGCCGGATCGTATACCAGGATTTGACCCGTATCTCCAAATCAATTCGTGACGGAGAGTTCTTCGACAACGAAACACTTGTCAAAGCTGTGCGCGAAGCGAAACAAAACGGCAAAAAGCTTCACCTATACGGATTGTTGTCTGATGGCGGCGTACATAGTCACATCGACCACCTGTTTGCCATGCTGGATCTGGCCAAAAAAGAAGGAATGAATGACGTTTATATTCATGCCTTCCTGGATGGCCGTGACGTTATGCCGGATAGCGGTAAAGACTTCATGAAGAAGCTGATCGCCAAAATTGAGGAAGTCGGTGTAGGACAAATCGCTACGGTTCAAGGTCGCTACTACGCGATGGACCGTGACAAACGTTGGGAACGTGTTGAGAAATCATATCGTGCCATCGTTTATGGTGATGGACCAAAATACAACGACCCACTCAGAGCGGTTGAAGAATCGTATGAGAAGTCCGTATTTGACGAATTCGTTGAGCCAACGGTTATCGTTAAAGCGGATGGTGAGCCGGTAGGTTTGGTGGAAAGCGGCGATTCCGTTATCTTCCTGAACTTCCGTCCTGACCGTGCGATTCAGCTGTCGCAAGTATTCACGAACAAGGATTTCCGTGGTTTCGACCGCGGTCCGAAATTCCCAGAAGGCTTGCACTTTGTCTGCCTGACGTTGTTCAGTGAAACGGTTGAAGGTTATGTGGCTTACTCGCCTAAAAACCTCGACAATACACTGGGTGAAGTTCTGGTTCAGAATAACAAGAAACAGCTGCGTATTGCTGAAACCGAGAAATACCCGCACGTTACCTTCTTCTTCAGCGGTGGACGCGACGTTGAGCTTCCAGGCGAAACTCGCGTGCTGATCAACTCACCAAAAGTTGCAACGTACGATCTGCAACCGGAGATGAGTGCTTACGAAGTAGCGGATGCATGTGTTCGCGAGATTGAAGCGGACAAACATGATGCGATCATTCTGAACTTCGCCAACCCGGATATGGTTGGACACTCCGGCATGCTGGAGCCTACTATTAAGGCGGTTGAAGTGACAGATGAGTGCATGGGACGTGTTGTTGATGCAGTGCTTGCCAAAGGCGGCGTGGTACTCATCACAGCAGACCATGGTAACGCGGATATGGTATTCGATGAGCAAGGACGTCCGTTCACTGCTCATACAACGAACCCGGTTCCATTTATCGTTACAGACGCTAACGTAACCTTGCGTGAAGGTGGAATCCTGGCCGATATCGCGCCAACGATTCTGGACCTGATGCAATTGCCTAAACCGGAAGAAATGACAGGTACTTCTGTCATCGCTACCCGTAAATAATTCGTTTTAATAGGTTGTTGAATAAGACAAAGTGGAACCTGGAACGAAGCAGGCGGAACCAATCTGAAGAAGCAACGCGTTCGCCTTTATCACATGATTCCAACTTATGACGATAAGTTCAAAGGAATCAGGGGATAACAGCGATCGGAAGATGGTACTGCATGCGGAGTGGTCTGGTGAAACTCAATTATTCTGAACGTATTAAAAATAAATTCAAATTAAAAGGAGATTATCACTCATGACTATTATTTCTGACGTGTACGCTCGCGAAGTCCTCGACTCCCGCGGTAACCCTACAGTTGAAGTTGAAGTATACCTGGAGTCCGGCGCAATCGGACGCGCAATCGTTCCATCTGGTGCATCCACTGGTGCCCACGAAGCTGTTGAGCTTCGCGATGGTGACAAATCCCGCTACCTGGGTAAAGGCGTTCTGCAAGCTGTTAAGAACGTAAACGAAACAATCGCTCCAGAAGTAATCGGTATGGACGCTTTGGATCAACTGGGTATCGACAAAATGATGATCGCTTTGGATGGTACGCCAAACAAAGGTAAACTGGGTGCTAACGCAATCCTGGCTGTGTCCATGGCTGTAGCTCGCGCAGCTGCTGACGCTCTGGACCTGCCACTGTATGTTTACCTGGGCGGATTCAACGCTAAAGCACTGCCAGTACCAATGATGAACATCATCAACGGTGGTGAGCATGCTGACAACAACATCGACGTTCAAGAGTTCATGGTTCTTCCTGTTGGAGCACCAACGTTCAAAGAAGCTCTTCGCGTAGGCGCAGAAATCTTCCACAACCTGAAATCCGTACTGAGCTCCAAAGGCCTGAACACAGCTGTGGGTGACGAAGGTGGTTTCGCACCGAACCTTGGTTCGAACGAAGAAGCAATCACTACAATCATCGAAGCGATTGAAAAAGCTGGATACAAACCAGGTGTTGACGTATTCCTGGGTATGGACGTAGCTTCCACTGAGTTCTACAAAGATGGTAAGTACACGCTTGCTGGCGAAGGTAAATCTTACACTTCCGCTGAGTATGTTGACCTTCTGGCTTCATGGGTTGAGAAATACCCAATCATCACAATCGAAGACGGTATGTCCGAAGACGACTGGGATGGCTGGAAATTGCTCACAGAGAAACTGGGAGACAAAGTACAACTCGTTGGTGACGACTTGTTCGTAACGAACACTGAACGTCTGGAAAAAGGTATCAACGAAGGTATTGGTAACTCCATCCTGATCAAAGTTAACCAAATCGGTACACTCACTGAAACATTCGATGCAATCGAAATGGCTAAACGTGCAGGATACACAGCTGTAATCTCCCACCGTTCCGGTGAGTCCGAAGACAGCACAATCGCTGACATCGCGGTTGCAACAAATGCAGGACAAATCAAAACAGGTGCACCTTCCCGTACAGACCGTATCGCGAAGTACAACCAATTGCTCCGCATCGAGGATCAACTGGGCGAACTGGCTCAATACAATGGTCTTAAAGGATTCTACAACCTTAAAAAATAAGCTGTGTTCACAGCTTCTAGGGCAAGCCGGGTAACCGGCTTGTCTTTTTCATTTCTTCATAGCATAGACAGTATCATGGATAAGGTTGTAGATTGGGAATAGCTGTGGTACAATTAAAGTAACTGTTTTTATGGTGAGATGTTATGCCCACATGGGTAGGAGGTGGAAAGAATGGATATTGCTTTGAAATTGCTGCTCGTTGTTTTCTCGATCGGTCTAATCACTGTAGTATTGCTGCAGCACGGGAAAAGCGCTGGTTTGGCGGGTGCCATCTCCGGTGGTGCGGAACATCTTTTCGGTAAAACGAAAGCGCGCGGATTGGATCTTTTCCTGCAACGTGCAACCGTTGTACTGGGTGCAGGATTTATGATCTTGGCTATCGTTGTTACAGTCATTTCCAAGTAAGGAATGCTGCTGTATTGAATGGTAGATCAAGCATATATGAATGAACGACCTAAGATGATGAACCTTCGTTTCGAGAAGAAACGGAGGTTTTTTAATACATTGGCGCATGTCCAAAGATTCCCAACTGCATTTTTTTAACCCATGTAATCTTCGGTTCCCCACTTCCATTTCGTTTTCCTTCCCGTTACTTAGCCCAGTTGCCTATTTAGTGGTTCAATACGAACGACTCTGCTCCATACATTTCATATTTCATCTTTGAACGTAGTTCTTTAAGGAATTTGTTAACTTAAAATCCAATGAAAACGTGTACTCATGAGGTGAAGTGCTGCATTCAGTTGAGGTTTGGATTATTTTGCGGGGTACGGATGCGGTGGATTGAATTCGTGTATACTAGGGTATGAGATAGTGAGGGCATGTGTTACGTGGCATGAAAATTACAAAAATCCCGATACATAAAGACAGGATACAAACCAGATTACACTTTTACGTTTCCCGAGGTGAATATTAATGATAACAGAACAACAATTGCTCGACTTCATGCGGGAAACCGCTTATAAACCGATGACCTATCAGGAGCTGGAACAGCACTTCGAGATTGAAGATGCAGCTGATTTCAAAGCGTTTTTGATCATGCTGAATACACTGGAGGAATCCGGTAAGATTCTGCTTACCCGCAACAACAGGTACGGCATGCCTGAACGCATGAACCTGGTTCGCGGAAGGCTGCAGGCACATGCGAAGGGATTTGCTTTTCTCATCCCTGAGGATAAAGAGCATCCGGATGTCTACATCCATGCCAATGATATGAAGAGTGCGATGAACGGGGACACGGTCCTTGTTAAAGTGACGTCGCAGGGTCCATCCAATGGACGTTTGGAAGGCGAGATCGTCCGCATCGTTACACGTGCAGTTACCCAAGTGGTTGGTGTGTTCCAAAACCATGAGGTTTACGGCTTCGTCATTCCGGACGATAAGCGGATTAACCGTGATATTTTCATTCCGCGCACGAATTCTGCCGGGGCTGTAGATGGACAAAAGGTCGTTGCCAAAATCGTGAGCTACCCGGAAGGTCGCGCTGCAGCAGAAGGCGAAATTATTGAGATTCTTGGACATAAGGATGATCCAGGCATTGATATATTGTCCGTCATTCGCAAGCATCAGCTGCCGGAAGCATTCCCGGATGAAGTGGTGGAAGAAGCAGAACAAGCTCCGGAATCCATTACGGACGAAGAGATTGTGCAGCAAGGCCGCCGTGACTTGCGTGGATTAAACATCGTAACCATCGATGGCGAAGACGCCAAGGATCTGGACGATGCCGTCAATGTGGAGAAGCTGCCGAACGGGAATTACCGTCTGGGTGTTCATATTGCGGATGTCGGCTACTATGTACGCGAGAACTCCAAACTGGATCAGGAAGCATACAACCGCGGATGCAGCGTGTACTTGGTAGACCGTGTCATTCCGATGCTGCCGCATCGTCTATCGAACGGGATCTGCAGTTTGAATCCACAGGTGGATCGCCTTACGCTTTCCTGTGAAATGGAGTTCAACGACCAGATGAAGGTTGTGAACCACGACATCTTCACGAGTGTGATCAAAACCAAAGAGCGTATGACGTATGCCAACGTTCGTAAAATTCTTGAAGGCGAAGAGCCGGAATTGCTGGAGCGTTACAAGGATCTGGTGGATGACTTCTATCTGATGAAAGAAATTGCCCTTAAGCTTCGCGCCATGCGTATGCGCAGGGGTGCGGTTGACTTTGATTTTGAAGAATCCAAAATCATTGTGGATGAAGAAGGCAAACCGGTCGATATCGTGAAACGCGAGCGTTCCATTGCAGAACAAATTATTGAAGAATTCATGCTTGCAGCCAATGAGACCGTGGCAGAGCACTTCCACTGGTTGAAGGTTCCGTTTATCTACCGTGTGCATGAAGATCCCGATCAGGAAAAATTGCAAAACTTCCTCGCTTTTGCAGCGAACTTCGGACACCATGTAAAAGGACGCGGTAACGCGATCCACCCTCGTGCACTTCAATCCCTGCTCGAGGATATCAATGGAACGAAGGAACAGACGGTGATCAGTACAATGATGCTGCGTTCCATGAAGCAGGCGAAGTATGATGCGGAGATGTCAGGACACTTTGGCCTCGCGGCTGAGTTCTACAGTCACTTCACGTCACCGATTCGTCGTTATCCCGATCTGGTCATTCACCGTGTCATTCGGGAAGTGATTGAGAACAAGGGTGCGCTGCCTGAGAATCGTCAGGAATACCTGGCGTCACGCATGTCCGACATTGCACAGCAATCGTCTGAGCGTGAACGTGTGGCGGTTGAAGCGGAGCGGGATACAGAGAAAATGAAGAAAGCTGAGTACATGCTCGATAAGGTCGGCGAAGAATTCGAAGGCATGATCAGCAGTGTAACCAGCTTCGGCATGTTCATTGAACTTGAGAATACGGTAGAAGGCTTGATCCGTCTGAGTGCCCTGACGGACGACTATTACCACTTTGATGATCAGCACATGGCTCTCATTGGTGAACGGACCTCGAAAGTGTTCCGTATCGGAGATGAAGTGAAAATCCGTGTTGCTCGCGTGAGCATGGAAGAGTACACGATTGACTTTGAAATGGTGGATATGAAGCCACGCAGCGAACGGCCAGGCGGTTTTGGTGGCGGCAACCGAGGCGGCAGAGGCGGACGTCCTGCTGGCGGTGGTGGCCGGAGTGGCGCCAAAGGCGGTTCTGGTGGATTCAGTGGCGCGCGCGGAGGCAAAGGCAGCGGCAACGGTAGCCGTGGTGGAAGAGCAACGGAAGAGAGCAGCAAGGGTGGACGTGGCAGCTTCAGTGGAAAAGGTGGCGGTAAACCGAAAGGTGAACGCCGCACTGGAGATGCCAGTGCACCAGCTGCTGCTCGCGGCAAAGGCACAGGAGCAGTAAGCTTTGGTTTTGGATCGGGTAAAGGTGGATACAGCTCTGGGCCGTCTAGTCAGGACAGCGGCACTGGCGGTCAAGGGACTGATCTGAACAACGGTAAAGGTCGTGGCGAAGGCAGCTTCAAATCCGGCAAAGGCGGGGGCAAAGGTGGCGGTGGACGCAAAAAGACGTCACCTAGCGGTATTTTTATCGGCGAAGCAGCTACACCTGGAGGTACGCAAGAAGGCGGAGCTCCGCGCCGTAAACGGAAAAAGAACAAAGGTGTATCCGCTAATGGAACTGCCGCTTTTGTACGGAAGAAGAAAAAGTAATATTCGTTTCGCACACTATGAAATGTGTGTAATGAGAAGGGGCGGCATATGCTGCCTCTTTCTTGATTTTAACAGCGGTCCTTGCTACAATTAAGGTCTGGCATAGGGTACCTGGGCTTCATTGGGTGCGCGGCTATAGAGCAAGGTACCGGCTTATTTTACGGAGAAGGAGTGAGGACATGGGCAAGAATGATGGACAGAGTAAAGTGCTTGCACAGAATAAAAAGGCTTCCCATGACTACTTCATTGAAGATACGTATGAAGCGGGCATGGTGCTTACCGGAACGGAGATCAAATCTCTTCGTAACGGCCGTGCGAATATTGGAGATGCGTTTGCCACCATTCGCAACGGTGAAATTCACATTCATAATATGCATATTAGTCCTTTTGAACAAGGGAACCGTAATAATCCCCTCGATCCAACACGTACGCGAAAATTGCTGATGCATAAAGTGCAGATTCACAAACTGCTCGGGCTGTCGAAGCAGGATGGATACAGCATTGTGCCGCTGAAGATCTATATCCGCAATGGATACGCGAAGTTGCTGCTTGGCTTGGGTAAAGGTAAGAAACAGTATGATAAACGTGAGACTGCGGCTAAGCGGGATGCACAACGCGATATTCAACGGGCAATGCGCGAGAAGCAAAAGATTGCTCGCTGAGTTGAATTATTGTAGTGTTGCGACGCGTAACAAGTTAACACTAGATGCGAATGAACTGAGGATCTCAAGTTTGGCCCAGGATTGGGCGGAGCTTGGGATTTTTATTGAAGTGAGAATTGCTGTTTAAGCATTTGGGGAGAGCCTTGAGAAGGTAAACCTGCAAGCACAGGATGCATAAGATAGAGTTAGGTGTGAAGTTGCTGAGCGAACGGATTCAGTTGATGCATTAAATGTAGCTGCTGTCTGCGTAGTCTGTGCAAATAGTGGGTAAAATAAAGGAGATACAAATGTTCGCGATCTCAAGCTGGTAAACTTTACTTCGTCCGAGGGACGCGGTATAATATGTAGACGATTGAGCCTCAGATGGCGCATTGGTTAATCTTGCACAGATGCTCAGCCTGTTGGTACGACTTCCAGTAATCTGTACTATATCTGCATTCGGTCCTGTGATATGATTATTCATGTAGCAGACAGGAATGCCGAGTTTGAAAGAGCATCTTTTTACCTTGGAGGAAAAAGATGTGCAGCACCTTTGCTCCGTATTCACGGATTAATCCTGGAGCCCTTCTTATATGAGGGGGCGTTTATGGATTCGACGGGGATAGTTCGAGCATGGGTAGCGGGTAGTGGGGACGCGTCCGCTTCATCAACGCTAAAGCCTATTAAACGGCAAACAACAAAACAACTACGCTTTCGCAGCCTAAGAAACTGTGTGCGTGCTTCTAACCTGCATCGCCCATGTGACAGGATTAGGGGCTAACAAGTAGTGGGATACGCTGTCACATCTCCGCCTGGGGTGTGCTGAAGAAGACAATCAGGCTGACCCAACGTATAGCCGGTTACGGGGCGATACTCGGGTGACATCAAAACTGTGACTACACCCGTAGAAGCTTATGTGTCGTTATCTTCGGACAGGGGTTCGACTCCCCTCGCCTCCATTAGTAGTCTTAGTAAGACCGCCTGAAAAGGCGGTTTTTTTGCATTATATGGTTTATAGTCAGAATGCATTTCTGTGACTGAGTCTGAACGGTGTGTAATATTGCATCGGGGAAATTGGGGCTATATTTCAATGCACTTAGTTTGTTGGAGTAGGTAAGCATGATTTTATATGTTGAAGTGTTGGATATGTAGGGTTTTGAATCAGCAGATCTTACATTCGTTAATGTGTAAGTTTAAGGTTCGAGATAACGAAGAATTTATATACATTAGAAAGACAGACAGTATAAGAGAAAAATGCCTGTGGGTTTTCAACTTAGATCTAGACTAAAAGAAATCTGCCCGTATTGATCTAACTATGCATGAGAAAAATATTATGTAATAATATAATAGGATCCAGAATATTTTCAAGAGTGCTTGCTAATACTGGATCCTATGTAGAGGAGTGAAAAAAGTGATTTTTCATAAATCTGATTTTGAAGTACTGAATGTCTCAAACTTACCTTCAAGTGAAGAAAGAATGAGACTTCTAATCGATTTGTTCGGTGAACAATACTACTCAAATGATGAACTGGTAGAACATGAATTTAATAATATATTTGATTACTCAAAAGAAACATTTAGGAAAATGATTAATCATAGTTCAATGGTAGGAATACTTGATAGAAGTAATAATGTATATCGCTTATCTTCTACCTCACAAAGTTTTTTTTATGATCGAATTGACTTTGCTGATTTTATGTATGAGCTGATTCTTAGAAATCCGGATATGCATAAGACCATGAATATAATTCTTTATTTGCTGAAAATTTTTAATCCATCCTTAAAACTGAAGACTTTGTATACGATATTTTCTCTGGTTGGAAAGAAACGTATTGATTCGAGTGCTCAATCTTCAGTAGGTAGAAATCTAAGAGCTTATTTCTCAATCCTTATTATGTTGGGACTAGTAAAAAGAGAAAAAGACGAACTTGTTCTAAATGAATCACCATTTCTTACTCATTTTGTAACCAAAGATATTGTTGGAATAGAAGAATTATTTAGTAGTGAAGTAATCAATATAAAAAACGTCACAAAATACTTGTGGAATTTTTTTGATAAACCTACTGCTGATGACATCCTAAGTTGCGTAGCATCTTATGAAATAGATAGATATATCTGGACAAAAAGTAGTTTATATAAAAATCAAGGAGAAATAGAAAATCTGTATGGTGAGTATATCATGACGCTTATTATTAAGAGAGGAAGATTTAAATGAGTGAAAATGAAAATGTGATTGACACCTTAAAAAGGGCATTAAATCGCACAGTACCAATCGCTGACCCAAGCTATATTATAGGAGAAGATTATTCGATAGATGAATTTAATTCTTGGGTAGATAATATACAGAGCTTTGAAAATGGAATTATTGGTGCGGTAGTCTTAGGACAAGTGGGAAATGGTAAAACGCACTTTCTTAGGTATATGAGACGAGAGTATATTGAAAAATTCGTAGGTATTTATGTGCCGGATATGTTTGTTGGAGGTCCTCTAGTTAATGCTTTAAATAGTATTTATAGATCGTTATTTTTAGGTTCAGGAAATGAGTCGTTGAAGGACTACCTTATTTATTGGAAAGCGTACATCGATAATGCCGAAACAAAAATTCCTGAAGAAATTCCGAATGAGTTAATTAGGTACCTATTGGCATGTAATAACCTAGAAGAAATGGAATTGGTATTAGATTACTTCTCTAATAAGAATTTATTTCCTGATCAACTAAAGTATTTAAGAACAAAATTTGGTGCCAAGAAAAACTTTATCAATAATGAGAATGATTTTTCTCAATATATTGGAGATGCACTAGAGTTTATTCAGCTCATTACAAATAAATCAATTTTGTTATTCTTTGATGAGGTTGATAAGGTATATTCTTCTGAGACAAATACTGTAACAATAACAAGAGTAGGAACAAAGATTTTGTCCGCATATCGTAGTTTGTTTGACAGTTTGAATCGAAGGGGAATATCTGGTGTTATCACTGTTGGTGCAACTCCAGAAGCGTGGGATGTTTTATCTAATCAAACAGCATTTGAACGAAGGTTTAAGGATCGTACGATTGTTTTAAAGGTTCCAAAAACAAGAGAAGACAGCACTCGTTTTTGTATAAGCCGTCTTGAGGAAATAAATTATAAGCTTCAACCTGGTGATCAAGCATTAATAGAGTCGTTAATTAATCAGATTGAGGAGAACAAATTAAAAACATGGGCCGATGTTATCTCCAATGTAAAGTCATCGAATGGAGTAAAGGATCATGTTGAAAACGAGTCGGATCCATCTCAGATGATTATAAGTGTATTGAAGAGCTCTATTTCCCCTATGACTTGGCATGAAATACTTGAAGAAAATGATAATTTAAAAGATATTTATCCCAAAACAGCACCTATATCATTACTATTTAGACTTGAAAAAGAAGGTGAAATAAAAATAAATGCTACTAAGCCAAGATCTTACGAAATACCTTCTATAAAGAGAGTAGAAAATAATGGATAATAATTTAACTGAGCCTAACTATTATGGTTCACAAGCAATTAGAGCTAAAATCGCAAGGAGAATCGGTGATCAATCAATTGAAGAATGTGTTGGTGAGAAGTATGCGAGGGATGTTAAAGAATGCCTAGATATTTTGGATATTGATTATCCAGTCACTGCAGTTGGTATTTTAGGAAGAGCATTAGAGAATTGTACTAAAGAGTATTGTTTGAAGAAAATCAATAGTATAAGAAAATTGTCAGTCAATAATGCTAATTTGTCTATCGCCACAATTAGAAAATGGTTATATGAAACTAATCAAAAGGATAGATTAAGCTTTCTTAATCAAAGAGAAATTACTAAAAACGGGAATAAACTGAAGTTAAAAAAGAAGGATATCACTGATGCTGTCTACACATATCTTATGGATATCAAGGATTTGAGAAATGATGCTTTCCATGGCTGTGATGATGATGAGAAATACTTAGAATTGGAGACTAAATCATATATTCTCATTGAACTTGGTTTTGTTTATCTAGTATCTTTAGTCAAAGAAATGAATAATAGGTAGTTTTCTTAGTATTGTCTGCTATGTCTCTAGCGTATCAAGAATGATATCAAAACAGTGACTACACCCTTCGCAGAAACTTATATGTCGTTATCTTCGACAAGGATCCCTTCGCCTCCGTTAGTAACACCAGTGAAAACACCCATCAGGGTGTTTTTTAATCTATACAAGTTTGTTTGCTAGCTTTGCTAATAATAAAGGTGAGTTTATATTAAGATAGAAATTCATTTATAGTTATGTATTCTTGGCAGAGTTATCGTCAGATTCTAAAAAGAACCTTTTTTTAATGTGATTAGAGTATTAGTTAATTTGATTATATCACTGGGACCTTAGCATGAATATGTTATAATCATAGTGTATGTTTCATTGATTTTGTAAGTTCATAAGAACTGGTGGCTAAAAGTTATATAAAATCTTCCAGTTGATTTAGGTTAATATTTTTTGAAGAGGAGAAGGAAAATAATGAATGGAATCGAACGAATACAACCGAATGATTTTTCTAAAGCTATTGGAGCGTATTCTCATGGGATTAAATTACCCTTACCCGGTGTTGATTTGATTTTTTTAACAGGTCAGATTGCAATGGACTCAGAAGGTAATGCAATAGCTTCGGATAGCCCGAAACACCAGACAGAATTTATATTTGAAAATATAAAGAAGTTATTACGGGAGGCTGATGCGGAGATTGCCAATGTTATCAAGGTAACGATATATGTTACTGATATGAATTACTTTTCACAGGTATCAGAAGTTAGAAATAAATTTTTAAGTGAGTGTAAACCTGTAAGTACACTAGTGGAAGTCAATAGACTTGCAAAAGATGGTTGTGATGTTGAAATTGAGGTTATTGCAGCTGTTACTAAATAACTCAATTTTATAGCTTATTAAATATCCACACAAACCTTCTTTATATAGCTGTATAACCAGAAAAATGTCCATGGAGTTGACAAAAAAACAGGATTTATTCTTTTGCCTTAGCATTTCTAAAAAATGATAAGGTGCTGTTTGGAGGCTCCTAATCCTCAATCTGATATGCAAAAAGGTTACTTTTCGACGCTTGCACGAAAATAGATTGGTTTAACCGGAGGCAGTATGATGTGATACGCATCAGCTAAGCGTGATCGTAATGTAGTCTTTGAAGAATTTATTTGTGAAATAATCAAGTGCATGCACTAAATAGGAGAAATGATTCATTATAATGTGGGAATTGAGGGTTTAACCGGATAAGAAATCGCCAATACACCAAGATTGGTTTTAATACGAAACAAAAGTTAAACAATCTATGTGTACCTGCGTCCTTGAGGAATTTTCAAAACGAACTGTAGTAAAAAGTTCAGTGAAAGAGACTGTGAGCTATAGGGTCACATTCATGTATGCTTAAGTTAAATTTTTTCCTGCCCTAGCAATTCAAGCGAAACGTTTAGATTGCAAATTTAGTGAATTGTATTTATTAAAATATTTTATTATCTATGGGGTTTGAAATGCTTAATACAATTATAAAATTAGTTAATAATTTTTTTGCTAGATTATTTGGCGTTGTAACAATACTCTTTACTATACTTACTATCTTTAAAGAATTTAATGTTTTAAAACTAGAACGGTTCGGAATTTACGGTATTTTATCCTTAATCTTGATTTCAGTAGTTATTGCTGTATTAACTATCCCTTTTAAAATAAACTCTGAACGCGGGAAACGAACTCAAGCAGCTATTGAGATGAAAAAGAAGATTAATCAACGAGTAGGTACTCTTTTTAGTAGTAGAACTGATAATCATGAGGTAATTGACAAGACTCACCATTTTTATGAAGTGTACCGTCAAGACTTATTAGATTATAGTCAGAGAGATTACCATTCCATTAGGGTACTTAAAGGTTTTAATAAATCTAAAGAATTAAGTGACGGATTAATATACTCTGAATCTACAGAGTATAAAGTTGCTTTTAATCAGATTGAGATAAAAGCGATTGATTTAAAAACTAATAATGAACTGGTTGTGGAATGCCTTGATGATGAGGGGAAAAAATTAAATACTCATGTATTTAAAATTAATTTTAGGCATTCTATCAAGCCGGCTGAAGAGTTTGAAATTGGATATTATATTAAATTTCCTGAAGAATTAGGGATACTAAATGACTCTAGTGAAATAATGAGCATATCATTATCTAGAATTACTAGAGGAGTAGATGTTCTGAATTTTAATCTTTGTTTGAACTTTAAGCCAAGATCAGTTAAGTTGTATTCTTTTGATATTAATAAGGGGGCGGCTCTAATAAATAGTGAATGTACAGTAGAGGAATACATAGCTAGATCTAGAATAGAAGAAATGTTTGAGATCAAATGGAGCAGTAAGCCATATGTTATTAACATGCATTATAAGAAACCGGACAGGCAAGTATATATAATTGAATATCTAAAATAATTGATAGGAGTTTTACTATGAGTAAAAAGCTTGCGTTAGTTACAGGAGGTTCGACCGGTATAGGATTAGGCATAATGAAAAAATTTCTTTCATCTGGTGAATGGAATGTTGTTTCAATTTCACGGAGTGGAAAGAAAATTGAATATGCTAAAGAAGAATTAAAGGATTTTGATGAAAATTACGAATTTATTACAGGGGATATTCTTAACGAAAGTTCACTTCAAGAAATCTTAAATGTACTATCTAATAAATATTATAGTATTGATTCGTTAGTCAATTGTGCAGGAATTATATATCCTGGTGGAATTGAAGGTCTATCTTTAGATGATTGGAAAAAGTCAATAGATGTAAATTTAACAGGGGCTTTTTCGACTACCCAAATCTTTTTGGAAATGTTAAAGGCTTCAAATATTCCGTCAGTAATCAATATTTCGTCTATTTCATCAACACTTGGAGGGAGTTCAATTGCATACTCTGTTAGTAAAGCAGGAATGGATATGCTAACAAAAACTCTAGCTAAGGAACTTTCAGAGTATAAGATAAGGGTCAATTCTGTGAATCCAGGGGTTGTAAAAAGTGGGTTCCAAGTTGCAAATGGGATTGTAAAAAGTGAAGATTATGAAGATTTTTTGGAGAGTGCTAGTAAATCGTACCCCTTTGGTGTTGGTCGGACAGAAGATATTGCAAATATGGTATTTTATTTAGCAAGTGAGGAAGCGGAATGGATAACAGGAAGCATCTTCACTGTGGACGGTGGAAGATCAATAAATATATAATCTAAGTTAAGGAATGGTTGGGTGAAAACTGTGACTACACCCGTAGAAGCTTAATGTGTCGTTATCTTCGGACAGGGGATCGACTCCTCTCGCCGCCATTAGAGCGAAACAACAAGAAAGCCATCAACCAGAGACTCTGGTTGGTGACTTTTCGGTTTTTTATGAAGCATTAGTTGATATCGGACTAATGATGAGCTGTCAATTTCCTCATAGTTCCTTGATAACCTCTACATATCGATCAAACTCGGTTTGACTCATTTGGTCACTCATCTGCAAAAGGATATTATCTTGGGCATAGGCATGCGAATTAGGCATTAGCGTTGATTTTCCGGGTTCCTCGTAAAAATCCTTCAGTTTCTCAAGATCCGTTTTATTCTCAAACAAAAATAGATAACCACCCTCACCTTCACCCAAGGCCGGAACTAGAAAGGGTTGCTCGTCTATAAGCCCTAGGTTAGCCAATACATGATCTTCACTGAAAGACCCCGTTGGAGCTTCAATCTCAAGTCCAGCCTCTCGGAACTTGGTGACAATATCATCAAGACTAATCGCAGACTCACTCTCACTCGAAGAACAAGCTGCAGTTATACATAGAATTAGGCCCAATAAGAAAACCAGACCAATATATTTCCTCAAGTCATTCACCCTCCTGTAAAAATATGAAGTAAGTATAGTCTACCATAATTGGATTTTATTATTTAGAAAATGCATTGCATATGTCCATATCTACTCTGGATTCTTAACTCCAACAAACTAGCATACCTTTTATAACGTGCCTCTTTTCTTGAATTTTGCTTCGTACCAGAGAGTCATTTATAATGAAAAGCTAAACTAGACTGCGTCAGGAGGAAACAATGGATTTTATCAAAAGACAACTAGACGGAACGGGCATGAGTGAACAAACCATTGGCATTCTTTCAAACATCATCATGGTTATTTTTATTGCGGTGGTCTCCATCCTGGCAAATTATATTGCCAAAAAAATCGTGCTGAAGACGGTTCATCATATCGTCAATAACAATCGGTACAAATGGGGCCATATCATTGTGGAGAAAAAGCTGTTCCACAAGCTGTCGCATCTCGTGCCAGCCATTATTATCTATTATTCTGCTTATGTCTTTCCATCCTATCAGGCCCTGATCGAAAAGGCTGCAATGACCTACATGATTGTCATCATGATTACGGTCTTCAATGCCTTACTTAATGTATTTGATGACATCTATCGCACGTATGAAGTCTCCAAGATCAGGCCGATCAAAGGATATATCCAGGTCGCCAAGATTATTCTTTTCATCATCGGGGGCATTATCGTCATCTCAAGCCTTATTGGTCAGAATCCGTTGATCATTCTCAGTGGACTTGGTGCGTTATCGGCTGTGCTGATGCTGGTCTTCAAGGACTCCATACTGGGCCTCGTGGCAGGCGTTCAATTGTCATCGAATGACATGGTGCGTGTTGGCGACTGGATTGAAATGCCTAAGTATAATGCTGACGGTGATGTCATTGACATTACACTCAATACAGTTAAGGTAAGAAATTTTGATAAAACGATCACGATGATTCCAAGCTATGCCCTGATATCGGACTCGTTCAGAAACTGGCGAGGCATGCAGGTATCGGGCGGCAGAAGGATTAAGCGAAGCGTCTATATTGATACAAGCAGTATCACCTTTTGCACCGAAGACATGATTGAGGAATTCCGGAAGATCCACTATCTTACCGATTATATCGCTACGCGAATCAATGAAATTAACGAGTACAATATGGAGCATCAGATTAATACGGAGAGCAAAGTAAACGGCAGACAGCTCACGAATGTGGGGGTATTCCGGGAATATATCCATCAGTATCTGAAAAATCATCCGAAGATTCATCAGGATATGACGTTGATCGTGAGACAGCTAGCACCGGGAGACAACGGACTTCCGCTCGAGATCTATGCATTCAGCAATGATATCACCTGGGGAGTGTATGAATCGGTGCAGGCCGATATCTTTGACCACATCTTTGCTGTGGCGCCGACGTTTGGTCTTCGTGCTTTCCAAAACCCAACGGGTCACGATATCGTTCAGCTTAAGGAAAGCCCGCAATTTTCGCGTGGCTACTAAAATATAAATACCAAAGGATACTGAGTTCAGCTCATATGCATTAATGAAGGCCTGCACCGTCTGGAAAGAATTGATTCAATCGTGCATGGAGGGGTAGAATAAACGAGAGGGACTAACTAATTTTCCATTCGTTTCGTATACCTTTTTAGCAAAGGAGAGTCTTCAGATGAATCATCAAATTCCGGAATATACGTTGAATGATGGCTTGAAAGTACCGGCAATTGGGTTTGGTACCTATAGCTTAAAGGGTGCAGAGGGCGTTAAATCCATCGTATCTGCGCTGGATGTGGGTTACCGATTGATTGATACGGCCTATAACTATGAGAATGAGGCGACGGTCGGAAAGGCCATCAAGCAGAGCTCGATTGCGAGAGAAGAACTGCTGATCTCTTCCAAACTGCCTGGGCGTTATCATGATTATAATAAGGCAATCGTAGCCATCGAGGAATCCTTATACAGAGCAGATCTAGATTACTATGACCTATATCTGATTCACTGGCCGAATCCGAAGCAGGGTAAGTATGTAGAAGCCTGGCAGGCACTCATTGAGGCGAAGAAACGTGGATATATCCGCTCTATCGGAGTTAGTAACTTCCTGCCTGAACATAATGAGCGTCTGATTAAGGAGACTGGGGTAGCCCCAAGTCTGAACCAGATCGAGCTGCATCCGTTTTTTGACCAGGCTGAGCAGCGGAAGAAGGATTCGGAGCATGGCATTGTCAATGAATCCTGGAGTCCTATTGGCCGCGGTAATGACGCCGTGCAGGATGTGGTGAAGGATGAGAAGATCCTCCGCATAGCAGAAGCTCATGGCAAAACGGGAACACAGGTCATTTTGCGCTGGCATACCCAGCTGGGTTCCATTCCAATTCCGAAAGCAGGCTCCCTTCAACACCAGAAGGAAAATATCGATATCTTCGATTTTGAGCTGAGCGAGCAGGAGATGGAAGTGATCTCGTCGTTCAATCGTCAAGATGGACGGTTATGGGGACAGGACCCGAGCGAATACGAAGAATTTTAAAAAGTTATAACGAAGACGCGCTTCTTCCCGTAAGGTGAAGTGAACGTGTTTGTAGGCATATTGCCTCCTATTCTGCAGAAATGCAGATAGGAGGCTTTTTGGTGTGTACTGATGTATTTGTTGATCCGACTAAAGTATCCCCTTTCAGGAAAGTGGGCCGTTCATATTTCGGTTTGCCATCAATGCTGGAATATGATCTTGATCTTTTGCCTGCATGTGCAAATCCTGCTCTGGATAAGGGATTATCAAATTTTGGATATCTCGGCAAGAATGGAGGATAGCCATAATAGCGGTCAGGCAGTACCTTTATGAAGAGAGCTCCACATCAAGGGTCAGACATCTTACACGAACACACATGGGGGGACGTGAAGCGATGAAACGGTCATGGAGAAAGCGGCTAGCGGTTGGAATCTGTCTGATGATGGGATTAACTGTCCTTGCAGGCTGCGCAGGAGACAATGGAAACGCTGGCGGGGCAGAGGGAGATGGCCCTACACCAATATCGATCTGGATGTCGATGAACACGAATGCTTCCATTACGCTCAAGAGTATGAATGAAATTACGGCGATTAAGGAATGGGAGAAGAAGACCAACACCAAAATCGAATTCCAGCACCCTGCGGTGGGTGCCGAGACCGAACAGTTCAATGTCATGATTGCCTCGAATCAGCTGCCTGATGCCATGTTTGTAAATGGAGATTACGCCAAGCTGTTCAATGATGGTACCATCATTCGTCTTAACGAGCTCATTGATGAATACGCTCCCAATTTGAAAAAGATTTTGGATGAGAATCCCGAAGTCGCTAAACAGTTAAAAGCAGACAACGGCGATATCTATGCCATTCCGCATCTACGCTTGGGGGAATACAAAACCTTCGGCGGTACTTTCATCCGTCAGGATTGGCTCGATGAGCTAAAGCTGGAGAAACCGGAAACGCTGGAAGAATGGGAAACCGTACTTAAAGCGTTCAAAGAGAGAAAAGGCGTGTCCGCGCCTCTGTTGTTCGGTGCACCGCCTAAAATGACAACGATGGGGCCCGCAGCACCGACCTATCTGGAAGCCTATGGGATAACCAACAATGTATTTATGAGAGATGGCAAAGTAGTCTACGGACCAATTGAGCCGGAATACAAGGAATTCCTGACGATGTTCCATCGCTGGTATCAGGAAGGGCTGATCGATCCCGACTTTGCCACCAATGATCAAAAAACATATGACGCCAAAATTTTGAGTAGTCAGGCAGGTGCCTTTTTCACCTTCATCGGTGGAGGTGTAGGCCGCTATCTGCCCGCTCTGCAGGAAACCGACCCGAACGCCAATCTGACAGCCGTGCAATATCCGGTGCAGAATAAGGGCGATGAACCGATGTTTACCGGACGTTCCTGGGAGTGGAGCAGCAGCGGCATCGTAATCACCAATAGCAACAAACATCCGGAGGAAACGGTCAAAGCGCTGGATTACTTCTTCAGTGAAGAAGGGCATATGCTGAAAAATTTTGGTGTGGAGGGCCTGACGTATACGATGAAGGACGGTTACCCGACCTATACCGATGAGATTTTGAAAAATCCGGATGGATTGTCGGTTGCCCAAGCGATGGCGAAACATTTTATAGCCAACTATCCCTTCGTGGGTGAAGATGATGACCGGTACAATGAGCAGTACTATCAGCTCCAGCAGCAGAAGGATGCCGCGATTCTCTTCTCCAAATACAGCGAGAATACACTGAAGGTGGGCCTTCCTCCAACCAGTCTGACAACAGAAGAATCCACGGAATACAGCAAAATCATGAGCGATATTGGAACGTATCGGGATGAAATGTTCGTCAAGTTTGTCATTGGGGTCGAGCCGATCGAGAACTTTGACAAGTACATCGATCAGATCAACAAGTTTAACGTCGAGCGGGCCATTGAAATTCAGCAGGCTGCGCTGGACCGCTATAACGCCAGATAACGAAGAAGCTGTCTGTGGGGAAGCCCCTTTTTACCTCACGGATGCTCTCCTTCGAATTTATAAGGAAGGGGATGGAAAGGTGTCGCACAAGCTCTCCTTGTTATGGCTCAATTACAAAAAGAATAAAGCGATCTATTGGATGGCTCTACCCGTCGTTTTGTATTTTCTCATCTTCAAATATCTGCCGATGTATGGAGCAATCATTGCATTCAAGGATTACTCGGTGGGCAAGGGCATATGGGGCAGTGATTGGGTGGGACTGCAGCACTTCCGCGATTTCTTTCAGAGTTACTATTTCTGGCGGATTTTGAAAAATACCCTGGTGCTGAGCTTCTATCAACTATTGTTCGGATTCCCAGCACCGATTCTTCTTGCCCTTCTTCTCAATGAGCTTCGCAATGAAATATTTAAGCGCACCGTGCAGACGGTCTCATACATTCCGCACTTTATTTCCATCGTGGTCATCTGCGGCATGATTGTGGATTTCTCATCCCGGGATGGGCTGTTTAACACCATTATTGAATACTTTGGCGGCCAGAGCAGTGCTCTTCTCAGTGATCCGGCCAATTTCCGCACCATTTATACCGCTTCATCCATCTGGCAGGAGCTTGGCTTCTCCAGCATCATTTATCTGGCTGCACTCAGTGGAATCAATCCCGAACTCTATGATGCTGCGAATGTCGATGGGGCAAGTCGCCTTCGCCAAGTCTGGCATATTACGTTGCCCGGCATCATTCCGATGATTCTTATTCTGCTGATTCTCCGTATTGGTGGATTGATGGAGATCGGTTTCGAAAAAATCATTCTGCTATACAACCCGAACGTCTATGACACGGCGGATGTCATCTCGACATTTGTGTACCGTAAAGGGATTAGCGAAAGTGCCGAATTCAGCTATACAACCGCGGTAGGCTTATTCCAATCGGTCATTAACTTTACATTGCTCATTGGTGCCAATCGCCTGTCCAAGGCGATATCCAATACCAAGCTATTCTAGTCAGGAATGAGGTGAAGGAGGGGAGTTCAGATGAGAATAAAACGATCACTCGGGGAGCGGCTGTTTGGTGGTGCCAACGCCATCCTGATGACGGGCCTGATTATTGTTACCTTGTATCCGCTGCTGCATGTGCTGAACGCATCGTTCAGTGATTCCGGTCAGCTAATGGCCCACAGAGGTCTGCTGCTCTTTCCGAAAGGACTGACACTGGAGAGCTACAAGCTGGTTCTCAGCAACCCGAACATTCTGTCCGGGTACCGAAACACCATATTCATCGTCGTGGTGGGTACGGCACTGAATCTGTTATTCACCATTCTGGGAGCGTATACCTTGTCTCGCAAAAGCTTCATGCTTCGCAACCCGATCATGCTGGCGATCGTGTTTACGATGTTTTTTAACGGGGGAATCATTCCATCGTATCTATTGATCAACAACACGCTTCATATGGGGAACAGCCTGTGGGCACTGATTATACCTGGGCTGATCAGCAGTTATAATCTCATTATTATGCGGACTTCGTTTCAGGAAATCTCGGAAAGCCTGCTGGAATCGGCACGTATGGACGGGGCGGGAGAGATGTTAATCCTCTGGCGGATCGTAGTGCCGTTATCCATGCCTGTGATTGCAGTGATGATTCTCTTTTATGGAGTTAGCCATTGGAATTCTTGGTTCGGTGCCATCCTGTACATCCGGGATCGAAATCTGTTTCCGCTTCAGCTGGTCCTGCGCGAAATCCTCATCCAGAACAGCACGGACTCCATGACGACTGGGGCATCAGCCGTGGACAAAGAGGCGATCGGGGAAAGTGTAAAATATGCAACGGTCATGGTTGCCACGCTTCCGATTTTGTTTATCTATCCTTTTCTGCAGAAATACTTTGTCAAAGGTGTTATGATCGGAGCAATCAAGGAATAAATCAGTCGTAGGCCATGCCAAACCACCAAGTGAGGAGGAGACTCATGAAGAAGAAAAGCATCCTGTTGTCCTGGAGCATTTCTTACATGGTCATTCTGCTCATCCCGATTGTGATCGGTGCTGCTGTATTTGCCGAGTCCCGCATCTTGCTTGAGGAAGAAGTGAATCGCTCCAACATGGTGCTGCTCTCCCAGGTGCAGGAGACGATCGATAACCAGATTGGGGATATTGGCAGCATCAGCAATCAACTCATGGCCGACTCTCAGTTAACGAGCTTCATTAATCATGCGTCTGAACAGGATGGCCGGTGGCGATTAATGGGACTTGAGCTAATCAAAAATCTGAAGTCTACACGCGTCGGAAACGGCCTAATTAGCGAACTATATATTTATATTAAAGACGCCGATGTTGCCTTGTCCTCTTCTTCTCTTATTCAGAAGACCTATCTGTATGACATGTTCTACAAAGGCACGGATGTATCCGAGGAGGCGTGGACCGGACTTATGCACGATACCGGCACCAGCAGGTTCAGGAAAATGGCGGTTCGGAGTGAAGATCGGCGCATTGAAGACACGCTTGTTTACCTGCAGCCGTTCCCCATCCAGAGTGCTGCGGACAGTCCTGCAACCTTTGTGGTGAATCTTGACCCGAATCGGTTTCAACAGGCGATTGATAATGTCCGTTTGGAAAAAGAGAGCACGGTATTCATCCTGGACGATGAGGGGAACACGTTGTTTTCTACAGGAGGTTCTGAAACCCCTTACAAAATAAATGGAGATCTGAATTACGGGCAAGATTCGGGAGTCAGAACCGAGACGATCGAGTGGAATGGTGAATCCGTCACCATGTCCCAGATCTCTTCCAAGGTCCAGGATTGGAATTATGTATCGATTATACCTACCCGGATCTATGCCAAGAAACTAACGGTCATTCGCAATATCACGATGGGAGGCGTGGCAGCTGGACTTCTGCTGGGCGGGGTAGCGGCCTGGTGGTTCACCAGGAGGAACTATCGTCCGCTGGGACGGATCATGAACATTATCTCCGATAAGGTCAAATGGAAACTGGAGCAGCCGGACGATGAATATGGCATTCTGCAATCGGTGTTGGTCCGTGCATGGGAAGAGCAGGATCAATTCGCGAGCAGGCTCAAGGACCAGCAAAACGTTGTAAGGAGCAATGTGCTTGCCAAGCTGATGAAGGGCAGGGTTCAGGCAGGTGAAGAATTTGCCTCAACGCTGGAACGGCTTGGTATTCACTTCGAGACTCCATCGTTTGCCGTACTGCTCCTTCACATTGAGAATGTGGATGGGTTGTTCCGGACAAAAGTACGCGAGCAGGACCAGGAGGAGAAAGAACAATTTGTGCAGCTCATTCTGACCAATGTGCTTGAGGAAATGATAGGCCCCATTGGCCAAGTGTTCTCGGCAGATATTGATGGAAGGATTGCATTTCTCATCAACATTCGGGCAGATGAGGAGAATACCGGAAACCGGCTGATCAGCGCCATTGAGGAAGCCCAGCGTTTTATCGGATCACGGTTTTGTGTGTACTTTTCGGTGGGGGTAAGCGATGTTCATCACGGCATTGCAGCGATTGGAGACAGCTTTCAGGAATCGGAAGAGGCACTGGAATATCGGCTGATATTGGGGATCGGACAAATCATTGACCAAAACCGGATTCGCAGGCCGAAGGAGGAATTATATTATCCTCTCGATCTGGAGAGACAGCTCATTAATTATATCGCGACAGGCAATTATGCCCGTTCAACCGAAGTGATGAACGAAATTCTCATGACCAATTTTACAGGAGAGCCCTTGTCTGTTGAACTGGCACGCTGCCTGATGTTTGAGTTAATCGGTACCATTCTGAAAGCCACGGAACAGATCAAGTCAGATGACCAGAACGAGATGACGCATCGTAATGATCTGATTCGGCAATTGCTTGCATGCGAGACGTTTGAGGAGATTGAAGCCGAGCTGCTGCGAATTCTGGAGACCGTCTGTCAGATGGTGAATGAACGCAAGCGCTCCCGCAACGAAGAGCTGAAAGACCAGCTGATCGAATTCATTGTAGAGAACTATGCAGACGTTAATCTGGGTTTGACCCATTTGTCGGAACGCTTTCGCTTCCATCCAACCTATGTCTCCAAGTACTTTAAGGAGCAGACTGGAATCAACGTGATCGATTACATCAACCAATATCGCATCGAACAATCCAAGAAAATTCTGCAGGCAGAGGAAGGGACCATTCAGGACGTATCCGAGCGCGTAGGGTTTCTCAACAGCAATTCATTCATTCGTGTCTTTAAAAAGTATGAGGGCATTACGCCTGGTCAATATAAGCAAAATAGCAGACTTGTCCAACATGAAGGATGAATAAAATAGATTCATAGAGGAGGACTTGTTCCATGTGGAAAAATGCCATTGAAGATGCACTCCAAGTCACGAGAAGCAACATTGACCGATTTGGGGGGCGATTTCCCCATGTAAGTAACGGGGATGAGCATTATGTGCTGAATGATAATACGGAGTGGACGGCTGGTTTCTGGTCAGGCATCCTTTGGTTATGCTCGGAATACACGCAGGACCCGCTGTATCGCGAGGCAGCTGTTAAGACCGTTGATAACTTTCGGGGGCGGATGGAACGGAAAAGCATTTTTGACCATCATGACATAGGTTTTCTCTACTCGTTGTCCTCCAAGGCCCAATGGATCGTGGAACGTGACCCTGCTGCACGTGACCTCACGCTGGAGGCTGCAGATATGTTGATGAAGCGCTGGCGTGAAGAGTCAGGGCTGATCCAGGCTTGGGGACGCAAGGGCGATGTGAACAACGGAGGTCGTATTATTATCGATTGCCTGCTTAATCTTCCATTATTGTTATGGGCGTATGAACAGACCCATAACGAAGAATATCGGCGCGTCGCCAAGCTCCATGCGGAGAAAAGCCGGCGTTTTCTGGTTCGTGGAGACGATTCCAGCTATCATACCTTTTATTTTGATCAGGCTACTGGCGGAGCCATTCGTGGAGGGACCCATCAGGGCTATAATGATGGCTCAACATGGACCCGCGGTCAGGCATGGGGGATATATGGCTTTGCGTTATGCAGCCGATATCTGCAAAATGCAGAGATGTTCGAGACAGCGAGGCGTCTAGCCCGTTACTTTATTACTCATGTGCCTGAGGATCATGTAGCCTATTGGGATTTCGATGCACCACAGACCTCCGAAACCAAGCGTGACAGCTCTGCATCCGCTATTGCTGCGTGCGGGATTCTGGAGATCGCCGAGAGATTGGATCCAACAGATCCGGAGCGTCAGTTCTTCCTGGACGCGGTGCAGAATTCAATGGCGTCCCTGGTACAGAATTACTCCACTAACGGGTCCGAAACCGAAGAAGGCTTACTCAAGCATGGTTCCTACTCCGTAAGAGGTGGGGATTCACCGGATGACTATGTCATCTGGGGCGATTATTTCTATCTCGAGGCATTGATGCGTTTGGAACGAGGCATTCCTGGATATTGGTATGACCGGAGATCGAATGGTAGGCAATAATGCAGCAGGGTGTACAAAAGAAAAAGCAGCGATTCTTCCCGACGGGGGAGAGTCGCTGCTTTATTTTGCTTCAATAGTGGAATTCGTTTTGGATACGTTCGGTTACATTTGCGTTTTTGGAGCAAGCTCAATTGCCGAGCGAATGGCTGCCAGCATGCTTTTGTCATCGGCGATGTTTTTACCAGCGATATCGAAGGCGGTACCGTGGTCAACGGAAGTGCGGATGATGCCGCCTTTCAAGCCAACGGTGATATTCACGCCTTCTTCGATGCCCATAACTTTAATCGGAGCATGTCCCTGATCGTGGTAGCAAGCAACTACGATATCGAAGTCACCGCGGCCTGCACGGAAGAACAATGTATCCGCAGGGAGAGGACCAACCACGTTAATGCCTTCCTGCTGCGCACGCTCGATACCTGGCTGCAGTTTTTCTTCTTCTTCACCATTACCGAACAATCCGTTCTCACCTGCGTGTGGGTTAATACCGCATACCGCTACACGTGGATTCTCGAAGCCTGCTTTTTTGAGTGTATCGTGAGCAAGCTTAACTACCGTGTAGGTTCTTTCGGGATTGATGCTGGCAATCGCATCGATCAAGCCCATGTGTGTTGTCAGGTGAATAACCCGCAGGTTAGGCGTCGTAAGCATCATGGAGAAATCCTGTGTCTCCGTCAGATCGGCCAGAATTTCGGTATGTCCCGGATACAGGTGTCCACCTTGGTGCAAGGCCTCCTTGTTCAGTGGGGCAGTGCAGATCGAGTTGATCTGCTGTTTTTTGGCTAGGTCAATGGACTTGGCCAGGAATTGAAAGGCTGCATCTCCCGCTATAGGAGACACCTTTCCATATTCGAGATCGGCAGGGATTAGATCCAGATCAATGACATCCACGGTGCCGAATTCATATTTGGCTTCTGAAGGCTCCTGAATGGCATTGACGTTCAAGCTTGATCCAATAACGGGCAGAACGCGTTTCAATATTTTTGCATCACCAATAACGAGTGGGTTGCAGTTGTCGTAGACCTCCTGATGGCCTAGTGCCTTCATAATAATCTCGGGTCCGATACCTGCTGCATCGCCCATTGTAATTCCAACTGTGGGTTTCATACTGGAATCCCTCCTTTTAATTTTTCAATCGCATGGATGAAGACTTCTGGTGTGCCGAAGCCTCCTGCTTTGGTAATGACATGTAAGTCTTCTATTCCGATAAACTTGGATATTGGAACACCAATCTCAAGTTCGTCCAGCAGCTCGAAGCCGCTAATATTCCACTTCATGCAAATTTGCTTGGCGGTGTCCCCACCGGTCATGGATACACCCTTGAAATTGCCCTCTTCAAGCAATCTGGCACAAATCTCGCCCATGGCCCGCACGATTTCGTTGCTGACCTCGGTATGATCCAGACCGCGGGCTTCACCCGTTGCACGTGCCAGTTCAATGTCAACCTGCTCTGCCGTGGAATACAAGACAACGTCATTGCCTGCAAGAGACTTGGCTTTTACTTCTTTATACACACGCTCCATTTCCTCTGTCCGATCTGCTGCGGCGGATACGGCTTTGAAGGAGTGGAATGCAACGGAAGAAACGCTGGTCTGTCCCAGCAATTTCTTCAACTGAGCACGTGAGTTTTTGTTTACACTGCCTACGACAGTTAGAATAGGTCCAGAATTTCCCGGTATAGTCAACTCCGTTGATTTACCCTCCAAACTGAAATGTCCGGGAAGATAGTTGGCAATTCCTGCAGAGCCTGCCCATGCAAAGGTATATTCCATTGTACTGGTCATTTGCAGGATTTGCTCCAGATGCAGTTCCTCCGTCGAATCCACAAGTACGTATGGAATGCCATTTTCTTTAAACTGGGTTAACTTCTTCTGGATATGCTCCTTGCCTGCTTCCAGATCCGATACGCTGATCTCACCTACTTCATACTTCGTCTGAAGCTTCAGCAGTTCCGGAAGATACGAAACAGTCACAGGTGTTTTGGGATCGTTCGCGATCTCGGTGTCAGCCAGTGGAATTCCGTTCAGGTAATGTACCCCGCTCAGGATCGTACGATTATTCTTCGGATAACCTGGTGCAATCATCATGAAATCCGGTTTAATCACGTCATACAGCGCATCAATCTCAATTCCAATGTTACCACGCATGGTGGAATCCATTTTTTTGAAAATGGTATCGAATCCATTTCTCGTCAGAAACTCGGCTGCATTACGAACGCGCTGGTAAGCTTCATCCGAGGCAATGGAACGGCTGTCCGTGTCGAAAACAACAGCATCGTAATGACGAATATTATTCTCGTCCATGTTAAATAATACACTGGTTTTCAAGCCATGACGGGCAAGCTGAACCCCGCTGTCATTGGCACCAGTCAGATCATCTGCAATAATGGCTAATTTCATGCTGTTCTCGCCTCCTTGAGAAAAAAGTGAATTCATGTCCGCTCAGGATAAGTTCGTTGCTTTATGTGGTCGGTCTTTGATTGTATTTCTCGACGCCGCCTGATTTCTCCAGCCTTTTGGATAGGAAACCGATGAAGATCGGCAATAGAATAGCGGTGGTTACGACACTTGCCGCAATTTGTACGGTAGCAATTTCAGCAATAGGGGCAAAGGAAGCATTGGCCGCTACGATAGCAGCAGGTGTACCTACAGCGTTACCCGCTGTGGAACCTTCCGAAGCTCCGACAATAGGGTTCCAGCCGATGGCTTTGAAGAGCAGGTAGCCAACGCCGCCAGTGATCAATACTGTAATTACACCCAGCATGATGCCGCTTAGTCCACCTTGAATGATAGACGAGAAGTTGATTCCCATACCGAGTGAAAAGGCGAAGAATGGAACGAGCTTGTCACTGCCTTTATGCAGCCATTCAGCCAAGTTGCGATCCAGATTACCAATAACCACACCGACGATCAGTGGAAGCAGTACCGCTACAAAAGCCATCGGGGAGAACATGCCATTGGCGAAGCCCATCGCACCGAAAATAGAGAGTGCAACCATGGTAAGAAAAGGTCCGTCGCTCAGTGCGAGGAATGGATAAGCTGCCTTGTCATCCTCTTTGCCGTATTGTCCGGCCAGGGCGATGTACAGTCCGCCGTTGGAATTCGTCATCGCAGCAATAATGGCAAGCGGTGCCAGACCAAGGAATAATCCATTGGAATCTGCGAAGAAAATGGCGATCAAACCTAATATTGCACCAACAGCCCACTTGAACACAAGCAGTGTAACACCTTTACCGACAGATGAACCGGCTGTCTTGAACGTGATTTGTGTTCCGGCAATCAAGAGGAACAGGGCGATCAGCGTGCTTGAACTGTTAACGAACAGGGCTTCGGTAAATCCACCAATCCGCAAGGCATTGGGGAAGAATGTGTTAATCGTTGCACCAAGTAACAGCGGGACAACCATCATACCGCCAGGAATACGATCTAATGTCGCTTTAATGTTCATAGTAGTAGCTCCTTATTTAAGTAATCGTTTTTATGAAGCGCTTGCAGGGACTATCTTAACGCAGATTGTTTATTTTAGCAACAATAATTTGCTGTAAATTTTAAGTAATCACTCAAGTGTTTAATAATGCAACACATCGAGCAGTAAAAAAAGCACAAACTTAAAGATTATTCTTTAAGTTTGCGCCAAAGTGTGGCCCGGTTAATCCCCAGGCGATCTGCAGCCTTGGATTGATTATTGTTTTCTTCCTGCAGAACGTGTTGAATAATTTCCTTCTCGATCTCTTTCAGCGTACCGTTCAACCTCATCGTGTTTGTTGCGGAATGCTGATTAAGCAGGCGGGACAACGTATCTGTTGAGATCACATAATCCTGCTCATTCAGGGCAGCCTGTTTGATAAGATGCTTCAGCTGGCTGACTGTCATCTGTGGAACCTGCTCCTGGATTAACTGTAGAGCATCCTCTTTGATCTTCACCGCAGCGGTTCCATACTTATGATAATAGTCGGTAAGGAACTGCTGGATCAGTGGTGCCAGATCCTCCAGCCTGTCCGCAAGACTTGGCATCATCATGGTACTCAGCTCGATATCAAGCGTCCAATACGGATTCAAGGGTTCTTCTCCCAGAATGAATACACCAATCTGCCTGCTTAGACAGGTTTGAATAAATGAGGTCACCTCTTCATCATGGAGCCGTTGTTCGATATGATTCAGCTCCACGTTGCGGACTTTGGAGAGCGGTATTTTATGCAAATGACCGGCAGGTACCTGCGATAGGTTTATTTGCAGCAAAAGTCCACCGCCTGAGTACATCTGATGCATGTGTTTTACGAGAAATGATTTGCCTGAATCTGCATGTCCGAGCAGATAGATGGGTTCGTGATTTTCATATAAAGCCCGAATGTTCTTCAACATCACCTGCATGGCTGGTGATTCGGCAACAATGGGCTCGATGGTTATATCCGTGTAGGTGGTTATGCCGAATTGTGCAAACTGGTAGGGCTGTCCTTTTTCAAGCGTGTAGACTTTATAACCCTTATTATTCAGCGTTGTTTCATGGGCCGTTACCGTCAGCTGATAATCGTCGACCATGAACATATGTTGAACCTGGGATTGCTCAAACTCCAGATTGGTATTTATCAAATGAATAAAATTTTCCGTCAGTGGGTTCTGCTCGAAATCGGTCAGGTTTTCAAATACAATATCGTTCCGTTCATCTAAAATAAGCAGATTGGGGTGCTCTTGTGTGACCAGGTTGTTCAAAATGACGGAGATGGCTTGATTCTTGCTCAGATAGCGAAACACCAGCTGGGCATCTTCAAGCGCGCGCATAATGGCTTCCTTGCCAGACTGGATCAATAACCCTTCGAGCCCATAGGTTCTGGCGGTATCTACGGTGATAACATCCCCGACAATCTGACGGTACCCGGATGCTTTCAGCTCCAGCAGCAGCCTGGCGACATCTTCGGAACTGCGAATCGTGTATACCTTGAGGGGCAGGTCCATCAGATCAATAATGGACTGTGCACCTGATGTGATATTGGAAAAGCCAACGATGGCCGTTTTGCCGTTAAACTGGCTGGCCAGAGTCAAGGAACGAATCATGTCATATCCCGAGAGCTGCACATCAATGACGGGAATGGTGACGGCTTCCTTGATCAACTGTGCAGTACCCCCACGGCTAATAATAATTTCGGCCCCGTTTCGTTCGGCTTGTGAGGCCAGTTCGGCCCCCTTTGCCAAGTCTCCCACATCGCATTGAATTGATAATTGAGGAAACCGGGGAATGCACTCTTGTATAATGGTAGTCATGGATTCGTAAGGAGCAATGATATGAACTCGTGTACGCATAATGTTCCTGCCTTTTATAGAAATCTCATTTAATGGTTCCCTTATTATAGCCAACTTACGAGAGATTGGCATCTTTGGCGTAGGACAGCTTCAGAGTGCAGGAGGGTAGAGAAGGATTGCCATGCTGTTTGCTAGCAATGCGACCTGTGATAATTATCACGGAAGATCGGAATCCATTTTTTCAAAATGAATACATAAGCATCAACGATGGCAAGGGAAGAAAGGAGCGTCATGCGATGTCAGCATTTCGTGAAGCGGTAGAGCCGGATCATATCATTCAATGCGTGGTTAATGAGTTTACGTGCAGAGTGCTCTGGAGCGAAGGTCGTCCATGTCTGGAGTATCAGCATGAAGAGGATCTGAAGCATATTACGGCATATGTTGAGGCAAACTTTGGTGTAGAACTGCTGGATGTATTCTTTACCACGGTAGAGAGTCTTCCCGCCTGATCCGGATAGCCATACCATTAAAAATGGATAGTGCAGCGTAAGAGCAACCATCAGCAGGAGCTGATGGTTTTTCATTTGGGAAATGCCGGCCAATCCAGGGAAATGAAACCTCGTTCTTGGAATTCATGTATTATAGGGTATATGTAAACTTTTCGGAGGAGGAACACAGGAATGGGAATCTTATCGAGGTTTAGGGACGTGATGAAGGCCAATGTGAACAGCTTGCTGGCTCGGGCGGAAGATCCGGAGAAGACCGTGAATGAATATATGCGGAGTCTGAGCAGTGATCTGGGACAGGTGAAAGCGGAGACGGCGGCCGTTCTGTCGGAGGAGAGCAGGGCGAAGCGGGCTTTGGATGAATGCAGCGCCGAGATGAAGAAATTGCAGCGGTATGCAGAGAAGTCGGCAGAATCAGGCGATGAAGATAAGGCTCGGAGTTTTCTGGAGAAGAAAGTGAAGCAGACGGAGAAATGGAACGAATTACAGGCAGCGTATGAGCGTGCCTCCGCAAAAGCCAAAATGATGAAGCATATGAATGATAAATTGGTAGCAGATCTGGGACAATTGGAAGCCAGACATACCGAGCTGAAAGGCAGAATGGCAGAGGCGAAGGCCCAGCAGCAGGCCAATGAACGGAATGCTTCAGTAGGGAAAGCAAATGCGGCTTTTCAGGCGATGGAAGAGAAGGCCAATCTGGCTTTGAATGAAGCAGAGGCACTTGCTGAGCTCCGGGCAGGGAAGCAGGAAGATGATCTGGATGAACTTATTGCGCAGCTGGAGAAAGAAATGAACGCGAAAGCGGGTAATAGTGACAATACAGTTCCCAGTGCGGAGGAAGAACTCGCAGCAATTCAGGAGAAGCTGAAGAATAATTAGGATGGATACGTTTATATTTCGTTAATATTGAGGTGAGCAGATGCCAGTTATTGAATACAAGTGTCCCAACTGTGGCAGTGGTATGGTTTTTGACAGCGCGACAGGTTCATTATCCTGCCCGAGCTGTGGGAGACAGGACAACATTGAGCAAATCCCTGATCCGCTCAAGAAACAGGTGTTCACGGAAAATGAAGTGAAGCAATATCACTGTAACAGCTGCGGCGCGGATATCGTCACGGAACCGGAGACAAGTGCAACCACTTGCAGCTTCTGCGGGGCAGCTGTTGTGCTGAGCGATCGGCTGACGGGTGATCTGGCACCCGGCATGGTTATTCCCTTTTCCATCAGCAAGGAGCAGGCGAAGCAGGCATTCAAAAAGTGGTGCCGGAACGGCCTGCTGACCCCGAGCGGATTCATGAGCGCAGACCGGATTCAGAATATTACGGGGATGTATGTGCCGTTCTGGTTATATGAGTTACATAACAAAATCGAAGTTCACGGCCGCGGAACCAAGGTGAGAACCTACACGCAAGGCGACTACCATTATACGGAAACACAGCATTTTGATATCTACCGGAAAATCCGGCTCAACTATGTGAATCTGCCCATTGATGCTTCGGAGAAAATGAAGGATGAGCTGATGGATAAGCTGGAGCCGTTTCCCTATAACCAGCTGAAGGAGTTCAAGACCCCGTATCTTGCGGGATACATTGCAGAGAAATACAGCTATACCGATGAAGAGTTATATCCGCGGGCCAAGGAGAAGACCCGATCTTATATTGATTCATATATCGCTTCAACTGTATCCGGTTATAACAGTGTAAGTTACACGGACAAACAAATTGATACGACACTTAAAAATGCAGACTATGTGCTGCTTCCCGTATGGATGGTCTATTATGACTTCAATCGTGCCCAATATACCTTTGCCATGAATGGCCAAACGGGAAAAGTGGTCGGCAAACCGCCCATTAGCAAAGCCAAAGTGGCCGGATGGTTCGCTGGCGTTTCCGCCGTGTCCTTATTATCCTTGAAACTGATCTCCTGGATGATGGGAGGTGGGTTCCTTTGAAACAGGTCAAACAGCTTGCAATGGCGACCACCCTGGTAATGATGGCATTTGGTCTGGTCTTCTCCTTTTTGACTGTTCAGACCGCCTCGGCAGCAGAGAGTAAAAATCTCATCTATGATGAGGCCAATCTGCTGAGTGAGCAGGAGAAAAGTGAATTGAACGCACTGGCGAATGAGTATGGAGCCGAGAGGCAGACGGATTTTATTATTTTTACTTCCAATAATGAAGTGCACAAGAGTGAAGAATTGTTAACGGAGGATTTCTACGACGAGCGAGCGCCCGGTTACGATAAGGCTCACGGAAACACGGTCATTTTGACACTCGATATGTACAATCGACAAATGTATTTGGCTGGTTTTTACAAAGGAGAAGAGTATATCGACAACGGGAGGGCTGATAAAATTACAGCCAAAATAGCCCCGGATGTAACCGATGGGAATTATAGACTGGCTTTTGAGAAGTATCTGGACATGTCCTATGAATACATGGGAATTAAACCGGGTGTGAACCCGGATAACATTCTATTCAAAACCTGGTTTCAGCTCGCTGCATCCGTGGCGATCGGAGGAATCGTAGTTGGGGTGATGGCCTACCGTTCAGGAGGAAGAGTCACCGTCAATCGAGCAACATATGAGGATTCCAGTTCCTCCAGTGTAATTGATCGTCAGGATCGGTATATCCGCACAACGGTCACCAAACAAAAAATAGAAAGAAACAATAACAACGGCGGCGGAGGCGGCGGTGGTGGAGGTACCACCCGAGGCGGCCACTCACATAGCGGAAGCAGCAGATCGTTTTAACATTTGTTTTAGTACCACATAGAAGGGATGGGAACGAGTATGGGATTTTTCAAAAATCAATTTTCGAATGTAGTGGAATGGGAAGAATTCAGAGATGATATGATTTTCTGGAAGTGGAGCAACCGGGAGATCAAGAAGGGCAGTAAGCTGATTATCCGTTCGGGTCAGGATGCGATCTTTTTGAACAACGGCAAGGTTGAGGGAATCTTTGAAGATGAGGGCTCATTTAATATCGATTCTGAGATCATTCCGTTTCTGTCTACATTAAAAGGGTTTAAATTCGGGTTCAACAGCGGCATGCGGGTCGAAGTGCTGTTTGTGAATACAAAGGAATTTACCGTTCGGTGGGGAACGCAAAGTCCTGTACTGATTCCCACACCGCAGCTCCCCGGCGGGATGCCGATTCGGGCTAACGGTACGTTCAACTTCAAGGTGAGTGACTACGTCACGCTCATTGATAAAATTGCTGGCATCAAACAGAGCTATCTGGTCGAGGATGTCAAAATCCGCATGACTTCTGTACTGGATCAGCTGCTTATGAAGTGGATCAGCCGTGAAGGCAAGGATATGTTCAACCTGCAGGCGAACGCGTCGGAGATTGCAAAAGGTATACAAGAAGACCTGGATATGCAAATGATGGACATCGGAATCGGCATTACCGGATTCCAGGTGATGAGTTTCAATTACCCGCAGGAGATTCAGGATATGATCACGAAGACTGCTTCGCATGAGATGATCGGTAACCTACAGAAATACCAGCAGGTTAGCATGACGGATGGCATCGCATCAGGCAAGGTGAAAGGCGGCGGCGCCGCATCGGATATGGCGGGCATGATGATGGGCATGAATATGGCTAACGAAATGATGAAGAACATGAACCAGAATCAAGGCCAGAATCAAAATAACAATAACAACAGTTCAGGCCAAAATACGGATCAACCATCCGCGCCCAAGGAAGGATCTTCTTCCGAGGGGGCCAAGAAGCCGAACTTCTGTCCGAACTGTGGTGCCAAAAATGAAGGTGCCAACTTCTGTCCGAACTGTGGTCAAAAGCTGGTTTAACATAGCGGAATTGAAGAAGGGCTCACATCGGAGTGGAAACTCCGTATGGAGCCTTTTTTTCTTTTACTATTTAATTTTGATAAAAGTGTTGACAATACCCCAAAAATAACTTATCTTTAATTTAAGATATTTAATTCAAAGGAAAATGACACCAAAGAATAATATCTGAATCCAATTACAAGGAGAGAGATCAAGATGATGATTCCAACATTGACCAGAATAAATGAACTTTCCAGAAAAGCTAAAGAGGCAGAACTGACAGAGATGGAGAAAGCGGAACAAATTCGTCTGCGCCAGGAATACCTGCAAATCTTTCGCGGTTCGATCAATGATATTCTGCTGAATGTCACCATCTATGATCCGAACGGCGATGACGTTACTCCGGACAAATTGAAACAGGAGCAAGCAAGCCAAAACAACAACTAAATTCAATCGGTCATATATCTTAAAATAAAGATAATACAAATTACAATAAATAAAAAAACTAAAACCAACATATCCAAGGAGGAATTTATAATGACACTTCAAACTGCAGGTATCCACCATATTACGGCTTTTGCGGGAGATCCACAGGCCAATGTCGACTTTTACGCTGGGGTTTTGGGACTTCGTCTCGTAAAAAAAACAATCAACTTCGATGCACCAGACGTGTACCATCTGTACTTCGGGGATGAAAAAGGCAGCCCGGGCACCATTATTACCTTCTTCCCATCTGCCGGATCACCTCGAGGCAAAATTGGCGGCGGCCAAGTCGGCATTACCTCTTATGTCATTCCTCCTGGGACTATTGGCTTCTGGCAGGATCGGCTGGAACGGTATAACATTGAGGTAACGAAAACAAGTCGCTTCAATGAAGAGCTTCTTCAATTCGAAGACAGCGAAGGCTTGCGGCTTGAGCTTGTTGAACGGGAAGAGGGTGCTGCCAGCACATGGGAGCATGAAGGAATTCCGGCAAACAAAGCGATCAAAGGCTTTGGCGGTGCTGTATTGTTCAGTGTGAATCCACAGAGAACAATGGATGCACTGGAGAACATTCTGGGATTCGTCAGAGTGGATGAAAATGAAGAGTATGCCCGTTTCCGTTCCAGCGGAGATATCGGTAACGTCGTGGACGTTCCGGTTACCCGCATACCTCTGGGTGTAGGCGGCTCAGGAACAGTACACCACATTGCGTGGCGTGCCAAAGATTTTGAAGAGCATGAGGCATGGAGAGGGGCCGTATACCAATATGGCTACCAACCAACCCCGGTCCGCGACCGCCAATATTTCAATGCCATCTACTTCAGAGAAGCAGGCGGAATCCTGTTTGAAATTGCAACAGATCCACCGGGATTTGCCAAAGATGAACCTGCTGATGCACTCGGAGAAAAATTGATGCTGCCAGAGTGGTTCGAACAATACCGTGAACAGATCGAAGGCAATTTGCAGCCGATTGTGGTAAGAACGTTGGAACCTGCCGCAACAGCTGCTAAGTAATGGACAATATAAACCATAGCGGCCAGAACGATGTTCCGGCCGCGAATGGATTAACTTTTACATAAGACAAATGAAGACTTGAACCCAAAGGAGCATCGAAGGATGATGGAGAAAAAGGTTACCTGGCTGGAGCTGTTTTACGATCTGCTCTTCGTCGCAGCCGTATCCAAAGCAGGACATGTCCTGCTGCATGCCGAACACGGCGTTATTACGTTTGAATATCTAATGAAATTTGTATTGATCTTCATCCCCGTCTGGTGGGCATGGGTGGGACAGACCCTATTCATTAATCGATACGGTCAGGATGTCCTCAGCCATCGCATCTTTCTCATCCTTCAGCTTCTGTCGGTTCTCGTGATGACGGCAAGTCTTTCGACCCATTTTGATCAGTATTACCTGTCATTCTTCGTAGGGTATATCGGTTCGAGGGCGTTTACCGCGATTCAGTATCTTACGGTTCACAAGTCCAAAAGCCCACATCAACAACAGGCGGCCCGCTATCTGGGGATCTGCTTTATCATCGGTATTCTAATCTCCTCCGGTTCCCTGTTCTTCGATTCATGGGTGCGCTACGTCGTGCTGTATGCGGGGATTGCGGTAGATATCGTGCTTCCGCTGATTGGACGCAAAAATCTGGTAAAGGTACCGATTCAGACGCATCACCTGCTCGAGCGCTTTGCACTCTTTACACTCATCCTGCTCGGTGAGTCGGTAGTTAGTATTATTGCTGTACTGCAGGCCGATCACTGGGATCTGAGATCCATCCTGTTTGCTGCCTTTACTTCCATATTCGTCATTGCGATGTGGTGGCAGTATTTCGATAACGTGGAGAAAAAGGTCAGCAAGGAAATTCAGACGGCCGGGCAAGCGATCATCTATGGCCATCTGTTCATCTACATTTCAATGAGCATGATCGCTGCTTCAATTCAGCTGCTGTACCTGAATGAGCTTAATTATGTATTCATGCTGGGATTTGGCTTCGGATCTGTACTGCTCTACTTCTTGTCGACCTCGCTCGTATTTCATCGTTACCGACATGCACACTCAAGACTTCGTCCGTTTCATCTGGTAACGATGGTTGGCGTGCTGGCTGCATTTGTCATTGTGGATCTGATCTATCAGGTTCCGAACTACGTTATCGTGGGTGAAGATATGTTATTCTTCCTTCTATATGCGAAGCTGACGACTTGAATAGCAATTTGAAACGAATTTATAAGTCACGGACGGATTGCGTTCGTGGCTTTTTGGTTTAATTTTTCTAAAATGTCATGTCGACAATGTGAAAAAGCGGTTTCGTGAGTTATTTTCTTCTATAGAATCTGTTAATATGGGACTATGTACAAGTGAATCTACCAAATCACTGAATAGGGATAGCGATTCATGGATTATGGGGAGAACAATCAGGAGGGAAATCATTGAGTACACATCAAATCGGGGTTCCATTGGAAGGGTTTGCAGAATTTAGCCGCACGGTTGCCGCAGAAGGCGCGGTACTATTGAGAAACGAAGGTCAGGTACTTCCTCTTCGTGACAACGAAAACGTTTCAGTTTTTGGCCGGATTCAAGTTAACTACTATCGCAGCGGCACAGGTTCAGGCGGAAGCGTGCATGTAGCATATACAACGAACCTGCTGGATGGGCTTCGCAGCAAGAAGAACATCACCGTTAATGAAGAACTGGCAGCAGTCTATGAAAAGTGGATTGAGGAAAATCCATTTGATGATGGCGGTAAAGTATGGGCTGCTGAACCTTGGAACCAGAAGGAAATGCCTCTGACAGATGAATTGGTTGCACAGGCAAGAAGCAAGTCTGGCAAAGCCATCGTGGTAATTGGACGTACTGCTGGGGAAGATCAGGATAATGCTGATGCACCAGGCAGCTACCAGCTGACCGAAGATGAGAAAGCCATGCTGAAGCAGGTTACAGCGCATTTTGAACATACCATTGTGGTGCTGAATGTCTCCAATATTATTGATATGAGCTGGTTGAACGAAACGTATGTACATCCGATTCAGGGCGTCATCTACTCCTGGCATGGTGGTATGGAGGGTGGTAACGCGATTGCCGATGTACTGGCGGGTGACGTTACACCGAGCGGTAAACTGACGGATACGATTGCGTATTCCATCGAAGATTATCCTTCAACAAGCAACTATGGCAACGAGTTCAAGAACCTGTATCAGGAAGATATTTATGTGGGTTATCGTTATTTCGAAACGTTTCGACCTGAAAAGGTGCAATTTGAATTCGGTTACGGCCTGTCTTATACGACGTTTGCCATTCAACCGCAAGATGCTCGCACGATTTCCAGAGAAGGCCAAACCTTCATTGAAGTCCGTGTAAACGTGACCAACTCGGGTACAACATATGCGGGCAAAGAGGTTGTACAGGTGTACTACGAAGCACCACAAGGCAAGCTCGGACAACCTGTGAAAGCTCTGGCTGCCTTCGGCAAAACAGGACTGCTCCAGCCTGGAGAATCGGAATTGCTGACGGTAAGCTTCCCGGTACATACTATGGCATCCTACGATGATGCAGGCGTCACAGGATATGCATCTGCTTACGTTCTCGAAGAAGGCACGTATCGTTTGCACGTTGGTACCAGTGTAAAACAAGCAGACCACATCGAAATTGACGGTCAGGATGGGTACATCGTAGAAACGATTCAATTGGTGGAACAGCTGCAAGAGGCGATGGCCCCAACCGAAGATTTCACGCGGATGAAGCCAGGTGTTCGCAAGGCAGATGGGTCATACGAACTTATCTATGTGGACGTGCCGAAGCGTCAGGTTTCCATGGCAGACCGGATTGAGAAGAATCTGCCACAAACGCTGGAGCAAACGGGTAACCAAGGTTACAAATTGAGCGATGTCAAAAACGGAAAAGTCAGTCTGGAAGCCTTCATCGCCCAATTGAGCGATCAGGATCTGGCTGCGATCGTACGAGGCGAGGGTATGAGCAGTCCGCTTGTTACCTCGGGTACAGCATCCGCATTCGGTGGTGTCAGCGACAGCCTGTTTAACTACGGCATTCCTGTAGCCTGCACAGCGGATGGCCCATCCGGCATTCGTATGGATAGTGGGGAGAAAGCTACACAAGTTTCGATCGGTACGCTGCTGGCAGCGACATGGAACACGGATCTCGTTGAAGAGCTGTACGTCATGGAGGGCCAGGAGCTGTTAAGAAATCAGGTGGATACCCTGCTCGGACCTGGACTCAATATTCGCCGCAGCCCGCTCAACGGTCGTAACTTCGAGTACTTCTCCGAAGACCCGCTGATCTCGGGTGTGTTTGCGGCAGCATGCACCAAAGGTATTATGAAGGGCGGATCCAACGCGACCCTGAAGCACTTTGCCTGCAACAATCAGGAGAAACACCGCAGCAAGGTCGATGCCGTAGTCTCGGAGCGTGCGCTGCGTGAGATTTACCTGAAAGGGTTCGAAATTGCCGTGAAACAAGGTGGCGCCAATTCTATCATGACCTCTTACAACCCGATTAACGGACACTGGGCTGCATCCAACTACGATCTGAACACAACGATTCTGCGTGGAGAATGGGATTTCGACGGGATCGTTATGACAGACTGGTGGGCCATTATGAACGATGTGGTCGAAGGCGGAGAGGCTGACCGCAAATATACAAACTGGATGATCCGTGCGCAGAACGATCTGTACATGGTTGTGCCGAACTATGGCGCAGAGATCAACGGCTGGGATGATAACACGATTGAGTCCTTGGCAAATGGAACCCTTACACGCGGAGAGCTCCAGCGCTCGGCGATCAATATTTGCAAGTTCATCATGAATGCACCGGTTTCCTCGAGAAAACACGAAATCGTGGAGAACGTGGCTTCCTTCCAGGCCAATGCATCCCTTGCTGCAGACCAGGCCCAGGCTCTGGCTGAGAATGCACAGGTGAAGCCTGCTGTAAGCGAGCCAGTCTATATGAAAGTGGATGAGGCAGGCCAATATCGGATTATCGTACAGATCATGTCCCCTGAGCCGGAACTGGCCCAAAGCGCATGTAATGTGCTTTTGAATGACCAGTTGATGACGACCATTCAGACCAATGGTACCGAAGGCAAATGGATCAGACAGAAGCTTGTAAAAGTAGAGCTGGAAGCAGGGCTGTATGAGTTGAAGCTGGACTTCACCAAACCGGGTCTGCAGATCGACTGGATTGAATTCAAACAGGTCTAGTACAGGCATACAGGCATCCTGTGATGGGCATGTTGTTACTGGACAGGCTGACTGTTATGATGTTGTTAGGAGATCCTGAAATTCTGAACAATCTGGTCAGGAGTGTTGCGAAGGATGAGAAGGTATAATTTTTGGAGTCCAATCCTGCTGATTGCAGTGGCATTGATTGTAAGAAGCCTGGTAACCAACCTGGGTATGCTGTTCGGCATGTCGCAGGAATCAGCAAGTAGTATCGCCATGATTGCCATGGTGATTGCCGCACTTATTATGTTTAATCGAATGACGAAGGCTCGTCGCAAAAAATAAAAAAAGCCAAGATGGCCGAAAAGGAAATCAAGGCAAGATAGACACCCTCCGGGGTGTCTTTTTTTATATTGACGCGCTGAACCTAACGTTTTAGACTAAACCTAAATCATAATAACGATATTTAAATAACGAAAATAACAAAACAAGTAATGGATTAAATTTGCACAATGACATGGGAACGCAAAGGACAGAAAAAAACTGAAGAGGCGTAAAGCTCCCCCTACCTGGGATGTTAACCTTCAAAGAGTGAGGAATAAGGACCGCAAATGCACAAGTGATGAGGCTTTGACGGTCCTTATGTCATGGGACGTGGACGGAACTGGTTCGGTGAGAGTCCGGTACCCCGTCTGAATTGCCTCGAGAAGTGGCTGACAGAGTGATAGCCAAGTTCATCTGCGATATCCTCAATGGTCTTATTGGTACTGACGAGCAGTTGTTTGGCATGGTTAAGCTTCTTCTCCGTGACATATTGCCGCGGGGAGATGCCGTATATTTCTTTGAATATTTTGGTGCACTGGCTACGGCTCAGGTTCAGCTCTTCGGCCATCTGTGTGATGGAACCTTCACTCGAAATGATATTCTGCAGCTGCTCTTCGATGCGATGTGCAGTATCAGCCTTATGCATGGTTACCTCCGGTATGACGTCCGGGATATAATCAGCTTCTCCGGATTGCAGCAGGATGATCTCCTGAATGATCAGGAGGATGTAGGCTTGCAGTGCCATTTTCTGAACCGAAGTCAGGGTGATTCTGGTTTCTGAGCCATTTGGAGCTGATAGGGAAGTGGAGGACAGACTGTGCTTCATCTCCCGTTCAATCTTGGCTACATAGGCAGGCAGTTCAGTGGCAGCTGCCTTGCTGTGGGGAATCAGGCGATATTCCTGCTGGCTCAGCGTTCTTCGCAGTTCGGAATCATCAATGTCGAAGTGAATATTAAAAAAGTCAAAGCGTGAATGATGGATCGGTTCCATGTCGCCTGTGGGCTCGTTGGAATGGGCGTTCTCCATCTGGTGTCTGGCACCTGCACGGATGAAGAACCAGTCTCCTGGTCCAAGCAGAATTTCATCCGCACCGATCAGCATTCTGCCTTCTCCAGATTGGCAGTACAGAACTTCATATAAATGATGATGGTGCTTTGGATAGACCCAGCCGGGTGATTTCCTGCCAAAATGACATCCCGTAACCTGCAGTGTGCTTGTCATATTGGGAAAGATCACATCCGTATCCATGGAATCACCGCCTTGAACTTGTTGTCACAGATTATACCACTCGGCAAGTAGGCACAAAAGGTCAAAAAACCGGACGCTTTGTGAATGGTGAGAAGCCTCCAGGACTTATATATTGGAAGGAACGAAGGGAGTCATCCAATGAAGAGACAGCCCATACTGGAAGTGATTGCAGTAGATGCAGCAGACGCCAGGGCAGCCGAGCAGGGTGGAGCAGATCGAATTGAACTGGTCTCTGCCATGTCTGAAGGAGGCCTTACCCCCAGCGTTGGCATTATCGAGCAAGTGGTGTCCCAAGTTACCATTCCGGTATATGTCATGATTCGTCCGCATAGCCGCTCGTTCTGCTATAGCGCCGAGGACATCCGTGTTATGACTCAGGAGGTACGCATGGCTAGAGAACTTGGAGCATCTGGCATTGTGGTCGGTGCCTTGTCGGAAGGCGGAGAGGTTGATCTTGCAGCCATGGCGTCATGTCTATCCGAAGCACAGGAACTTGGTGTTACATTTCATCGAGCCATAGATGTGAGCGCAAGTCTGTCAGGAACACTCCATTCCATCAGCACGCTGGGACAGGTAGAACGTGTACTGACATCTGGAGGAAAACGGGCAGCACCTGAAGCCATTTCTGAATTGAAACAGCTCCATGAACTGAGTCAGGCGTTGGATATAACGGTAATGGCTGGCTCAGGGGTAACCTTGGACAGGATTAGGGATTTGGTAAGGCAAACGGGTATCACGGAATTACATATGGGTTCAGGTGTCCGATACGAAGGCAGTTTTCATAAGCCCATTCATCCGCAGATGGTTGAAGAAGCCAAACGACATCTGTTAAGTGCATTCCAATCCACGAATGACGGGAGTGATACACGATGAGTCATAGACTGCAAGCAACCGATTGGGTCAAGGCAGCAGCACAAGTCAGGCCTTCCAAGCGCCAGCTGGAGTGGCAGGAGATGGAGTTCTACGCCTTTATTCATTTTACGGTAAATACATTCACGGATCGCGAATGGGGGACTGGCGAAGAAAGCCCAGCAATCTTCAATCCTTCGGAACTCAACGCAGAGCAATGGGTAGAGACGTGTAAGGCGGCAGGTATGAAGGGATTGATCCTGACATGCAAGCATCATGACGGGTTTTGTCTGTGGCCAAGTCAGTTTACCGAGCATACAGTCGCAGCTAGTCCGTGGAGAAGCGGCACAGGTGATCTGGTAAAAGAAGTGGCCGATGCCTGCCGTGAGGGCGGATTGAAATTTGGCATTTATTTGTCCCCTTGGGATCGTCATGAGGCATCATACGGGGATTCAGAGAGGTATAACCAGTTTTTCCTCCATCAGCTGCGCGAGCTGCTCACCAAATATGGCGATATCTTCTGTGTGTGGTTTGACGGAGCATGCGGCGAAGGTGCGAATGGCAAAAGGCAGGTCTACGACTGGGACGCATACTATGCGCTTATTCGGGAACTCCAGCCGGAAGCTGTGATCTCGGTATGCGGCCCGGATGTCCGCTGGTGCGGCAACGAGGCTGGTCATACACGAGATTCGGAATGGAGTGTTGTGCCGGCACATATGCAGGATAATGAGAAGATTCAGGAGCAATCCCAGCAGGTGGATGATGGGGAGTTTGCCAGAAGGATCAATACGCAGGACAGTGATTTGGGAAGCAGAGAGGTCATACGTGACCTGGGTGACCAACTGATCTGGTACCCTGCCGAGGTGAATACATCCATTCGTCCAGGTTGGTTCTATCATGCAAGCGAGGATCGTCAAGTCAAAACGCTGGAGGAGCTGCTGACCGTCTACTACGGCGCAGTAGGGGGCAATGCCAGTTTTCTGCTCAACCTGCCGCCGGATACGCGTGGCCTTATTCACGAACGGGATGTGGAACGGCTGCAGGAGTTGGGAAATGTCCTGCGTACCACGTTTCAGGAAAACCTGGCATTGCATGCAAAGGCTGAAGCATCGGAGACGATGGATGAACAACATGAAGTCTCGCAAGTGCTGAGTGAACAGCTGGATACGTATTGGTGTCCGCGCGAAGGAACGGAGCAGGCGTGGGTTGAGGTGGATTTGCTAACGGAGACAGCGTTTGACCGGGTTGTGCTGATGGAACATATCCAGATAGGTCAACGGATTGAGCATTTTACACTGGAGGTTAGCAGGCCAGACGGTACCTGGGATGAGATATATACCGGAACGGTTGTAGGGTACAAGCGAATTTGTCGCTTTCCGAGAGTCAGATCGAGAAGGGTTCGACTAACCATTCATCAATCCAGGTGGTACCCGACGTTGTCCAGGCTGGGTGTATATCTGAGCGAGGGGGGAGAGGTGTAGCATGGCGGTTTTGACCTATCAAGGTTCACAATTCATGTATGATAACAAGCCTGTTCAAATTTGTTCTGGAGCCATCCATTATTTCAGGGTAGTGCCCGAATATTGGGAAGATCGACTATTGAAGCTGAAAGCTTGCGGATTTAATACCGTGGAGACATACGTGCCGTGGAATTTCCATGAACCACAGCCGGGACAGTATCGTTTTGAAGGCATGGCGGATCTGGAGCGATTTATTCAAATTGCAGGAGATGTGGGTCTGTATGTGATTGTCCGTCCGAGTCCTTATATATGTGCCGAATGGGAATTCGGGGGATTGCCTTCCTGGCTGCTGGCTGATGATGCTATCCGTCTTCGATGTAATGATGAGCAGTTTCTGGCGAATGTGGATCGGTATTATGATGTGCTTTTGCCCAAATTGCAACCGTTCCTCAGCACCCGAGGCGGACCAATCATCGCGATGCAGATTGAAAACGAATACGGCAGCTTCGGAAATGATGCGAGTTATCTGAAATATTTGCGTGATGGCATGGTACGGCGTGGTATCGATGTACTGCTCTTTACCTCGGACGGACCGACGGACCACATGCTGCAGGCTGGATCAGTGCCGGGGCACCTGGCTACAGTCAATTTTGGCTCAGGGACGCAAGGGGCTTTTGCCAAGCTGCGCACTTATCAAGCCGAAGAACCATTGATGTGTATGGAATACTGGAACGGTTGGTTTGATCATTGGGGAGAGTCACATCATACTCGTGATGCAGAAGATGTAGCTGGTGTATTCGAAGAGATGCTGCGAGAAGGAGCCTCAGTTAACTTTTATATGTTCCATGGCGGAACAAACTTCGGATTCTACAACGGGGCGAACTGTCAGCAAAAGAATCAATATGAGCCTACCATTACAAGTTATGATTACGATTCTCTGCTCAGTGAATCAGGGGAGCCGACAGCAAAATTCCATGCAGTACGTGATCTTATTGCCCGGTACAGCGGCCGCGATATGGGAGATCTTGTGCTGCCTGAATCAAAGGGTACCTTTGCCTACGGGCAAGTGAAGTTGACGGAACAGGCCGAACTGTTGAGACAGGTGGACCGGATCTCGGTCCCGGTTCAGCGAACCAATCCGGAACCGATGGAAAAGCTCGGTCAGGATTATGGATTTATTTTGTACCAAACCCGAATTTCCGGGCCCAGAGAGCGGCAAGAGCTGGTGGTTCAAGAGGTGCATGACCGTGCGCTGGTGTTTGTGGATGGTCAATTCCAGGGCGTGCTGGAACGCGGGAACGATGCTTTGTCAGTATCCTTTGAAGTGCCAGAAGAGGGTGCAGACATTACGATCCTTGTTGAAAACATGGGGCGAATCAACTATGGACCTTACCTGAGAGATCCCAAGGGCATTACAGAGGGAGTGCGTCATGGCTTTCAATTTTTATTCGATTGGACAATTTATTGTCTGCCGCTGACGGAGCTATCAGGATTGCAATTCGGCGAATTCTCTTCTGATATTGAGGGTCCGGCATTTTACCGGGGGAACTTTCAAGTCAACGAAGCGCAGGATACCTTTCTGCGACTGGACCATTGGACCAAGGGCGTCGTTTATGTAAACGGCTTCAATCTGGGGCGATATTGGGATAAGGGGCCGCAAAAAACCTTGTACGTCCCTGCGCCGCTGCTGCGCCAAGGTGTTAATGAAATCATCGTGTTTGAGCTGCATAAGACGACCGATCCGGCAGTAACTTTTGTTAATAAGGCAGATTTGGGCTAGGAAAAGGAAAAAAGCATAGCAAACGATTATTGGGAATTGTCGAGCCATCCGGAAAAAGGTATACGTTGGGTATGGTCATCGACTACAAGAGAGGATGAGGTGAAGTATGAAAGTTGGACTCAGTACCTACAGTCTGCAACAGGCACTTGATCGCAAGGAATTGACTGTGCCGGGTGCCATCCGATTTATTGCCGAGCAGGGCGGCGAGCATGTGGAGATTGTACCGATGGGATTCAGTCTGATCGACAATCCGGAGTTGATTGATGAAATTAAACAGACTGCAGAAGAGGTCGGAATCGACATTTCCAATTATGCGATTGGTGCAAACTTCGCTGTACAGGAGGACGGCGATGCACTGGAGCAAGAGATACAGAATGTGATGAGGCATGTGGATGTCGCTGCTGCACTGGGTGTTAAGCTTATGCGTCATGATGTAGCTTTTCGTCCAGCCGAAGAAGGGACTGTAGCGCAGTTTGAGAAGGACCTGCCGATACTGGTGCAGGCCTGTCAGCGAATCGCCGATTATGCGGCAGGCTTCGGAATTACAACGAGTGTAGAGAATCACGGTTATTATGTGCAGTCCAGCGAGCGGATTCAGCGACTGCTGCATGAAACGGCACGGGAAAATTTCAAGACCACGCTGGATGTCGGCAATTTCCTCTGTGTGGATGAAGATCCGGTGAGTGCCGTGAAAAATAACATTCCATACGCGTCAATTGTGCACGCCAAGGACTTCTACTGGAGATCTTCGTACCGCAATCCCGGTGAAGGATGGTTCCAAACCTCGCACGGCAATTACCTGCGCGGTGCCATTGTAGGCCATGGCGATATCGACATGCCTGAGGTGTTTCGTGTATTGAAGCAATCCGGGTATGACGGATATATTTCGGTTGAATTCGAAGGCATGGAAAATTGCCAAACCGCCTCACGCATTGCGATGGATAACGTTCGCCGCCTATGGGAAGAGGCATAGGGCTGAGTACTTGTTTTAAATAAAAGTATAAATAGTTACGTATGGATCTAACGGAAAGTTAGTTCAGTTAGGAAAAGTAGTGGAGGGGGCGAAATCGATTCTGTAGAAGCGTAGCGTGCGCCTTTATCACCGGATTTCCCCTTTGCAAAAAGGGAATTGAAGAAATCTGGGGATAAGAGCGATCGGAAGAACGATTCGTAACCGTAACGTCTACTCCGCTGGACGTCAATTATTTTATTTATGGAGGGTCAGCACTATGTCCAAATTGAAAGTCGCCGTCATCGGTGCCGGGTCAATATCCGATTGCCACCTGCAAGCCTATGCCAGTAATCCAGACGTTGAAATATACGCCATATGCGACCTGAATGAAGCACGTGCCGCAGACATGGCGAAGAAATATGATGCAACTCATGTATTTACCGATTACAAGGAACTGCTGGCCTTGCCCGAGATTCATTCCGTCAGCATCTGTACATGGAACGATTCACACGCAGAGATCAGCATTGCCGCACTGGACGCGGGTAAAAACGTGCTGTGTGAGAAGCCGCTATGCCAAACCGTAGAAGATGCACTCGAAGTAGAGAAAGCCGTTCATCGCAGCGGCAAGCTGCTGCAGGTCGGTTTTGTACGCCGCTATAGCGACAATGCACAGATTCTGAAGAAGTTCATCGATGCGGGTGAGCTGGGCGAGATCTATTATGCCAAAGCATCCAGCTTGCGTCGCCTCGGTAACCCGGGCGGCTGGTTCTCGGATATTAATCGCTCCGGCGGCGGTCCGCTGATTGATATTGGTGTGCATGTCATCGATATTTGTTGGTACCTGATGGGCAGACCAAAGGTGAAATCCGTTTCTGCCAACGTGTCCAATCGACTCGGCAATCGTGCCCATATCAAGAATCTGTCCTTTTACAAAGCAGCAGACTATGACGCTGAGCAGAACACTGTCGAGGATATGGCGAATGCCCTGATTCGTTTCGAAAATGGGGCAAGTCTGCTTGTGGATGTCAGCTTCACACTTCATGCCAAAGCGGATGAAACCTCGGTCAAACTGTACGGCGACAAGGGTGGTGCAGAACTGGAGCCGGAAATCTCGATCATTGGCGAGAAATTCAATACCATTTTGAACATGACCCCGCAGGTCGATTTCAAATCCTTCGATTTTATGGGCTCGTTCCGTAATGAAATCAATCATTTTATCGACAGCACACAGGGCCGGAAGGAAACGCTTAGTCCGGTAGAGGACGGCGTGGAAGTGATGAAAATGCTCTGTGCCATTTACGAGTCAGCACGCGAGGGACGCGAAATTTCACTGTAATAATGCCCTTATTTGTTGAACTGAACGTTTAAGCCAAAACGGAGAGGGCAGAACCAATCTGGAGAAGCGAAGCGTTCGCGTTTATCCCCGGATTTTCCCTTTGGGAAAAGGGAATCCAAAAAATCCGGGGATGACAGCGATCGAAAGATGGTTCTGACCGCGCAGTGGCCCAGGGTAAAGCTATTTATTCAGCTTATGACATCTAATCCAAAGGAGATGAACGGGATGAGCGAAACCAAAGACGCGGTGCTGGAACAGGAAGAACAGGTCGTTGAAGCCGGGGTACACCATTTTAGCAAAGAGGAAGAATGGGTCAAACCGGAAGATCCGCTGCTGCTTGAACGGCTGGAGTGGTTCAAGGACCAGAAGCTGGGGCTGATGATGCACTGGGGTCCCTATTCCCAGCTTGGACTCGTGGAGTCCTGGGCACTGAGCGATGAGGATGGCGATTGGTCGCGCGATGACATCGACTGGACGGACGACATGGAGCATTTCAAGCGAGAGTATTTCGATCTGAACAAAACCTTTAATCCGATCCGCTTCCAACCCGAAGAATGGGCACAGATGGCAGCAGACAATGGCTTCAAATATTTCCTGTTCACGACGAAGCACCACGACGGTTTCTGCATGTGGGACACCCATACGACCGATTATCGGATCACGGGCAAGGATACTCCTTTTCATACTCATAAATATGCGGACATCTGTAGAGTACTCTTTGACGCATTCCGGGCCAAAGGGCTGGGGATCTCGGCGTATTTCTCCAAAGCGGACTGGCATACCCCGTATTATTGGGCACCGGGAATGGAGCGCGGAAGCCACATGTGGCGCGGACCATCGTACGATCCCCACAAGTATCCGTGGCTGTGGGAGAAATTCGTGGAGTTCACACATGAACAGATCATGGAGCTGTTGACGAATTACGGGCGGATCGAATGTCTGTGGCTGGATGCCGGTTGGGTGCGAGAGGGTCGCTACGGCCAGGATATCCGGCTGGGAGAAGTTGTGGAGCGGGCTCGTCAGACAACCCAGCCATGGCTTCTATCAGCAGACCGCACGGTGGGTGGACCATATGAGAATATTGTTACCCCTGAGCAGACCATCCCGGAACACCCGATGAATATCCCTTGGGAGAGCTGCATTACGGTAGGTAATTCCTTCGCCTTCGGATTTGATGACCAGTATAAATCGGGGAGACAGCTGGCGCATATTTTGCTGGAAGTAGTGTCCAAGGGCGGGAACCTGGCGCTGAATGTTGGACCGCAGCCGGATGGTCGTCTTCCCAAAGGGGCAGTGAGGGGCATCAAGGCACTTGGTGAATGGCTCAACACCCACGGTGAAGGAATCTATGGAACCCGGATCTGCGGACCTTATTTTACGAAGGATTGGGCCTTTACGCAGAAGCAAGAGATCAACACGGTGTACGCCTTCCGTTTATACAGAAACGAGAACGAAGCAGTAGAAGCACAAGTCATCATCCCTTATATGGAGAAAGTAGAGCGAGTCGAACTCATTGGCACCAATGACGCAATTTCGTATCAACAGACGGAAAATGGACTTGTTGTTGATCTGCCACCATCGGCTGTTTCTGGGGCAGCACCGATCACGCATACGTTCAAATTGTTAACACGTGGGTAGATGGCATGTGAATTCCGGGGGAGCAATCAGGGCCTCCGGGATTTTTGTATTTAAGCATATGGAGGTGGAATTCCTGATAATAAAGGCGCAAAAATGCTTGTGCCGCAAGGGTTTATGGAATATGGAGAGGTGGGAGAAAATTACGAATTGATCAAAAAACAAGGTTCCATGTACTATCGAATTAAGAAAGCGCTACCTGATACTATTACTAACACAGTTAGCGCAAAAACATCAAATGGATCGAAAAATAGGATGTTTAAGTGAAATGAATGTAATGTATTATTACACTTGAGGTGTAGAAGGAGTGACGCAAATGAGTCGAGCTACGGAAAGCATACCCGCCAGCCTGGAACTCCAGCAAAGGAATCAGGTGGAGCCCAAAAGGCAGCATCCATTCATCAAAAGCCTCAAGAAGCATTGGGAGCTCTATCTGCTCGTTCTGCCTCCCGTGTTGTATCTGTTGATCTTCAAGTACATCCCCATGGTTGGGGTCCAGATCGCCTTTAAGGATTTTAGTGTAGTCAAAGGAATCTGGGGAAGCCCTTGGGTCGGATTCAAACACTTCGAAGCATTCTTTGAATCCCCCAACTTCTGGCTCCTGATCAAAAATACGATCGGCATCAGCTTCTACTCCCTGATCGCCGGATTCCCCATTCCGATCCTGCTTGCGCTGGCGCTGAATGAAATCCGAACGGGTTACTTTAAGAAGACCGTCCAGATGGTCACTTACGCTCCGCATTTTATCTCCACGGTTGTGATGGTATCCATTATTATTCTGATGCTGTCCCCGCATGTGGGCGTGGTAGACAAGCTGTTCACGCTGCTCGGCTTCCCGATGACCAACTTCATGGGCATTCCGGAATACTTCAAATCGATCTATGTCTGGTCCGGTGTATGGCAGGGTATGGGATATTCATCCATCATATACATCGCCGCTCTTGCTGGTGTTGATCCATCGCTGTATGAGGCAGCAAAGATGGACGGGGCTTCAAGGCTTCGAAAAATATGGCATATCGACCTTCCAACACTCGTTCCAGTCACCGTTATCATGCTGATTCTGAGTTTGGGCAGCATTATGGGTGTCGGCTTTGAAAAAATATATCTGATGCAGAATCCGCTCAACACAAGCGCATCGGAGGTCATCTCCACGTATGTGTACAAGGTTGGTCTGATCGGTGCAAATTTCAGCTTCTCCTCGGCAGTAGGGTTGTTCAACTCCATTATCAATCTGATCCTGCTGATCATCGTCAACGGCATTTCCCGCAAAGTATCCCAGAACAGCTTGTGGTAAAGGAGGAGCTCATCCATGTTCAACCTGTTTAATCGCAACCGGATCAAGGATCCGCTCGGTGACCGCATCTTCATGGCACTCAACTATATCTTTCTGTTTGCCATACTGTTAACGGTATTTTACCCCCTCTTGTATATCATCAGTTCTTCATTCAGCTCTTCACGAGCCGTTACATCTGGTCAGGTGTGGCTGTTCCCGGTGGACTTTAACATCAAGGCGTACATCTCCATTTTTAAAAGCCAGCAGCTCATGCTCGGTTTCTACAACACGATCATCTACACCGTGGTCGGCACATTCATTAACGTGGCCCTGACCGTCATGCTGGCTTATCCCTTGTCACGCAAGTCGTTCTATGGACGAGGAGCGATTATCATTTTCATGATGATTACGATGTTCTTCGATGGCGGTTTGATTCCAACCTACCTCCTGATGAAGGATCTGCACCTGCTCGATACACGCTGGGCGATGTGGCTGCCAGGGGCGCTCGCGGTGTTCCAGGTCATCGTAGCGAGAACCTTCTTCCAGTCTTCCATCCCGGAAGAGCTCGGAGAGGCGGCGGAAATGGACGGCTGCCGAGATATCCGGTATCTGATCAGTGTCGTTCTTCCGTTGTCGAAGCCCATCCTGGCTGTTATGACACTCATGTATGCCGTAGGTCACTGGAATGCGTATTTTGATGCTCTGATCTATCTGCGTTCCGAAAAGCTGTTCCCGCTGCAATACGTTCTGCGCAATCTGCTCATCCTGAATGCTGCTGATCCGGCGATGCTCGCCAATACCAGTCAACAGATGCGGGATCAGGGCTTCGAGCAGGTATTGAAATATGCACTTATCGTTGTCGCAAGTATTCCAATTTTGATCATGTATCCGTTTGTACAGAAGCATTTTGTCAAAGGGGTCATGGTTGGTTCCCTCAAGGGATAGTTCACAGAAATGATGCCCGGCTGGCCTCTTGAAAGGAGGTGGAAGGAACACGCCGGCTTCCGGGATCGGTTTTATACAAGTGCAGTAAACGAGTTGTATGCCGTTTTGAACAAAAAGGAGGAGTCAGATTGAGAAAATCTTGGATTTCGATGTTGTTTCTGGTCTTTGCTTCAATGGCTTTGTTGTCCGCATGCGGTTCATCCGAAGAATCGGGTGCAAGTAGCGACGGTAGCGGCGAGAGCGGTGGCCCTGTAACGATGACTTTCTTTGCCCCGCAAGGCAAAGCGTCCATGGAAGAGAATGAGTTCACCCAATTTATCGAAGACAAGTTCGACGTTACCCTGAAATGGGATCTGGCCCCGACAGACGCATTGCAGGACCGCAGACAATTGCTGCTCGCCAGTGGTGATTATCCCGAAGTGTTCCTTCACGGCAAGTTCACCACCTCAGATCTTCAGAACTATGGAAAACAAGGCGTGTTCCTTCCACTGCAGGATCTGATTAAGGAATATGGCCCGAATCTGACCAAGATCATGGAAGAGAAGCCATATTTCAAAGAGGCCATTACAGCTCCGGACGGCAACATCTATGCCCTGCCGATTTTCAACGAATGTTACCACTGTACGTACGCACAGAAATACTGGATCAACACGGAATGGCTCGATAACCTAGGCCTGAAAATGCCAACAACGACGGATGAACTGTACACGGTGTTGAAGGCGTTCAAGGAGCAGGACCCCAACGGTAACGGCAAGGCTGATGAGATTCCTCTCACTGGCGCGCCGAACAAGTACGTATGGAACGGCAACATTGATGCCTACCTGATGAACAGCTTTATTTACAACGATAACGATAAGTACCTGATCGTGAACGATGGCAAGGTTGATTTTGCAGCAAACAAGGATGAGTGGAGAAAAGGGCTGGAGTACATGAACAAGCTGTATGCGGAAGGCCTGATTGATCCGGCTTCCTTCACGCAAAACGATCAGGCGATCGGACAGCTGGGGAATAAGGAAGGCGACGAAGTGGTCGGCTCCATTACGACAGCACTGGTCAGCTATCTCGTGAACACCTATGACAAAGATATTACACGTCACCAGCATTGGGAGATCGTTCCCCCATTGAAAGGACCGGATGGCGTACAGACAACAGGTGCTACACAGAGCGTAGGGGAGTTTGAGTTTGCCATCACGAATAAAGCAACAGAAGCACAGCAGATTGCGGCGATCAAAATTGTGGATTACATGTTCAGTGAAGAAGGTGCCCTGTACGCGGAATATGGCCCGACCGAAGGCAAAGGGTGGAAGAAGGCTGATGCAGATGAGAAAAACATTAATGGTGAGCCTGCCAAGTACAGCTACTACAACCTGCCTGAACGTGACCCGAACGTTGTCGTTAATGAAAGCTGGTCGCAGATCGGAGCACATGACTTGTCCAATACGTTCCGTAACCTGTTTGCCGAAGGTCAAAATCCATTAGAGGCAGAAGGCTATGGTACAAGACTGGCTCAAGCGACCAATGTGTATGAACCATATGCACCAAAAGAAGTATATCCGGCAAATGTATTTATTCGTCCGGAGGATACCGAATCGGCAGCACAACTTACCACGGCCATCAAGGATTATGTGCAGACCAATATGGCACAGTTCATTATCGGCAGCAAAAGCATCGATAAGGAATGGGATTCATATGTCAAAGGCTTCGATGGACTGGGACTCAGCAATTACCTTGAGATCTACCAGCGTGCAATTGAGAAGGATCAATAATAGTTGAGGAATTCAAAATCGAGACTGTCCCGAAGTCACCCGTGACCGGGACAGTTTTATCCTTTGACAACCCCACTTCCTCCGATATAATACGGATTATTTATAGGTAGTTAACGACCAGAGCGAGTGGTTGTCGTCACATGTATAAACAGTGGTGGGGGGACCTTGGGGATGAACAACAATTGGTTTAGACGTTTGCTGCTTTCGTATCTGCCTGTGTTCTTTATTGTGACTACGATTCTATTTATTATCTTCTTCCAGATTTTCAATGAACAGAACCGCAAGGAAGCGCTAAAGGCCAATGAATTTCTGGCTTCACAAGTGACGCAGTATTTGGATAATTCCCTGCGCTCGATCGATTTCAAGGTGCTGCGCGAGATTTTGACCAATCCGAATCTGAAAAATTATTACGCGGTAACCGGAAGTGATGATGTCTATGCCGGCATTCAGGCAGTTCAGGTTATCGACGAATTGAAAATAGAATATCCGCTGATCGACTCTATTTATATGGTCCGTTACAGGGATGACAAGGTATTCAGCAATGGCAAGCCCGTGCCCATCGAGGAGTTCCCGGATGCGGCATTTATAGAAGACAGCCGGGCTGCAGAAACGCAGAAATGGGTCGGCGGAAGAACCTTCAGGGCCTTTCCCACAGAGGAAGGGAAACAGGTCATTACACTGATCCGCGGAGTCGGCAATGGGAGTGGCCTGATTGTGGTGAATGTTGATCTGCAGACGCTGCAGAAGTCCATTATGCAGATGTATGATCCGGAGTTCACCTTCGTCAACATATTCAACCGGTCGGGCGGCAATCTGTGGGACAGCGGTGTGACAGAGGAGCATGCAGCCAAAGCCTCTTCCGGCGAAGTTTTCTCTGAGTTTACTTCAAGCTATAGCGGTTGGAAGGTACAAACGGGACTGAACAACGGCAAAGTCATCAAATTTGCCCTGAAATTCTACAATATTTGGTTTGTGTTTGCCGTGGCTGTTGTTCTGATTGGTGTGGTGTGGGTGATCTATGTAACTCGCAGGAATTACAAGCCGATTCAGCAGATCGTCACGTTAATTGAGACGGTTGCTTCACAGAAACAGCCAGGCATGGGCCATTCCAAGGAGAACGAATTCCGATTTATCCAGGCCACGCTGGAACAAATGATTGACCAGACGAAGCAGTATCAGGAGGAGTATGAAGAGAATCTGATCTTGAAGAAGAAATACTTCTTTCAGGAACTGCTGGAGGGAACGAAGGAGTTTACCGCCGATGAACTCTCTGCTGAGATGAACAGGTTTAGCCTGCCGCAATTGGATGACAGATGGACCGTAATGGTCGTTGAGATCGACCGCTATTCCCGCTTTATTGAAGAATATCACGTGCAGGACCAGTCCCTTCTGAAATTTGTATTGTCCAGCATTCTGCAGGAGAGCGCCCGCAAGGAAGATACGGAGGTATGGGCTGAGTGGATCTCGGACCATCGCCTGTATGCCATCTTATGGTTGCCGGACACACCGCAGCCGGAAGAGAGTGAACGCAGACTGTTGGAAGGCTATCTGGATCAGGTCGAGCAGTATCTGAACTTCACGGTAACCATTGGAATTGGACGGGTGGCTGTTGATCTGCGTGGTCTCAGAGCATCCTTCAAGGAAGCGGTCCATGCGCTCGATTACAAAGCGGTACTGGGTGTGAACCGGATTATTCCGTATGGTGATGTACCAGGCTCAACCAATGATGTGTATGAGTTCTTGAAGACCATATCGCTGTTGGTGCAGGCCATGCGGCTGTCTGATGACGATTGGGGTAAGCATTTTGACAAACTGTTTAAGCAGATTCATGCCTCGATGCTATCCCGTCAGGAAATTATGAACACGATCCAGCTGCTGTTCCAGCATGTGAACCGGGAATTCGCAGAGCTGCCTCGTGAGTACCACGAGCTATGGGCGGAGGTCATGGGTCATCTGCTTCGAAATTTGGAGGATTGGGAAACGGCCGAAGATCTGCAGGAATTGTGCAAGGATGGCTTCCAGACACTTGCCGGACAGATGCAGGCGCTCCGTTGTTCCAAAAAACATCGGACGCATATTCTGGAGATTCGCAAGTATATCGAAGAGAACTATAACAATCCTGATCTATCTTTGAATTATTTGAGTGACCTGTTCGATATTAATCCGAAATATTTAAGCAAGCTTTTCAAGGATGAGATTGGTGAGAAATTTGTGGATTTGCTGATCAGTCAGCGGATTGAGAAGGCCAAACAGTTGATGCAGGAGACGGATAAGGCCATTCAGGAGATCAGTGAGGAAGTCGGATACACGAATTACAACTCATTCAACCGGGCCTTCAAAAATGTGGTAGGGGTCGCACCGAGCGATTACCGAAAAGCCATTTGATCGCAAGTGGAACACAAGCAGCAAGCCAAGCCAAATGCATAAGGAGAATGTGCACATGGATTATAGAGATGCTTCGTTACCGATCCCCGAGCGGGTACAGAATTTGCTTGAACAGATGACTACGGAAGAGAAAATGGGTCAGCTGATCCAGCCGATGGGCTGGAAGACATACCGGAAAGAGTCGGATGGCACCGTACAAGTGACCGAGGAATTCAAAGAAAATATTGCGCAAGGTGGCGTTGGTTCTCTATACGGCGTGCTTCGTGCCGACCCGTGGACCGAGGTAACACTGGAAACCGGGTTGACCCCGGGCCAGGGAGCGGCTGCCACCAATGAAATTCAGCGCTATGCGATTGAGAATTCGCGTCTGGGCATTCCCATTTTGTTCGGGGAGGAATGTTCGCATGGCCATATGGCGATCGGGGCAACGGTATTTCCGGTGCCGCTGACTGTAGGAAGCACGTGGAATACAGAATTGTACCGCAAGATGTGTGAGGCCATTGCGGTCGAGACTCGCAGCCAGGGCGGAGCAGCAACCTATTCGCCTGTGCTGGATGTGGTACGGGACCCAAGATGGGGACGGACCGAGGAGTGTTTTGCCGAAGACCCGTATCTGATTGGCGAGTTGGCTGTGGAAGCGATCAGGGGATTACAGGGAGACCGTCTCGATTCAGACCGGACCATTATGGCAACGCTGAAGCATTTTGCGGGATATGGAAGCTCGGAAGGAGGGCGTAATGCCGCTCCTGTGCATATGGGTCTGCGCGAGCTGCACGAGGTAGACCTGCTGCCTTTCAAAAAGGCAGTGGAAGCCGGTGCCTGTTCTGTAATGACAGCGTACAACGAGATTGATGGTGTACCGTGCACCTCCAGCACGTATCTGTTGAATGATCTCCTGCGTGATCAGTGGGGCTTTGAGGGGTTTGTCATCACCGACTTTGGTGCCATTCAGATGCTGGTTAGCGGACACAACACAGCGGAGAACGGGGAGCAGGCTGTAGCTCAGTCTCTTCAAGCGGGTGTGGACATGGAGATGTCCGGATTCATGTATCGTAAACATCTGGCGAAGGCACTGGAGCAGGGATTGATTCATCATCAGGATCTGGATACAGCGGTATGCCGGATTCTGGAGATGAAGTTTAGATTGGGGCTGTTCGAGCAGCCTTATGTCGACCCAGAATTCGCAGAGCGAGTAATTGGTTGCGAAGAGCATGTAGAGCTGGCAAGGAAGGCAGCCCAGGAAGGGATTGTTTTGCTCAAAAATGAGGAGAATCTCCTTCCGATCAGCAAGACGAATCCGAAGATCGCGGTACTTGGTCCGAACGCCAATCATACGTATAACCAGCTGGGAGACTACACCTCTCCACAACCGAGTGGACAGATCGTTACAGTGTTGGAAGGCATACGCCGCAAGGTTGGTGCTCAGGCAGAACAAATCCTGTACGCGCCCGGCTGCCGGATTAAAGGCGATTCCAAAGAGGGCTTTGCGCAAGCACTCGCTTGTGCTGAACAGGCTGACGTAATTGTGATGGTTATGGGTGGATCAAGCGCTCGCGACTTCGGGGAAGGCACAATTGATCTGCGGACGGGTGCATCGGTCGTAACGGATAATCCATGGAATGATATGGAATGTGGTGAAGGTATCGACCGTTCATCACTGAATCTGATGGGTGTGCAGCTGGAGTTGGTGCAGGAGGTATATAAGCTGGGCAAACCCGTGGTTGTTGTATATATAAATGGGCGACCTATTGCAGAACCGTGGATCGACGAGCATGTGCATGCCATTTTGGAGGCCTGGTACCCGGGGCAGGAGGGCGGCAATGCGGTGGCAGACATTCTGTTTGGAGATGTGAATCCGTCCGGGCGTCTGACGATCTCCATTCCCAAACATGTCGGACAGCTCCCCGTCGTTTACAATGCCAAACGTACGCGGGGGAAGAGATATTTGGAGATGGATCTGGAGCCGCAATATCCGTTTGGCTTCGGGCTCAGCTATACCGAATTCGAGTATGACCATGTGAGAGTTGTGCCTGAAATAATCGAACCGAATGGTGAGGCAGAGGTTCAGGTGGAGGTTACGAATACAGGTAAGGTAGCCGGAGCTGAGGTCGTGCAATTCTATATAACGGACGAAGCTGCTTCCGTCACTCGGCCGGAAATGTCACTTAAGGGATTTCGCAAGATCCATCTGGAGCCTGGACAGACTCAAACCGTTACTTTTACCGTAAATGCAGAGCACCTGGAACTCATGGACTCCCGCCATCAGTGGGTGGTTGAGCCAGGCAAGTTCCGTCTGAAGGTTGGCAGCAGCTCTAAAAAGTGGAAGGCATGCGATTTACAAGTGCAAAGTGGGGTGGGACCGGTATGATTCGGATAAGTCGATTTATAGAGGATATGTCACAGCAGCAATGGTTAGCGAAGCTGGAGCTGCCCGAATGGCAGATGCAGAGGGCCAGATATATACGGCCTGGAGAATACCAGATGGAGCAGGGAGAAGCCTCTGTCCAATCTGTGAATCCCCTTCATAGTATACACGGAACGACTTATTTTATGAGCAAGCTCATTGAAATCCCTAGCGATTGGGAGGATCATGCCATTGCTCTGACTTTTGAAGCGGGTGGTGAAGGGCTGCTGAAGGTGAACGGCAAGCCGTATCACGGACTGGATCGCAATCATTGGCTGGTCCCGCTTCCCCGAAGCCGGGTTGGGGCATCACCCCTGCTGGAGATTGAGCTGTATGATCCCATTCCGGAGCCGCATGATCCACTGAATCGCCAGGCGGTCATACAGCCGCCGATTCGGGGGATTCGTTCAGCCCTCGTACATATCAATCGTCCACTGCAAAGCCTCATGTATAGCGTAACGGTGCTTGCAGAATCGCTAAAGGCGCTGCCTGAAAAAGATCTGAAGCGTATCCGGCTGGTTCGGGCCATTCACCAAGTCATGGATGAGATGTACAACGAGCCGAAGCGGTGGGTTGAGCCAGCGTGGGTGCAGGGCTTCGAACAATCGCTTGCACATTCCGTACAGGAGCAGGATCCAGAAGAACAACGGGATGGATTCATGCATCTTGTGGGCCAGTCACATATTGATATCGCCTGGCTCTGGCCTGTACGGGAAACCGTGCGCAAGTCCAGCCGTACCTTCTCCACGATGTGTACCTTAATGGACGAACATCCGGGGTTCGTGTATTCACAGAGCCAGCCTCAGCTATACGCCTTCGTGAAGGAGCATTACCCAGATCTGTACGAACGGGTCAAGGCTCGCATTGCCGAGGGTCGATGGGAACTTGTCGGTGGTATGTGGGTAGAGCCGGACTTGAATATCCCGAGCGGCGAGTCCTTGGTACGACAGATTCTGTACGGACAGAACTTCTACCAGGAGGAGTTTGGCAAGCGCTCAAGCATCGAATGGCTGCCGGACACTTTTGGCTACTGTGCGTCCCTGCCGCAAATACTTCAGCTTGCGAATGTTCCCTATTTCATGACCACCAAGCTCAACTGGAATGACACCAATGTGTTTCCTTACGACCTGTTCGACTGGGTGGGCATAGATGGTACCTCAGTGCTGGCGTATCTCAATCACGGGGTGAATGAGCATACGCGTCCCAAGGATGTGGATGAACACTGGCAATCCTATAAACAGAAGGATCTGCATCCGGAGCAGATGCTGCTCTATGGACATGGAGACGGTGGGGGCGGGGTTACACATGAGATGGTTGAGTTCGCGGAGCGCGCCCAGTTCATGGTGGGTCAGCCAATTAGCACATTCAGCACGGCTCAGGCCTTTTTTGAAGAGATTTCAGCCAGCAATCCAGCGTTACCGAAATGGCATGGCGACCTGTATCTGGAACTGCATCGCGGAACATATACGACTCATGCGCGAAATAAACGCAGCAATCGCAAGGCTGAGGTGCTGTATCGGGATGCAGAAATCTGGGGGCAGTTTGCAGGGACTGAAGCAGAGCAGATCAAGAGCAACCTGGACGGCGGATGGAAACTGATGATGCTGAATCAGTTTCATGATATTATCCCTGGCACATCCATTCCGGAAGCTTACGTTACGTCTGCGGAAGAGTACACGAGGGTGTTTGAGCTGGGCACGTCAGCTCTGAATAATTCGCTCGGCAGCCTCGCAGAGCGCATTGCAACGGATGGATGGGAAGGCATACCGTATGTCATATTTAACAGTTTGGGCTGGGAGCGAGGAGAAGTGGTGACCCTTAGCGGGGGTGCTGAACTCAGCGGCATGGCAGCGTTTGACCAGAACGGTAATCGGTTGGATTGTGATCTGGTGGAAAAGGAAGACGTACGGACCCTGTCTGTCGTTATCCCATCCATCCCTGCGTTTGGTTACACGACGATATGGCTTCGCCCAGACAAGCATTCTGCTCCGGCTGCATGGATGGAGGACTCTTTCCCATCCAGTTGGGAGACCCCATTTTATATGGTTGAATTTAACGATATCGGTGAGATTTCCAGATGGTATGACAAATCTGTGGGCCGGGAGTGGTTGAAGCCAGGGGACAAGGCAAATGAGCTGCAATTTTTCCACGACAAGCCAACCTACTGGGATGCATGGGACATTGATCCGAGGTTCGAATCTCAGCCTGCAGGCAAGGTACAGCTAATCTCGAAGGAGATTGTACAGCAGGGTGCAGCCAAGGATGTACTGCGGTTTCGCTGGAAGTTGAATGAATCTGACATCAGCCAGGATATCGTATTTTATCGTCATCAGCGCCGGGTGGATTTCCAGACAAAAGTCAGCTGGAATGAGAGTCATAAGCTGCTCAAGGTAGCATTTCCGGTGGATCTGGTGGCTGCGAAAGCAACGTATGAAATCCCATTTGGTGCGCTGGAACGGCCGACACATAACAACACCAGTTGGGAACAGGCACAGTTTGAGGTCTGCGGGCATCGCTGGGCGGATGTCTCCGAGGGCAATAGCGGAGTAAGTCTGCTGAATGATTGCAAATATGGATACGACATCAAGGATCGGACAATTCGCCTGTCTCTGCTGCGTGCTCCGAAGTGGCCGGATGAACATGCCGATCAGGGCGAACATGAATTTACGTATTCAGTATTGCCCCACCAGGGCGATTGGCGGGAAGCTGGGGTTATACGTCAGGCGATGGAGCTGAATCATCCGGTTCAGGCCGTTGCCGCAGGCAGGCATGCGGGCGTCCTACCTGCGGAGCACGCCTGGATTGATTATCAGAGCAAGCATGTCATCCTGGATACGGTGAAGGCCTCGGAAGATGGTACGGGCACGATACTTCGTTTCTATGAATCGTCAGGTGGCCGGGAAACGGTACAGGCCCAGTGGAAAGACCGGAATGTAGAGGTAGCAATCGTTAACCTGTTGGAGGATGAAATTAATCCGCTTGCTTCTCAGAAAGGCGCATTCGAGCTGACATTTAGACCTTATGAGATCAAATCGGTGAAACTTAGTCCTGTTAATTAAGGATTAGCCGGGCATCGCCTGGACAGGCAGCTTGGAACCTACACGGTAAATGACGTAAAAGGATATAAAAAAGGTGTTGGATTGATATGTGACGGCGACTCATACTTTAGTTATGATGAGGAAGAGTCGAGGAAGATTCGCTTCTCTATCATGACGTTCATATCATCTGATTATCGGCTCAGACAGTATCCTGTTTTGAGAAAATACCAATTCACGGGAGGGCATGACATGACTTTAACGAACAAGATCGGTGTAATCGTGGATAGCTTCGGCGTAGGTGTGCGTGAAGGGTTGAATAAGGCCAAGGATGTGGGTGCTGAAGGGGTGCAAATCTATGCAGTCAAGGGAGAGATGGATCCGGAAAATCTGTCTCACGCGGCACGCAAGGAGCTAAAAAGCTATATTGATTCCCTGGGCCTTGAAATTTCAGCCCTGGTCGGCGACCTGGGCGGTCACGGATTTCAGGTGAAGGAAGATAACCTGTGGAAAGTCGAGAAGTCCAAGCGCATCGTGGATCTGGCACTTGATCTGGGTACCAATATTGTGACGACCCACATTGGCATTGTCCCGCATGACCCTGCCTCAGAGGTATATGCTACGCTGCACGCAGCATGCGAAGAGCTTGGTCAGTATGCAAAAAGTGCAGGGGCGTACTTTGCGATTGAGACAGGACCGGAGACGGCAGCTGATCTGAAGGGATTTCTCGATACCCTCTCAACGAACGGGGTTTCGGTCAATTTTGACCCGGCTAACATGGTGATGGTAACGGGTGATGACCCGGCTCAGGGTGTGCGTCTGCTGAAGGACTACATCGTACATACCCATGTGAAGGATGGCGTACGCCTGAAGGAAGTCGACCCAAGGGATGTATATGGTGCAGTGGGCTATGCGCCGATGGATCATGAGAAAATTGCCGAAATGGTATCCTCAGGAACCTTTTTCCGTGAGGTGCCGCTCGGAGAGGGTGGAGTGGATTTTAACAGCTATTTTGCTGCCCTACAGGAGATTGGTTATACAGGGTACCTGACGATTGAACGCGAAGTCGGCGATCAGCCTGAACAGGATATCCGCAAGGCGGTTGAATTTATCAAACAATACCGTTAGGGAGCTGAGAAGATGAAAGTGGGCCTGAGTACGTATAGCTTGTTGAACGACTTGAAGTCGGGCGAGATGACGGTTCTGGACGTAATCGACTGGATTGCGGCAAATGGCGGCGAGCATATGGAAATGGTCCCGTACGGCTACACGGTGGAAGATAACCCCGAGCTGGCTGATGCGATTCGGGAGCGTGCCGCTTCCGCAGGCATTGAGCTGTCCAATTATTCGATGCCAGCCAATTTTGTACAGGAGACGGAAGAGGCTTTTGAGGAAGAAATGGCCCGGGTCAAAAGGCATGTCGATGTCGTGCACCGAATGGGTGTCAAACATATGCGTCATGACGTGACGGCCTTTACCTTGCCGAAAGAAAACATGACCATTGCCTGGTTTGAGCAGCATCTGCCGCTCATGGTTCGGGGAAGCCAGATTATCGCGGACTATGCTGCACAGTTCGGCATTACAACGACGATTGAGAACCATGGGTTCAGTGTGCAGGCAAGCGATCGGGTGCAACGAGTGCTGCAGGCTGTAGACCGCCCCAATTTCAAAACAACGCTGGACATTGGCAACTTTATGTGTGTGGATGAACATCCGATAATCGGTGTCATGAAGAACTTGCCATACGCTTCTCTGGTGCATTTCAAGGACTTTTATTTCCGTCCATATGATGAACATCCGGGTGGTGGTGATTGGTTCACCACAACCCATGGCAATTTTCTGCGCGGAGCCATTGTGGGGCATGGAGATATCCCGATCCGGAAAATTGTGAAGCTGATCAAGGAATTCGGCTACGATGGCAACATCACGGTGGAATTCGAAGGCATGGAAGAGTGCAAGTCCGCCTCCCGAATTGCGATGAATAACCTGCGCCGATTTTGGGAAGAAGCATAAGGCAATCATTCGGTTTTATATTTCGGGCCACTTTATTTTAAGTGGCTTTTTTGGTTTTTTTTACACGATTGTATTCGTGCAGACCGATCTGCGAGTGTCCTCTCAGTAAGCTAACATATATTGGTTCTGTGCGAGGATCAAGTGACGAGGATCACAAGTGTGGTATACTGAATCTATTCAGCCTGGAAATATACTGGCTATGGATAGGAGAGATCGCTGATCTATGCAGGTATTTGAGGACTGGAATCAGAAAGTGAAGAAGACATTTAACGCCACCAACCCCGAGGTTGTTTTGACCGTTTCTGAAGCAGGCACGTTGCTTGGTTTATCGAAAGATCAAATGAAACTGTACGTGGACAAAAACAAGTTAACCAAGGTGCCAATTATGCGAAGCGTGCATCGGTATTTGCTGCTAGAGAGCGAGATTGCCGACATCGTCAAGAAGAACAAATCCATATAGTCCTTACATCAGCCATCTTACCGACAGGAGTTCGGGAGGTGGTTGTTTTTCTTTATACCGGCGGAGGGGCTTCACCAGATTCGTCCTTCTTGTATTCTGCTGATGATCTGTAAGCGCTTGTATCGGAAATATTGATTGTGCTGACCCATTATATCAGAAGAGTCCGGGGATAAGATCTGACCGGAAAGGGTATTGCTTTAAAGAAGGAAATACCTGCTTGTCAAAGGAGAACCTGTCCTATATACTCATGTCGCAAGCGGCAGGAATGGTTATCAAAACATGAGCTTAAGGAGATGAAGAACGCATGGCGATTAGTTTGAATGTGTATCTTGTAACGGATGGAAACGGTAAGGAAGCAGTCGCGTTCTACAAAGAGGTTTTTAACGCGGAAGTGTTGGCAATTCAGACATTCGGTGAAGGTCCATCAAGTCCGGATCATCCGATTCCGCCAGAAGCCATGGATCGCATCATGCATGCTTCTCTGCAGATCGGGGGCTCTGTGCTCATGTTGTCGGATACGTTCCCGGGCATGCCTCATGTCATTGGTAACAACATCAGTGTTACTGTGAATACGGATACCCCAGATGAAGCCAAGCACATTTTCAACAAACTCGAAGATGGCGGAGAGGTGAAAATGCCAATCCAGGAGACATTCTGGAGCCCGGCATACGGCATGGTTACGGACAAGTACGGCGTTCAGTTCCAAATTAGCTGTACACCTGGCCAAGCCTAGCTATTTGTCTTCGACTCTATCCTTAAAAAGCAAAGACCTCCATTGCCTGATTTTATCACGCGAGCTGGAGGTCTTTTTGGCTTAGACTTGCTTTTGAATCTTGGAAGGATTGTTGATCTTATAGGGCACCGGATTTCGAGTGAGCTTCTTCTTAATAATCTTTGCTTCAAAAGTAAGGACATCCCCGACTTCAAGCTCCAGCTTTTTCATCGTGGCACTATGGCTGGACCAGGCTTCACCAAGTTCAACGTGATCAGGCTCGGTGATGGCTACTCCTTCATAAACGATAACTTCATCATCATTGTCGGAGAAATGGTTCGGAACCGTTGTAAATTCCTTGACGACTGCCGTCATCTTCACTTTGCCTTCAGGCAGGTCAATCTTGATCGATTTCGCTTTGCTTGCCGTCTTCGCCTTCGGTTTCGCTTCACTGCTTGTCCCGCCTTGTGGGCCAACATATTCCTCTACGAGTCCATCCGGGTCACCTTTTAGTCCGGAATGGCTTTCCCCGGCATCGATGTCCATGTCATTTAGATCAGATGGAATACCGTCTGAATCAGATGTGGTACCCACGTCGACTGAAGCAGTAGCATGAGCGTTGTCCTCTGTCCGGGAACCGTTCAATGGCTCACTCGCCTTATCTTGTTCTGCTGCCGTCACGGGTCTTACATTGTAGCTCGACGCTTGCATCTCTTTCAGATAAGAGGGATGAATGCAGTGTTTCTGTTCATTATCCAGTTGGATGACGGCTGCCATATGATCCACATAACCAATGATGGTACAGGGTGTGTTCAGTCCGTTTCCTTTATAGTAGAACGTTTTGAGCTTGGTTGCTTTACCCGAAAGCAGGCCCCACTCCTGGCACTTTTCAATGAGTTCCTCATCGTTGTCCAGGGGAATGTATTGCTGGGGCTCTATCATAAATGCATATGTCATTTCGTGATTCCGCCTTTCCATTTGTTTCTCCATTCATCGTTTCCAATTTACAATCAGTGTATCACAAGTATATACCCGGAGATGCATTTTATAAAAGTCGACCAAAGGCATGCCTATGGTATAATTTGAGAAGAATACAGGACAGAAAATTGTTATCGAACCTTATTATACATATCCTTTGAAAGGATGATCACCATGGAGAAAAAAGTGAATCCTCAAGCACTATGGCTTGGGCTAGGCCTGGCACTCGGAGTGAGTATTGGTACGGCAACGGATCAGCTCGCCCTCGGCATTGCTTTTGGCGTGGCCCTTGGCGTCGTGATTGGATCGGTGGTAAGCAAACGGGCGATTGCTGGAACGGAAGATATGTTGAATGAACATGTCCGTGAACTCCGTAGACAGGAGGACTGGGAAGAGGCACTTCAATCTTCGGAGGATCATCCCGTACTCATCCTGAAGCACAGCACCACCTGCCCGATCAGCGCGAGAGCGTACCGCGAGTTTATGGCATTTGTAGGTTCTAATGCGTCCGATCCCAAACAGCAGATGGACTATCGTATTGTCAAAGTCATCGAGAGTCGCCCGCTCTCCCGCCGGATTGCGGAGGAAACAGAGGTACATCATGAATCACCACAGGTGCTGCTCCTGGATCAAGGGCAGGTCATCAAGCACACATCCCACGGCAAAATCACGAAAAAGAGACTGCTGCAATGGGCACAGAATCCGTTTGGATAAAGATCAAATCACCGATAGACCCGTTTTCTTTCAGCCATTGGCGAAGGAACGGGTCTATTTTTACGTTTTTTTTACACCCTGGCAGGGATTTCTTTACCCCCTTTTTACAGCGTTCAGGTATAAGATTTTACACGTAGCAGGTTGAAAGAACGGTAGAGAGAGGGAGGAAGGGCATATGGTCAATGATGCTGCGATGATCGGATTGGTTGTGCTGCTGTTCGTGGTGTTCTGGGGTTTCATTAAGTTCTGCGAGAGAGCCTAGGGCTATAGCCAGAGAGGGGAAGGTGCATATGACCGTTATAGGAATAATTGTGCTGGCATTGATGGTCTATCTGGGCTATGTGCTCGTGAAGCCGGAGAAATTCTGAATCATTCGGATCGCAGATTAGGGAGGAACTATGAATATGGGTAGCGGTTTATTACAAGTGGCGGTCACGCTGTTGATCATCATCCTGCTGGTGAAACCGGTGGGTAGTTATCTGGTCAAGGTATTCGATGGCAAGCGGACAGGACTGGACAGGATCTTCGGTGGACCTGAACGACTGCTCTATCGATTAATGGGGGTTCGGGAGAATGAGTCGATGGGCTGGAAAAAGTACCTTTCAGCCGTGCTCATTTCCAACTTTATCATGTTGATTTTGATGTTTCTGGTGCTGCGGCTGCAGCAGTTTCTGCCGCTCAACCCGGATGGCATCAGCAACATGCCTGCAGCGCAGGCGTTTAATACAGCAGCATCCTTCATGACCAACACCAACTGGCAGTCGTATACGGGCGAGAATGCCCTGTCATATCTGTCACAGATGCTGGCCGTGACGTTCCCGATGTTTACATCGGCGGCAACAGGCTTCGCTGTAGCGATTGCATTCATCCGCGGACTGGTTGGCCGGAGGGATGAACTGGGGAACTTCTATGTCGACCTGGTGCGGTCGATAACAAGAATCTTTTTGCCGCTGAGCTTCATCGTGGCCTTATTCCTGGTCTTTCAGGGTGTGCCACAGACGCTGGCAGGGGCGGTGAACGCGACCACGCTGGAAGGCGGAGAGCAGACGATCACCCGCGGATTGGTTGCTTCACTCGAGTCGATTAAACACATGGGTACGAATGGCGGCGGCTGGTTTGGAACCAATGCGGCCCATCCATTCGAGAATCCAACCGCACTGGCGAATTTGGTCCACATTGTCTGCATGATGCTGCTGCCCACGGCATTGGTGTATGCCTTCGGCCTGATGGTAAACAACCGGAAGCAAGGCTGGGCATTGTTTGCAGCGATGAGCTTTCTGTTCCTCGTGATGCTCACGACTGTTTTTGTATCGGAGTATCGCGGTGTACCTGCGCTGGATGCCGCCGGCATTCAAGGAAATATGGAGGGGAAAGAGGTCAGGTTTGGTATAGCCGAATCGGCGTTATTTACGGCAGTGACCACAGCTGCGACAACGGGATCCGTCAACAATATGCATGAGTCGCTCACGCCGCTCGGCGGAATGGTGGCACTTGCCGAAATGATGCTCAATAACGTTTTTGGCGGTAAAGGGGTAGGCCTGCTTAACGGATTGCTGTACGTCATTCTGGCCGTGTTTATCTCCGGATTGATGGTAGGACGGACACCTGAATTTCTGGGCAAAAAAATTGAAGGGAAAGAAGTAAAGCTCGCATCCATTGCGCTGCTGATTCATCCCTTGATTATTCTGGCTCCTACTGCGCTGGCGCTTATGCGGCCCGAAGCGGTCGCCTCGATTTCGAATTCAGGCATGCATGGCCTGACCGAAGTGCTCTATGCTTTTGCATCGGGTGCTGCCAATAATGGGTCCGCTTTTTCCGGACTGAACGCCAATACGGACTTTTACAATATCGCCATTGGTGTGGTGATGCTTCTGGGAAGGTACATCTCCATGATTGCCATGCTCGCGATTGCAGGATCCCTGGCAACGAAACGAGTGGTTCCGGTAACAACGGGTACACTTCGCACGCATACCCCTTTATTTGCAGGGATTCTGGTGATGATGATTGTGGTTGTCGGAGCGCTCACCTTCTTCCCATCCCTGGCGCTTGGGCCGATCGCTGAGCATTTGGCGATGCTCCAGTAACGGACGGACAGTCTATGGATTGGCACACGGGAAGTACAGCAAGGACGTTAAACATGGAGGTGCACGAAATTAATGGGTGCTATAGAGCGAAAGAAGGAACACATGGTGGAAGGAATGGGTAACCAAGCAATCGCTGAAATAGACAAAGAAACATATAGAGCAAGCGGAAAGGGTGAGGGAAAGGAGATTAATCCCCACCACCAAGGTCCAAGCAAAAGGAGAGTAAGCGGGGACATCATACGACAGGCCTCTCTGGACGCGTTTAAGAAACTTAATCCGATGGTCATGATCAAAAATCCCGTCATGTTTATCGTAGAAGTTGGTACGTTCATCACGCTGCTCTTATGTATCGATCCTGATCTATTTGCTGCATCAGAAGCGGGACGGGGGTACAACATGGCGGTGTTCCTCATCCTGTTGTTCACACTGCTGTTTGCCAATTTTGCTGAAGCGCTCGCCGAAGGCCGGGGCAAAGCCCAGGCAGATACCCTGCGCAAGACGAAATCGGATACGACCGCCAAATTAATGCAAAAAGATGGGACAATTCGGCAAGTATCATCGACTCAGTTGAAAAAGGGAGATATTGTCCGCGTGGAAGCAGGAGAACTGATCCCCACGGACGGCGAAATTATCGAGGGATTGGCCTCTATAGACGAATCGGCCATCACGGGTGAATCAGCTCCGGTTATCAAGGAAGCAGGCGGAGATTTTTCCTCCGTAACGGGAGGCACACGGGTTACTTCCGACTATATCGTCATGCGGGTACAGACCGATCCGGGAGAATCCTTCCTTGACCGGATGATCTCTCTGGTTGAAGGTGCGCAGCGTCAGAAAACGCCAAACGAAATCGCGCTCACTACACTGCTGGCTGTTTTGACCCTGATTTTCCTGATCGTCATTCTGACGATGGTTCCGATGGCGAGTTACCTGGGCATTCGCCTTGATTTGGCGACACTGATCGCCCTGCTGGTTTGCCTTATTCCTACAACAATAGGGGGTCTGTTGTCCGCAATCGGGATTGCCGGAATGGACCGGGTCACGCAGTTCAACGTGCTTGCCATGTCAGGGAAAGCGGTGGAAGCGGCAGGGGATATTGATACGTTGATTCTCGATAAGACCGGAACAATTACGTACGGAAATCGGATGGCCTCCGAGTTTATTCCCGTTCAGGGTGCGACCGTGCAGGAGATAACCCGTGCAGCGCTGCAGGCTTCGGTTCGTGATGAGACGCCGGAAGGACGCTCCGTGGTGGAGCTTGCAGGCAAGCAGGGTGAGCGCTGGCCGGAGCAAGAATATGCAGATGCGGAAAGTGTGGAGTTTACCGCCGAGACCCGTATGTCAGGTCTCAATCTCGGCAGTGGAATGCAGATTCGCAAGGGTGCAGTAGATGCCATCAAGCATCATATTGCTTCTAGGGGTGCACGAATTCCTGCCGATCTGGATGACATCTCCAATCGCATTGCCAAGGCCGGAGGTACTCCCCTTGCCGTTGCGATCGATGACCGGATTTACGGTGTAATCTACCTGAAGGATACAGTGAAGCCTGGTCTGAAGGAGAAGTTTGCCGAGATGCGGTCCATGGGCATCAAAACGATCATGTGTACAGGCGACAATCCCCTTACGGCAGCCACGATTGCACTGGAAGCAGGCGTGGATGACTTTATTGCCGAAGCGAAGCCGGAAGACAAGATTGCTGCGATCAAAAAAGAGCAGCAGGCAGGCAAGCTCGTCGCCATGACCGGCGACGGCACCAATGATGCGCCTGCCCTTGCGCAGGCCGATGTGGGCTTGGCGATGAATTCGGGTACCATGGCGGCCAAGGAAGCGGCTAACATGATTGACTTGGATTCTGACCCGACCAAGCTGCTGTCGGTAGTCTCCATTGGGAAGCAGCTGCTGATTACACGCGGTGCACTGACCACCTTTTCGATATCGAATGATATTGCGAAATACTTTGCCATTATCCCGGCGATGTTTATTATCGCCATGCCGCAGCTTCAATCACTGAATATTATGAATCTGGCTTCACCGCAATCGGCCATTCTGTCGGCATTGATCTTTAACGCAATCATCATCCCGCTGCTCATTCCGATTGCGATGAAGGGCGTGAAGTACCGGGCCATGTCAGCCGAGCGGCTGCTCGGGCGCAATGTATTGATCTATGGTGTGGGTGGTGTGATTGTGCCCTTTATCGGGATTAAGCTGATAGACCTGATCCTTTCGGGGCTCCATTTGGTGTGACATTAACCCATATAAATTGGACTCCCTTTTACACAAATACGGAGAGGGCAGAACAAATCTGGAGAAGCGAAGCGTTCGCCTAAAAGCTTTCTGCAAGAAAGCTACTTCGGAAGCCTAAGCTTATCCCCATATTTTCACCCTAGGAACTTTAATCAAAAGAATCTGGGGGTAAGAGCGATCGAAAGGTTGTTCTGACCAAACAGTGCGATAGTGTAACAAATTGATTCCAATTGACAAATAACGAATTCAGGATGTGACTGATATGAAGACCATACTGCCTGCTATCCGCTTGTCTGTTATTCTTATGCTGATCTGCGGCATCGTGTATCCGATGGTGACGACTGCTGCGGCGCAGCTGCTATTTCCAGCAGAAGCGAATGGGAGCCTGATAACCCAAAACGGGAAAGTGATCGGTTCATCCCTGCTGGCACAGGAAGTAAAATCACCGGCCATGTTCCAACCCCGTGCATCCAACGCGAGTTACGACCCGACGGCGTCGGCAGGCTCCAATCGGGCTGTAGCTTCGGAGGAGTATATCGGTGAAATGAAAGATAAAATTGCTCAGCTTAGACAGGAAAATCCGGCACTGCAGCAGATTCCTGCTGATCTGGTAACTGGTTCGGGCTCAGGTCTGGATCCTGACCTTTCGCCTGAAGCAGCAAAAGCACAGATCCCGCGAATTAGTCAGGCGACGGGTCTTCGTGAGCAGCAGCTCGTAGAACTTGTGGAAGCACATGTTCAAGGGCGTCAGCTCGGCATATTCGGCGAGCCGCGTGTCAATGTGACTGCACTGAATCTGGCGCTGACAGCAGAGCTGAATTAGCCTGCAGGAAGTATCTGAGTTCAAGTCAAAAGCGACATGGATTGCCTTATCTATCATTGGCCTTCTTCCGGATTTCGGAAGGGGCTTTCTCCATTTTCGATAAATTGGGAGTGGAAAGGAGACATCAACGGATGCATGAAAGCTTCAAGCGCAGATCAGCCGAGGACATCCTGAAGATGATTACGAAGCTGCAGCAGGGCACGCTCACTATCTATATTGGTCCGGTCAGCGGTTCAGGCAAAACCTATCATATGTTAAGAGAAGGGAATACGCTGCGCCAGCAAGGCATTGATGTCGTGATCTGCGCGGTATCGACCATGCAAAGACCCGAAACCGTGGAACAGCTCGGCGAGCTTGAACGGATTCCGAGTATTCACTGGTGCCGTCAGAGAGATGGCATGGAGATGAAGGATCTCAATATAAATGCTCTGCTGGAGCGCAATCCGGAAGTGGTGCTCGTTGACGGACTGGCACATAGAAACCGCGAGGGAGCTCTGCATGCTACGAGGCTGGAGGATATTCAGTATCTGCTGAAACACAACATCAGTGTCATCACAACGGTGAACGTCTACGAGCTGGAAGGATATACCGAACTGGCCCGTAAACTCACAGGAATTGCGGCAGAGTATACCGTTCCTGCAGGGACACTTGAATTGGCTGACGAAGTGAAGCTGATCGATGTGACACCGGAAACGGTCTTGACCCGGCTTGCCGAAGGACATTTGAAGGGGAATGAGGGAGAGGCGTTGTTTCGACAAGGCAACCTGGGCATTTTACGGGAACTGGCGCTGAAACTCGTTGCCGAAGGAGTCAATGAATCCCTGCGGGAACACCGGGAAGAGATGGGCATTACCATGACAACAGGCATCATGGAACGGGTGCTGGTGTCGACCCAATATCATTGGAATGGATCCATTTATATTCGGAGAGGGCAGCAGATTGCGAAGCGACTGAATGGTGATTTATGTGTGGTCACGTTCCGCGATATGAAGAAGGCATTAACCAAGGAAGCCACGGCATTTCGCCGAAACATGATCAAGCTGGTGGAGAAATTCGGAGGAGCATTCGAGGAATTGCCCATGACGCATCGTCGCAGGATTCCATCCACCTTGGCACGTTATGCTGCCAGGCAGCAGATTACGCGTATTGTGATGGGTCACTCTCGTCATACCCGCTGGCAGGAGTTATGGCAAGGTTCAGTCATCAACTCGCTCCTGCACAAGCTGCAGGGGGTAGATCTGTTCCTGCTAGCAGACCGAACCGAACTGGATGGAGAACGATTACTTCCTGGAAAATTGCCGGATAACCGCAGCACAACCTATCGCAGATTAAGCGATCAAGAAGTGAAGAAACAGATCGGCCAGATTCAGCGAGGCAAATTCAAAGTATACATCGGTGCTGCCCCGGGTGTAGGCAAAACCTATATGATGCTGCGGGAAGGCAACGATCTGCTCCGGAAAGGCATTGATGTCCGAATCGGCTTGCTGGAGACGCACAATCGGGCCGAGACCATGGAACAGATCGGACAGCTGCTTGTCATTCCATGGGATCGTCGGACATATCAGGGAGTAGCATTGGAGGAAATGGATACGGAGGCTATTCTTCGCCTTTGCCCGGAAGTAGTCTTGGTGGACGAACTGGCCCATACCAATGTATCCGGAAGCGTAAGGAAAAAACGTTACGAAGACGTGCTTCATCTGCTGGATGAAGGGATCTCGGTCATTACGACCGTTAACGTGCAGCATCTGGAAAGCCTGAACGATGCCGTAGAGCACATTACGGGAATTCGGGTCCGGGAAACGGTGCCGGATCAGATTCTGCAAATGGCAGATGAAGTGCAGTTAATCGATGTTGCACCTCAGGCCTTGCGGCAGCGCATGCGGGAAGGTAAAATCTATGCAGCAGCCAAGGTGGAGCAGGCACTTGCGAATTTCTTCCGCATCGGCAATCTGATTGCATTGCGGGAACTTGCCCTGCGTGAACTGGCCGATGATGTGGATGAACGGCTGGAAGCGAAGGAGCAGAAAAGTGCACTTCGGGGCCCTTGGCGAAGACAGGAAGCGGTCTTTGTCTGTGTAAGCAGTGACAAACATGCGGAGCGGTTAATTCGCCGTGGGTTTCGCACGGCCTATCGGTTGAAGGCAGTATGGCATGTACATCATGTACATGTAGGCAGGGCAATGAGTGACGAAGTAAAGGATCAGCTGGAGGCCCTGGAACAGCTAACCGTCCGGCTGGGTGGGGAATTTCATATTCATCACAGTGAGAATCTGAGGGAAGTATCAAGTATTTTGGCAAGCAAGGCAGCAGAGGAAAAAGCAACGCAGCTGGTCGTTGGTCAAGCGAAGAGGCTCTGGTGGTTAAATGGCTATCGTGGTGCCGGATCGGTGGTCAATCGGCTGGTACGGCTGTCCAGACATATGGATGTATTAATAGTTGCAGATTACGATTATGATCCAACCGGGATGTGAACAGTACTGTGCCTGAACGAAACACAGAAGAGAAGGGGATTCCTCGGTTGCACCGGGTTCCCCAATATGTATGGGTAACCATTGGCATTACCTTGTTAACCCCACTGCTTCATGTCATCGGCATGAGTAGTGATCTGGTTAACGTCTCACTCATTTACCTGTTTCCCATTTTGGTGAGCGCCGTTTACTGGGGATTGGGCCCTGCAATCTACGCAGCGAGTCTTAGCGTAATCATGTTTGACTTCTTTTTTGTGCCTCCGAATCTCAGTTTTACCGTTGCGGATCTGCGATATATTTTTTCCTTTATTGTGTATTTGGCCGTAGCTGTGTTAACAGCCACCCTTTCCAGTCGCTTGCGTCAGCAGCTGGAGATGGTTAGGAAGCGTGAGGCCACTACCAATTCATTGTATGCGCTCAGCCGCCAGATGACGGCTGTTACGGATCTGGATACCCTGCTCCATCATATTGCGAGGCAAGTATCACACACACTGGGTACCCAGGCTGCCGTATATTTGCCTGATGCTCATGATGAGCTGAAAGTAACGGCATTTGCTGATGACCTGGGAACCGCAGTCTGGGGTGGAGAGGAATCAGAGATCGCGATTGCCAAGTGGGTGTACAGGAATGGCGAAACTGCAGGGAGAGGTTCTACCAGCCTGCGGGAATCCTCCGGTCTATACGTTCCCTTGCGTACGGAAGATCAGGTACACGGCGTGCTTGCCGTCCGTATGGAGGCCAGTGATATTCAGGAGCAGCGGGAACGGCTGCAATTACTGGAGGCCTGTGGAGGGCTGGCTGCCAGTGCAATTGCTCGCGTCAAACTGGCAGAGGAAGCCAGGGTGGCACAGATGACTGCCGAATCAGAGCGCATTCGCACGGCTTTGCTGGACTCTGTGTCCCATGAACTGCGGACGCCCTTAACGACGATCATTGGATCCGCTACAGGATTGATCGAGAATGACGCCATATTTACCCCGGAAGACCGGAAGGAACTGACGGGCAATATTCGGGATGGAGCCATGCGTATGAACCGACTGGTGACCAATTTGCTGGGCATGGTGAAGCTGGAGAGCGGCATGCTGCAGCTGCGCAGGAAATGGTGTGACGTTGGGGACATGATCAGCGTGGTATTAACGCAAGTAAGGGAATTCAGCAAGCATCGGAGCATTCGTGTGGATTTGCCGGATCAACCGTTATTTATATGTGGAGATGAAGTGCTGCTGGAACAGGTGCTGATCAATGTCGTCAGCAATGCCATTAAATATTCACCTGACTATAGCGAGATTGTCCTCACTGTTACGAGGGATGAGGGAAATTCCAGGCTGACCATTGTGGTAGCGGACAAAGGCGTGGGTATTCCCGATGCGGACAAAGAGCGGATTTTTGAAAAGTTTTACCGGTTGGAATCCTCTCGTCATGTGACGGGCACAGGACTGGGACTGGCTATATGCAAAGGGATCGTTGAGGTTCACGGAGGAACGATTGAAGCAGATCCCAATCCGGGAGGCGGAACAAGAATGAGCATCTGTTTGCCCATGGAAGCGCCGGAAGCATTATTTCCCTATAGAGGACAAGGAGAGGTTGAGTAACATGACGGCATCGCAAGGGGCACGCATATTGGTTGTAGATGATGAACCACAGATTCGCAAACTGCTGAAGGTAACCCTTCAGGCTCATCAATTTGAAATTCATGAATGTGGAGATGGCGACGAGGCTGTCATTCAAGCGAGCATCGTTCATCCGGATCTGATCATACTCGATCTGGGTCTGCCGGGGATGTCCGGGATGGACGTGCTGCATCGCGTCCGCGAATGGTCCCAGGTGCCCATCATTGTGCTGACGGCGAAGGAGCGCGAGGAAGACAAGATTGCTGCCCTTGACGGTGGGGCTGATGATTATGTAACGAAGCCGTTTGGCATGGGTGAACTGGTTGCCCGGATTCGGGTTGCGCTTCGCCATGTGGCGAAGACAACCGATGAACCTGTACTGCGTTTTGGGTCTCTCACTGTAGATCTGGCACAAAGGCAGGTGGAGCTGGACGGTTTGCCGATCAAATTAACACCCACAGAGTACGATATGCTGAAGGTTCTGGCCTCCAATGCCGGAAAGATCATTACCCAGCGCCAGCTGCTGCAGCAGGTATGGGGCGGACATCATCACGAATCCGACAGTCACTATCTGAGGGTCTACGTGGGTCATCTGCGCAAAAAGTTAAAAGAAGACCCTACGCAGCCACGATTCATTCAGACCGAGCCCGGAATTGGCTATCGCTTTTTGCTTCAGGATTAGTATGAAATTGTAACAAGAATCCCTTATTAGAAAAGCGCCGGAGCCTCCTGGATTTACAGAGGTCTTCGGCGCTTTTCTAATCATCAATGAAATAAAAACTATCGTTTGCTTTAGGATGTATACTTCGGCAGCCAATCCCCATGAGCTTCAATCAGTTCATCACACATGGCAACGATGTCATCAATGGACAGCTCGGCAGCCGTGTGCGGATCCAGCATGGCGGCATGATAGATATGTTCCTTCTTGCCCGTCATGGCCGCTTCAATCGTCAGCAGCTGGGTGTTGATGTTGGTGCGGTTCAGTGCCGCCAGCTGTGGAGGCAGGTCCCCAATGTATGTTGGGCTGATTCCAGATCCGTCCACCAGACAAGGAACCTCGACACAGGCCTCACGAGGCAGGTTGGTAATTAGACCGGTATTCATTACATTACCGCCAATTTTGTATGGACGGTTCGTTTCCATTGCTTCCATGATGTGCGAAGCGTATTCGCGGCTGCGCGTATGTTCAATATGTTCACTGGCAAACAGTTTCTCGCGCATTTCTTTCCATCCTTCAATCTGGTTCACACAGCGGCGCGGATACTCATCCAGCGGGATGTTGAAGCGTTCGATCAATTCCGGATAATTCCGTTTGATAAAGTATGGATGATACTCGGCATTGTGCTCGGAAGACTCGGTTACGTAATATCCAAAACGATTCATCAGCTCGAACCGCACCATATCATGATGCTGCTCCTTCTGTTTCTCCCTCGCCAGGCGTTTAATCTCGGGATACAGATCCTGGCCATCTCTCGTTACTTCCAGCAGCCAGGCCATATGGTTGATTCCTGCCACTTTTGCAACTACGCCTGCCTGGTCCATTCCCAGCGCTTCAAACAAGTGAGGCACGCATACCTGCACGCTGTGGCACAGACCTACCGTTTTGATTCCTCCATGCACATTCATGACATTGGTCAGTACGGCCATTGGGTTGGTGTAGTTCAGGAACCAGGCGTCAGGACACACTTCCTGCATGTCCCGGGCAAAGTCGAGCATGACCGGAATGGTACGCAAATTACGGAAGATACCGCCAATGCCGAGGGTGTCAGCAATAGTCTGACGCAGCCCGTATTTCTTCGGTATTTCGAAGTCCGTAATTGTACATGGATCATATCCGCCCACTTGAATGGCGTTAATGACATATTTGGCACCGCGCAGTGCTTCTTTGCGGTCTGTGTATTTTTTTACGGAACAACGGCTTCCAAGAGAACGGCCCATACTGGTCAGCAGTCGCTCGGAATCATTCAGCCGTTCGGCATCGATATCAAACAAGGCCAATTCAAAATCCTGCAGTGCTTCGGTCATCATGACGTCACCTAATACATTTTTGACAAAAACGGTGCTGCCTGCACCGAGAAACGTAATTTTGTTCATCTCAAGTCCAGCCTCCCTGAATAATGGTGTACCCCAACTATAGGCCGATCCGGCTTATATAACTATGGTTCAACCTCTCCCATACATGGTATAATCCCATTTTTGGTCCCGCTTTCAGCTGATATTTAACCAATATACCTGTTATAATCTAAAGTAAGATACATGTTGATGCGGAAGAAGAGAAGGGGTGGGAAGGTGAGTCCAATCGAGATGAACGTGTTGCCCATGGACTGGACACAGATGGAGCTGGTGCTGCTTTTTTTTGGCTGGGAGGATTGTGATCCGTCTCATTATTGGGGTCCGGGGGTACGAGATTCCTATGTGGTTCATTACATTCATGAGGGACGGGGAACCGTTCATATGGAAGATAAGGAGTACCATTTGACGCAGGGTCAGGGCTTCGCCATTCTGCCGGATACGATCATTCATTATGAAGCCGACGCGAACGAGCCTTGGACATACTCTTGGTTCGGATTTAAGGGCGTACATGCCAAGACTTTCATGCAGCGGGCAAACCTGAGTCCAGCATGCCCTGTATTCGAAGCCAGGGATCCAAAGGTAATGGATGGTTTATATGCAGACATGGTTCAGGCTTCCTCGCGCAATGGTGGAGATGTATTTAGCCAGAGCCTGCTGTACCGATTAATGGCCGAACTGATCTCCTCCTCACCTGATGAGGACAAGCCGCAGAGGCCCCTTTCCACCAAGGATGAATACATCAGACAAGCGGTTCAGTTTATGGAGAACAGGTACAGCCAGAAGACGTCCATTCTTGATATTGCACAGTCCGTGCGTCTGGATCGTACGTATCTGTCTGGTCTGTTTAAGGAGAAGTACGGAAAGTCGTTACAGGCCTTTTTTCTTGAATACCGGATGAATCGCGCAGCAGAGCTGCTGCAGAGCTCAACGCTTTCGGTCAGTGAGGTTGCCCACTCCGTGGGGTATACGGATCCGTTGTTATTTTCCAAGATGTTCAAGCGTGTGACAGGAGTCTCCCCCAAAGGTTCGAGAGAGCGGGAATAGGCTGATGAGCTATTTCAAATTTGAATAAATGCTTTGATCATTATCTGTGAGCCAGCTATACTGGTACAGAATGCATTTCAATTGAATATGTGGAACTGGGTGCTATACCTTCGGGTAGAAGCTTAATAGGGAAGACCGGTGTGATGCCGGCGCGGTCCCGCCACTGTAACAGAGGAGTCATGCAGCGTTATGCCACTGGTTTAGGCCGGGAAGGTGCTGCAATGACGAGGATTCTGGAGCCAGGAGACCTGCCTAGTTTAACAACACAGTAGTACCTACGGGAGATAGGAAGGTGTTTAGAGAGCATGATTTTTTCTGAAAATCTGTTTATTTAAGACGTCCTTATCCGGTATTAGCGGAGAGAGACGTCTTTTTTGATATGCATGGACAAGTCACGTGCGGGGTTGGAGATTGGGGAGAGGATGTCAGACATGTGAGTAGATATATTGTGAAAAGATTCATTCAGCTGGCAGCCGTGTTATTTGGCATTTCGTTTCTGACATTTCTGCTGACCTATCTGTCTCCGGGGGACCCGGCAAGGCTTATGCTCATGTCTACAGGAGTCACTCCGTCGGACGAATTGGTACAGCAGGTGCGTGTCCAGCTGGGACTGGATCAGCCGTTTTGGATACGCTACGGAACCTGGCTGGGACAGGTGCTTACCGGAGATTTCGGAACGTCCTATAAATACGACAGGCCTGTGCTCGACATTCTGCTGTCCAGGCTTCCAGCCACGCTTCGGCTAACAGGAAGTGCCCTGCTGCTGGTCATTCTGATTGCGTTTCCACTGGGTATTTTGTCGGCCGTCTACAGAAACAACGTGCTGGATTACGTCATACGCCTGTTTTCGTTTGCCGGGTTGTCCATGCCCAGCTTCTGGCTCGGGATGCTGCTCATGCTGGTGTTTGGCGTACAGCTCAAGCTGCTTCCCGTCATGGGGAGTTCGGGCTGGAACAGCCTGATATTACCCGCAAGCACACTGGCGTTACCTCTGATCGCCCAATATATCAGGCAGATCCGTACAGTGATTCTGGAAGAGATGTCCCAGAACTATGTAACGGGGGCCAGAGCCAGAGGTGTGAAGGAGAGAGTCATTATGATGCAGCATATTTTACCCAATATATTATTGCCCATCGTTACGCTCATGGGCATGTCTACAGGCGCCCTGCTTGGCGGGGCAGCCATTGTGGAAAGTTTGTTCGTATGGCCCGGTGTAGGGCAGATGGCGGTGGATGCCATCTTTACAAGGGACTACCCCCTGATTCAGGGCTACGTCATCTGGATGGCAACCATCTATGTATTGCTGAATCTGATCGTTGATCTCTGGACACATCTGCATGACCCGCGGATTCGACTGGACGTGGATGTGTAAATGAGAGAATTCAAGCTTATTTTGACACAGCATCGCTGGTTCACGTTTCTATGTTCACTGACCCTCCTCTGGGTCATTCTTGCCATGATTGCGCCGCTGCTCGCACCGCATGATCCACTGGCGACGAATTTTGCCAAGGTACTGCAGCCTGCCAGTTCGGAATATCCGCTTGGAACCGATCAGCTTGGACGCTGCGTGTTATCCCGTCTCCTTTACGGGGCCAGGACGTCGCTTCTGATTACATTTATGATGATCGGAATTGTGTTTGTACTTGGTGTAGCCATTGGTGTTATTGCAGGTTTTGCCCGTGGTCTGACGGATACAGTGCTAATGCGGTTATCCGATACACTGATGGCCTTTCCAGGATTAATCTTCGCTATCGCAGTAGTGGGGATGCTGGGGCCAGGCCTATTTAATACGGTAATTGCCCTGGCTGTTGTCTGGTGGGCGAAGTATGCACGACTGGCAAGAAGTCTGGTGATCTCGCTTCAGCAAAAGGAGTATGTCGCTGCGGCAGCCTTCAGTGGCGCGCGGAAGATTCAGATCATCACCAGAACCATCCTGCCCAATATGCTGTCTCCTCTCATCGTTATGGCGATGATGGATGTGGGCGGCATGATGTTATCCATCTCAGGCCTGTCCTTTTTGGGGCTGGGTGCTCAACCTCCTGAACCGGAGTGGGGGGCGATGCTGAATGAAGGCAGACGATACTTGCAGACAGCTCCGTGGCTGTTGATTTATCCGGGACTTGCGATTTTTTGCACGGTGATCATTTTTAATTTGCTGGGCGACAGTCTGAGGGATGTGCTGGATCCCAAGAAAAAGGCAGCTTAACAGGAGGAACGGGAATGAATTCGAGATATGGAAAAACGCTAACGCTTACCATACTGTCATTATTGATCTTATGTATTATCGCGGCATGTGGCCAAACCCCAACAAGTACTTCCACCTCATCATCATCTGGCGAAAAGGCAGCTGAGGCGGACAAAGGCAGTGCAGGTACACCGACTCATCTGAATGTAGCGCTCTTCTGGCTTGGAAGTAATCTGGATCCTGCAGAGGAGTGGAACGGCTGGACCCTTACACGGGCAGCAATAGGAGAGACTCTGATTCAATTTGACGAAAATATGAAATTGGTACCGAAAATTGCGGATAGCTGGGATCGTATTGATGATAAGACATGGCATTTTCATATCCGGGACGGTGTAACGTTCCACAATGGGAATAAGGTTACTGCAGACGCGGTGAAGAAGTCCATTGAACGCTCCATGGAGCTGAATGAGAGAGGGCAATCGACCTTGCCGGTGGCTTCCATGACTGCAGAAGGCCAGGACCTCACCATCAAAACAACGGAGCCTTACGCCTCCCTGCTCGGTAATATTGCTGAACCTTTGTTTGTAATTGTGGATACGAGTGCAGATACATCCCAATTCAAGAGCGAACCTATCGCTACAGGTCCATTTATGGTCACAGGCTATACCCCGGATCAGGAGATTCAGGTGAAAAGGTATGACGGATACTGGGACGGGGCAGCCGATGTGGATACCATTACATTCAAATATATCAAGGATGACAGCACGCGTGCCCTTGCGCTGCAATCGGGTGAGATCGATGTAGCCAGCAACGTGGGACGAAGCAGCCTGGCATTGTTCCAGGATCAGAGTCAATATACGATTGATGAAATCCCAAGCCTGCGTACGCAGTTTGTATGGTTTAATACGCAGAATCCGCTGCTGAGTGAGCCGGACGTACGGCGTGCAATCTCGTACGGCATAGACCGCGAGATGTATGCAGACACACTGGTGGGTGGTCAGGCAGCCAAAGGGCCGTTTACCTCGGCTCTGCCTTTTGGCTATGATCAGGTCAAGGGGTATGACTATGAACCGGAGACAGCCAAGAAGCTGTTGGATGAGTCTGGCTACAAGGATGTGGATGGGGACGGTGTTCGGGAAAAAGACGGACAGAAGCTCACGCTTCAATTGATCCTCAATTCAGCTTACGAATCGGACTCCATTGTGGCTGCTGCGATGCAGTCCCAGCTCAAGGAAATTGGAGTTAATCTGGAAATGACCTCTTACGAGGATCTGACTGATCACCAAAAAAGCGGGAACTACGATTTGGCGCTGACCAGCATTAATACAGGGATTACTGGAGATCCCCAGTATATTCTCGACTTTTATTTCAAAACGGGAGCAGAGTGGAACATCGGTGGATACAGCAATCCGAAGCTGGATACGGTGATTCAGCAGCTGCATTCCGAATTCGATGTGGAGAAAAGATATGAACTTGCTGCAGAAGCCCAGCAGATGATTCTGGATGATGCGGCATACATGTTTGTTACCTATACTCCAATTAACATTGTAAGCAAGAGCGCCGTACAGGGTGCGACGATGTATCCGATCGACTTTTATCTCCTGGATCGTAATATCCAGGTTGGGCAATAATGAACGCTTTACTGGGTGTAGACCGCCTTTCTGTAGTGTATAAGAGCGGTTCGCCTGCACTGCAGAATGTATCGTTTGCAATGAATGCCGGGGAGATTATCGGAATCGTGGGCGAGAGCGGAAGTGGTAAATCGACGCTACTTCGAGCTTTGCTCGGCATGCTGCCAAATGGTGGGCAGTATGTCGGGGGAGACATTGTTTTTCAGGGAAAATCGATATTTAGTTATTCGCAGAAGGACTGGCACGGTATACGCGGCAAGCGGATGGCTATGGTTTTTCAGGATAGCGGTTCTTATCTGAATCCCATCCGTACAGTAGGAAGTCAGTACATCGAGGCAATCCGTACACACGTTGAATTATCGAAGAAAGCTGCATATGCCATGGCGGTGGACATGCTCTCACAGATGGGACTGAATGACCCCGAGCGGATGATGAGCATGTATCCTGGCCAGCTTAGCGGAGGCATGAAGCAGCGAACGGCAATTGCCATGGCGGTAACGATGGAGCCAGAATTGCTGCTTGCCGATGAACCGACCAGTGCGCTGGATGTAACCACTCAGGTTGAAGTGATCAAACGGTTGACCAGCCTTCGGGCAAGTCAGGGAACAGGGATGATCATTGTGACGCACAATATTGCTGTTGCAGCCCACATGGCAGACTACATCGGTGTGATGCAGAACGGGTCACTGGTTGAGTTTGGACAAACTTCAAGCATTATTATAAGTCCACGTCATGCTTATACCCGCGAATTGCTAGCTGCAGTACCTGAATTGGAGGGGAATACGGATGGTAGATGAGAGGATACCCGTTCTGGAAATGAGGAATTTAAGTAAAACCTACGAATCCAGGGGCCAGGGAGCCCATTCAGCATTGCAATCGATCAATCTGAAGCTCTATCCGGGAGAATGTCTGGGAATTGTAGGCGAGAGCGGAAGTGGCAAGAGCACCTTGGCCAAATGTGTGACCCATCTGGAAAAGGCAACCTCTGGGCAGATTATCTATCGTCAGCAGGATATTACACTGATAAGAGGAGAGGTATTGCGGCTGCAGCGCAAGCAGATTCAGATGGTTTTTCAGGAACCTTCTGCGATTTTCAATCCCCGCATGAGGGTGGGATCGTTTATTCTTGAGCCTTTATTGAACTATAAACTGATCAAGCGCAGGCAGGGCGAAAAGGAAATTCATCGTTTGCTGGACCTGGTGGGGTTGCCTGCTGCGATTGCTGACAAGTATCCACACGAAATCAGTGGTGGGGAGCAGCAGCGAGTGGTTATTGCCCGGGCGATCGGAGTGCAGCCGGATGTAATTATATTTGATGAGGCTACATCGGCTCTCGATGTTTCCATTCAGCAGCAAATATTGAATCTGTTGGTCCGATTGCGTGAGGAGACAGGGATTTCATGTATCTTCATATCACATGACCTGGCTGTGGTGCAGCAGGTTAGCGATCGCACTGCGGTTATGTACAAGGGTGAAGTCGTTGAGGTGTTAGAAAGTGCACAGCTAACGCGTGCATCCAGTCATCCCTATACACGAAACCTGATGGCTTCGGTGTTATCGGTGAAAGAAATCAAAAATAAGATGCGAGAGTATGCCCTTCAAGGCATCACGGGCTGAGTTGGTAAGGTGTATTGAGGTTTTTATAATTAAGCGAAGAAAAAGGATTATTCCGGGTCATGGTGGTGACGGCCGGAGTAATCCTTTTCCTGTATATGGACTATAAGAAATGATGAACTGATGTTGAAAAGTACAACAATGTAAGTAAACCGATGTGTGCAAACCCATCTATGCACACTGATCTATGCAAACCAATGTACGCAAGCATAGGTGACTCAGCCAAGTATTAAGCATCGCCTGCTGTCTTTTTTAATGTGGTACTTGGGATTGGAAGTCGTTTCGACTCGATCGATTGGCATGGTAGAAGACAACATCCCCGTCTTGGATGGGCCAAGCATTGCCTTCTGTATCGACCGGATTGTTCTGAAAACCCTCCATCTGCCACTGATTCATCAGAGGTGCATAGATGTACTGGAGATGAGGCGCGTCAGTATCGCCATTTCGCAGACTTTCAATATTGAAGTTGACTACGATATACCCATTTCTCAGAAACACAGCGGACTTTTCATCCAACTGATTTTGTCTCGCAAGTGGCTCCATATCCGTGCCTTTCGGCACGGCATATACATCGGCTGGCAGGCTGTATTCTCCATACCAGTGCTGGATGGCTGCATTTGCCCGATCCAAGTTAACACCTTGCGGGATGTCCGTTTTGGGTCCGATCAATGTACGAATGGATGAGGGCAGGATCATCCAATCATAACGTCCCACCCACGTTTTCTGGTGCGAGATCTGATCGACGAAACGAACCATATATTCTGCCAGTGTGCCTTGGCTCTGCTCCTCTTTGGGCAGTTCATAGGTGTATCGATAACGGGCGGTATCGCCCATTTCGGTACCAGGAACATTTCGTAAACGGGCATTCAGAACCACAAAGCGTTTCTCCAAATCCTGTGCAGATCCGATACGGATAAATCTTTCCTGTCCTCTGTGGTAATACAGATCCACCTCCTGCCGGGAGGTACCGTCCTCGTTCACGAAATGAAAAGTTGGCGTAATCCGTATCCCATCCTGCTGACCAAACATATTACCTTTCGTTTTGAGGTCAAACTTGATATGGTACCCGGTTTTTACAGCCACATTTTTGAATCCTTGTATTGGATGGCTGCCTGGACGAATGGGCAGTACGAAAGGTGCCAGGTTGCCACGAGGGTCACCATCTATACGATTCAAGCCTGTCCAATAACTGACTCCCGTTGGCACCGGACTGCCTGGCTGCTTGCGAAAAACATTTTCCCAGTTGTAGTCCGCAATGTCAGTGACGTGAAAATCGTATAGCCTACCGATGACTTCGACTGGAACCGTATCGGCAGCTACGTGATGGGCCAAGTTGGTATTGGCATCCTGCTGTTCGGTGAAGTTGGAGGGTGCGTTCTCCGCAATGTTGCGGAATTCAATTTCATAGTTGCCCTCGTCTACCCATACCGGAAGGTAAAAGCTGGTGTCCAGCTGGTTTACCGGGATATCTACCCAGGTTTTAGCCGGGATAAATTGGCTTCTGTCCGCGTTGTAGACATCGAACGGGAATTTCACCTGTTTCAATCGAAAATATTTGGCATAGTCCCGATTGCCATAACCAGGGTAACCTGCTGCGTCCAAATGCTGACCTGTCGTTGGTATACGTACAATAAATGGACGTTCCAGAATCAGTGCTGACCGGGTTAGATCCGGAACCGTCTTCTGACTATGAGCCTGATCATCCGATACCAGGGCGTAGTTTACGACAGGGGTGTGCACGGTAACGGTGTTAATGCCGTTAATCGGGAAATCCTTGTTGGCGCCGCCATTTACATTCCCGGGCAGCAGATCGTAATAAATGGTCCCGGAACTTGGTGTGTTTTCTTTGTTGATCAGTGTGTTACTAATCATGTTATTTGGCTTATACAGGACATCCTGGCCAATGGTTGTAGGGTTAGGTATATTGGATGGCGTAGGTCCATCCTTGGTCGCCTCTGCATCGTCCATAATCTTGGTGTTGTTAAATATGACTGAGTCATTATTCACTTTTGCCTGAGGGGTGTTGGATTCCGCCATTCCCTTCAAACGCGACGTATCATCCGGCACATCTGGAGGTGCATTCAGCCCGCCTGTTAGTTTAGGTGGGGTATAGGAGATAGACGTTGTTTGCCCTGGTCTGACGTGGCTCTCCACGTTATCATCATTTTTGGATACCAAAGTTGGCGGTGTATATCCGGTTGGAGTCATGGTGACCAGTTCACCCGGCAGGGCATAATTCTTCATGGTCGCCTTTGCGACCTTGTACACTTCAAGATTGTTAATTTTCCAGTACGAGTAGTCCCGTGTAATCTGGAAATTGTATGGTTTGGTTACTGTGTCATTGGCTGGAACAGGTGGTCCATTCGTACAGCCATCCTCGGTACAGAGCGGTGGTCCGGGAACCGTCCATTCTCTGTCATAGGATAGCGTAACACTGCAATCATATGTAACTTTGCCCGACATTTTCGCCCAGGCCTGCTTGAAGAGATAGTTGTCAGCAAATGCATTGGTATACAGTGACTCGGAAGTAGGGATTCCTCTCAGTACATTGAATGTCTCACTTCCTCTGTTATCTGACTTTATTATACCGTTAGCATTTGGATCAAGGTCACTCATGCTCATGATGGTCCCTGTAGATGGTGGCCCGATTGTCGGTGAACATCCAACACCACCTCCGCCCCCATTGCCTCCGCCACCCCCGTTCCCGGGATCTTCTTCTACACCAATCGTTGTGGTTGTTGTTAATTGGAAGTCGTCTTTTTCCCACAGTACGGTGATGGTCGTAGTTCCCCTGCTTACGGCTTGAACTAGCCCTGAATTACTAATGGTTGCAACCCCAGGGTTGGAGGAAGTCCATGTCGTTCGCCCATTACCACTATTTACATTGGTTTCAGCACCAAAGCTTCCATCACCGGTTTTGGTCTTTACGGTTGCATTTAATTGCTTGGATTGGTTAATGCTGAGTTGACCGCCATTGGTGAGATTGATTTCTTTCGTTGTTTCGGCGATTGCTCGCCAATAGATATCCGTGTTAAACACGTAATCAGCAGAATATTTAGGAGGATTATAAGGTCTGTATGCTGTTGGCTCGATGGCCCCACCAATTTGTGTTGTGAACTTTACTGAATCATCAGTAAAACTATCTACACTCACCAAGATAGGTTCACCTGGAGTGTAGTAGTCTTTATTATCCATGTAAAAAGGCTTTAAAGAAACTGTGGTGAATTCAGCACTGTGATGTGGTTCGTCCAACTTATCTTTGTAAACACTAGGTTTGTATACAGGGTTGTCTAAAGATAGATTAATACATACTAGAGATGAATTGGGCTTGTTAGTGGAGGAGTTATTAGTTAATTCTTGACCATTGCATTCTCCGTCTACTTTCCATTTCATATTGTCTAACTGATATATATATATACCGATATTACTAGTGCCTTTACCTTCTACAGGACTTATTTTCTTTTGTGATTTTGCCGGAGTTGAAGGCTCCATATATGGAGCCTCTAAAGTTGGTTTAACTCCTGGACCGCCACCCGCAAAAACAGAAGGGATAGCTGATAACAAAATACTTACGATTAGGAAAGATGTAAGTGATTTTTTTAATATTGAGTTAAAGCGCTTAGTTGGCTGTAACATTAAAGTCTGTACCTTCTTTTGTAATGAGTTTAACTTGAGTAGTTAGATCTTTATCGAAATGTAGTAACCCTTTAGCCCAGTATATTGGGTTCTTAACATTGAATATCCCCTTATTATCAAGTGAAGAGTTTATGTGTGGTGCTGCATATTCACTGAATGATACGGAATTTGGCGACTTCAATGCATTAATACTTGGAGATTGCAGAAGACTACCAGCTTGAAGTTGAGACATGGATCTAATAATTTTTAAATCGAACTCTACAAAAGAGTGATATGACCCTCGTATTAATTTTTCCTTGTCATCAACAAATACGGGATAGTAAATACTACGATTTAAACCCTTAACATAAGGATTGACGATAATCCAATTCTTAACTTTAACATCTGCGTAATTAGTAACAGTGACTAATTCCTTATTCCTAACTTCAGAAAAATTATCGGTTACTTTACTATAATCATATGAATTTAAAAATTTATTTTTAGCGGTCTTCTTATACTGAGGCGCAATAATGCTCAAATTCGTCCCAGTCAAACCAACTGCACGCAACTCATTCAAGCCCTGAAAATCAGCAGGCTTCGTTTTCGCCACACTTGCATAACGAGCAATCAGCACAGCAACTTCGGCCCTTGTCGTGGTGCGATCCGTTCCAAAATTTTTATCGTTAGCAACACTCATCAACCCTGTACCCAGAGCAACAGCGACAGCATTTTTTTGGTTGCTTGCCAGTTTGCCCGTGAAATATTCCTTCGCAGGTATCACAGTATTGGTTACATCAGACAGAGCTTGTTTGTAATCCGAATCAACCACGGAAAGCCCTTGTGCCAGCCAGGTCGCCATTTCACCCCGTGTTAGAGAAGCTTTAGCATCGAGTTTTCCATTGTAGTTAGCAGGGCTGATGAATCCTTTGGCAATCGCAGCAGATACGCCACTTTTTGCCCATTCAGGCACGTCTGTAAAGTTATTGGTTTCTTGTATGGCTGCATTAGGCTGATCGGTTAATCGTCCGAGAATACTAGCCATTTCGGCCTTGGTCACGGGTGAGCCTGGTTTGAATGTCCCGTCCGCATACCCCTGGAAGAATCCCTGTTCAACTGCGGAGTTGATCGCTGCAGCCGCCCAGTGAGTCGAAGGGACATCTTTGAATTTTAGCGTAGCTTGAGCGGCTTCTACTGAACTCCCGATACTTCCTGAGCCTATTACGCCCCCTGTAAGCAAAGCCAATGCCGTAACCCCGGTTAGAATCATTTTCTTCATGAATACTGCTCCTTTCTAATTTCAATTCCTGGTTGTGGGTATGTACTTGATACTACTAGATACTAAATTTGTGATAATCATCAATATTCTACCATGTATAACTGGGTATTTGGTATTATTTCTCAATATTAGTGTTCCGAATTAAGGTTTAAACCCCCTCCTCTAGACCCATCTAACCTCCCAAAACACAAAAAAAGGCCACGAATCCGTAGATTCATAGCCTTATGCTTTAAGGTAGAAGATCTAAATATGTAGTTACCAAGCTCATATATTTCAAGGATAACCCATTTTCGCCCATTTGAAAAGAGAGAAACAGAATAATACCAAAAATCCAGACTGCACCATGGCAGCCTGGATTTCAGTTGAATTTACATTAAATGTTGTAGCTGATCCGTGCCTACTTCTCTCAAACCAGAAGAGGCAGACGGCTAACAATACTACATTAGATATCTTCTATGCGCCGTTCCATTTCTCTCCGGTCAGGTACTTCTCGGTCAAAATCGACAACATCTGAATGCCGACTTCGTTATGTCCACCTTCGGGGATAATAATGTCCGCGTACTTTTTGGAAGGTTCGATAAAGGCATCGTGCATGGGTTTGACGGTTTCGAGATATTGTTTGTAAACGGATTGAATCGTACGTCCACGTTCCTCCATATCCCGCAACACTCTCCGAAGAATGCGAACATCGGAATCGGTATCGACAAATACCTTGATGTCCAGCAGGGCACGTAGATGTTCGTCGATGAGCACATGAAGGCCTTCTACAATAACGATATGGTTCGGTGCGAGTTCAACCGTCTCATTGGCAGCACGGTTATCTATGGTGAAGTCATATACGGGAGCATATGCCGTTTGTCCTTGCTTCAGCAGGGTAAGATGCTCAATCAACAGATCATTGTCGAATGCAAACGGATGATCGTAATTGGTGAGTCGACGCTGCTCTGGAGTGAGCTGTGATTGATCTTTGTAATAATTGTCCTGGGATATAAACGTCACTTTGCCTGATCCAAGACGGTCGATGACGGAGCGAGCTACCGTCGTTTTACCGGAGCCGGTCCCTCCGGCGATACCAATAATGAGCATGGTTGTTCCATAAACCTCCCTAGATTGGCAGCATGATCAGTAGATGGAGAGCGTCAAAAATGAGCTCTATCTGCATGTCTGTCTGCGAATACACAATTCCTCAATTGTATCACAGCTTGCTGACTTTTTCATCTTAAGGAACAGACCATGTTTTGCCTTTCGGGAGGCATACTCATTTTCAGATTTACGATTCTAACGCATAGTAGAGCTCTTGTGCCCTCGCATCGTCCAGGGAAGAATCAGGTTCTGGCCAATCAGGCGAATGAGCAGACCAAGAATAACAAAACCAAGCACACTTCCTGCCGTATTTGCAATCAGATCATTGATATCGGTTGAGCGGCCATTCCCCAGAGTAATCCGGATCACAAGCTGCAATATTTCAATAGAGAAACTTAACATCAGGCCAGCCGCTGCCGCTTTGCGTATCGAGTCAACCGAAGGTTTCAAAAGAGGAAGCAGGAACCCCAGCGGCATAAACAGCACAATGTTCAGAAGGAAGCTTGGCGCATCCGCAGTCAGCAGCGGAACCCATTGAAGGTTCTTATACCAGGGTGTCTGGTTGGCATAGATTCCGATGTTCACATCGATTGGGAAAAATACAAAATGCAGCATGCCCAGCATGTATATAGCGAATGTCAGCATCAGCATATACTGTTTGCTTGTATATCTAACTTTGCTCACCCTGGCGTGGATCACCAGAGCGAGCAGAATCAGAATGAATAGTGGACCAAGGACACTTATAGATGAAATGGTAAATTGAATGGACATGCGATGACCCCTTTGCAAGGAAATGAGTTCGAGCTATTGGAGCTGAATTTTCATTTCCATTCCCTGTATAAATTGATTGTCTTGGACCTCTTCGGTAAAGTCATCTTTTACTTCAAAAGGTTTCACTACCAGGTATTTTACATCCTTCGCTGTTGTCGCATATATGCTTTCCCATTTCCATTGGTTATCTTCATATATACCCTCGCCGCTGAGTGCAGTCAGTTGCCGACCTTGATCATCATAGATGGCAAACCTGATGTCCTGCAGCTGTTCTTTTTCTTTGGCAGTCAACGTTTCTTTTCCATTCAAACCGATGGCGGCAGTTAAGCGTGTTGTGATAGGAGTAACCTCGGCTTTCGTAACAGTGGCCGTAAACAAGTCATTCTCCATGACGGTATCAGGCTGAACCTTGTGGGTGTCTGTTGTTGATTTTGTAAAAGGAACGGTTAACTCGAACTCATGATCCATGCCTTGCAGCGTCAACTTAACCTTGGCATCGAACTGATCCGGGAATTCACCTTTATGATCCGTAGGAATGACCTGTTCAAAAAGCAAGGTATCGGGCTCGTTCGCCCCGGCTGAACTATAGAACAGACCACCACTTGGGCTAAACCCGTTTACATCGAGGGAAACGTTGTCGACTCCGCTGCTTAGCTTCACAATGTCCTTGCCGTTGTCATACATGCCCTGATTCAGGTTGGGAGCCGTGACATGAACCAGAAATGCTGCACGTGTGCCATCGTATACCGTTTCCAATACCTTGAATTTTACATCCTGATAAGCAAAAGAACTGTTCACTGGAGTAGTCAAACCTTCGTTACCCGCTGTTCTCAGACCCATATCCGCTTCAATCGAGCTGAAGAGACTGCCTACGAGCGGAATGTTGCGTAGAGAATCAGCCATAGCTGGAGATACAAATCCGGATGCAAATACAGTAACACCTAATACACCTGCGGCAACGGCAGCCGCTGCGGTACGGCGCAGTCCTTTGTTAACCCGGCGCGGACGCTGAGCCTGTTTACTATTCAGATGGCTGGGTGATTCGGGAAGGGACTCCAGTGTGGCATCAATTCGAGTGCGTACAAGATTAGACATGACAGGGCGCTCCTTTGCTTGTTCTTTTAACTCCTGATCGATATTAAATGGGTTTGACATGCAATTTTACCTCCCGAAAGTTTTTGAATTTTTGGTATAGTTCCTGCCGTGCCCGGCTAAGTCTCATTTTTACTGCGCTCTCGGATATATTCAGCGTATCCGCAACCTGACGCAGGGTTAGATCCTCAAAATAATGCAGCACAATGACGATTCGTTTCGATTCTTCCAGTCGATCAACTGCTTCTCTCATATCCACCTCGTCGTAGGGGCTGGATCCTTCCTGCTTGGCAGGCACCTCTGCATATGATGTAGAGAGGGAGCGGCGGGAGAGCATGGTATTACATTCATTGATGAGGATGCGGAACATCCAGGTCTTGAAATACTGAGGTTCACGAAGCGTATGGATGGATTTATAAGCTTTCAGGATCGTCTCCTGAATGGCATCAGCCACGTCCTCCTCTTTTCGCAGCATGGATTTTGCTGTATTGTATAGGGAATTTTCAATTTCTCGGATGAGCCTGATAAAGGCGTCACGATCTCCCTGAATGGCCTGGTTGACGAGATCGGTCGGGTCCATGGATAACAGCTCCTTTCTTGGTAGGGGATAACAGCTCCCCGCTTGGTTTTTACATGAATTAGACCTTCGGTGGGCTTATATGGTCACAATTATTTTTTAAAAGAAAATATGGTTGCTTAATATGGACGCTTGGGAACGGGCTTTACCCTTCAGTTGGGTTGGGGATGATCAGGCAACGGGGGAGAGGTTACCTTCGTACGAAGTTCGTATGAGCACTCAGCCACTGTATCAATTTTGTCTCAATATTCCTGGTTTGGGTTGAAGGATCTAGGACCTTTGATATAATGATGTCGAATAATGTCCGTTATGTAATTGTAACGGGATTATTACAATTCAAGGAGGTGATACTTTTGAAAAGAAAAGGCAGATTTATTTCTTCTGTTGTTATGGCAACTATTACGGCAGTATCGGTTGGTTCTTTTGCTTTTACAGAAAGTACATATGCGTCTTCAATAAGCCAGTCACCATCAGGCATTTCACCTATTAATCTGCAGGGAATGGACCTGGAAACCGCACTTATGGCTGTTCAGCAGCAGCGTTCCGCGCTGATTGAGTCACAGCTGCAAACCCAGTTGGAAGAAGTGCAGAATCGCAATGCAGCGATTGCGGAACTGAATGGGAAGCTTGCACAAGCCAATGAAAGTGGGGATTTTGAGCTGGCGCAGTCTCTCAAAAACCAAATTGATGCTCTCTCCAGCTCCCAACAGATGGACATGCTGCGTTTGCAATCCTTGTCCAACAAGCGTAATGAGGCTTTTGACGTGATGACGAACTTTATCAAAAAAATGCAGGATTCCAGATCATCCATTATCGGTAACATGCGTTAATCTACACTTTTTATCTGCCCCTTTGTGGTCAATGGAAGGTCATGTGGTATAACAAAAAGCGAAGTTCTCGACATAGCGTCGGTAACTTCGCTTTTTCTGCTTTCTTATCCATTAGCCTATATGGCAGCTTCTGACCCTTAACCCGACCAGTCGCGGCGGCGAGTAAAGAGATCCTTCAGCTCGTCCGTTGACAATTCGGTAATCCAGTTCTCGGAGCTGGTGATAATATTGTCGCTAAGCTGCTGCTTGCTCTCCAACATCTCGTCTATACGCTCTTCCAGCGTGCCGAGGGAGATAAACTTGTGCACCTGGACATCCTTCGTCTGTCCCATTCGGTATGCCCGGTCAGTAGCCTGGTTTTCCACGGCCGGGTTCCACCAGCGGTCAAAGTGAAATACATGATTCGCAGCGGTCAGATTTAGACCCACGCCGCCTGCCTTGATGGACAGAATGAAGACGGATGGCTGTTCATGCGCAGGCAGTGTACGGGACTGGAACTGGTCAATCATGCGATCCCGTGCCGTCTTGGATGTGCCACCATGCAGATATAATACAGGCTCCTGCAGTTCCTGCTGGAGAACCTGCTGCAGCATCTGACCCATACCAATGTACTGGGTGAAAATAAGGCATCGCTCGCCCTCTTCACGCAGCTCACGAACAAGCTCCATCAACCGTTCCAGCTTCGCGGAGCGACTGATCAGCATCGCCATGTCCTGTGGACTGTACAGGTCATACTCCGTATTGGAGCCGTCCGAAGACAACGTCTCCGGCAGAGCTTCCTTCGTCAGGAGCAGCGGATGGTCACACAGCTGCTTGAGCTGGGTTAACGCAGATAGAATCGCACCTTTGCGCTTAATGCCTTCCAGCTCTTTCATTTTATCCATCAGTGCCTGCACGGATTGATCGTATAAGGCACTCTGCTCGCCGGTAAGATGAATGTAGGTTTTCATCTCGTTTTTGTCCGGCAGGTCGAGCTGGATATTCGGATCCTTTTTCTTGCGGCGAAGCATAAATGGTTTGACCAGCTGCTGCAGATCCAGCATGCGCTGCTCATCCTTGTCTTTCTCAATCGCGGTGATAAACCGGGTTTGGAAAGCGCGTGCGCTGCCAAGGTATCCCGGATTAATGAAGTCGTAGATGGACCATAGCTCGGCCAGCCGGTTTTCAATTGGTGTACCTGTTAATGCGATACGGTGTTTAGCGGGGAAACTGCGTACCGCCATGGATTGCTTGGTTTGCGCATTTTTAATGTTCTGTGCCTCGTCCAGACAAATGGAAGCCCAGGTGTATGACTGTAACATCTCTTGGTCCAGGGTAGCGGTAGCATACGACGTAATGATGATATCCACCTGCTCGGTCTGTTCCCTGAAGGCTTCTCCGCTAAGCCTGCGTGCTCCGTAGTGCAGACTAACGTTGATTGAGGGTGCAAAACGGCTGATTTCCTTCTGCCAGTTGCCCAGTACCGAAGTGGGGCAGACGAGAAGAGCGGGAGCATCCCCAGGTAACCGCTGCTGATTCTCCTTGAGATGCAGCAAATAGGTAATAAATTGAATGGTCTTGCCAAGCCCCATATCGTCCGCAAGGCAGGCGCCAAGGCCGAATTTGCGCAAGAATCCAAGCCACGCAAATCCTTCTTTTTGATAGGAACGAAGTTCTGCATGCAGCCCAGTCGGAACGGGAAGGGAGGGAGCTCCGCCTTGTCCGCCCCCAAGCTGTGCAATGATCCGGTTCAGGTGCTCATTCAGCTCGACCTCCAGCCGAATGTTCTCATTAGACTGAGGCGGCAGCTCCTCCTCGGTTTGCTGTCCTTCCTTCCATTTCTGATGACGATATTCACGTTGCTCATTTTGCAGCAGGTGCAGGTGCAGAATGTCTTGAAACGACAGTCCCTGTTCCCGGTCGACACCGCCCATGGCCCGCCGAATCTGCTCCAGCAGGGCAGGGTCGAGCGGTACCCATTCTCCGCGGAACCGTACCAGCCGCTCGTTGCGGGCAACGAGGTCGGCGAACTCCTCTTCACTAAGATCGGTATCTCCAATCGCAATACGCCAGTCAAAATGAATGATCGAGTCCAGTCCGAAGAAGGACTGTCCGCGTTCACTGCCTTCTTCCGGCTTCACCTTGGCACGAAGCTTAGGTTTCTTCTTGCGGGCTGCTTCCCACCATCCCGGTAGCAGTACCTGCCAGCCGGATTCCAGCAGTCTGCCGCTGTCAATGGTAAGGAACTGCCATGCTTCCTGATCACTGAGCGGATCGCTGAACACATCACGGCTCCCGCTGATGGAACGGCTAATTCGCGGCAAATGTGCACGCAGCTGCTCCAGCCACCCGGCAGAACGGTCAAGGATAAATGCTGTCCACACCTCCGGCCATTCGCCTTCAAGTCTTCCGCGGGAATCAAGCCGAACGGGAACCAATGAAGCAGCATCCAGCTTATCCTGCAAAACTACACGCAGCCGCCATGCGGGTTCATCATCATCCGGCTCCAGCAATTGCAGAAGCGGGCGGAACGGGGCAGCGTCTGCTTTCCAACCGATGGAGACAAGCCAGGCCTGAGCATCCATTCCTGCTGTCCTTGGTGGTGTCCCCCCTTGAGGGAACAGCTGAGGGAACTCGCGCCGCAAATCCGTTGCAGCTTCCTCGGTGTTATACCACCGCTGGAATACAGTAGCAGAATAGGCCGCGTTAAGCCCTTCGGCGTAGCTCTCGTCTGTCTCGTCAAGTGCTTTGCTCAGCGCAGATCGATCCTGTGGTTTCATGCTATCCGGATCCCAGATCCATTGGAGCTGACCTGTACGATAAGCAGCGAAGCTGGGGACATATTTTCGATTTTCAATGGTTGCAGCAAGTGTAGGAGCAAGCCTGATCAGATGAGCTGCCTGCTCGTCCCATTTCCATTCAATGTGCAGCAGCGTGTGCATCTCTGCGAAGAACGGGATAACCTCTTCCGCAGGCAGTACCACCAGATCAATATCTTCGATCTGTCTCGTCTCCAGCTCGGTTCCGTAGAAGGAAGGAGCATGCCAGGCAAATAGTCGCTGCTTAAGCGACTGCCCTGATACAAAATGATGAGTATTAAGGGCTCCATAAAATAAGGCATCACCGTATCCGGTTAATGCGACGTGGACTTCAATCGTTTCGGTATAGGGATGTATAAGGCTCATGAGATCAACTTACCTTTCCGAAGTTCTTCCTGCAGCGCACGCAGTCTGCTATTCCGCACAGCCAGTGCGGTGATGAAATCTTCCCAGCGTTCCTCTTGCTTCAGTTTTTTGTAGATTTTGGACAGCCGCTTCAGCAGCTTGACCGCTGCCTTGTAACCGTCTCTGTTCTTGTGACCGATGTATCGTTCCACAGCTTGATGGTAGAACGGGAGCAGGAGTTCCGGTGCATCCTTTTCAATCGGCTGCAGCACCGCCACGCGAAATTCGAGCGGTTCAGTCTCCGTACTCAACTGAAAATCAATCCAGCGACGCCACTGTCCGCGGCTATGCATGGCTTCTTCGTAAGCCGGACGGGAGTGAGGGAGCATGCTGACCAGGGTATCCCACATGTGATTTTCCATCTCAGGAAGATGCTTGATCGTCATGTTCCATAGCTGCATATAATCCTGCAAAGGTTCATTCCGGCGATTGGCCAGCAGTGGTCCAAGCTGTGCAAGCCATGCACCGAGCCGTTTCCAATCCGATTCATCCCCGAGCACATGAAGAAAATGCAGCAGATGTTCTGCCGGGATGCCGTACGCCGTACTCCCGCTCGTCAACCGTTGCCAGGCTTGCTCGTCCTGATGCAAGTGGAAGTATATCCAGCTTTGTGCGAGCACAAGTGGCAAGGACGCCGATTTTTCAGGCTTACCGGACTGACTGCTGCCTGTCAGATTGGCAACACTTAGCACACTACCTACGCTATTGCTTGGTGTGTTCACGGCAGCTTCTTTCAACTGATTTTCGATGTCCTGTAAAATGTTCAGCTCCGATATGAGCAAATGACCATTTTGTAAGTGAGGAACGATCCAATTTAGCCAAACCTGCCGATAGATCGGCGTGAACAGCATCAGTGTGGACGTTTCGGACATCATTTGTGTGCGGAGGTACGTTATGGTTTCTTCAAGCCGCTTCCACAGCTGCTTAAGTTTATTGTCCGGAGGCTCAGCGAATTGAAGAGGGCGGCTCAGTACCTGATCCATGCCTTTCTGAAGTGCATCTACAGCAAGTTGTGCCGGGTAACTTAGATAGACAGGTGTATGACTGATAGGACGGCGAGAAGGGATGCAGTATCGCATAAGGTACAGATGTACATGGAATTCAAATAGCTGATCCATCCCGGCGAATAATTTGGGCTTAATCGCATACAGTTCATCGGCAGCTTCCTGCACATATGTTGTACTCGGCGTGCCTGTGCCTAATCGGGCCAAGCATTGTTCGAACAGTTCATGCCACTCCATAATTTCCAGGGCTGCAAGCTCTAGTGCCCGTTCCCTAATCTGACTGTACTGTTGATGAGGGAGATCCGTATCCTGCTCGGATACCACATCGGAGCGAAATGCAGACATGGAAGCTGCGGGTTTTGGGATCTGTTTCAAAGCCGTGCTGGAATGAGCATTAACGATGGCATGCACGGGCCTTTCCAGCCGCTCGGCATAACTCATCATAACGGCAATGATATGTTTACAGCGCGAACCCACCGGGCAGGTACAGTAGCTGGTGGGCAGAGACTGGACGCTTAAGGTGACGTTATACTCTTCAGAGCCCTGCACGTCTGCTGTGATTCCGTGATGTTCCGTAAAGGTTAATGATCCAACGCGTTTCTGTTTATAATATTGGAATCCGCGCATAATCGTCAGATTATTAAAGTGCTCGGCAACCTCTCGAATCAATTGCTGCCACTGTGCATCATCCAGATTCATGTCAATCGGTATGTTCATCATTCCATCTCCTGGGCAATCATAGGTTTAACGATCCATACGCCTCAACGTATGGTGTGGATTTTCTGTATCCATCATATCAGTTATGGGTGTCCGCGTGCATGGATTGAGAGAACTTGTAATAGACTTTTTGATCATTATAAATGGAAACAGCAGGGGTGGATTTACCCACTGCATGCGTTATTGCTCCATATTGTGTATGCTTAGCGTATGTATTCCTTTCAGGAACGATACAGGCCTTAAGGTGGTCAATTTTATTCAACAGGAGAGAGCATATATGAAAATACTTACGTTAAATACACACGCCTGGGCGGAAGAAGACCAGTTGAACAAGATCAGTCAGCTGGCAGATTTTATTAATGCACATCAGTTTGATGTAATCTCCATGCAGGAGGTCAATCAATCCATAGAAGAGTCGGCATTGTCTGCAGAACACTTGCAGCATTTTATCTCAACCGATCCTGATGCCGTGATCAAAAAAGACAATTACGCTCATGTCTTGCTGACGCAGCTGACCGATACCTATTACTGGACATGGGTTCCAACGCATGTCGGATTCAGCAAATACGATGAGGGTCTGGCGATCCTGAGCCGTACGCCGATTACAGCTTCTTTTGAAGAATATGTCTCTCACATGCGCGATTATAGCAACTACCGGACACGCAAAATTGTGGGTATACAGACGGCCGTTGAAGGTGAGGCGACGTGGTTTGTTAACGGACACTATAACTGGTGGGATGATGAACAGGAACCATTTAAGGGACAGTGGGAATTAACAGAGAGTAAACTTGCTCCATATCTGAATCAACCGCTGTTTATTATGGGAGATTTTAATAATGTTGCGGAAGTGCGCGGGGAAGGCTACGATTACATCATCAGCCAAGGCTGGAATGACCTTTACACCACTGCCGAACAAAAAGATGATGGAGCAACGGTAGTCAAAGCCATTGCAGGATGGGCTGACAACAAACGCGATCTTCGGATTGATTACATCTTCTCCAAACATCCGGTGCAGGCGAAGTCTTCTACTGTCGTGCTTAACGGCAAGAACGGCCCAGTTGTATCTGACCACTACGGGGTAGCAGTGGAAATTTAGCGAATGATTCTGGTTGTCCCGTTGCAAAAATGAAAAGCCTCCGCTGAATTCCTGCACAAGGAAATCAGTCGGGGGCTTCTTTTATTAAAGGCCTATGTACATAAAATTGCGATTTGTCTATTTGTCCGTTCTATTATCTTGCTATTCCTACTCCAAGGCCAGCATCTCGGTCACGAATTTTTTCAGATTCGCACTGGTTTCGCTGAGCTGCTCAATACTTTGCATAAACTCACTGACCAACTGTGCCTGATCCACGGTTGCGGTTGTAATCTGCCCAATCTCCAGCTCCATATGCTTCATTGAATCTTGAACGCTGCCTAGCGAAGTTTCGATATCTGAGGCTGCTTGTTTGGTGTGATCCGATAGCTTGCGAACTTCACTGGCAACAACACCGAACCCACTTCCCAGATCACCGACGCGAGCGGCTTCGATCATGGCGTTCAGGCCAAGCAAATTAGTTTGTTCAGATACTTCGCGAATCACATTGGTTACCTTGGTCACACTGATTGAATTCTCTGCGGCTTGTTTGGAGTTGCGCAAGATCTCTTCCGAAGTCGCGGATAGTTCCTCCGAATGGGCTGCAATCTGCTGAATGCCACCAAGCAGGGCGTTAATGGTTGCTTCATTTTCACTGATTAGTTTCTCAAGGGTGATATGGTTATCCAGCGCGTAATTTACGCCCAATATGCCAACAACCTGGTCGTTCTCTTGAATTGGAATAAGAATGGCGTCAAAAGGTCTGCCTTGAAGATCGCCTGGCATTCTTGCCACGGTACGGGAATCCCGGTTCGTCAGCATTTTGAAATCCTTATAGTCTTCGTGCAGCTCGTCTCCTACTTTTACACCAATCTCCAGCCCGTTGGCCTCGGCAAAATACAACACTTTCTCATGATCATTAATGGATATGGAAACATCGTCACGAAACATCTGTCTTACAAAAGGCATAGCATTAACCAAAGATTCAAGAATACTCAAGGCTCATCTTTCCTTTCCCATACAAAAAGTGGAATTTCCAATCTAATACCTTTATCGGCATGCCATTCCCATTTTTAAACCGATTCTCTGATTTTGTCGATATTAGACGATTTGTTCAGAATTGGTTCAGAGCTTCCTTATATAATGTGCAGGACGTGATATGCCTGTATTTATTGATTGAAGTTGAATTCCATCTGTAGTATCCACACCTGGATGACACTTGTATATTTTGGATTGGGGGAGCTTTTCTTGAAAAGACATCATTTTATCTGTTCGCTGCTTGCAGCTTCATTGTTAACAACACCTTTGTGGAACACACAGGCCAATGGGGCAGCTGTATTTACGGATATTGAAGGTTCATATGCCAAGGACGCGATTGTAAGACTGCAAAATGAAGGGATCATTACCGGAATCAGCGATGTTCGCTTCAATCCGGCAGGTGAAATCAAAAGACAGGATTTTGCTGTGATCTTGGCCAAAGCATTAAAACTGGATACATCTAATGTACCTTCCAGTCCGACATTTTCGGATGTGTCTGCAAATAGCTATGCTTACGCTTCAATCGAAGCCGGGTATCAAGCGGGATTATTGAACGGCATGGGTAACGGGAAATTCGGCTCGGGTCAGACGTTATCGAGACAGGATATGGTGGTAACCCTGATGAGAGCAATGGGGACGGACGTAACGGGCAAAGCCGCTTCATTAACGTTTAAGGATAGCGGCAACATCTCGGATTATGCCAAGGATGCAGTTGGCGCGGCCCAGGAAGCCGGCTTCATTGTGGGCGACAGAAATAACAAGTTCAATCCAATGCTACAGGCAGATCGTCAAGCGGTAGCTCTGACCGCTTCCCGTTTTCTGCAGGCAATAGAGGAAAAGCTGACTACACAACCTGAACCAACGCCAGTACCGGAAAATGAGCAGGAATCAGAACCAGAACCAGCCCCTGCCCCAGCTCCATCGACAACCACCAGCAGCGGGGGTTCATCGTCAGGGGGCAGTAATGGAGGAGGCACCATCCCTTCGGTACCGGCTGACATAACGGCACCAACAGTGAATGTGGACCGGATTTTCTTTAACGATAACTACAGCGGAACACAAGATCAGCTTTGGGGAGAGGCAGAAGCAGTAAGCGAAGCGGGAGCTGTCGTTAAGGCATATCCATGGAAAGATCTCAACGAGAATGGAAAAGTGGACAGCGACGAGTTGAAAACAGCCATTGTGCTTGGCGAGAGCTTGAGTGATGGTTCGTTCACAGCGGTGGATATCGGGGATTATCCATCTGGGATATACCGGTTTATTTTGACCGCTACGGATAAGGCAGGCAACGAATCTGCCCGGGACGTGGCGAGTTTGTTAAAGATCAAGCTGGTCCATAATGAGCAGCCGGTACTGGACGTTGAGGCCCCGACTGTGGACATCAGCAAATTTAAAGTTATTGATAACTACAATGGTACGTTTGATCAAATTCAGGGTGAGCCAGGGGCCATTGGTGAAGAGAATGCCATTGTGGCTTTCTACAAATGGACGGATTCGAATGGTAATGATATCGTGGACGAGGAAGAGCTTGCTAGTCCTCTTCTGCTTGGCCCTAGCCAGGCTGACGGTTCGCTGCCTCGGACCATTTTGCTTAACCTTCCGCCAGGAGAATATAGATATGTAATTACTGCCAAGGATCAGGCTGGTAACGAGTCACCTAAAGATAATGAACATGTGTTTACATTTGCGCTCGTCAAAGGTGAGGCTCCAGTAGATATTCCAACTGCTGCATCAAGCCATTTTGGGTTTGATGGGAAAGAAGATAAAACGAAATATCTCCAAACGGAATATCAGAATTCTCCTTTTACCTTGGATTATAGTCTTGGGGAAGAGTTTGTAGATGGTACGATTGAATATTCAACCGATGCATTTAAGTTTACTGAGGATGATTCATATGTTATTAATGGTATTCCTTACACCATCGGTGACAGTCAGATCAGTAATGATGGCCATACCCTTAGACTTGATAAATTAAATTCAGGCGCTGGTACTGTAGTCACTTTGAAATTGGGGAACAAAATGAATGACGTAAGAAAACAGTATGATATGTTTATTCGTGTGGATGCAGATGGGAACGGACTGGCCAAATCTGAATATGCTGAAGATAGACTAATCATTAACTTTACCATTTTCGGATGATATGCATCGGACCGGGCCACAACCTTGTGGTCCGGTTTTTTTCCTGGGGAAAAGAACAGAAGGATCGAATGAGAATCAATATGAAAGCGTAAACAAATTTCTATAGCCAACCAACAAACCTGTCAGTTATACTGGGGATATTATTCGGCTGTTTTGCAATAAGCTTGGAGTTGTAAGCTTACACTTCAATTGCCTTGGTAAAGGGATTTTCTCACCAAGGTTAAGCGCTATACTTAAATAGTATACTTGGACAATTACGTTTGAAGAGAGTGTGTTCATTCCATCCGGAGAGGACTGTGGCAATCCATGACAACGTATTTTGATGAACCGCAGAGCATGTACTACCGTTTTGGAGAGGATCAGGATCAGATATTGAAAGTGCTGGCGGAGAGGTATATCGGTGCCAATGCGCAAGCTGACTTTGTATATCGGGTGTTCCAGAAGTCGGGTATTCTGCAGAACGAGAAGGGGTTGTATGATTTCAATCTGAGTGAACGATTCACGAATGCCCACAAAGGACAAGTAGCCTATGCCGCAGCCCTGGTATGGGGAGATGAGAATCGAAACCTGGATGTTCTCATTCGCTGCTACGGGCCTGTTCGATTCTATTTTAATGATCAGCTGGTGTATCGCTCAACGGTAATGGACGAGATTAATCCGGACGCCACGGTAAAATTGGGGATCGACATCAAGCCGGGCTGGAATACGTTATTACTTGAAATGAAATATACTCCTGCCGGTTTTGGATGCCAGTTTGGTTCAGATGAAGGGAAGGTGCGCATCTTGAATGTGCTTGCTCCTTTTCAGGAACGTCACGGACAGGCTGGATGGGTCTATACGAAGCCTATTGACCAGGAAGAAGCTGTGCGCGCATTTAGTACTTCATCCACATCTGGAAGCATTCAACCTAATTGGAACCTGTTTGGACAGGAACAGGATGATATATTTGAGTGGTTTCCCAATAAGGAGTGGTCCCTTGAACAGCAGGCCAGACCGACATTGGAGCGATTATATGGACATGTTCCCGGACAGCGGGCATACGCTTGGACACGAATAAATAATAGGGACTCGGCGGGAAGCCTTATAAGTTTATCCGGCCATTCTTCCGGACCACTAACGATATGGGTAAATGGGAAGCCAGCTGTACAGCTACAGGAAGCAGGATCATTTGAGTCTGAAATACAGGCATCTTATGGTCAGAACGATCTATTGGTATGCAGCGTATGCAGCGCGACCACTGAGCCATGGAGGTTTACTTTAAACGCAGCCGTGAACGGGACGCATCTTGAATTGGAGCTGCCCAAACATGTGCATGGAGCTTCAGGACAGAAGTGGATGTATGTTGGTCCTTTCCAAGCTGGAATGGAGCCTGAAGTACAAGATTTATTGCGGACAGACCGTGTTTACAGGATAAATGCTTCACCGGCCAGCAATGAAGACGATAACCAAAACAAGCATGCGGAGCATACGTATTGGCAGTTGGATCAGCCAGATGCTTGGATTCGCCCGTATTATGAAAATGCAATGCTTAGCAATAAGTGGACAGTTGGCAGTGTGACCAATTACGGCCGCTGGGATTACCCGCTTGGTGTAACGGTTTATGGACTACTGCAAACCGGGCGTTATCTGGATCGACCCGATATCATTCGTTATGCAGCAGAACATGTGCAGGCATGCACCCGAATGTATGATTACTCGCTATGGGATCGGGAACAGTACGGATTCCCGGCAGTTAACCAGCAGTTGGTCATGCTGAAAATGCTGGATAACTGCGGCTCTTTTGGTTCAGCCATGCTTGAGGCGTATTCGGAATGTAATGAACCGACGTTCCTTCCGATTGCCGAGCGTATTGCTGATTTCATGCTCTTCCGGCTGGAGCGGCAGGACGACGGCGCGTTTTACCGCGAGTGCATTGGAGAATTCGCCGAGAATACGATGTGGGCAGATGATCTCTACATGAGTACCCCGTTTCTGGTCCGGTATGCTCGCCTGACTGGGAAGCAATCAGCGCTGGACGAGGCAGCGAGACAATTTCTACTTTATCGCAAATATCTGTTTATGCCTGAGTTCAAAATGATGTCTCATGTATATGATTTCAAATATGAACAAGCGACTCATATTCCGTGGGGACGTGGGAACGGATGGACACTGTTTTCCCTGACTGAAGTTTTGGAGGCTTTGCCAGCAGAGCACCCTGATCGCCCGGCATTAATCCAGTTCTTCAATGAATTGTGTGATGGTTATGCAGCTTTGCAGGGAGAGGGAGGATTATGGCATCAGGTGCTGAATGATGCAAACACGTACCAGGAAGCTTCCTGTACCGCCATGTTTGCTTATGGGTTTGCGCGGGGCGTTCGCTTCGGCTGGTTGGAGCAGCCAGAGCGTTATATTGAAGCTTCAGAGCGGGCATGGAGTGGATTGACCCGGACAGCTATCGACCGCCAAGGCAATGTACACGGGGTATGCAGTGGGTCCAGATATGCTTTTACGGCGGAATACTACGATAAGGATCTGCTGACTGTAACGAATGACAACCATGGTATTGGCATTATGATGCTGGCAGGTACCGAAGTGGCGAAAATGAAAGAGCACTTGGCCAGGCAGACCACAACACCTGCTACAGTGACGCAACCCTCCATGTGAGTAAAGATGAGGTCACTATGAAGATGATGTATTCTTGACTTGATAAACCGCCGGAGAATTTACTCCGGTGGTTTTTACTCCCTAACCCCTTACTTTTTTGACAGGAAAGCTTACTTTTGTTTATGTCATGAGCGGTAATACGCCGTTACAATAGTTTTGTAAGCGATTCCATGATAAAAGGGGAGAAAATTCATTCATGTTGATCACTAAAAAATGGGTAACCCTATTCTGCATGTCCCTGTTGTTATTGGCTACAGCCTGTTCCGGAGCATCTTCCGGGTCTACTGCTTCATCTGGTGAGGGAAGTGAGGAAGCTGCCTCGGGCAGCATTCAGCTGCGCATGACCTGGTGGGGATCACAGACTCGCCATGATCTGACGACCAAAGTGATCAAACTGTTTGAAGAGAAACACCCTGGTATTACGATCAAACCGGAATACTCCGGATGGGACGGATATTTTGACAAGCTGACCACGCAGGTAGCTGGTTCGAATGCACCGGATATTGTACAGATGGATTATGCTTTTCTTACCGACTTTGCCCGGCGTGGTGCACTTCTCGACCTGACCCCATACAGCGAGAGTAAAGAGCTCCGTACAGATGACCATGACGCGAGCATGCTCAAAGCCGGATCGATTGATGATAAATTATATGCAATTACGTTAGGCGTAAATGCACCCGGAGTCATTTACGACGCGACTCTGTTTAAGGAACTTGGAATCGAAGAACCTCAGGAGAGCTGGACGTGGAAGGACTTTAGCGATATTGCAGCCAGGATTGCTGCAGAAAAGGGTGAAGGTTTCTACGGATCAGCGGATGTATCGGGAACGACCAACATGTTTGAGGTGTTTATTCGTCAAACAGGCAAGGGACTATTCGAAGGTGGGACGATGGCGGCAACCCCTGAGGAGCTTCAGCAGTGGTTTGACATGTGGGGAGCCCTTCGCGAGAACGGGGGCGTTACCCCTGCCGAAGTGACAGCGTCCACAACCAACGCATTGGAGACACGTCCGATCTCGCTGGGTACGGCCGCCATGGATTTTGCGTGGTCCAACCAATTATTGACGTTCCAGCAGGTGAATAAAAACCAGGATCACAAGCTTGGCATACAAGTGCTCCCGCATGGTGAGAACGAAAAACAAATCGGTGAATACCTGAAAGCAGGTCAGTTCCTGTCGGGTTACGCCAAAACCAAACATCCGAAGGAAGTGGCGATGTTTATTGACTTCATGGTGAACGATCCGGAGGCAACTGCTATTCTCGGCTCCGAGCGGGGAGTACCCGTCAACTCCAGCATTCGTGAGAAAATGCAACCTACGCTGCCTGAAGCGGAGCAAGCCATCTTCCAGTTTATCGACGTCGTATCCAAAAACTCCAGTGAAATTGATCCGCCTTACCCGCAGGGATTTTCCGAAGTGGATACCAGCTTCAAGAGCGCAAGTGAGCAGATCGCCTTCGGTCAAGGCAGCACATCGGATGTGATTGCCCAATTCATTGAAGGTGCCAAGGCGACACTTGCATCGAGTCAATAGAGCCTTGAACAGATCTGGACTTCAAATTCCGCGGGGAGGTTGCGAAGATGAGTACAACGCAGATCGGTCAAGCCCGAACCGAGCGTATGACAGCCCGGCGGGTGAAACGGAGGTATGCCCATAGTGGAGCAGCACTTCTGTTTCTGGCCCCATGGCTGGTTGGGTTATTGTTTCTGACCCTGGGCCCAATGTTGGTTTCACTGTACATTTCGTTTACAGACTATAGTATCCTGGCCGCCCCTTCCTGGGTCGGTCTGGGTAACTACACGACCATGTTTACCTCGGATAAGCTGTTTATCCAGTCGCTGAAGGTGACCTTTACGTATGTTGCTGTGTCCGTTCCGGTTAAATTGATCTTTGCCTTGCTTGTCGCGATGCTGCTTAACAAAGGAATTCGCGGGCTGGGTATTTACCGGACCGTATATTACATCCCCACCTTGCTTGGAGGCAGTGTGGCCATCGCCATGTTATGGCGTAAAATGCTGGGTGGCGACGGCCTCCTCAATGGCGTGCTTGCCATGGTGGGTATCAAGGCACCGGATTGGGTGGCTAATCCAAAATATGCGCTGTACTCCATCGTGCTGTTGTCCGTATGGCAGTTCGGATCATCCATGATTATTTTCCTGGCAGGCCTGAAGCAGATCCCACCTGAATATGACGAAGCTTCTGCGGTAGACGGTGCTGGTCCGCTCCGGCGTTTCTTCAATATAACGCTGCCGATATTATCGCCGGTTATCTTTTTCAATCTGGTCATGCAGCTGATCACCTCCTTTCAATCGTTCACGCAAGCCTTCGTCATCAGCAATGGCAGCGGGGGTCCTGTAAATTCAACATTGATGTATTCCCTGTATCTCTATAAGAAGGGATTCTCCTTCTTTCAGATGGGTTATGCATCGGCGATGGCTTGGGTGCTGGTAATCCTGATCGGCGTGTTTACTTTGCTGGTATTCCGCAGCAGCAAGCTGTGGGTCCATTATGAGGATGGTGGAAAATCATGATTGGACAACGGAATTCTGCTCTTTGGGTCATGGCGAAACATATTTTGATTTCAGGAATTGCCCTCGTCATGCTGTATCCGGTGCTCTGGATGCTGGGCAGTTCGTTCAAGCCGGGACATATGATCTTCACGGAGACGTGGTTTTGGCCGCAGGAATGGAACTTTCAAAATTACATGAACGGCTGGACCGGAATCCAGGGTAACCCATTCTCCCGTTTCCTGACCAACTCCATAGTCCTGTCACTGGGTGCAGTCCTGGGTAATGTGGTCTCTTGTTCAATGGCGGCGTATGCATTTGCCCGACTGGATTTTCGTTTCAAGGCAGTCTGCTTCGGTCTGATGTTAATGACGATCATGCTGCCGCATCATGTGACGCTGATTCCGCAGTATATCCTGTTCAACCATTTGGAATGGGTGAATACGTACCTGCCTCTGGTGGTTCCCAAATGGCTTGCTACGGATGCCTTCTTTATTTTCCTGATGGTTCAATTCTTCCGCGGTCTGCCCAAAGAGCTGGATGAGGCGGCAACCATTGATGGCTGTGGACCTGTACGCATATACACGAAGGTCATTATCCCGTTGGCTTTTCCGGCGCTGGTGACTACGATGATCTTTACCTTTTTGTGGACATGGGATGATTTCTTCAGTCAACTGATCTATTTAAGCGATGTCAGCAAATACACGGTACCGCTGGGGCTGCGCTTGTTCCTGGATTCCAGCTCCCAATCGGATTGGGGTCCGATGTTTGCCATGTCGGTGTTATCGCTCGTGCCTTGTTTCATCGTATTTATGGTCTGCCAAAAGTACTTCGTGGAAGGGATCGCGACCTCCGGACTCAAAGGGTAATTTCCAAACGAAATGAGTTGGTTTCATGGGGAAACGAAGATTATCCCTGTTTATCAATCACAAACTGCAGCAAAGCAAGCTCACCACGCTGATGGTGACTTGCTTTATTGCGTTTAACCTGCTGCTTGTATCAGGCATCGTCTGGCTGGCATATCAGTCTTTCTCTACCGTAACCTTTACCGAAATCAGCAAAGCACGGCTGGCACTACTTAACGAGAGTACCAGGCGTGGATTTGATTTTATTACTGGAGTGACAGGAACCGCCTATTCGCTGGCAAGCAACAGAGAGCTCTCAAGTTTGCTGGAGACAGCAGGAACAGGGAGGCTTACACAGATTCACCAAAGACGGGAGTTAGCCAAAATACTGGACCATACGCTTGTTGTTAGTGAAGGCATCACCTCCGTTGAATTGTATACGGATGCGTTTAATGGGGTTAACGTCACGATGGCTGACCGGATCTTTCCAGTAGATACGATTGCAGGGGACGCATGGTTCACAGCTCTGGAACATGCTGATGCAGCCTGGGTACCTCTGCGGGAAAATGAATCAGGACATTCCCTCGTTGGTTATGCCCAGCGGATCTTCGACAGTCGTGGCAGTACGGCGGCCTATGTCCTAATCCGTTTGAGTCGTGCCGATATTGTACGCCGATTTGCTGACATGCCCATGGTATTGGATGGACAGGTGCTGCTCGTGGACACAGCCGGTAACGTCATTATGCAGATGGGTGAGGCAGATCCGGTAAGGGCTTATGACCAACGTTCCAGTGATAATGAAGATGAAGATGCAGTTGTCGCTGACTCGCATCTGCCAGTGGATACAGCCGCTCGGGGAACGCTACCGGTCGTGGACAGTGAATGGATTCAAGAGCATGCCCAGCAGAATGAAGATGGATTCGAGGTGGTATCTGGCGATGGTGGCGGTGCGCAGCTCGTGCTGTATTCCAAGCCCGCTACACTTCAGTGGCGTTTGGTACAGACGATTCCTGTACATACACTGCTATCTCCGGTCAGGTATGCCGGATGGCAGGTGCTTGGTATTGCTGTTGTCGGACTGGTATGTTCAGCCGTATTCGCGTATTTGTTTGTCCGGCGCATTATCCGGCCCCTTCTTCAGCTGATTAAGCGAATGAGACAGCTTGAGAAGGGTGACTTTGAAACCAGGGTACATCTCTCGTTTACTCAGGAGTATGCTCATCTGGCTTATGGCTTCAATCATATGGCTTCCAGACTGACGGAATTGATGAATCAGGTGAAGGAGGAGAGCCGCGCCAAGCGAGAGGCCCAGACAAGTCTGCTGGAGGCACAGATCAAACCTCACTTTCTCTACAATACACTGGATATGATTCATTGGCGTGCGCTTGATTATGAAGCCAAAGACATTAGCCGCATGATTGTTCAGCTCAGCAAACTTTTACGCATTGGCCTTAGTGGAGGCAAAATGTTCATTAAAATTCGTGATGAGCTGGAGCATGCCCGTTGTTATGTCAGCATCCAGGCCGAAAGATTGCCTTTCTCCATTCATTATGAAGAACAGATCGATCCGCGTTTCCGGAGCTGTTACATCCCCAAAATTATTTTGCAGCCCTTTATTGAAAATGCCGTCATACATGCAAATCCCAAAGATGAGACACTTCAAATCCGTGTGGAAATATGGGAAGAGACTGAGGATCCATCCAGGGTTGTTATTCAAATTATAGATAATGGTCAAGGTTTGCAAGAAGAGTGGGGACTGGAAAGTTCATCAGGTATCGGTGTGAGAAATGTACATCAGCGCATTCAGTTATATTGTGGCAAAGGATATGGCGTTCATTTACGTACAGGTAGCTCGGGTGGCGTGCAAGTAACGATCTCACTACCGCGTATTGAGACAGAAGAGCAGTTAAATCTCTGGCTGGACGGTGAAAACATATGAAAACCATCATGCTTGTAGATGACGATCCACATATGATTAAGGCTTTAACCGAACATATTGAGTGGCCTTCTCTGGGTCTGAGAATTGCAGGCACAGCTTCCAACGGCGTAGATGCGCTTGAACAATTCGAGCGGCTGCGCCCTGATCTGGTCATGACCGATGTTTACATGCCAGGGATGACAGGGTTGGAGGTAACACAGGCAATTCGCCGCAATTATCCTCATCTGCCGATTATCATTTTAAGTGGATACGACGAATTTGAGAATGCTCGGGCCGCCATGCGGTGGGGAGTGAATCATTTTCTGCTGAAACCGGCAGAGGTGGAAGAGATCGAATCCGTGCTGCGTGAAGTTATGTTGGAACAGGAGGTGCGAGAGCGGCATGAGCGGCTGGAGCGAACATACAAGCAGGAGATCGGAAAGGTAGTTCCCTATTTACGCAAACAGTTTCTGCACGAACTCCTGACCACACGTTATCAGGCCAATGAGTTGCCTAGCCAACGTATGGATTATGTGGGTATTCCCTTGTCTGCACAGGTAAGCACGATTAGTCTACAGCTGAATCGCCCCGGATTTCTGACAAAGATGAAAGAGCGTGACTGGCAGTTGCTCCGCTACGGGGCGGCCGATATTATTCAGGAAACGATTAAGGAACAAACGGTGCACTTACCGAACAGTCAGGTTGAGATCGTGGATTATTCAGATCAGGTTTTTGTGCTGCTCCTTTTTGGCGGAGAAGAGCTGCTTGATGAGATGTACTCAATTGTGGAAAGGATGATTGACCAAGTATTTACGTATCTCAAAATGGAGATGAGTGCTGGGATTGGAACACCCAAACATCATTTGTGTGAGGTAATGGACTCTTATTTGGAGAGCAGAGAAGCACTTGAGATGGCGGAATTTCAGGGAGGAAGCCGAATCTATTCATATAACTCCATCCAAAGAGTGGAAACGAGTGTACATGATTATTCTATGCTGCTGCAGCAATGGAACGAGTCATGGGCAGACATGAAGATTGATTTGGCAGAAGAAGCATGGCTTTTAATCCGCCAGATGTTTAAGGTTGGCAAGTGTACTGGCCTTCAGGATATACAGGTGGTAGCCGTAAGTCTTTTTAATACCTTAATTCACAGTTGGAATAGACAATATCCCCTGTTGCGCCCGCCCATGACCATGAGCGAGTTTCTCAGGGACATTCAAACCAAATATTCATTGCAGGATCTGCTATGCTGGATGGAAGCATTTATTGGAGAATGGATCGTGCAGACACGGAAAGAGATGACAGAGAAAAAGAGCAATAAACTTGTCGACCAGGTGAAACAGTATGTGGAGCAGCATTATGCTGAAGAAATCAGTTTTGAGGCTATAGCGAAGGGGCTTTTTGTACATCCCAAATATCTGAGCCAGCTATTCAAAAGGGTAACCGGGGAAAATTTCGTGGGTTATCTAAACGGATATCGAATCCAAAAGGCGATAGAGCTGCTGCAATCAGGTCATTACATGGTCTACGAGGTTAGTGAGATGACGGGGTTCCGGAATGCGACGTATTTTAGTCAGGTATTTAAAATGCTTACGGGCAAAAGTCCATCCGAATTCGGATAGGAGACAGAGGGAAGGGTAGATATGAAAATTCATAAACAGGATTTTATCATAAAAGGAATGGCTTTTTCGATTAGATCGGCAGAAGAAAAGGATGCGGAGTCCTTATCCTCGCTTCGTGTACAGATCGATGGAGAAACGGAGAACATGGACCGGGAGCAGGGCGAAGCTTATATCGATGCAGCGGGGTTCAGGAACATTATCCGTTTAGACACAGAGAAAGATCGAAACTTGTTTCTTGTGGCTACTGTGCAGGAAGAGATTGTCGGGTACGCCAGATGTGAGGGGTCTGACCTGAAGCGGTTTTCCCATAGAGTTGAGTTCGGGGTGTGTGTTGCCCGAGATTACTGGGGCTATGGCATCGGGAATAAGCTGCTGGAATTGTCACTCCATTGGGCTGACAGAAGCGGTGTTGAGAAAGTGACGCTGACTGTATTAGAAACCAATGATAAAGCAATAGAGCTATATCAAAGAATGGGTTTTGAAATTGAAGGTGTGTTGAAAAAGGACCGCAGACATGCGAACGGAGAGTACTACGATACGATTGTGATGGGTAGATTTGGAAACAAGTAGGAAGGACCGACGGTGGTTGGGCCATCGTAATCGGATATCTAATCATGGGCTTCTATTATTAATAGAAGATATATAACGTAGTAGGTGATTTGTAGTAGATCATATAAGTTGTATAAAAGGTCACCAGAATGCTTTCAACTGCGAATCCAGAAATGCTTCCGACAAAGAAACTAATGAGTCTCACCTCTACTGTAACGCTGAATGGATTGGAATAGATGTTGACCTCTGTCTGATAAGTTTAGATATAGTCTGCACACTGATGACTGCAGGAGTAATAGTCAATGTATCTATGTAACTCTAATCATTTATCGATATTAGCATTTGGGATATTTTACATGTAGTAATTACTATTTCAGCATGGTATATTCTTATTCCGGCCAAGAAAACACAAGAAACACGGTGTGGTAAGCTAGCTTAACAAGCTTCGAAAGAAACTTCAAAAAAGTGCTTGCCAAGTTGGTTGGGACATGATAAGATATAAAAGTTGCTGAAGAGAACAACACTCGGATGCAAACGACGTTTGATCTTTGAAAACTGAACAACGAGTGAGTAAATGG